>DASYQS010000009.1:0-8062 GCA_036005185.1 Chitinophagaceae bacterium | reverse complement strand
GCCCCAGACACAACAAATACCCACCATCCGATATTTATCCGGTATGCAAAATCCTGTAACCATTCGTGCATAAAGTACCAGGCAAACGGGGAAGCGATAATTGCCGCAATCAATACCAATTTTAAAAAGTCGCTTGAGAGTAATCCAACAATACCTGTAACACTAGCTCCGAGAACTTTGCGAATGCCTATCTCTTTTACTTTCCCTTCCACGACAAAAATGGATAATCCAAATAAGCCAAGGCAGGCAATCAATAATGAAACAGCAGCAAACCCATAAAATATTCCCTGCATCTTTTGTTCATTGCCATATTGTTTATCTATGCTTTCATCTACAAATGCGAATTCCAGCGGACTATCCGGAACAGATGTCTTCCATGTTTTTTGAAGATGATTAATTGCTTCGTCAGTATGGCGTGCATCGATCTTTAATGAAAGTCGGTTACCTGTCTGAGCATAATAAATCAAAAGTGCTTCTACCGGTTTATGCAGGCTTTCAAAATTAAAATCCTTGACAACACCAATTACAGATGTGGCATTATCACCTTTGCCAAAACGTTTCCCGATAGCATTTTCAACCTTTTCCCATCCAAATGTTCTAACTGCAGCCTCATTTACAAGTACGGCCTTTGTTGTATCAGTAGGAAAATTCTTAGAAAAAAATCTTCCGGCTGCAAGCTTCATCCCATAAGTATCAAAAAAGGTAGTATCAACTCCCATATTGTAAAGACTACTGGATATTTCTTCACCTTTTAAATTTTCAGTAGAGGTCCATCCATTCCCAAGTCCTCCAACAACATTTTGATTATGCTTGCTAACATTTAAAATATATGGACTTTGCAATAATTGGTTTCGCAATGAAACATATTGATCTCTTACTGATTGTTCGCCATAAAACTTGACTTCTATGACAGCATTGCCTTCAAAACCCAATGATTTACTTTTTATAAAATTCATTTGCCTGCTTATAACAAGAATAGATGCTACCAATGCTATAGTAATCGTGAACTGGAAAACAACAAGGGCTTTACGAATAAAATTCCCTCTTACACTTTGCAAAAAATTTCCTTTCAATGCAACGGCAGGATTAAATGCGGACAGTACAGAGGCCGGGTACATACCGGCGATTATTGATATAAAAATGATAAAGCCCGCAATAATTAAAATATTTACCAGGGTAAATGAAAATTCATACGGCTGGCCAGTCCATGTAGAAAATGCCGGCAGAATTAATTTCAGTAACAATACGCCGATCAGTACGGCTATCGTGCATATTAAAAATGTTTCCAAAAAGAATTGGCGTATCAATTGAAACTTTGAAGCTCCGACCACTTTTCTTACCGATGTTTCTCTTGCCCTCTTGATAGCGCCAGCAGTAGTCAGGTTAATATAATTGATACAGGCAAGTAATAAAACAATGATGCCAACAATAGAAAAAATTTTTACTCTTGCAAGGCTTCCATTATTCGCTGAATCATAACGCAATTTTGATTTGAGGTGAATATCACGAATGGGCTGCAATTGATACGTATAAGACATTTTATTCTTTTTCCATTCCTTCTCGGAAAATTTTTTCGCCACGATATTCAATTGTTGTTCTGCTTCTTTCCATTTTTCAGGATTATTTAATTGCACATATACATATGGCCATCCGCCTACCCAGAGACTATCCGGATCAAAATTGTATTTTTTTACCATTTGACTTTTCAAATGAGTATAAGGAAGCAGCAAGTCAAATTGTATCTGGGAATTCGGAGGAACATCCGCAGCTATCCCGGTAATTGTTTTTGGAAATTCTCCATCGATCTCAACAGTTTTTCCGATGGCAGCATTTATAGAACCAAAATATTTTATGGCAAGTTTTTCTGTGATAACCATCCTGTCCAATGATTGCAAAACCTGGTCAGGATCTCCTTTTAAAAGTTTAAAACCGAAGAATTTAAAAAAATTGCTATCGACAGTTACAGCATTTGATTCAATAAATAAATTATCACCACTTTTAACTTTATAAGATTCTCTAAAAACCCTACATGTGACTTGCGCAGCAGGTAATTCTTTCGTTAAATGTGCCCCAAAAGCCACCCCTGTTCCTGCCTGTGAGAAAGATTCACTTTCGCTTTTGAAAGTATTTGAGATGCGAAATATTCTATCCCCATTTGGATGAAAATTATCAAAGCTTAATTCCCGTTGCAGCCATACTCCAATTACAAGGCATACAACAATACCAATAGCAAGACCTGAGATATTCAGGATAGAAGTCGCCTTATTCTTTACGAGATTTCTATACGCGACAAGAAAAAAGTTTTTTATCATGGCAATACTTTTTTAAACATTATTCTGTTCTTAATGACTTTGCCGGATTGGCAATCGCAGCTTTAATTGCCTGGAAACCCATCGTAAGCATAGCAATAGTAATCACAAGCAGTCCTGCTAGCCCAAACATCCACCATCCTATATTAATTCTGTAAGCAAATTCCTGCAGCCATTTATTGGTAAAATAATAGCCAACAGGTGCTGCTACTATAAATGCAATTGAAATAAGGATTATAAATTCCTTTGAAATAAGAAAGATGATTCTTGTTATCGCAGCACCCAGCACTTTACGAATACCAATCTCTTTGGTTCTTTGCTCTATTGATATAATGACCAGGCCAAGCAGACCAATACAGGAAATAAAAATGAAAAGTCCTGATGCAATGCTGATGATCTGTTTCCATTTTGCTTCAGCCTGGTAATTATTTGCATTCACCTCATCCATAAATTGATAAGAATATGGAAATAGGGGAACAAGTTTTTTGTATACGGTTTCCAATTTCGCAAGGGTTTCAGGAATATCGTTCGGGCTGATCTTTATCCAAACCTGTCCATAACTCATGTTAGGATTCATTGAAAATAGCTCAGAAGTGATCTTTTTCTTTAATGAACCGAAATGATAATCTTTGACCACACCGATCACAGTAGCGGGTCTTTTATTTTCATCCATGAAATTTATCGTTTGCCCGACTGCATTACTTACTTTCCACCCGGCTTCTCTGACAAAAGTTTCATTTACTATAACCGAGTTCGTAGAATCGGAAGAATAATCAGGCAAAAAGTTTCTTCCTGCTACAATAGGAATTTTGAATATTGGCAAAAACTTATCGTCTATTTTATTGTTTTCTATAACCAGATTTTTACCATTAGCTTTTGCCCCGGATGTATTGCGGCCGCCATTTCTTGCAGCCACGCCTAAAATATTCCTCTCATTAGCTAACCCATTTTTAAATAAAGCAGGAAGATTATCGCTTTTTTCACTGGAAGGCAAATTGATCCTTACAAGATTTTTACTGTCATAACCAAGATCTTTATGCAAAAGATATTTTAGCTGATAATTAACAGCGATCGTACCGATGATCAGGAAAATGGCAAGTGAAAATTGCAATACGATCAATCCCTTTGTAAGAAAGTTTTTGCTCATCATTTTTTGCCTGTTGTATAAAACTTTTACGGGCTGAAAAGCAGAAAGTACAAGCGAAGGATAAAAACCGGCAATGAATGCTGTGATCAACAGCAATAAAAAATATCCTGCATATAAATAACCATCTGAAAGATAGGAAAGATTTAATTTTTTATTTGCCAACTCGTTAAAAAAAGGAAGAAGAATACCTGTTAACAGGATACCAATCAGAAAAGCAATAAGTGAAACAAGAAAGGATTCAGCAAGAAACTGTCTTATCAATTGCCTGCGTGTGCCGCCGACAACTTTTCTTATACCAATCTCTTTGCTTCTTTTTAATGATTGGGCAACGGCGAGATTAATAAAATTGATACAGGCAATAATTAAAATGAAAATTGCTATGCAGGTCAGGATATAAGAATAGACAGATCTACTCCCGCCAGTCATTCCATTGTCAGGGCCAGCCTTTTTGCTGAGATGAATATCCAATAAAGGCTGAAGAGACAGTTTGCCCTTAAAGGAAATTCCCTGTTCCTTTTCTGCTTTTGCCAGAAAGTCTTTTGTGTTTTTGTCAAACATGGTCTGCATCTTCCCTTCAACAATTTTAATATCTGCCTGCGGAGAAAGGAGTAAAAAAGTATTCAGGTTTCCCCCAAGCCATTCCTGGCCGCGACTCTCAGTCTTTATACGAAAAAACATATCCCCTTTTATTGTGGAATTTTGGGGAGAATTTTTAGCGATGGCCGTTACGGTAAAATTTTCAAACTCATCATTTTTCTTTAGTTGAATTATTTCTCCGATTATATCAGCATAGCTATCGGAATTAGCCCCAAAATATTTCCCGACCATATCTTCTGAAAGAATAACAGAATGAAAGTCTTGCAAGGCGGTTTTCTTATTACCCGCTAATAATGGAAATGAAAACATCGAGAAAAAATTGTCATCCACTAACATCGATTGTTCAACAAACACATCATTATTCTTTTTTACCGTTACTGATGCGCCGTTAATACGAATACATTGTTGTACTTCGGGTATTTCACGGGCAAAAGTTTCGCCCATGACGCCATTGGTAATACCAATTGTCTGCGGATCATTATCCCCGAACTGCACGGTTTGTATGACCCGGTACAATTGTCCCTTGTTCTTATGAAACCGGTCATAACTTATTTCATCTTTCGTATAAAGAAAAATGAGCATGCAAACCGTAAGACCAATGCTTAGTCCAAGAATCTTTATAATGGAAAAAACTTTATTCCTTAGCAGGTTACGCCAGGCAGTTTTAAAATAACTTCTAAGCATAACAGTAAATTTTTTATTGTTTGATTTTAACTGGTTTTGACGCTATTTCTTTTTTCCGCTTTTTATCTTCCGCATAGACAGGTGTTGCATCGGTTGCCTTTCCGGCAGGGCCATTATACCTGAGAGATTTTATTTCTTCAAGCTTGTAAATGAAAGTATCGTTGCCGGTTTTAATCTTAACATTATTATCAGCAAAAGAAAATATTTGACCTGCCAGGGTTTTGCCCGATTTCAGCCAGATGGTATCCTGTGCTTTTGTACTGATAAGGCAGATACCTAAACCAAAAAATAAGATTGTCTTTTTCATAATTGTGAGTTTACATCATGTCTATTTTTTATTTTAGTACGATACCTATTTCAAATTGCTCAATAATGAGCTGAACGTAAAAGTGTGCGACGCAACGAAAGCTACATTCATGTTCTTTAGTTCGGTTCATAAAAATTTTCCTCTTTAATCTTTCAAATCCTATAAATCCCCGTTCAGACATTTATTCTGTTCTCAAACTCTTCACCGGATTTGCTATCGCCGCTTTAATAGCCTGGAAACTTATTGTTATAAAAACGTACTGAATATAAATGCTTCTTTAGGGAAATCTCAAGAAAGAACAATACGACCAGCAGATTACATTAAAAAGTATGCCGGGCGGTAAAATAATGAGTCCTAATAGTTTAACAGCCAATAATTGTACGATAGTGTTCGTTTTTGGTACAGTAGTCGGATCATTTTGATACAAGAGAAATTGTTGGAAGATTAAATATTAACCTATGAAGTCGTCAATTGCAAAAAGTAAAAATCAAAGGGATTTTTACTCACTTGCATACTGAACCGGCATCGCACTCACGAACGAGATTGCTATTGAATGTAACGCCTTTTACCGGTATCTGCCTGTAAGCTCCCAGAGTTTTTTTCTTGCATATTTTGCATACATGTTATGAGCCAGATAAGAGCTGATCAGGTGATCATGACTGGTAAAGTATTCGGGATCGCTGTCATGTGCATGAATAGATCGCATACTTTGTATGCTGTTGTTTTTTCTTAAGAAGAATTTTGAATCATCGTAATGGCTTTTACAATTGTAATAGATAATAAAGGAAATATTGTCATCATAAAATTTCTTCAGCCGGCCGGTCTCCTTTTTCCAGAATGAAATTTTATTTTTTTCTTCTGACGCAATAGCAAGCAGGGCATCCTTTAGCGGTAGGCGCTGTGTCAGAAAAGTGTATCACAGTGACACAAAATCTGTGGTCTCTCATCCGACCGAATCTTTTCGGATATTTTCGTATTAAATCGTATCATTCTTCTTCTTCAGTATTACTTTGAGCTTGTTGTCGCCACTCCCTTGGTGTCATATCGAACTCTCTTCTGAAAGCATGAATAAAACCTGCGGCAGTATCGTAACCGGCAAGATCGGCGATCTCTCCAATTGATTTGTCAGTGGTTTCTAACAACATCTTAGCTTGCTCCATTCGACGAAACAACAGCCGGTGAAATACACCCATACCGAAAAGCTGGCGAAAACCTTTCTTCAATTTGAATTCATTGGTCCCCGCCAACCTGGATAGCTTTTCAATTGTAAAATGTTCATGCAGGTTAGACGCTATTATTGCATCGGCTTGATAGATTACTGCGATATCTTTATCCTCAAGTTTGTCGGGAACCTGATCTTGCCCATTGGTCAGATGAAAAAAAAGCAGCTCACGGACGGAGTTTTCGTAATAAAAACCCCTAAGGTTTTCATCATAGGGATTATGAAGAAACTCTTGAATCAAATTTGCCATCCCTTCCCTTCAGGCATTTTCTTTGGCTGAGAAAATGGAAGCACATCTATGCCGATTCGCTCAAGCAGCTCTGCGGAATAATGCGTAATGAAAATACTGCAGGAACTATCTTCTTTGAAGAGAGCGGTCAGAAGTGGCAGATCAGTATTGGCCTGCCTTGAGTTTTATTTTTTTGCCATTTGAAGAAAAATTGATTTCACCTGTAAGTAATGCTTCCAATCGGAGACCTGGACGTTCCGAAATAGATAACCTTAGCTTAGTAAGAATGGTAAAAATGCGATGGCTTATCAGGAACAATGGGTTTGTAAATTCCTGAATGGTTAACACGCCAGCTTCAGAATTATTTTCGTGAATGTTGCTTCCAGGCAGTAATAATCCTTTATACTTTTTTACCGCTACAGAATTAAATATAAACTTGCTGCCGTCAGCCAGAAAAAATTGAACTGTCATAGGCTCCATTGCTACTAATCTTTAATGCCCTGCTTCCGGAAATTCATAAATTTAAAGTTCTTCTTTTTCAAATTATATTCCAAGAATAAATCACATTAATACACGTAAATTATAAATTTCTCAAGAACGCTAATATTAGCTAAAATCTTTGCCCTGGCACAAAAAATAATCCCGATTGCGATACTTTTTAACCCATTTGTAAAACAAATAATTGATAGAATAATTTATTCTGGTTGGAGCTTTATCAGTGACCACAAACATGGAAAAAAGTTTTTTTGAAAACATATCCTGCAGTTCACAGGAATGGCTTAACTCTCTTACCCATGAAGAATGTAATGAATTGCAATATTGGTTAAAGAAAAGAATTAAATATCTGAATGACATCCCCTTTATCAAGAAAAAAATTGAAGACATGGAATTATCTCCGAGAGCTTACAATGCGCTTAAATTACAAAAGCTGCATACTGTTGAAGACATTGTTCATTTTGGTTTAGACAATATTTGGAAGATTCGGAATATTGGAACAAAGACAGCGGTGGAAATTAGAAATGCAATTATTCAATAGATGTTTTATAGCCGCATTGATCAGATCGATCATGAGTTTTGTTCCGATCCCTTATTTTGTTCAAGGATCTACACCGATAACCATAAATAATACATTGGGGGTTTTGGATGAGGACTATTGATCTGGATTCACGGTTCATCCTTTTTTATATGAGACAACCCGATTTCTGATAACCCTAGCCTTATTAACTATTAGTGTACTGGGAATCAATGTTTTACTTAGATGTAAAATTAATTTTAAGTCTTAAAATTGCAGGTTTTGAATACTAAACACTTCTAAATTTTGGCAGCATTTGACATTTGCTGCCGTTTTATAGATTAACTATATTTGCCTTAAATACTTTAAAGCCATCGCAAACGACAAATTAAATATTTCGTTACTTTATTATTTGGTCGTGGCGTCAGCAAAGCGGGTATTTTGGCCCCATCCAACCTTCCAAATGTTATTTCTTTTAGTAATAACTAATATTTTTCGGCTGCGGATTATTTGACCCGGATAACGTTCATCGCCGGTTAAAGAACTATTAAACCT
>DASYQS010000008.1:0-155865 GCA_036005185.1 Chitinophagaceae bacterium | reverse complement strand
ATTACAATTTGCGCCCCGCAAACAATTACGATATTAGCAATGCTGCCATAGATTTTTTTAATAAACTGCAGCAGTTCCCCACAAAAAATTTTGTTTTTGGAAATGTGCTTGCCATAAAAAACTTTTTGTCTGCACCATATTTGGTTGCCTGCTATCAGGATGACGATATAACTCAATATGCTGCTGCAGATCTTTATGCGGGTGATATTACTGCAAAAGGAGTATTGCCCGTTTCGATTGGAGAATACAAATATGGATATTCAGCTTTTACACCTTCAGTATATAACTATGCTTACAATAATTATTACCAGGTTGATTCAATTGTCACCGATGCACTCGATAAAGGAGCATTTCCCGGCGCTGTAGTATTGGCGGCTAAAGACGGCAAGGTCATTTATCAAAAAACATATGGCCATTATCAGTTTAACCCTGCTTCAACACTAATGAGGCCTGAAAGCATTTTTGATCTGGCCTCAGTTACAAAAATTTCAGCCACTACTGTTTCAGTTATGAAGCTGTATGAACAAGGAAAAATCAAATTAAATAAAACCCTGGGCGATTATTTGCCATGGACAAGAGGAACGGATAAAGCAAAATTAAAGATTGAAGATATCTTACTTCATCAGGCCGGACTTATTCCCGATGTTCTCTTTTATAAATATGTGAGGGACTCTATCACACATCGGCCGGATACTTTTCTTTTATCAACAGAAAAGCATGGATTCAATATTCGTGTCGCGGATAATTTATACCTGAGAAATGATTGGCTCGACACGATGAGACAACAAATTCTGGATAGCAAGCTAGGTCCTCCACACAAATATGTTTATAGCGATGTGGGTTTTATTTTTCTGGGATATATAGTTGAAGCAGTTTCTAATATGCCTTTGGAAAAATATGTGCAGAAAATGTTTTACGAACCAATGGGTATGAAGACAACAGGTTTTAAGCCGCGGGAAAGGTTTCCTTTGAATCAAATCGTGCCGACAGAAGAAGACAAATTATTTCGCTGGCAACTGCTTCGGGGCGATGTTCATGATTTCAGCGCCTCCTTGTTTGGCGGCGTAGCAGGCCATGCAGGTTTGTTTTCCGATGCTCAGGATCTTTTCAAACTATATCAAATGTTGTTGAATGGCGGAACTTACGACGGCAAACGTTATTTAAAATCAAAAACAATCCAACTGTTTACAGCTTATCACAGCAATATCAGCAGGCGGGGATATGGATTTGATAAACCCGAAAAGGATAACAATTCAAGAAAACAGCCTTACCCTTCGGCATCAGTTTCTCCGGAAACTTATGGGCATACCGGTTTTACAGGAACCTGTGTATGGGTAGATCCCAGGTCAAATATTGTTTACATCTTTTTTTCCAATCGGGTACAGTCAGTGATCAATAATGAAAAGCTTTTACAAATGAGCATAAGAGGAAAGATTCAGGATGCTATTTATAATGTGGCTAATAAAGCTTCGAATGACAAATCGCAAATTTCAAAAAAATGAGATCCCTTGAATAAAGGTTTATTTCCTTTTTTGGGGTGGCCGCTGTCCTCCTTGCTTGCCGGGTTGATTTTGCTGACCTTTTTGTTGTTGAGGGTCTTGCTGTTTTTGCTGAGGTTTTTGTTGTTGCTTTTGCTGTTTTCTTTTTTTGTCTGTTTTTTCCAAGGTCCGCAAACTTATTTGTCCCACCACATCTACAAACTCCGGTTCAACTTCTTTTGGTTTTGAAGATGTTAGCTCTACTGCCTCCAACTCTTCAGGAATAACGCCCTGTTCATTTAGTGATTTTACTTTCCGAACCCTTTCAATGGTGAGCGGGTATTGCTTGCTGCTGTCAGGCAGCATATACCACATCAGGTTTTTGAAAATATCCTTTTTAATCAGGTTAGCTGTTCCCTTTGCGACTTGAATGGTATCACAGTTTTCAGGAAAATGTTGTAATGCGTCCAAGTAAGTATCCAGCTCATAATTCAAACAACATTTTAAACGGCCGCATTGACCGCTAAGCTTTGTTTGATTGATAGAAAGATTTTGATATCTGGCCGCTGCTGTATTTACCGACCTAAAATCGGTGAGCCAAGTAGCGCAACAAAGTTCACGGCCGCAACTGCCAATGCCTCCTACCTTTGCACTCTCCTGCCTGGCGCCGATCTGTCGCATTTCAACCTTGAGCTTAAATTCGCTGGCATATACTTTTATCAGTTCGCGAAAATCAACACGGCCATCGGCTATGTAAAAAAATGTCGCTTTGCGTCCGTCTGCCTGCATCTCCACTTCGCTGATCTTCATTTCCAGCTTTAATTGTTTGGCGATCGCGCGACTGCGAATAATTGCCTGCGGCTCCCTCGCCTTATTTTGCTTCCAAATTTCAAGATCACGACTACTGGCCCGACGCAGCAGTTTTTTCATTTCGGGGTTTTCCTCTTTTACATTTCTTTTCTTCATTTGCAACCGAACGATCTCGCCTGTCAAAGACACTTCCCCTACATCAAACCCACTTACTCCTTCTACCGCTACCAAATCGCCTTTTTCAAATTGCTGCAAGGTTACATTGCGAAAAAAATCTTTGCGGCTGCCATTGTTAAAGGAAATCTCAATCACTTTACAGCCACTGTCAATATCTGAATCGGGCATATTATACAGCCAGTCATAGGTATTTAAACGATTACAGCCTCCTGTACTGCAACCGCCATTGCTTTTACATCCATTTGGTTTAACGCCACAACTTCCGCAACCCATTTTTTAAATTTTCGATTTATGACAAAAGCTTTTGTAACCAACTTAAGAGAGGAATAATTATGAAGCCAGCAGAAGTAATCCTATTTATCACCTGTTGCGTCGCACACTTGTGCACCTGGAATGCTGCTCACCATTGCTGATTAGAATTACAGAACGATGAAGTGAGTGACACAACGAAAGTTGAATATAGTTATATAAGATGACTCAATAATATTTCTCGCAAAACTCACTCTCCTCTTATCTTTCCCACTTACCTTTCACCCTCAACTGACCAAAAATACAATTTTGTCTTGAATGATGTGATAAAGCTTAATTGTGAGGGCATGGAACAGGATCTTAGCGTTGGCGTTACGCTCAATATAATAGGCTGCTTTGTCAAGCTCTTCGATAATGGCTTGTTGCTGAGCAATGTCGGCTATCCGGTTCAGGCGGTTAGCAAAATCCTTTTCGTTCTCAGGTAAGTAGATATTTTCTCCCATTAGTTTAAAACGGATGGCCTGTTCGAGGAGGTGATTAAAATAACGGAAAAATTGCTTTTGTCTTTCGCGGCCCAGGCGACTTATTTCTTCCACCCATTTAGTTTGCGCCGCGGGACCGGTTTTTAAAATAGCATTCAGCCATTCACGCAGCAGGGCTTGCCAATCTTGTTCAGCATGCTGAACAAGTTGCAAGGCCTCACGATAGTTGCCTTCGCTTACACTCGCGGCCTGCCTAGCTGCGTCCACATTCGTTTTATTGCGATTAATAAGAGCTTCCTCAACCTCTTTAATTTCTAAAGAAGGAATCTTTATTAACTGGCAACGGCTAACGATAGTGGGTAAGATCAATGATTCATTTTCTGCTACTAAAATAAATAAGGTGTTTTGGGGCGGCTCCTCAATCAGCTTTAATAATTTATTTCCTTCATTACCCAAATATTCAGGCATCCATAAAATGAGGATCTTGTACTCGCTTTCAAAGCTTTTTAAGTTTAGTTTGCGAATGATATCATTGCATTCTTGTGCTGTAATATTTCCTTGTTTGTTCTCGGCGCCGATAAATTGAAGCCAGTCATATGCATTTCCGTAAGGATATGACTTAACAAATTCCCGCCATTCAGAAATATAATCAGTGCTAATTGGCGGTGAACCCGACTTTTTTGTCACAACCGGGTACGAGAAATGAATATCGGGATGAATAAGCTGCTGAGCTTTTATACAGGATGAGCAAGTGCCACAGGAATCAAAGTTTTGAGTTTTGAGTTCTGAGTTCTGAATAGGAGTCTCGCCAAATAAAGAAGCGTTGGAATTTTTGATCTGCCTTGGATTTGCTTTTTCACAAGTTAAAAATTGCGACAATGCAATTGCCAGAGACAATGAACCATTTCCCTCTTTACCTAAAAACAACAAGGCATGGCTTAAACGGTTGTGCTGAACCATTTCAACAAGCTGATGCTTGATTTCCGTTTGACCTATAATTTCAGAAAATTGCATAAACCCGAGGTTACCCGATTGTAAACACTGGACGAAAGATAGGAAACAATGTTTTATCGTTGATAAACAAAAAGGAAATCAACGTTGATTTCCTTTTTGTCTCTGCCTGTTCAGCAGACGTACCAAAAATTTTGATCCTTAATTGAGGTACTTCAATACTTCCTGACTCATCGGGTTCACTTTGTTATGAATAACAGTTATCAAATTTCCTTTTTCATCAAGCAAGAACTTTGTAAAATTCCATTTAATAGGATCTTGAATGCCCAACTTGCCTGCTTCATCAACTAAGTATTTGAATAGAGGATCAATATCATCGCCTTTTACCGAAACTTTTTCGGCCATAGGAAATGTAACACCATAATTTTTTGTACAAAACTCTTGAATCTCAGTGCTGGTACCAGGTTCCTGTGCGCCAAAGTTGTTAGCTGGAAAACCAATGATCACCAGTTTATCTTTGTACTTTTCATATAATGCTTCAAGGTCTTTATACTGGGGAGTGTTGCCGCATTTCGATGCTGTATTCACGATCATGATCTTTTTACCCTTGTAATCGGCTAAATTGATCGTACCTCCCATAAGGCCAGGAACTTTAAAATCATAGATAGACGATCCGGTTAAGGTGGCTGAAAGTACCAGTGCGAGCAATAATGTTTTCATCTCTAAATTTTTTTGGATAATAAAGTTAAGAATGTTACGACTGAAAACGGTCATTGTTTCCTCAAAGTTGCCTAATGTTTTTCATAACATCCAAGATCAGGAGGACCAACGGGACGAGAAGCTCCGTCAAGATCAATCGTTATACTTGCATTAACCCCTTTATCTTTTGCAGGAGAGCTTGCTTGCAAGCGAAAATCATAATATCTTTTTGAAACATTTATACTATCAAACAGCGGAGGCTGATTATTTATAATTCCATTAGCGGTAACTCCGGAAATGCTTGTGGGGTTGGTTTTTTGAATTTTCCACAAAACACCATCAAAATTTACATTGAGACCTGCTGATGGATTTTTGGCAATAACAACTTCATCGCTATCATCCAAAAATCCGCCTTCTCCCCAAAAAATACAATTTCGAAATAAGGCTGTAAGAGAAGCTGGCTGGGGAACATTGTTTGCAATAATGTAATTACTTGCAAATAAAACGGGATCCTTATGCAAAATATAATTATTAGAATAGCTGGCTACTGTACAATGAACAAACTGGTAATTACCGCCCTTTAATAAGTATAAATTTTTTCCGCAATTGCTTATTAAGCAGTTCCGGCCATATACACTTGAATTAAGCGTAATGATACCTGCATCATAAGCATTATCAATGATACATTCGTTCAATGTAACTTTTGGGTTAGGCGCATTAGATGCAAGGTCCTGTGCCGCAATAGCCTGATAAGCGTTTTTTAAAACTGCATAATTAAATATATTGTCCTTGCTGCTGGTTCCGAAAAAAATGCCTGGCCAAGATGCCGGAAAATCTTTATAGGGATCATCAAGGCGGTCGCCCCGGAAGTAAACACGATCAGTTGAATCTTTTAATCCGTTTATTTGCAAACTGCCGTCAACAATAATAGGCGCATCAGCATGCACATAAATGCGACAGCCTTTATCAATAGTGAGAATTTTGTCAGGTTCAACGTATAATGAGCCGAGTATTACATACGGCAAGTCATTTGTCCATGTTTCATTTGCAGAAATCCGTTTATTACGGAAGAAATGCGCATTCTGCCCCCAAGCCTCCAATTGCACCCAACGATCGGTACCATTGTAATTGATCATAATACTATCCCTGATTACAAAAGGAAGATTGTTGGTGTTTTGATTTATGACCACGGAAACAAAAACATAAATACTATCGTTAGCGGCAACCTCAAGATCATTTATTTCAGGCCCTGTAAAACCATCTGCATTGATTTTATAAGAAGAAGAGCTTCCTCCTATCAATTTAACCGATGAGATTTTTAGTTTCTGATTATTTTCATTGATGATCTTGAAGGCTTGGGTAATAGAACCGGCTGTTGTAAAAACCGTATCGTATTTTAAGCTATCAACTGTAACCGTTACTTGGGCATCAGGGCTTGTAATAAAAGATTCCTTTTTACAGGCAAATAAAAAAATGGCATGGGATAAGATTAGTAAGGCAGATGTTGCTTTCATCGCCATCAAAAATAGTAGAAGAAATCGGGATTACCGAACGGCATAGCAAAGGGCAGCTATGCTAAGTTCTGCATTATTAGTTCGCATCAGCTCCTGCCCGCAAGCCTCCAGTGTTGCTCCAGTTGTGATTACATCATCTACCAGCAAAACGTGTTTATGCGCAATTTTTTCTGGCTTTATCAGTTCAAATTTTCCTTCCATATTTTGCCAGCGCTCCATTCTGCCTTTTTTTGTTTGTGTTTCGGTATGTTGAATACGAACAATAACATCTTTTAATATTTCTTTGTTCATTACCTCCGCAATACCCTCGCATAAAATAGTAGCTTGGTTATAGCCCCTGCGTTTTTCTTTTGCAGAAAATAATGGTAAAGGAATAAGAGCATCAATATTATTAAATCGATCAGTTTGTTTCAGGTCATTACCAATTAATCGTCCCAACAGTTTTCCCAATTCTTTATTGCCTTTGTATTTTAATTGATGCATGAGATGTTGCATTAGTGATTCTTTTGTAAAAAAATATTGAGCGGTGGCGCTAACAATTGGCAACCTTCCCCAAAAGATTTTTTCTACAGGGTTGTTATGATACCTATGAAAATTAGTCTCAGGCATTTCGGAGATACACCTCATACATAACATGCTTTCTTCGCTCAGAATATCACTACCACAACCACTGCAGACATGTGGAAATAAAAGATGAAGAACAGAGTTTTTTATTTCTTTGAAATCGATCATAGCAGATTATTGAATTATTTATTATTAATTATTAAATGACATTACCCAGTAATCATTAATCAATAATTAATAATTCTGAAATTTCAAATTTAGAACAGGTACTTGTAAACTTCATCTACCCTGCCCATGGTTACTATTTCAATATTAAATTTTTGCTTGGCCAGCCCCTTCTGGTTATACTTGGAAACAATGATTTTTTCAAATCCCAGTTTTTCTGCTTCGGCAATGCGCTGTTCAATCCTGTTTACAGCTCTTATTTCCCCACTTAACCCAACTTCACCCGCAAAGCAAATATGATGTTGCAGGGGAACATCTTCATAAGAAGATAGTAAGGCACAAAGTACAGCCAGATCAATAGAAGGATCCTCCACTTTTATGCCTCCCGCGATATTTAAAAAAACGTCCTTTAGTCCAAAATGAAAGCCGCCCCTTTTTTCCAATACGGCCAATAATAATTGTAGTCTTCTTAAATCAAAGCCTGTCACTGTCCGCTGAGGAGTTCCGTAAACTGATTGAGTGACGAGTGCTTGCACTTCGATCAACAGAGGTCTTATGCCTTCGATCGTAGCAGCGATAGCAATACCGCTCAACTGCTCTTCCTTTTGAGTAATTAAAACTTCACTGGGGTTTGTTACGCCCTTCATACCTGTATCGGTCATTTCATAAATTCCCAATTCTGCTGTGCTTCCAAACCTATTTTTTAAAGTACGTAAAATCCGGTAAGCATAATGGCGGTCGCCTTCAAATTGTAAAACTGTATCCACCATGTGCTCAAGTATCTTTGGTCCTGCAATAGTTCCGTCTTTTGTAATATGCCCGATCAAGAAGACAGGTGTATTCGTATCTTTTGCAAATCGTTGAAATTCCGCTGCGCTTTCTCTTATCTGAGAAACACTTCCTGGAGAAGAATCGATAAAAGGAGTTTGTAGGGTTTGAATAGAATCAACGATGACTAAGTCAGGCTTTAGTTTTTTTATTTCTTGAAAAATTACCTGGGTGGAAGTTTCAGTAAGAAGATAAAAATTTTCTCCCTGTCCTGTTGAAGAATCTCTATTTAATCTTTCCGCTCGCATTTTTATTTGCTGTTCGCTTTCTTCGCCGCTGATGTAAAGAACCTTGATATTTGTTAATGCAAGGCCATTTTGTAAAAACAAAGTCGATTTACCAATACCTGGCTCACCTGCAATGAGCACAATACTTCCCGGAATAATTCCACCTCCTAATACCCTATTAAGTTCAACATCAGAAGTAATCAGCCTTTTTTCTTCACTGCTTGTAATTTCGTTTAATGAAATTGTTTTGTTATTTCTTGTAGTTGAATCATAATTTTTCCACCCGTTATTTTTTGTGTCTTCTTTTTGAATGATTTCTTCAATGAATGTATTCCACTTTGCGCATGAAGGACATTGACCTAACCATTTTACACTTTCATATCCGCAGTTCTGACAAAAAAATGCTGTCTTTACCTTGCTCATAAAATAAAGATAAACTTTCAAATTAAGTAACAACAAATCTTAGAAGAAGGGCTATATGTAATCGCAGAAAAAAGAAAAATTTTGATTGATTTGAAGTAAAGTAAAAAGGGCTGATCTTACGATCAACCCTCTTACTTACTAACCCATTAAATTCTTGCACTAAGTTACAAATATGGGCCACATAACAAAATAAATTTTTACTGCTGTGAATAACTTTTAAGTCATTTATTTTCAAAAAAAGATACAAATTTCGGGACTTTAATATCTTCATAATACGTTGATTATAATATAGATAAGAAAAATTTAGTACTCAGAATCAAAAAGTGATTTTAAATTAAGTGTAAACCATAATTTTTGAAAAAACAGTCTTATGACAAAACGACTTGTAAGCTTTTTGAAGTGTGACGTATTCTACCAAAAAACAGTTTGGAAATAGATTTGTTGATATAGTAAGCATTAAAAATCAATATAAAAATGACACCATCAATAATGTTCGTTTCGCTGATTTTTTTAGGCATCAGCATGCTTGTTTCGATGATATTGAAAGGGAAGTTTTCGGCTTATTCCAAGATACCTTTAAGTAATGGTATGAGCGGAAAGGAAATTGCAGAAAGAATGCTGCGGGAAAACGGTATCTATGATGTAAAAGTTATATCCGTTGAAGGATTTTTAAGTGACCACTACAATCCTGTAAATAAAACTGTTAACCTTAGTCCCGACGTTTACAACGGTACAAACGTAGCTTCAGCCGCGGTGGCCTCGCATGAATGCGGTCACGCCGTACAGCATGCTACGGCTTATAAATGGTTAATGCTAAGAAGTAAATTAGTACCCACGGTACAATTCAGTTCAATGCTAGTTAACTGGATCCTGTTGATAGGGGTGATCATGGCTTTAAATGGAAATCCAACCGTTCTTTTAATTGGTATCATTTTAATGAGCATTACAGTTGTGTTTACTTTAATCACGCTTCCAGTTGAATTTGATGCGAGTAGAAGGGCTTTAAATTGGCTCAATCATACCAATGTCACAAATTCAATGGAGTACCCAAAAGCTAAAGATGCATTGAAATGGGCCGCTACAACATACGTTGTTGCCGCTTTGGCTGCAGTAGTTACCTTGGTTCAGTATATCTTATTGTATATGGGCAGCAGAGACAGAAGTTAACAAGACATTAAGAATTCTTAAATCAAGCAGCCATCTGCGTGATTTTTTTATTTAGATCGTATAGGAAGATTAAATTTAGTAGCAGGCGAATTTGTTGGTGACAGTACTCATGAGATCTCATTCATTAAATTTTTATTTCCTCATCATGTTGGTCAAAAAATCGAAATTCGGTAAGATGATAATTAGTATTTGATAGAATATTGATCTTTTGTTTAAACTTGCTTCGCCATTGTGATATTTTTTTCTTCCACAAAAAGCCTTTGGTCAAATACGCGTAGATAATAGGGTTCACTACCAATGTTAGATTGCCATGCTTATGTGTGATCAGGTAACTTAAATTCTTTTCAATCTCATCTTCCAATAAAAGCGTTGAAGAAATTTTTCCAGTGCCGTTACAACTAGGGCAAACTTCCTGGGTGTTGATATTCATTTCCGGCTTCATGCGCTGTCTAGTAATTTGCATCAACCCAAATTTTGATATGGGCAATACCGCATGCTTAGCCCTGTCAGGTCTCATGAATTCTTCCATTTTTTCCATAAGCTTTCGCTTATTTTCAGGAAGCTTCATATCAATAAAATCTACTACGATAATACCCCCTATATCACGCAATCTTAGCTGGCGGGCAATTTCCTCAGCTGCTTCAAGATTTGTTTCTAAAGCATTTTGTTCCTGATTGTTGCCTACGCTTTTGTATCCGCTATTTACGTCAATTACGTGTAAAGCTTCTGTATGTTCAATAATTAAATAAGCACCGCTATTAAGATTTACGGTTTTACCAAATGATGCTTTAACCTGTTTTGTAATTCCAAAAGAATCGAAAATAGGAGCGCCATTTTGATAAAAAGAAACAATATCAGCCTTTTCGGGAGCGATACGTTGAATGTAAGTCTTAGCATCATTAAAAATATTCCGGTCGTTTACAACGATTTTATTAAAATCCTCATTCAGCAGATCGCGAAGAATGCTTGTCGTTTTAGTTTGTTCGCTTAATATCTTGCTCGGAGCTGTGGCGCCCTTCAAATTTTGCTGAATAGCTATCCACATCTCAGTAAGCATAGAAAGGTCCTCATGAAGTTCAGCAGTATTCTTTCCTTCAGCAGCTGTACGAACAATCACTCCAAAATTTTTCGGCTTAATTGCTTCCACGATTTTTTGCAACCTCTTTCTTTCTTCTGAAGAATGGATTTTTCTGGATACTGCAACGATGTTATTGAAAGGAGTAATTACCACAAAGCGGCCCGGTAGAGAGATTTCACAACTTAATCTTGGTCCCTTTGCGGCAATAGGTTCTTTCAAAATTTGTACAAGGATATTGGGTTTACCTCCTAGCACCTCATTTATTTTTCCGGTCTTTATGATTTCAGGCTCATTTTCAAATTTTGAAAAATCAAGACCCCCAGGCGATTTGTCACTCATCGTCATTTGAGTAAATTTTAGCAAGGACCTAGCATAAGGGCTTAAATCTGTATAATGTAGAAAAGCATCTTTTTCAAAACCTACGTCAACAAAAGCGGCATTTAAGCCGGGTATTAATTTTTTTACCTTTCCAAGATAGAGGTCGCCCACAGCAAAACGGGCATCGCTTTTTTCGCTATGTAGTTCTACCAGCTTTTTATCCTCAAGTAAGGCTATTTCCACACCCTGGGGAATAGCATTAATAATTAGTTCTTTGTTCACACTTGAACAGCTTTAATAATGATGAAACATCGGACTCACTGATAGTAACGAACCGTACTGCATGCAGGGCTATACCTTGTAGGATATGGTTGAGGCAAATTGGGGGTGTGGGTGCAATAGTACGGCAACAATCAGTTTTTTGCTGAATATACCAGATTATCCATCACGGTATATTCAGCTTAGAAAAGTTACTATTTGTTTCTCTTCTTGTGACGATTTTTTCTTAATCTTTTTTTACGCTTATGCGTTGCTATTTTATGACGTTTTCTTTTTTTACCACAAGGCATTTCTGAATAATTGTTTTTTTAAATAAGTTAAATAATATTTTGTTGAGTTTATTTTTTTAATTCATCAATCCTATTTTGAACCTCAGCTTTTATTTCTTCATTTTTGATCAAATCAAGGCTCTTCTGGTACCATTTTATGGCTGACGGCTTATCAGTCTTTTTTTCATAAGCTTCCGCAAGCATTAAACAAGATTCCAATTGAGTATCTTTATTTGCTTTAGATAACCTATAAACTGTCTCAAAGCGGGTAATAGCTTTATCATATTGCCCCGAGATCATGGAGCCATGCCCTAAGACCTCTTGAGCAAAAATGTTGGTACTATCTTTTTCTGCTACAGTTCTGACTTTCATAATACCCTCCATAGGAGTAGCACTGATATTGCCAAAAATATAACAGGCCCCTAGTCCTACGATCGAAGAATCATTGTTCGGATTGATTTTCAAAGATCTTTCAAACAGATCCTTTGCTTGAAGAGCTTTCCATGTTCTTAAAGCTGGAACGTTTTCGCCACGCAGGTTTTGTAAAAACAGGTGGGCCGCAAAGGTGAGGCTTTTTTCTGAATTTTCCAATCTTGCAGCCTGGGCCTCAAACCAGCCGTACGGTTCAAAAAGCTGGCCCGTATCCAGCCAAAAATGCGCTAATTGATGATATATTTTTGTTTGTTGCTCCTTAGCACTACTAGTTATGATAGAATTCTCTAGAACGTTTAATCTTGCTAGTTGATCAGGAGATAACCGCCTTTTGGCTTGAGCCAGAATGGTATCTGTGGGAATTGTTGTATTTGAAATATCAGATTGTTGAGAATTGACAGGTTTTTTATCTGGTACAATTCTGCCAAACAGGTAAAGAGCCGCAACTATGATTATACCCGCTACTAATGTAATCCACTGAAATTTTTTCACTCTATAAAAGATTCTTCCAAAATATTTTCTTGGGAGCAGCAAAATTAGCTTAAAAGAAGCTGTGAAGCGAAAAGAATCACCTTCTATTGCAAAGAATAGATAATATTCTGATGAAATGGATGGACCAAGCTCCTAGGTTCCTCAAAAATGAAGCGGTATTCTATCCATTATCAGTCGGCTCGGGTGTAATTGTTGTAGAAGTACTTAACTTTTTAACATCAGCAACAAATTCTTTTGCAGGTTTAAATGCAGGAATAAAATGCTCCGGAATATGTACAGCAATATTCTTTTTTATATTACGACCTATTTTAGCAGCTCTTTTCTTCGTAATAAAACTGCCGAACCCACGAATGTAAATGTTTTCACCTTTTGCTAAAGATTCTTTTACTTCTTTAAACATGGTTTCTAGTGTTACTAAAACATCTACCTTGGGTATTCCGGTCTTTTCTGAGATCTGGTTAACCAGGTCGGCTTTTCTCATAAAATTGAAAATTTGGTTGGTTTTGCTCAACAATTTATGATAAAATTATATGACTGTCAATAGAATAGATAGAAAAATTTTTCCAATTAAATTAGCCAAGGTTAAATTTAGCCCATTTATATAATATTAAAGCTTAATGTCAGTGCAAATAAAAACTAAGCAATCCTTTAAATTTTCCGAAATACTCCTGAAATGGAATAGAGAAAGCAACAAAAGAGAAATGCCATGGAAAGGGGAAAAAGACCCTTATAAAATTTGGTTAAGTGAAGTGCTTTTGCAGCAAACAAGGGTTGATCAAGGTTTGAAATACTACGAAAAATTTATTGAATCCTTTCCAAACATCCATAAACTGGCAATAGCCCCTGAACAAAAGGTCTATAAACTCTGGGAAGGCCTTGGATATTATACCAGATGCCGCAATTTGATGGAAACGGCCAAGCATATCTCAAAAAATTTAAAGGGGAAATTTCCCGATAGTTATGAAGAAATAAAAAAATTAAAGGGGGTGGGGCCATATACAGCAGCCGCTATTGCATCGTTTGCGTTTAATAAACCTTACGCAGTTATAGATGGAAATGTTTTCCGTGTCCTTGCAAGAATTTTTAATATTAAGAAACCCATCGATTCAACGGAAGGAAAAAAATTCTTCAATCAACAAGCAAATGAATTGATTAATACGAAAAAACCAGGCTTATATAATCAAGCCATTATGGATTTTGGAGCCACTATTTGCAAGCCAGTACCAGTTTGTAACCTATGCCCTTTTAATACATGCTGCAAGGCCTTTTTAAACGATAAAACTTCTTCTCTGCCTGTAAAAAGCAAAAAAACAGTAATACAAAAAAGAAGATTGAACTATTTAGTCTTGGAGTACAAAGGAAAGTTAGCTATTCGACAGAGAGTTGAAAAAGATATTTGGCATAAACTGTATGAATTTTTATCGATTGAATATAATCCCAGCTTACATAAACAAAGGATATTGAAAGAAATAAAAAACAAAGGATGGTTGAAAAAAAACGGTTTTGAAATTAAATCAGTTTCACCAATTTTCAGGCAGCAACTTTCTCACCAAATCATTGAAGGGAATTTTATCAAGCTAAAACTTGAGCAAAAACCAAACTTACCGAAAGATATATTTTGGATAAGCGAATCTGAACTAAGAAATTATGCTTTTCCTAAATTCATTAATCAATACCTTCAAAGTAAGGTATAAGAGGATAATAATGCCCCGTAAAAAAATTTATATTTCCATCTAAAAAATTTAATTTTAGAGAGCATTAACCCTTAGATGAATTTTTAACACGAAAAAGAAATCGTATGAGAGGCGTAAATAGAGTAATGCTCATTGGCAACCTTGGTAAGGATCCGGATGTACAATTCTTGGAAGGAAATATTGGAGTAGCAAAATTTCCCTTGGCCACGACGGAAACCTTTAAAGATCGTTCAGGCAAATTAGTTTCTCAAACTGAATGGCACACAGTGGTGCTATGGCGCGGTTTGGCTGAACTAGCTCAAAAATATTTACATAAAGGAAGCCTGGTGTATATTGAAGGACGCTTGCGCACAAGAAGCTGGGAAGACAAAGAAGGCAATCGCAAGTTTGCCACAGAAGTGGTGGGTGATAATCTCATTATGCTTGATAAAAGAACAGATGCAGCTTCCTCTACAATGCCTGCCGATCATGGTAACATTGAAGGAATGGGTAATACTGAAGTGCCTCCTGAAGCTGGCGGTGATCTACCCTTTTAACAGAAAAATTTATCTATAAATTTGCAAAACTGATCAATAGGCAGGCCTTATGACCTGCCTTTCTGATTACATTATTCACTTAAACAACATCCATTGGATAGCCCCTCGGCCTTTACAGAATTTTTAGATCACCTTTCTTTTACATTGCTGGCAGCCACACCGCAGGGAACTACATTTTTAATTATTGCTTTACTAGCCTTGTTGCTACTCACTTTTGTTGTATCCGGCGCCGAAGTAGCCCTATTTTCTTTAAACAACAAAGATGTGAATATGCTCAAAACAAAGCAGCATGCCGCGGCAAAGCGTATTACTGATCTGCTCGAAGAACCAAAAGAAGTCTATACTTCCATGCTTATCGCCGGCACCTTTATGAACATTTGCATCATAGTGCTTTCGAACTTTTTATTCAATCTATACTTGCCTTATGGAAAAATAAAAGTCGTAGGCAACAGATTTGATTTTACTATTGAAGTAGTAACTCGTGTAATTATCATTGCTTTTGTCATTATTTTTTTTGGAAAGATTTTACCAAAGGTTTGGGCCACTCAGAATAATCTACGGTTTGCTTATGGCTCAGCTTTCATTATTGAAGCTTTGCATTTGTTGCTAGGACGCATTAGCCGGTGGATGGTTTCTGTAGCCGATGGCATTGGCCAAAGGTTAGGCGCCAATCGTATACAAACTTCAGGTATTCAGGAGTTGGAAAAATCAGAAGAAATAACGGCTGAAGAAAAAAATATCCTTTTGGGTATTGAAAAGTTTGGAAACATTTCGGTGAAACAAATCATGCGCTCACGACTTGATGTTAGCGGCATTGACCATAATATTCCTTTTTCCGATCTCATAAAAAAAATCGAAGAACTTCATTATTCACGATTGCCAGTTTATAAAAACAATCTTGATGAGGTTATAGGAATTTTAAATACAAAGGATCTTATTCCCCACCTCAATCAATCTTCCGATTTTGATTGGCATGCATTGATGCGTCAGCCTTATTTTGTACCTGAATCGAAATTGATCGAAGATCTGCTTCGTGACTTTCAAAGCAAACACATCCATTTTGCCATTGTAGTAGATGAATTTGGCGGAACAAGCGGTATTGTTACACTTGAAGATATTTTGGAAGAGATTATTGGTGATATTAAAGATGAATTTGATGAGGAGGAAACAGGCAATCGAAAATTAGATGAGTTCAACTATGTGTTTGTAGGAAAAACGATGATACATGATATGTGCCGCGCAATGAAGTTACCCCCAGACACGTTTGACCGTGTGAGAGGAGACAGTGAGTCTATCGGAGGGCTGGTGTTGGAACTGGCAGGCGAATTTCCTAAATTAAATGATGTAATAAGCTGTGGCGATTTTGATTTTACAGTGTTGGAAGTTGACAAAAACCGTATTCTGCTTGTAAAGGCTACTATCAAAAACCAATTGGAGGAATGAAGCACTTACCCTATAAAATCTTTTTTATCGTTTCCCTCTTTATCTTATTTGCCTGTAACAGCAATTATACGATAGGCAAAAAACGCGGTTATTTTAAAATTGATTTTCCCCAAAAGGCCTATAAAACCTTTGACGAGCCGGGTTATCCATATAGGTTTGAATACCCTGTTTATTCCAATATTATTAAGGATACTACCTTTTTTGAAGATAGGCCGGAAAATCCTTGGTGGATCAATATTGACTTTCCACAGTTTGCGGCGAGAGTGCATGTGAGCTATAAAGAAATCGGCAAAAACAAATTTGATTCACTGGTAAATGATGCATTCCAGCTATCTTATAAACAACATACCCGTGTAGCTACTTCCATTGAAAATTCTGAAATAATTACGCCAAACAATATACATGGAATGTATTTTACGCTGGAGGGAAACACCGCCACGGCCAATCAATTTTTTCTTACGGACTCAACAAAGCATTTTTTAAGAGGAGCCTTGTATTTTGCTGCTACTCCAAATGAAGATTCTATTGCAATTGTAAATGATTTTCTCAAACAAGACCTTTTGCACTTGATCAATACTTTGAAATGGAAATGAAGACTTAATTTTGCCCGAAACCCCTTGCTGTGATCGTCATTGATAAAGTTTTAGTGAGTGACAATATTGTTGAAAAACAATTTGTTTGTGATTTAACTAAATGCAAAGGCGGATGTTGTGAGGATGGAGACGCTGGCGCCCCCCTTGATGACGATGAGTTAGATATCATTGTTGAATTGTATGAATCGATTAAACCCTATCTTTCTCAAGCTGCAATTGCTGAAATTGAGCGCAAGGGAAAATATGTTTATCATAAAGAATTTGGCTGGGTTACTCCAACGTTGGGAAATGATTCAGAAATATGTGTATATGGAATTCGGGATAAGGATGGAATTATTAAATGTGCATTTGAGCAAGCTTATTACGACGGTAAAATAAATTGGAAAAAGCCAATTAGTTGTCACCTGTTTCCCATTATTACTAAAAAAGGGAAAAATGGGAATTATGATAAAATGAACTATGAGCCCAGAGAAAAACTTTGCAATCCTGCTTGTTCTCTTGGCAAAAAATTGCAGGTACCTACTTATCAATTTTTGAAAGAGGCTTTAATAAGGAAATATGGCGAAGAGTTTTACAAGGCGTTGGAGACTATTGGAAAGAAAAAACAAGGAATAGATAAAAAATAACAGTGAATAGAGAATAGTGAATTAAGAGGTGTAGCTTATTAACTAATAGAAAAAAATTTTCAGTGAAAGAAACGGCGTCGGATTTTATTTCAAAAAGTATTGAAAAGGCTGCGGACAGAGATCATCGGCGAAAGATCAATTTTAATATTGGCAGGTATAATGCGGTTGTGCCCTCGGGCAAGGAGCAATTTGACAATGTTAACCTGGCAAGAGAAAAAGCAAAAAATATAAAATGGAAGGCTATTGAAACATTAGATAAGCAGTTAGAAAAATTTGAAGCCAGCATTTCAAAACGGGGTGCTAAAGTAATTTGGGCAGAAACCGCAGAACAGGCTTGCGAAGAGATCTTAAAAATTTGTCAAGAAAAAAATTGCCATACTCTTGTTAAGAGCAAAAGCATGGTAACCGAGGAAATTCATCTCAATGAGTTTTTGGAAAAAAATAAAATTGAAAGCGTAGAAACTGACCTGGGCGAATATATTCAACAACTCGATAATGAACCTCCTTATCATATTGTAACGCCGGCCATGCATAAGAGCAAAGAGGACGTTGCTAAATTATTTTCGGAAAAACTAGGCACAGATCCAAAACTTACTCCTGAGCAATTGACTCTTGTTGCACGACAGATTCTCCGTAAAAAATATACACAGGCAGAAGTAGGCATTACCGGTGCTAATTTTCTTATTGCCGACGTCGGAGCTATTGCCGTTACAGAAAATGAAGGCAATGCGAGATTAAGCTGTGCTTGGCCAAAAACTCATATTGTAGTTACAGGAATTGAAAAAATAATTCCTTCATTGAACGATCTCGCCTTATTCTGGCCCTTGCTGGCCACTTATGGAACGGGGCAAAAAATAACGGTTTACAATACCATTGTTACCGGTCCTCGGCAGCCAGGCGAATCCGACGGCCCTGAAGACATGTATGTGATTTTGCTGGACAATGGACGTACAAATATTTTAGAGAATGAAAAAACAAGGGAAAGCCTGTATTGCATTCGCTGTGGTGCTTGCCTGAATGCTTGCCCTGTGTATAAGAATATTGGTGGGCATACCTATTCTACAGCTTACAGCGGTCCAATTGGCTCTGTAATAACTCCTCATTTAAAACGAATGGATGAATGGAAACATCTTAGTTATGCTTCTTCACTTTGCGGAAATTGCACTGAAGTGTGTGCAGTGAAAATTAATTTACACGAACTTCTGTTAGAAAACCGTCATGAGTCTGTTGATGAAGGTGACACCAGTTTTGCAGAACGAATGGCTTGGAAAATGTGGAAACAGGCCATGCTGCATCGCAAATTCATGAATATGGGCAACAGTACAATAAAGAATTGGGTCGTAAATAAATTTTTAACCGATTGGAAAAAAAATAGAGGAGACATGGAGTTTCCCAAAAAATCCTTTAACCAGATGTGGAGGGAAAAATATGGGAGCAGATAATTATCTTCACTGAGTGATCGTCTTTTCAAATACTATTACTCCACGGCTGCAATACATTTTAGATTTTATTAGTAAGGAAATCATTGGAGAATCAATCAAGATTACAACTAACTCTGAAAATTTCAGGCAATACAATGGCCCCAGAATTAATTACAGCAAAGAAGGGGTCACAGATTCAGAATTCAGAATCCAGAATTCAGAATTATTATTTGAAACGGGCTTAAAAGAACAATCTATCCAATGTTTCGAAGTAAATAATTATACAGCCTTCTTCAAAATTGAAGGCGATTTTCCCTTTGATGTTTTTGCTGCCAGCTTTTATTTATTAAGTCGTTACGAAGAATACCTGCCGCATAAAAAAGATATGTACGGCCGCTATGCTCATGAAAATTCCTTGGCTTTTAAAGAAAATTTTTTGCATTTGCCATTGATCAACTTATGGATTGAAGATTTTAAAAAGGCCATTCAAAGAAAATTTCCGTCCTTCATCGCTCATCGTTCATCATTTACTTTTCTTCCCACTTACGACATTGACGAGGCTTATTCATATAAACATAAACAATGGTGGAGAACCATCGGGGGAGCCGTTAGGTCAGTGGTCAATGGTCAGTGGTCAATGATCAGTGAAAGAATAAAAGTATTGCTGGGAAAGATGGAAGACCCTTATGATTCTTTTGCATGGATGCACCAACTACATCAGCAATACAATCTTAAACCCTATTATTTTTTTCTCGTAGCAAATGAAACGGGACGGTATGATAAAAATATCCTGCCTTCAAAAAAATCGATGCGAGAATTGATACGGAAACATAGTGATCGTTATTCGATAGGGATCCATCCTTCCTGGCAAAGTGGTGATGACCCCCACAAATTAAAGCTCGAAATCTTAAAGCTTGGACATATTAGCGGCAAGCAAATTCTTTCTTCACGCCAACATTTCATCCGTTTTACATTACCTCATACTTACAGACTGCTAATTGATTTGGGGATTGAATTTGATTTTTCAATGGGCTATGGAAGCATCAATGGTTTCCGTGCTTCTGTCGCAACACCATTTTTTTGGTATGACCTTATAAAGGAAGAGCAAACAAAATTGCTTCTGTATCCATTTTGTTTTATGGAGGCCAATTCCTTTTTTGAACAAAAATTTTCTCTTCAAAAAACATTTGAAGAATTGCAACATTACTGTAACATTGTCAAATCTGTAAATGGAACACTCATCACTATCTGGCATAATACCTTTCTCGGCACCAGTAAATTATTTGCTGGGTGGAGAGAGGTTTATGAGCAATTTGTGCGACAAGTTTCAAGGTTTTGATTTTTAAATTGCATTTAGGGATAAATCCTATATTCACAGAACTTGGTTAACTATACAAAATCAATTAATGCAAAGAATATGAAAAAGAATTTCTTCTTCTTCCTCAGCTTCATTTTTTTTATGTTACCAAGCGAGAATACGAAAGCACAATCATTAAAGGTTGGTGTGTTTGATATTGACTTGATGGTGCAGGCGATGCCAGGGTACCGTGCAGTGGATAGCCTTGTGCAAATCTATGAAGCGGACTCACTAGCAGTTGAGCTGCAATATTACCAGATGGAGTTTCAACGCCTTGACAGCATTTATAAGACCGACTCGGCGTTAGTAGCAGCAGGCAAAAAATCAAAAAACCTTGCTTGATTTTACGGTGGAAGAGCGGAGAAAAGTGGGGTTGAATCTAGTTTATTGGCAGCAAATTGCTCAAAACAAATCGAATAATAAAAGAAACCAGTATGCACAGCCTTTATATCAGGCAGTCACAAATGCTTACAAGAAAATTCTGACTAAGAAAAAATATGCTCTTATTCTTAAACCACAAACTTATGAGGCTGGCTTTGACATCGACAATATTTTTATATCTGTGGCGAGAGAACTGAAATTAGCGGGCTTGCCGCAAGAGCTTTTATATTTGGGTAATGATCCTGCTGCAGTAAAACAGCCTGCCGCGAAGCCGGCCACGGGTAATAAGCCAAAGACAAATTAGAATAGAAAACATCAATGTTTAAAATGCCTCATTCCAGTCATTACCATGGCTAAGTTATTTTGCTTGCAATAATCAATCGAATCCTTGTCGCGAATTGATCCGCCCGGTTGGATAAAAGCAATAATGCCTGCTTCATGCCCCATCTTTACACAATCGTTAAAAGGGAAAAAGGCGTCGCTTGCCATTACGGCGCCATGCAGATCAAAATTGAATTGTTTTGCTTTTTCAATAGCTTGACGCAAAGCATCGATGCGACTTGTTTGACCACAGCCTTTCCCAAGAAGCTGTTTATTTTTTACTAAGGCAATTGCGTTACTTTTTAAATGCTTGCAAACAAGGTTGGCAAAAATTAGATCCTCTTTCTCTTGAGCATTTGCCTCTCTTCCCCCTTCTTCCCTCCATTCCAAAAAGTTTCCTTCGTCTATAGTTTGAATTAATTCACCGTTTAATAACGATCTGTGCATCTCCATTACGATATCGGCTGAGATAGGATCTTCGGATTTTGATTCTATTTGAAGCAAAATCCGATTTTTCTTTGATTGCAAAATATCCAAAGCATCTTTTTCAAATACCGGAGCTATTAGTACTTCAAAAAATATTTCATTAATAGCGGCTGCAGTTTCTTTATCGACAAGACTATTGGTGATCAAGACACCTCCAAATGCACTTTCCGGGTCACCAGCTAGAGCATTTTTCCATGCTTCTGCAGTAGTCATTCGCGAGGCAATACCACAAACATTGGTATGCTTAATAATGGCAAATGTTCGCAAGGAGTTATCTTCCACAGAAAATTCACGAATCAATTGAATAGCTGCGTCGATGTCAACAAGATTGTTATACGAAATTTCTTTACCATGCAGCTTTGTAAAGATCTCATCAAGGTTTCCTTTAAAAGAGGCCTGCTGATGAGGGTTTTCTCCATAACGCAAAGTTTTTATAGAAAGTGATGCATCTTTTTTTACAGAGTTAAAATAATCACTGATAGCTATATCATATTGTTTTACTATTTCGAATGCAACAGCAGCGAATTCTTTTCTCTGCTCCAAACTCGTTTCGCCATTTTGATCCTTTAATATTTTTTTCAGCTCGCCATAATTATTTTTTGAAGCAATAACTGTTACGTCCTTAAAATTTTTGGCAGCGCCCCGGATCATGGAAGGACCCCCGATATCAATTTTCTCAATAATTTTTTGTTCATCATTAGTAGCGGCAACCGTTTCTTCGAAGGGATAAAGATCAACGATCACCAAGTCGATTTCTGGGATACCATATTGTTGCATTTCTTTTATATCTGTATCATTATCTCGTCGCCCGAGAATACCTCCAAATACTGAAGGATGAAGAGTCTTTACCCTGCCCCCCAGAATAGAAGGATAGGAAGTAAGCTTTTCAACTGGAATCACCGTAATGCCCAGATCCTCAATAAATTTTTGCGTGCCGCCAGTTGAATAGATCGTAATTCCAAGCTCAGATAACAATTTTACAATCGGCTCAAGCCCATCTTTATAAAAAACAGAAATTAATGCTGTGCGGATTTTTTTATTCATTTGACGAGGGTTAATAGTCGTGCCACGGTTTTGAACAGTGGCACGACTTTGTCAGAAGGCGCAAATCTACTTTAATTCAAATTCATCACAAAAGCACCTTTCTCATTTACATTATGATAAGGAACGTGTAAGGAGTCGCAATCTTTTGTCCAATATTTTAATTTCCATGCCGGTACTGATCCGTCAAAAACAACCTGTTTAAAATTGAACGTTTGGTACAGCTTTTTTAAATAAAGTTTTGGGCTTTTTGAAATGATCAATAGATCAATGGGGATCTGTATGGTGCTGCTATCAAACACTATATCTCTATCAATTAGTAAAATTCGTTTTGAGCCGAATTGATAAAAGTCTTTCAGCTTTGAAGAATTCGATGCTTGATCTCCCGGCTCAACCCTATAAAAAATCCGGGATGGCTTTAGATGAAAATTCCTGGCAAAATCATCGGCAAGCAAATCACTGTCACCATTAAAGTAACAGGCTCTTCCATTCATTATATCAATAGCCTGGTGTTTTGGAACGTTGTAAACAATAAGGTTATGTTGATGACTTGATTGATAAAATGAATATGAATGCAAGGAGATAAAAAATAATAGAGCAAATGTGGCAACCCATGCTCCCGCCTTTTGCTTTTCCAATAACCAGTATCCAAAGCCTGCAACGATAATTATCAATAATACAGCTTGTGTAATATTGACTTGTATTCCGTCCCATAGAGAATAAGGCAGCGCTTCAATTCTTTCGACATAGGAATTCATTAGCCAAATAAGCCAGGAAAGGGTTTTTCCCGAAAGGGTTGCTATAAATGGAATAAATGAGATGGCACAAAGAAAAATTTCACCAAGCACAATGACACTAGATATGGGCACCACCAAAAAATTTGTAAACAAAAAGAAATTAGGGAATTGATGAAAATGATAAATGCTAAATGGAGTGGTGAGCAATTGAGCCGCGATGCTTACAGCATTCATCTTCCAAATAAAATCCAAAGCCTTGTTCCTAATATAAAACCAACTGTAGATCGGCTTCATGAAAATAACTATGCTTAGTACGGCAGCATAGGAAAGCTGAAAGCCTACATCCCAAAGCCAAAATGGGTTAATGCAAAGCAAAATAAAGGCTGATAATGCAAGTGTATTATAGATCGAGGTTTTCCTTGAAAAACCTTCGGCCAACACAATACAAGTAAACATAACTGCAGAACGTAATACGGAAGGCTGACCGCCTGCAAGCAATGTAAATAACCAGAGTCCTGTTATGATCACAAAAGGAGTAAGCCACTTAGAAATTTTCCTTTTTCTCAAGGGCTTTAATAGTTGAATAAGGAGCCAATAGATCAATCCTAAATGCAAGCCCGAGATCGCAATTACATGTACGACACCTGTGTTTGTATATGATTGTACCAGATTTTTATCAAGATCATCTTTATACCCGATCAATAAAGCCTCTGCAAGCCCTTGTTCTTTTTCGCCACGTATATATCTCCGCAGGGTAGCCAAAACTTTATCTCTTATAGGAAATAATATTTTCCCATATAGTGTTTGCTTTTTTTTATTCAAAACACTAAAATCACCTCGTTTCAAATAAGCCTGATGTGTAATGCCCCGGAAAAGATTATAGCGTTTATAATCAAAACCACCGGGGTTACCGGCATTTTTTATTTCTTGCAAGGGTTTTGAAAAAATAATTTGAGTGCCAAAATCTAATTTCGGAATGCTTGAATCCTTTTTAAAGTAAAGAATGACTCCACCTTTTGCAGGGATGGATTTGTTTGTTTCCGTCAATGCAGTTACTGTGGCCAGAGTTTTATATGAGTTTGTTTTTTCAATTGGCGGTTCCTGAAGCGTAATCAATACAAAATCACCAGGCTTATAATAATTGCCATACCAGCCGGCGCTATGACGAATATCGTTATACCATATCATCAAACTTCCAAGTGCAAAAAATATCATTGTAATCGCCGTCCCATTTATAGCTGAAAGTTTGTATCGACTAAAATTGGAAAGCAGAAATGAGAGAAAGGAAAGAAAAATAGAAAAACAAAATAAGCACCACGCGATTTGTATCGGCATATTTAAATACCATTGCAGAATAATTCCAATAATCAATGGTAACAGAAATCTTAAAAAAGGAGCTTTCTTCCAAATAAAAACCCGAATAAACATTGGCAAAAGCTATAAATTTTCAATTTCTCACTGGGAGGTGTTTTAACCCAATTATTTTATTATTAACACGGTTAAATGATCCGCGAAAAAACTGTATCTGCACGTATCTTTAATTATTAATTCATTGAATGAGAAAACTATTTCTATCGTTATTATCCTTTTTAATGACTCTCTATGCTGCTTCTCAAACACTACAGCAAGTTGAAGCAAAAAGAGTGCATTTGCCCAATGGATGGAGCCTAACTCCCATTGGCAAAAGCCTGCCTTTGGGAGATCTGCCATTAAATATTGCAGTCTCATCTTCAAAAAAATATTTGGCTGTTACTAATAATGGACAAAGCACTCAATCACTGCAATTGATTGATGCAAAAAATGAAAAAATCCTTGGCAGCCTTAAAATCCCGAAATCTTGGTATGGTCTTAAGTTTAGTGCAGATGAAAAGTTTTTGTATGCATCGGGAGGAAATGATAACTGGATTTTGAAATATGCTGTTCAAAATAATAAACTGATATTAAAAGACAGTATCAAACTGGGTGATAAATGGCCCAACAAGATCAGCCCCGCTGGCATTGATATCGATGACGAGAAAAATTTGTTGTATGTAGTTACAAGAGAAAATAATTCGCTTTATGTTGTTGATCTGAAAACTAAAAAAATTCTTCAGCAAAAAAACCTGAGTGGAGAAGCTTATGCCTGTTTATTGTCACCCGATAAAAAATTATTGTACATCAGTTGCTGGGGCTGTGATCGAATTTATATTTATAATACACAAGTTAGAGAGTTTTCAGGAGAAATTCCTGTAGGAGATAACCCCAATGAAATTTGTCTTTCAAAAACTGGGGTTTATTTGTTTGTAGCCAATGCAAACGATAATTCGGTTTCAGTGATCAACACAAGTAAAAGAAAAGTGATCGAAACGTTGAATGCAGCTCTTTATCCAAATGCTCCCAGCGGTTCTACTTCAAATGGAGTTGCATTGAGTGTAGATGAAAAAACCCTGTATATCGCCAATGCAGATAATAATTGTCTGGCCGTATTTGATGTAAGCAAGCCAGGATTGAGCAAGAGCAAAGGATTTATTCCAACAGGCTGGTATCCTACAAATGTGAAGGTAATTGGCAACAAAATTTTTGTTTCAAATGGAAAAGGGTTCTCATCAATGGCAAACCCATTTGGCCCCAATCCCGTTAGACGAAGAGGTGAAGTAATTTGGCACGGAGCCGATACGAGCTCAAAGGAACAATATATTGGTGGCCTTTTTAAAGGAACCTTGAGTATTATGACCACGCCTTCTGAAAAGCAATTGAGTATTTACTCACAGATTGTTTATCGGAATGCCGCCTACACTAAAGAAAAAGAGACCTCGAGCAAAGGTGAACCAGGCAATCCCATCCCAATGAAGGTTGGAGAAAAATCTCCGATCAAATACGTTTTTTACATCATCAAGGAAAACAGAACGTATGATCAGGTCTTGGGTGATATAAAAGAAGGTAATGGTGACACCTCACTTGTTTTATTTGGAGAAAAAATTACTCCCAATCAACATAAGCTAGCAAAGGAATTTGTGTTGCTTGATAATTTTTATGTAGATGGGGAAGTAAGCGCTGACGGGCATAACTGGAGCATGGGAGCTTATGCCACGGATTATCTGGAAAAACATTGGCCTACCCGCTATGGCCATCGCGGTGGTGAGTATGATGCGGAAGGTACCAGACCAATTGCAAATAATAAAGGAGGTTTTATTTGGGATCAGTGTAAAAGAAGCGGGGTTAGCTATAGAACTTATGGAGAATTCGCGGATGATTACAAGCCAAACATCCCCGTTTTGGAGCATCATTTCTGTCCTTACTTTACGAGTTGGGATCAGAGAGTAAGAGATACTTCAAGATTTTATCAATGGAAAATGGAGTTCGACTCGCTGCTTGCCGCGAACGCTGTTCCTCAATTTAATTCACTTCGTTTTATAAATGATCACAATGAAGGTTTGGCAAAAGGAAGACCAACTCCCTATGCTCATGTCGCAGACAATGATTGGGCTGTAGGTTTATTCGTTGAATATTTAAGCAAAAGCAAGATCTGGAAAGAATGCGCCGTATTTATTGTTGAGGATGATGCGCAAAATGGTCCTGACCATGTCGATGCTCATCGTACCACAGCCTATATTGCCGGTGGATTAGTAAAAAGAGGATTTGTTGATCACACCATGTATTCCACTTCATCTATGTTGAGAACAATGGAGCTGATTTTGGGCATGCCGCCAATGACTCAATATGATGCCGCAGCCGAACCTATGTGGAGATGTTTTACTACAGCGCCAAACTTAAATCCATTCACGTCTGTTCCACCTCAAATTGACATTACGGAAAAAAATGTAGCAGTAAATGAATGGCAACAGCGTTCGGAAAAATTTGACCTGACCAAGGAAGATGCAATTCCCGACCTAGAGTTCAATCTCGTTCTTTGGCATGGATTAAAAGGAGACAATGTTCCTTATCCGGCTCCAAACCGGGCAGCATTTTTAAAAATTAGAGAAGATAAAAAAGACGATGATTAATACATTACCGGTTAAGAATTTCAACTGCACATAACTTAATTCAGCATCAGCTTTTCCTTTTCCCTTATCTTATTGATCATTCTAAGAATAAAATCCTTTTCAACTTGAAGGTTTGTTTGATCAAGGGTTTTAATGTAAAATTCTTTTGCTTTGGTATAATTTCCTTCCAGAAAATTAAGCTTTCCTAATGTTGCATTGAGCAGATAGTATTTGTTTAGAAAAGTTCTTTTTCGCAAGTCATTTAGCAGATCGAATGCTGTTTCTTTCTTGCCTGCAAAGTATAAAGCGATAGCATAATTTAATTCAACAAAAGGGTTGGGATTGCTTTGTAATAATTTAAAGTAAAGGTTGCTAATCGTTATCCAATCGGTAGATTCAAAATCTTTTGCTGTACAGTGTAAATAAGCAATGGAAGCTTCGTATTGGTAAGAAGATGTTTCATCTCCTGCCGATTGTTTCAGATAGTCAGAGGCGAGCGCAACCAATTCTTTGTTCCATAGGCTACGATCCTGCTCTTCAAGATCAAGCAACTCACCGGAAGTCCCAAATCTGGATTTAAATCTTGCAGCATTAAACAACATAAGCGCATATAATGCTTTCGTGTCTTTATTATTGATTTTGCTTTCCAAAAGCGATCTGGACATCAACAATGCATCTTCACAAAGTTCTTCTCTTATTAATTCCTTGCCCCAAGAAGATTTATACCCTTCATTAAAAATGAGGTAAAGAATTTTGTGAACGATGGGTATTCTTGATCTTAGTTCAAGAGCAGAAGGCTCTTTTAAAAAAATGTTTTCCAGCTTTATTTTTTGTCTTGCCCTTAAAAGAAGCTTATCAACTCCATCAATTGTCATTCCCAATACCCTAGCGATAGACTTTGCTTTTAGATTGACAACATATTTAAGTGTGATCACTACTTGCACCTTTGGTGATAAATAAGGATGAGCACAGGCGAATAATAATTTTAATTGCTGGTCGTCAAAGGCAGATTCTGAAAGTTCCAGTTCTTCCGAAATAGTCTCACCGTTTTCAAACCGACCTTTGAATTTTTTATCTCTTTTAATTTTAGTCAGCGCCTTATTCTTGCAAACGTTATAAATCCATCCGGCAGGATTATCAGGGATGCCTGTATTTTCCCAGGTTGTCAGGGCTGCAACAAAAGAATCTTGCACCAGATCTTCCGCTGTTCCAAGATCAATGTCACGGGAAAATTGAAGTATGGAAGCTACAATCTTTCCGAAATGAGTTTTGTATAAATCATTTGCTGCTTGTTGCTCTTTTTTCATCGCCTAATTCCCTAATATCTTTTAAACCCATGACAGGTCTTATTTCTATGATCATTTTTCTTTCTATTACATGCGGACAGGTTTGAGCAATTGAAGCTGCATCATTAATATCTTTGGCTTGCATGAAAACGTAACCGCTTACTGCCTCTTTGGCTTCAATAAACGGACCGTCTGAAAGCACATGATCCTTGCTTACATACTTGCCAACAGCAAGTAATCCATCACCAAATAAATAATTACCAGATTGGACTAATGCCTTCACCCATTCATCCATTTTACGAATGTCTTCATAAAGCTCTTCTTCGCTGGACTTCCGTATTTTGCTCAAGTCTTCTCTAATAAGAAATAAAAATTTTTTCATAATAGGTATTTTCAAAAAAAATTTGTTTTCACTTCAAATTACATCATCTTATGTTTTAAACCTTTGGCGGATGGGAATTCCCATGGTACCTTGTTTTAATAAAGACAACCATGTTTTCAAAATCCGGACAACAAATTTTAAAATGATATTCAGGGAATCAGAGATTATTCATTTTTATATGCCTCAAATTCAACCGTCCAATTGGAATCAGTAATTTTATAGCACAACCAAAACTTTCACATCATGAAAAAGGTTTTTCTTTTAGCATTGGTAACCGTTGCATTATTTTCTTCATGCCGCTATGTATCCGGCAAAAGGATACGGGGCAATGGGAATGTAAAAACAGAAGAAAGGTCACTAGGTAGTTTTAAAAGTGTTTCTTCTCATGGCTCGTTTAATATATATGTTTCGAGTGGAAATCAGTCAGTAAAAATAGAAGCAGAAGAAAACCTGCTTCCTTACATTGAAACTTATATTGACGGTTCGACACTCCATGTGCGAACAAAAAATGACGCTTGGCTTCGTCCAAGTCGGGAGGTCAAAATATTTGTTTCCTCACCCGATTTTGAAAATATTCACTCTTACGGATCAGGTAATATTATTGGTCAGTCAAAGATTGTGAACACATCAAAATTGGAGCTTGAAGTAAGTGGCAGTGCCAATATTAAAATGAATGCAGATGCGCCGGAAATAAATACAGAAACCAATGGCAGCGGAGATATTGATTTAAAAGGTGAAACAAAATCATTTAAAGCTGTAGTACGTGGCAGCGGTAATGTAAGAGCAATGGATCTGAAATCTGAAGATGCCACCATAAAAATTTATGGCAGTGGCAATGCAGACATTTTTGCCAGTGTTAAGCTGGATGTAAATATTGCTGGCAGCGGCGATGTTCGTTATAAAGGTGATGGACAGGTATCTAGCCATATTGCCGGCAGTGGCAGTGTGAAGAAAGTTAATTAAGGTTTTAGGCCTGTTATGAACAGAGCTCTCATCTCATTTTAATTATAGCTGTATCAATACTTAGTTTTAAGTTCTTTAGATCTTCGTCAGAGATTTCACCATTGTGAATTTTGGTTGTTTGAATTTGTTGGACAGCATATCGTTTGTCATCCATTTTTAAGATTGAACAGTCAAATTTATGTTCAAGTGTGTCACCTAACTTAAATTCACTCAAATTATCTCGACCGCAATCGATGACTGATGTAGAGTGGAAAAAAGAAAATTCTGTTTCCCGCCATTGAAGTAGAAAATTTCGTAACTATCATTACACTCACCCATCCACATTGTACTCGAACGGCAAACAATCTCCTTTATCTCATCATTATTCAGGTCTCTGATATCAGATTGATCGATGTCGCCGACTTGTCCAGCGCAAATAATTTTCAATGTGTCCAAACAAGCAAGCAAAATAAGCAGGTTGTTTGCCGTACCTGATGACATACCAGCACTTCCTCCAACTAGCACAAGCCCGTTTTTGTTTTTTTTACTTGTAAAATAATCATCAGTTGAGAAGAACTCTGTTATGTCAACTTCTGATAAATTCCAAATTTGTTCATTGTCTTGCTTATCAATAATAGAGTCTGCGATTGAGAGTATTTGAATTTAGTGGAGTGTCTGACAGCATTACTACCAACGGTTTGGGTATTGGCGAAGGCAGGGATTTGAAAAACGTCAGCTCAAAATTAGTACAAAGGCTAAATAGAATTACTAATATTGAATTTTGCACCTCGACCCTGCTTTTGCTAATACCTTGTTAGCGGTTCGTTGTTATTGTTTTGCCATAAATATTAATGTTGCTTTATCTAACGATTGTTCCAACCCAAGTTTAGCAAAATGCGTCATCTGCCCAAAGTCTGCATATTCTGTTACCGTCATTTCTGTTTCATTTGCATTAATTACTTTAAAAGTTACAACCGTTCTTATATCTTCAGGAAAATAGTCAGGCATACCGACTTCTGTGGGCTTCTGCTTATTGCCGTTTATGTCCGCTAAATTCATAACAAACTCTATACTTTGCAGGTGAATAATTTTCGTGTAATTCCAAATATTGTAATGAACCTGTCCACCAAATTCGTCTGGTGCTTTCATACTCACCAAAGAAGTGCTGCCTTCCTTAAAATCAATTTTTGCAAACGGACAAGTGAATTTATCGGGCCCCCACCATTGCATTACATATTCAGGCTCTGTCCAAATTTTCCAAACATCTTCAACCGGAGCATTGAATATTCTTGTTACTTCTAATTTCTTTACCACTTTTTATGCGTTTATTAGTTTTTCTATATCAAACTTTTTCATTTTCATAAATGCTTGCACAACTCGTTGTCCGTTTTCAGGATTTGACATTAGTTCGCCTAATTTGGTCGGGACTATTTGCCAAGATAATCCGAACTTGTCTTTACACCATCCGCAATTACCTTCCTGACCTCCGTTAGCAATGAGTTTGTACCAATAATGGTCAATTTCCTCTTGGTCTTTGCAGGGAATAACAAAAGAAACAGCTTCGTTAAATTTAAAGTTGTCGCCACCGTTTAATCCCATTAAGAATTGTCCATTAAGTTCAAAATTTACAACCATTCCTGAATCGTTGATTATTTTTGAATTAGGAAAAATTGAGCAGTAAAAATCTGCTGCTGCTTTAGCCTGACCATCAAACCATAAGCAAGGATAAATTTGTTTTGTCATTTTTATTTATTTTTCTTTTGTTTAAGGATGTTATCAATTTTATTAAATCTATTATCCCAAATTTTTCTAAAGGTCTCTAACCATAGGTCTATTTCTTTCATTTTTTGGGGATTGAGTTCGTAATAAATTTCTCTGCCTGTTTGTTGTTGTTTTAGTAGTTGACATTCTGTAAGAATTTGAATGTGTTTAGAAATTGTTTGCCTTGATGAGTCAAAGCTTGAGGCTATTGCACCAGGTGTCATAGTTTGTAGTGCCAACATTGTCAAAATAGCCCTACGTGTCGGGTCAGCAATAGCCTGAAAAACATCTCGTCTAGTGTCCATTATGCAGTTATTTGACTGCAAATATATGCGCAACTATTTAACTGCACAAATTTTTATGCAACTATTTTTTGTCAAAGGTAAAAGTGAAGATGTTTGTTGTAGAGTAGGGTGTCGTTTTACAATGACCGCTAACACATAAATTTACGAAACAAGATTTCGCAAAGTAAGCGGAAACAGAGTGACTTGCATACTCATGATGATTATCGGTTAGGGCAGCCACTTTTTTGCCAAACCTTTGCTGCACGAAGTTTTGTGCACAGTTAAATGTAATTATCGGAAATTTTCTGTGTCCATTGATCTTTTGTTTAACTACGTTTTCAGTACTTTGGACAGCGTCTCCAAGAGTAAGTCCACCTAAAGCAACGTTGCCATTTCTGGAAAAAAATTTCTCATTATGCCATGCGATTATGTACTGTTCACCGAACTCGTTTAGGTATGGCCCTTCTCCTTCTTCGTTATAGCCTATGTCTAATTCAAAGTAATAGTCAAAGTTGATTGCAAATATTTGGATTGGCATAGATACCGCGTTATCGAAAAGCCATTGTCCTTTAAGTATCAGTCTGGCCTTAAAGTTGTCATTCATTTGAACATTTGAATTAAGTCTTTATTGTTACCCATTTAATTGCTATTGGCACTCATACATTGTTCCAGAATAAACGGCAGAGCGAGCTATGCATTCAAGTAAAAACTAAACCCTATTCGTTTTCGCAAGGAAAAAAAACTATTGAAGCAGCTTTTTCATTAAAGCTACCTGCCCGATATGATAGATGTTATGCTGAATAAGTCCGTTTAGCAGGAATCGGAAATTATATTTACGGTAATCGACTATTCCTTTTAAAAATTCGTCGTCTTTCTCATTCAGCAATTCAACAATTTTTTTATGAATCGCTTTGAATTCGACCAATCCTTTTTCCCATGTATGAACAGCGGGGTCAATTTCCCTCCAATCCAATTCCTCAAAGGCTGTCATATCTTTTTCTTTATATCCTTGAATTCTGTGCAAAGTAAAATCTGCCCAGGTGATCATATGATAAAGCAGCTCGATCAATGAATGGGAATTATCGTTTGGTTTTTTATATGCAATAGAAGGATCTATTTCTTCAAATATATCATAGACAGCACGACCATACCACGGTTGTCCTGCATTTACTCTTTCGAGATTGGTTATGATGGATTGAATCTCTTTGTTCATCGCATGAATGTTAAGAATCGCCCTTACAAACAATTATTCTTATAATCTCCTTATCCCGGTTAGACTATTTGCTCAAATACATGCTCCTGTCCTTATACAATTGCCGGAAGTAAGGGTCACGAAGATCTTTGATGAAGCGAATGGCTTCACCGGTTGATTTCATTTCCGGGCCGAGCTCTCTGCTCACTCCCGGGAATTTTTCGAAACTAAAAACTGGTTCTTTGATGGCAAAACCCTGAAGCTTTTTATCGAAGGTGAAATCTTTCAGCTTGTTGGCGCCGATCATGATCTTGGTGGCGATATTCAAATAGGGAATTTGGTATGCTTTCGCAATAAATGGAGTTGTTCTTGATGCTCTGGGGTTGGCTTCGATCACATATACTTTTCCGTCTTTAATTGCATATTGAACATTGATCAGTCCTTTTATATTTAATGCTCTTGCAATTTTTTCAGCATAAAATTCCATCGTCGTGACTTCCAGCGGCGTAAGATTAAATGCCGGAAGCACAGCATTGCTATCGCCACTGTGAATACCAGCTGGCTCAATATGTTCCATTACCCCCATAACATGAAAATCGTCGCCATCAAAAATCGCATCGATCTCGGCTTCCTGGCATCTGTCTAAAAAATGATCGACAAGAATTTTATTTCCTGGAATATGTTTTAATAAGCTTAACACGGCTTTTTCGAGGTCGTCATCGTTTATCACAATCCTCATTCGCTGACCACCCAATACATAGCTCGGACGAACCAATACCGGATAACCGACTTTGTGTGCTACCTCTACAGCTTCATCCACATTGTGAGCAGTTCCATAATCGGGATAGGGAATACCAAGCTCTTTCAACCGATCACTGAAGCGCCCCCGGTCTTCAGCAATATCCATGCTGTCGTACGAAGTGCCAATAATTTTAATTCCTTTTTCATTCAAAAACTTTGCAAGCTTTAATGCCGTTTGTCCCCCCAATTGAACAATCACTCCATCGGGTTTTTCATGTTCTACGATCTCCCACAAATGCTCCCAATATACAGGCTCGAAATAAAGCTTATCGGCCATATCAAAATCAGTAGAAACGGTCTCAGGATTGCAATTGACCATGATGGATTCATAACCGCATTCCTTAATGGCCAGCAACCCGTGCACACAGCAATAATCAAATTCAATTCCTTGTCCAATTCTATTAGGCCCGCTTCCTAATACAATTATTTTCTTTTTAGAAGAAACCTTCGACTCATTAGAGGGTGCGAAGCCCTTCCCTTCGGGAAGGGTTTGGTGGGATGGGCTTTCAAAGGTGGAGTAGAAGTAAGGTGTTTTTGCTTCAAACTCGGCACTGCAGGTATCTACCATTTTATATACTCTTGTTATTCCCAACTCCTTTCTTTTTTTGTAGATGTCTTCCTCTTCGCCGTATTGAAGTATGCGGTTGATCTGTTCATCACTAAAGCCCGCCACCTTCGCCTCACGTAATAATTCTACAGGAAGTGTTTCAAGTTCATATTTTTCCAACTCCCTTTCAATATTGCAGATCTTTTGTATTTCATAAATAAACCAGCGATCAATGCCCGTTGCCTTAGAAATTGTATTTACACTCACTCCCATCATCAGCGCATCCTTGATCCTGAAAATGCGATCCCATTTTGGAGTTTTAATATGATTCAATATTTCCTCGGCCTTCATCAAGCTTTTTCCATAGTATCCAAGTCCTACCGCATTGTTCTCTAAGCTTTGACAAGCTTTTTGTATCGCTTCGGTAAAGCTGCGGCCAATGGCCATCACTTCGCCCACACTTTTCATTTGCAGGCCCAGTGTATCGTTTCCTCCTTTGAACTTATCAAAATTCCATCTCGGAATCTTTACAATCACGTAATCCAGCGCCGGTTCAAAATAGGCCGATGTAGTTTTGGTAATTTGATTTTCTAATTCATCCAGCGTATATCCAATGGCAAGCTTGGCTGCAATTTTTGCAATGGGGTATCCTGTTGCTTTTGATGCCAGGGCAGATGAACGACTTACCCGTGGATTGATTTCTATCGCAATGATCTCTTCAGTATCGGGATTTAAGGCAAACTGCACATTACAACCACCGGCAAAATTTCCAAGGTCACGCATCATTCTTATAGCTGTATTGCGCATAAGCTGCATGGCAGTATCGCTAAGCGTCATGGCAGGGGCCACTGTGATAGAATCACCAGTGTGAATGCCCATCGGATCAAAATTCTCTACGCTGCAAATGATGCATACATTATCAGCCGAATCGCGTAATAATTCCAGTTCAAATTCTTTCCATCCCAATACTGCTTTTTCTACCAATACTTCATGAATAGGCGATGCCTGCAATCCGCGATTCAAGGCTTCATCGAGTTCATCTTTATCATGCACAAAACCACCTCCTGTTCCACCCAATGTAAAAGATGGGCGGATCACCAAAGGGAAGCCGATATCTTGGGCATATTCCTTTCCTTCTAAAAATGAGTTGGCTGTTTTTGCAGGAGCAACCGGAACACCAAGCTCTATCATCCATTTGCGAAATTTTTCGCGGTCCTCGGCTTTTTCTATTGCCTTAATGTCAACACCAATCAAGCGCACATTATGCTGTTTCCATACTCCAAGATCTTCGGCTTCTTTGGCAAGATTCAATGCTGTTTGCCCGCCCATTGTTGGTAATACAGCATCAATTTGGTTTTCTTCCAATATCTGTTCAATACTTTCAACCGTAAGGGGCAGCAAATACACTTTATCAGCCATCATCGGATCGGTCATAATGGTAGCGGGATTGCTATTAATCAGTATGACCTTCACCCCTTCCTCACGTAAGCTTCGTGCGGCTTGGGAACCCGAGTAATCGAACTCACAAGCCTGGCCAATAATGATGGGGCCCGAACCAATAATAAGAACCGATTTAATTGAATTGTCTTTTGGCATTTAGATTTTTAAGTCTGCTTTGGGATGGATATAAAAAAACCGGGCAAATTGCCCGGGTTGCAAAACTAAGGGAATAAGATTTGTTTTGGAGAGTTGTATAGAAAAATTTACTCAGTTTTTAACTATGGTATGTTGACATTTCTATTTCATCCAACACAATCTGAGATCCGTCTGTCATCAAGTCTTTTTGATACGGCTTTTTTGTCTCGTATTTCATCTTTTTCTTGCTCACCCATTTTTGTCTTGCTTCCTGCCCTTTCACAATGCCTACAACAATCCCAATCAACAGAATCATTCTAAAAGTGAATTTGTAAAAAATCGTTTTCATGAATTTTCATTTAGTGCATATTGCTTTCCTGTAAGATAAAATTTCATGCCATAAATTTCAATACCATTTAGTGGGTATATGACTTCTTAGTTAACAAAATGTTTAACACCGTAAACCCTACAAAAGTTTTCATTGCAGGCTCAATCGCCATCATTTTTTGATTCTTGTGAGTCTAATAACAATATCTGGATAAATACAACCGGTTACTCCCTCGACGCGTAGTAAATTTGACCATGTTGCGGAGCTTGATAATTATCGTTAGTGTATTTATTTGCTCAATCCATCTCTACTCCCAATCGTTCGTTTATTCAAAAAATTATTTTCGATGGCCGGTATCCAATAAACCAGGCATCGTTGCCAATTTCGGTGAGCTGCGTAGCGGCCATTGGCACATGGGTCTTGATATTCGTACCGATCAAAAAGAAAACATGCCTGTCTATGCAGCAGCTGACGGGTATATTGCCAAAATAAGTATAAGCCCTTTTGGTTTTGGCAAGGCTATTTATATCAATCATCCTAATGGGCTCACCACAGTGTATGGCCATTTGAACAAATTTTTTCCGAAGCTGGACAGCTTAGTTAAGGCGCAACAGTACAAACAGCAGTCATGGGAAATTGTAATTGATTTTGCAAAAGATAGATTCCCTGTTCGGAAAGGAAATTTTATTGCATATAGTGGCAGCACCGGTGGATCGCAGGGGCCTCATGTGCATTTTGAAGTAAGAGATACTAGAACGGAAAGATGCATTAACCCTTTGCTTTTTAATTTGCCCATTGCTGATGCCGTACCTCCAGTGTTTACAAAACTTGCTCTTTACAACAAAGGCGCAAGCGTGTATGAGCAAAATCCAACCTTGTTTCCTGTAAAAAAAACCGAAAGCGGCTATACTCTGCCAAAAAATACATTGATCAAAACGGGTTTTTCGAGAATAGGTTTTGCCATTAGCGCCTTCGACCGTGTAAGCGGATCAACCAATCCAAATGGAATTTACAGCGCAAAGATTTTTTTTGATAGCCGGCCTCTTATTGAATTTGTATTCGATAGCATGGATTATAATGAAACAGATTATATAAATGCACATATTGATTATCGTTATCATTATAATTCTGGCACATACCTTCAACAGTTGTTTAAACTTCCCGGAGATAAGGGCAGAGCATATCGACTGAAAACCGGCGATGGCTCCATCCATTTAAACGATATCAATGTTCATTCAATAAAAATAGAAATTGAAGATGCTAAGGGAAATGCTTCAATGCTCAATTTTAAAATACAGTTCAACGATAGCCTTTCGCCATTGGCAAATATTCCACATAAAACATTTGCTCCAAACTATGTGAATGTATTTGAGCAAAATGACTTTGAGCTATACGTAAAAGAAAATTGTTTGTACGATACGATTCAGCCTGTTTTTTATAGGTTCAATCAAACGGAATCGAATGCTGTGTCTTCACGATTTCAGTTTTGTGATGCTTCCATTCCTGTGCATGATGAAATAAACATTCGTATCAAGCCTAATGTTGCTATCGCCAAAGAACTGGAAAATAAAATTTTCATTAAAAGAACGGAAGGAAGGAACACTAACTATCGCAAAGCAACTTGGCAGAAAGACCCGATATCAGGCGGGTGGCTGGCATCAAGTTTTAATGATTTTGGTTCTTTTCAGGCATTTGTTGATAATGTTCCGCCTACTATTAATGAACTAGGCAATGGGGATACGGTTGATCTTAGCCGCTCAAAAAATATTGTTTTCCGTGCTACGGATAATGTAGGCGTTAAAAAATTTCGAGTTGAATTGGATGGCCAATGGTTGATGTTTAGTAATGATAAAGGCGCGCCATGGATCTACTATTTTGATGAAAAATGCCCTTATGGAGTTCATCTTTTGAAGGTAAGAGTAGAAGATATTGCAGGAAATGCAACGGAGAAACAATGGTGGTTCAAACGATATCCTTATACGCCGCCGAAAAAAACAAAATCCCCTCTCCATCGAAAGGAGAAACCTAAGTCGAAGGCTTCTAAAAAGAAATGATAAATCAATTTGATAACTTTAATAAAGCCCAGTTAGGGGTTTAAAATTTATGATAACATTAAAAGAAGGTGATAAAGCCCCGCCATTTACAAGCAAGGATCAAGATGGTAACAAAATTTCGTTATCGGATTATAAAGGCAAAAAGCTCATCCTTTATTTTTATTCGGAAGCAGGTTCGCCTACGTGTACAATTGAATCCTGTAACCTTCGGGATAATTATGCTTTGTTAAAGAAAAAAGGGTTTGAAGTCATAGGCGTAAGCCCCGATGATGAAAAAACCCAAAAAAAGTTTGAAGCAAAATACAAACTCCCTTTTCCGCTGCTAGCTGATACTTCTCACGACGTTTTGGAAAAATATGGGGTTTGGGATCAAAAAAAATTATTTGGTCGCGAATATATGGGAGTGTTGCGTACAACATTTGTTATAAATGAAAAAGGCATTATCGAAAAAATCTTTACTCGCCCTAAAAACAAAGCTCATGCTCAGGAAATTGTGGCTTCCATGAAAAAATAGCACTCAAAATCGCCTTTCCAGGTTGGGCAACCTTTGCTTTTAGTTCTGCGATGTTGTGGTTGATAATATTCACAATCCCATAAACTAAAGCCATGAAGGTCAAATTCTTGTTTCTCTGCTGTTTCGCTGCTTTAAAATCATTTGCACAAAATGATACCACAGTAGTTGATATATCCAATGAGGTTGATAATAAAAAAAAATGGGCCAGCGATGAGTCTTCTCTAAAAGTCTTTTATGGCCAGCGTTTGATAAACGCAAATACCGTGGAAGTGCTTCGAAAGGGGGTTATGGAATTCAAAGTCATACACAATTTTGGAGACATTGGTGGAGACAATGGAGGAATTAAAGAATTTTATGGTTTGGATAATGCTGCAGACATAAAAATTGCATTTCAAATCGGCCTCGGCAATAGGTTGAATATTGTAGCTGCGAGAACAAGGGGAGAGCAGACCTCAGTTGGAGACAATGTTTACAGGGTTGGACCAGTTAAAGAATTGTGGGAACTCGGATTAAAATATCAGTTCTTAAAACAGGAAAAAGACTCAAAACATCCTTTCTCATTAACAGTTTATGCAAACACAGTTGTTTCAACAATGGATTCGATCGGGGGCCAGTTCCAAGAAAGTGCTTTTCATGATTTCTCCGACCGCTTGAGTGAGATGATTCAATTAATGATCGCAAGAAGATTTGGAAATATAAGTTTGCAGCTTAGCCCCACTTATGTGCATACAAATTATGTGCTGCCAGAAAAAGATGGCAAAGATCTTTTTGCGCTTGGTGCAGGGATGCGATTGCCTCTGTCAAAAAAATTTTTCTTGATAGCCGATTATTTCCACACCTTCCGTTCACAAGAAAGCAAGGATTTTTTAAGCAGCCACAATATTGAATCGCGTGATATTTTTGGAATAGGTGTTGAGATCCTAACTGAAGGCCACGTTTTTCATATGAACTTTACGAATTCTAGAAATATTTTAGAAAATCGTTTTATTCCCAGAACCTACAGTTCTTGGGGTGATGGAGAATTTCGCTGGGGCTTTACAATTTCAAGAAATTTTATTTTGTTTAGGGATAAAAAAGCAAATCATAAATAGCGAGTGAGTGAGAAATATTCATAATATAATTTACCTATTTGCTATTTACTGCTCTTCCCGTCTATAGCAGCCATTCCACTTCTCCAAAATTAAATTGCTCCTCAATAGCATGTTGAACAGTAAGTTGACCTAATTCATTAACATATTTAACAGCGGCTTTAAAAATGCGGTTATCCTTTTTGAATTTAACTATCTCATTTTTCTTATAAAGGACTGCATTGAATGGATCAAGGATAGAAGTTGGTCCTTCAGTCATTAATTTTTTGTAAAAATGATCAACTGAGTAACAAAGTTCTTTGGCTAAATGTAAAGTATCGAACTGCTGATTGGTGATTTGTTTTAAAGAAACCGGATTCTTTAAATCAGCCGGAAATTTTGTTTGATTGATATTAAGACCTATTCCAATGACCGCCCATTGCCAAGTGTTTACGGTATTTTGACCGTTTTGAACCTTTGTGCCCTGGCTTCCAATTATATTCTCAATCAAAATACCTCCTAGTTTTTTATCCTGCCAATAAAGATCGTTGGGCCATTTAATTCTTATTGCTTCTGAAGCATATTTATTGAGGAAATGGCGTGTAGCAATAGCAACACAGGCGCTAAGTTGAAACTGCTGAAATGGTTGTAAAAAAATAGGTTTCAGGACGATACTCAATGTGATATTTGCTTGTTTTTCTGTGGCCCATGTTTTGCCACGTTGACCTTTACCGGCTATTTGTTCATGAGCAAAATAGCAGGTTCCGGGCTGTGCCAGATTAGCATGAATTTGCGCAAGGGCATAGTTATTGGTGCTATCAACAGATTGCAGCTCAACAAATGGCATACCCAATGGATGACTTATAGAAGGGAGTAGCAATTAATTAGTATTTTTGACAAAGATAAATGAGCAGCGATATGGCATTAAGAGTTCATCTAAGACGGAAAGAAGACAAAATAAAAAAGCTCGACATTCGTCTCATAATATAAATCGCCCTCAAAATTCATTAACCCGTTTGCCGGGAGGCAGACAAAAAAAATATTTGATTATTGGAACAATTGGCATTACTCGCTACCCGAAAAAAGAAAGTCGCTACCCGGTTAACGAAGAGTTCAAAAATCATTAAAACTATTATCCACGCAATTCAACAGAAAAAAGGAGAGAGCATTATATCACTTGACCTGCGTAAGATACCCGAGGCCGTAGCAGATTTTTTTATAATCTGTGAGGCAAAGAGCCAACCGCAGATTAGGGCAATTTCTGATTTTGTGGAAGAGCAGGTTAAAAAAAAATGTGATGAAATTCCTTATCGTCATGAAGGCATGAAGCATTTGCAATGGGTATTAATAGATTATATAAATGTTGTCGTGCATATAATGCTACCCGAAACGAGGAAGTTTTATAAACTGGAAGAAATGTGGAGCGATGCGGCCGCGCAAGAATACGCTGAATAAAGCGGCTTCCGGCAACGATTTGACATGATGTTTGTTAAATATTTCAATAGGCAAAACAATTTTTACTAAAAAGACTTAAATAGCAGGATCAGAAGAAAAAATCTTATGTCACAAGAACCATATAATAAAAACGATAGATCAAATTTACCTCGTTTTAATAATCGTCCTACCGGCGATGACAATACACCTCGAAAAGGACCTCGTTTCAGTATTTACTGGATATACGCCATCATATTTGCCGTACTAATCGGGTTTCAATTGTACAATCCTTTTTCAAGCAGCACTGCTAAAACTAACCCTAATGAGTTTAAGCAAATGATTTTAAGAGGTGATGTTGAGAAATACATAATTATTTCAAATAGAAATATTGTAAGAGTATATTTAAAGCCATCAAGCCTTCCTAATTACAAGGATAAGTTAAAAACAAATCTTGGAGGAAAAGTCAATTCAGAAGGCCCTCATTTCTATTTCAAATACTCGGGCGATTTTGAGAAGCAGATGGCTGATTTTTATGTTCAAAACAATAAGCCTTTTGATCAGCAGGTTTTTTATGAAGTTGATCAGGAAAGGGATTGGTTTGGAGGAGCCCTTCAATTCTTATTACCATTATTACTTTTTATAGCATTATGGGTGCTGCTAATGCGTAAAATGGGAGGCAGTGCAGGCGGTGGCGGTGGACCCGGTGGGATTTTTAATATTGGTAAATCAAGAGCAACACTATTTGATAAGGGAACCAAAGTAAACATCACTTTTGCTGATGTAGCTGGTTTGGATGAGGCTAAGGTTGAGGTCATGGAGATCGTTGATTTTTTGAAAAATCCAAAAAAATATACTTCACTAGGAGGTAAGATTCCAAAAGGAGCATTGCTTATTGGCCCACCCGGAACAGGTAAAACACTTTTGGCAAAAGCAATGGCTGGAGAAGCACAAGTACCTTTCTTTAGTATGAGCGGTTCTGACTTTGTAGAATTATTTGTCGGCGTAGGTGCTAGCCGTGTTCGCGACCTTTTTAAACAGGCCCGCGAAAAAGCTCCTTGTATCATTTTTATTGATGAAATAGATGCCATTGGCCGTGCCAGAGGTAAAAATGTAATGATGAGTAATGATGAGCGTGAAAGCACATTGAACCAATTATTGGTTGAAATGGATGGCTTCGGAACGGATACAGGCATTATTGTTTTAGCTGCAACCAACCGTCCTGATGTATTGGATACAGCGTTACTGAGACCAGGACGTTTTGACCGACAGATTTCAATTGATAAACCAGATCTGAAAGGTCGTGAAGCTATTTTCAAAGTGCACCTTAAGCCGATCAAGATCTCAAAAACTCTCGATATACATAAACTTGCTGAACAAACTCCGGGTTTTGCCGGAGCAGATATCGCAAATGTTTGTAATGAAGCTGCTCTTATTGCTGCACGTAAAGGAAAAGATGCAGTAGAAATGGAAGATTTTCAGGATGCAGTGGACAGAGTGATAGGCGGTTTGGAAAAAAAGAGCAAGATCATTTTGCCTGAAGAGAAAAAAATTATTGCATACCACGAGGCTGGACATGCTATTTGCGGCTGGTATCTTGAACACGCTTATCCTTTGTTAAAAGTTACTATTGTCCCGAGAGGAACCGCGGCCTTAGGTTATGCTCAATATACTCCTAAAGAGCAGTATTTATATAACACCGATCAGCTATTAGATCAGGTTTGCATGACTCTTGGTGGCCGTGCAAGTGAAGAAATTTTCTTCAATAAAATATCAACGGGTGCACAGAACGATTTGCAGCAGATTACAAGAATTGCCTACGCCATGGTTACTGTATATGGCATGAACGAGAAAGTAGGAAATGTGAGCTTTTATGATCCGCAGCAGGAAAATGCATTTACCAAACCTTACTCTGAGGAAACTTCAAAAATAATTGACGAAGAAGTTCGAAAACTGATTGATGAAGCTTATGAACGAACAAAAGCCTTGTTGAATGAAAAAAAGCCTCAAGTTGAAAAGCTTGCTGAAGCTTTACTGGAGAAGGAAGTATTATTTCAAAGCGATGTAGAAGCTTTGATCGGAAAAAGGCCGCATGAAGACAACAAGAAACCACTGGAGCCTGAGCATGCCGGTGAAATTTCAGAAGGTGTGCCTCCTTATGATAGCGATGTTACCAATAAGTCTCTGCACTAAAAAAATGAAAAGTGAAAAGAAGGGTAGCACTGATAAACGGCAGAGATTGATTTCACATTTTTAATTTCTAATTTTTCATTTTTAATGAACGTTTCTCCATCCAAAGAAAATATTTTAAAAAAAATAAGAAAGGCGTTGACTCACTCAACGCCTCTTCCTTTTCCGCAAAGTGAAGGGAATAATTCAGTATTTACACAACTGCAGCAGGAATTAGAAATTGAATTTGCAGAACAATTCACCAAACTCCAGGGTAAATTTATTTTTTGTTTAAATCAACAGGAATTGGCCTTTCAACTAAATAGCCTGGTGCTGAAACAAGCATGGAAAAAAGTTTATTGCAGGGAAGAAAATTTACTAAACTCACTTGGCCCTCAACTAACCGAACTTCTTACCGATGATTTACCCGACTGTGATGTTTCCATAACAAGCTGTGAGGCATTAGTTGCAAGAACGGGAACTATAGTTATGAGCACTGCACAACCCAGCGGAAGAACAGTAAGTGTATATGCTCCCATTCATATTTGCATTGCTTATACCAAACAACTTGTTTTTGATGTGAAAGATGCATTAAACACGGTAAAAAACAGATATGGGGATCGTATACCTTCATTAATCACTTTTGCTACGGGTCCTAGCCGTACTGCTGATATTGAAAAAACTCTAGTGGTCGGGGTTCATGGCCCCAAAGAGGTATATTGTTTTTTGGTAGATGAATAAATGCACTCTCCTTAGTAATTTTAGCCAATGAACACTTCGGGCGTTTACCATTTATTTGTTTATGGTTCATTACGTAGCGGCTTTAAAAGCCCCGTTTACGAATACATCAGCCGTTTTTTTTCTTTTGTTGGCAACGCAAAAGTAAAGGGAAAACTATTTGATCTAGGAACTTACCCTGCCGGTGTATCTGCAGATGATGAAAGTTTTATTATTGGTGAATTATATACCATTAAACATCAACCAGAATTTGCTTGGGCCATTGGACAGTTGGATGATTATGAAGGAGTGTCAGTGGAGCCGGATGAAATTCAATTATACAAAAGAGAATTGGTGGATGTAATTGTAGATGATGCGATCACTCCGGCTTGGATCTATTGGTTTATCGGAAGTGTCGAGGGCAAGCCTTTGATCGAATCAGGCGATATGATTCAATATCTTCAGCAAAAGAAATAATGATTAAATTTGAATATATTAAAAAATATGAAAGAGATTATTTTTATAGTTGAGGAAGCGTTGGAAGGTGGTTTTATTGCGAAAGCTCTTGGTGAAAGTATTTTTACTGAGGCCGAAACAATGGAACAGCTTCGTGAAAATGTAAAAGAAGCTGTGGAATGTCATTTTGATATTGATACCATGCCCAAGGTTATTAGGTTACACATGGTAAGGGAAGAGATCATTGCAATATGAGATTGCCAAGAGATATTTCTGCAACAGAGCTCATCAGTTCACTTCAAAAACTTGGTTATTTTGTTTCACGGCAAAAAGGAAGTCATATCAGGTTAACAACAACCGTTAATGGCGTACATCATATAACGGTACCAAACCATAGCACAATAAGGTTAGGAACATTTTCTTCTATTTTAGCTGATGTGGCAGCACATTTTAAACAGCCGAAAGAAGAAATAGCAAAACAACTTTTTGGCTAATAAGTTTATTATCGTGCAGATTCCCATAGACAAAAAAATCTACTTCTTTTCCGACTTCCATCTCGGCGCTCCTAACTATGAAAGCAGTCTTGCAAGAGAAAAGATCATTGTTCAATTTTTAGATGAAATAAAACGCGATGCCGCTGAAATCTTTATTGTAGGAGACATTTTTGATTTTTGGTACGAATACAGAAAAGTAGTGCCAAAAGGTTATGTAAGATTATTGGGCAAACTGGCTGAAATAACCGACGCAGGAATAAAAATCCATTTTTTTGTCGGCAATCATGATATGTGGATGAAAACATATTTTCAGCAGGAATTGAATATTCCGGTTTATTTTGAGCCAAAGGATTTTGAATGGAATGGAAAAACTTTTCATATCGCCCATGGTGATGGATTGGGTCCTGGTGACCATCGATACAAGTTCATAAAGCAAGTTTTCAGAAATAGGTTCAGCCAATGGTTGTTCGGCATATTTCCTCCCTATATGGGCATGGGGCTTGCTAATTTTCTAAGCCGCCGCAGCCGGGCACAAACTGGGGCTACAGAAGAGGTATTTCTAGGCGAGGGCAAAGAATGGCTCATCATCTATAGCAAGGACATGCTGAAGAAAAAAAAATTTGATTTTTTTGTGTTCGGCCATAGACATTTGCCGATTGATTTTCGTCTCAGTAATGGCAGCCGATATATTAACCTAGGCGATTGGATACGTTATTATACTTATGCTGTGTTTGATGGAGAGAAACTGGAATTAAAATCGTACAAGGAAAAAGATGAAAAGATCATAAAAAACTAATGAAAAGAGCCTTCAACATATTTTTGACACTGATTGCTGTGTTTCCGATTTTAGTAAGAGCACAGAAAGCTGCTCCATACAAACTAATTGCATCCATTCAAGGAGACATTGTTGATTTTGCTGTTGACAATCTTGATAATGTTTATGTTCTAACAAGCACCGATCAATTAAAAAAATACAATGCCAATGGTGATTCAGTAGCAGTATTCAATAACGTAAAAAAATTTGGCAAGGTTTCCACTGTTGATGTTTCCAATCCGCTTAAAGTATTGCTTTATTACAAGGATTTTTCAACGATCGTGGTTCTCGACCGTTTGTTAACTGCACGCAATACGATTGATTTACGACAACAAAATATTTTTCAAGTGAATGCTATAGGCCAGTCTTATGATAATAATATCTGGCTATACGATGAGGGTGACAGTAAATTGAAAAAGATCAATGATGAAGGTAAGTCCTTATTAGAAACAGCAGATTTCCGCCTTCTATTCGATCAGGCTCCGCATATAAAAAACATTTATGACCAAGATGGATTTGTTTATTTGTATGATCCTAACCAAAGTATTTTTGTTTTCGATTATTATGGAGCGCTTCGCAATAAAATATTAATTAGTGGCTGGAATGATTTTAAAGTAGCCGGCAAATTCATTTTTGGGATCAACAACGACACGCTGCATCGCTATGAGATCACTACATTTCGCGTTGATGAAGAAAAATTACCAGTTGCTCTGAAAAATTCCCTAAAGGTAAATTTCACCTCCGCACGCTTATATGCTTTAAAAAAAGATCTGCTTGAAATTTATTCGCTTCATTAAGCATAAACAGTTTGTTTTAATTTTATTCAAATTACCGCGAGCTCATGAATGATTTTTTCAGCCGGCTTTATTTTGATAATGAGGTTAGAGATTATTGTATTTCTCTTGGCATTATTCTGTTTATTCTTTTACTGAACCGTGTAATATCAAAGTATTTTGCTGGCCTTATCTTTTCCTTCGTAAAACGAATATGGAAGAGCATAGACAAAAAAACATTTACCGACCTTGTGATCCATCCTCTCGGAATGTTTGTCATTGTGCTTGCCTTTATAATTGCCTTGCACCGGCTTCATTTTCCAGGGCGTTGGGATGTTGAAATTTATCGCTATACCGTAAGGGATATCTTTCATGCTGTTGGCACTACCGTTCTTATTATTTCATTTATCTGGTTGCTGCTTCGTATGATCGATTTCATTGCAACCATACTTGAAAAAAAGGCTGATCTTACGGAAGACCCCGCCGATAATCAACTTATCGTTTTTTTTAAAGATTTTTTTAAAGTTCTTCTTGGAATTGCAGGCATCCTGATGATCCTGCATTTTGCTTTTAATCTCCATATCGGAAACCTGCTTACAGGATTAAGCATTGTAGGCGCTGCTATTGCACTGTCATTGAGGGAAAGCCTTGAAAACTTAATTGCCTCTTTTGTTATTTTTTTTGATAAGCCTTTTTCTACAGGCGACCTTGTAAAGGTTCAAAATATAACCGGCACCGTTGAAAAAATTGGCCTTAGAAGCACTCGTATTCGAACGGATCAAAAAACCTTCGTTACGGTACCCAATAAGCAAATGGTGGATAGCATACTTGACAATTTATCCCTACGCACTCAACGAAAAGGCGAATTAAAACTTGAAATAGACCTCAACACGCCTTCACAAAAAATTGAGGAGTTTTTAAATGGAATTAAAATCATTTTGAAGAAAAAAGAAGTTGAAAGCTCGTCTATTTTAATGGATGCTATTGCTGGTAATGCTTTTATGATCAATGGAGATTATTTTACGGCACCTGTTACCCAAAATGAATTTAATAACATAAAGGAAGAGATCAACCTTTCTCTTTTAAAGCTAATGGAGAGTTTGGAAATTCAAATTGCTGGAGCTAATAAAGATATTCGGATCATTGCCCAGGAGAAGATGCAATGATCTCTCCCAGTTCCTTATCAAACATTCCATATTTTCCATATTCAACAACACGGCCAACTTCTTTTCCATTCTTCATAACAATAATAGTAGGAACATTTATAACATCTAATGCTTCAGCAAGATGGCTTAGCGTTTTTTTATCTCTGTCCACGCCTATCAAGGTAATTTTATCTTGCGGAAAACCCGCAGCATCAAGAAGCGAATAAAATTTAGGAATTACAAATTTAGAATCACCGCACCATGTGCCCATGAATGCAATGAATTGAAGGTTGGTGTTTTTCTTAAGTTCAGCAACGGCCTGAGATTGGGGAGTATAACCTTTTAAATTTTCAGCCCACCATGTAAATGCAGTGTCATTCTCTACCTCCTTGCGTGAAATAATTCCTTTCAGAATTTTATTTCCTTTGTCATCCCTCGAAATCTCAGCCTGGGATTGAGCAAAAACTGAGCCACTAACCAAAAAAATGGTAGTGATTATGATCAATATTTTCTTCATGATAAATAAATGGATAACAAAGTTAGTAGAGATGATTTGCACTCATTGCATTTTCCTGTTAAAGTTGCACTGAGCTTAAATCTGAATATCGAAATTCGAAATATTTTTTTGTTATTGGACCATTTCAAATTTCACTAATTCAATTTAGGATTTCTGTCTTACAAGCTTGCTTTCAGTTCAAGAAAAAAGGCCTTGATTTTTTCCAACGATTGGATCATTTCAAACTTTTCTTCTGCCCGCTTGGCATTTTTCAGGTAATCTTTCGCTCCCTCAAGAGTAAATTTTCGACGACGCAGCAGATCGTATATCAATAAAAGGTTTTTTACATCGACAGGCCTGAAGAAACGATCGCCCTTTCGATTTTTGCGTGGTTGCAAAATATCAAATTCCGTTTCCCAATAACGAACTAACGATTGGTTTACCCTGAACCATTTTGCCACTTGCCCAATGGAATAGTATTGCTTTTGAAAGAGAATATCGTCAGGGGGAATTTGAACAAGATCAGCGTTAATATCCATTTCCTTTAGCGAGGGACGTCCTCTTTTTGAAAATGGCTTTTTTTGTTGATGATTTATGGTGGCAGGCTCTTCTTGTTTAACTATTGAAGCCTCGGCATGAATTTCATCATTGATTTCCGGGTCAACGACAATTAATTCTTTTTGTTCTTGCTGCTCTTTTTCAGTAGCAACAAACTCCATGGCTATTTGTGAAAACTTTCTTTCCATAATTGCTGGAACCTACCTGCCGGCAGGCAGGTAAAGATACGAACCTTGAAGAGTGCGACGCAACGAAAGTTGAATAGTGTGGAAAAGTTGGGCTCCTGAAAATGTTACTGTTATTAGTTGCCGGTTATTGAACTTAATTCAGAAAAAACTTTCCGTGATAGAAAGACAAGAATCCAGTGATCAGCACCCAGCGGCTAGTCAAAACTCTGATTTGCCGCCGCCGCCTTCTTTAACAACAGATCATACTGCTCAGGTGAAAGATCATTATAAAAGAAATAAACGGGATCAATTTTTTGTCCGTTCTTATGCACTTCATAATGACAATGTGGGCCCGTTGATTTTCCTGTGCTCCCTACCCAACCAATCACCTCACCTCTTTTTACTTGCTGGCCGGCTCTTGCCTTCACTCTAACCATATGACCATACAAAGTTTCGTAACCATAGCCATGATTAATGACCACATGATTACCATAGCCATCACCAGTGTTGCCGGCAATTGTTACTCTTCCATTCGCTGTAGCGTAAATAGGAGTTCCTTGTGGTGCAGCAAAATCAAGACCCGCATGAAATTTCACGGTTTTATAAATAGGATCGATGCGATGACCAAACCCTGAAGCAATGCGAGTAAGATCTTTGTTGCTCAAGGGCTGAATAGCCGGAGTTGCAGCGAGCAGTTGCTCTTTATTTTTCATCAGGTCATCAATTTCACTGTATGAATTTTTTTGCGCGGATATATAATGAGTGAGGTTATTCAATGAGCCAATAATTGAATTCACCAATTCTCTGGAACGCATATTTTCTACCCTGGCAATTTCCTGCTGCTGCGCCAAAGCTCTTGCTCTTGCACTGTCAGGAATTGGGTTGGCCTCAAAAATGGCCCGATACACATCATTGTCTCTTTTTACCAATTCAGCTATTTGTTGTTGCGCCGAATTTACCTGATCATTTAACTCTTTGTATTTATCCTGCAATCGCTCATTTTCTATATACAGTAATTTTTCATTTGGCGAGCCCACAAACCGGAAAGCAAAAAATGAAATGATAGCGGCCGTTACAAACGCAGCCGCAATAAAACCAAAAATGCGCAGAAGCTTTACCCGCAAAGGTGTTTCCAGTTTTTCATACCGGAGGCTATTGGTGTTATAGTAATATTTAATTTTCTTCATGATGGCTGCGCCTTAACCATGTCCCGAAACTTCGGGATAAAATGAAGCCTGAATCTTACCTTTGCGCTTCGTCCCTAATTTTTGGGATTGTCAGGCTTTGTCAGAAAGGCAAATATAGCCGGATAAATAGCAAAAATCAATCCTTTTTATATTTTGAAATCTTAAAACTGATAATGGTAATTATGTTCCCGGCATTGGTACTACTGTTGAGTTTCTTTGGATTTTATCCTGAACCAAGTCGAAGGATCGCACTCTTGTACGTTCATATCTTTATTGAACAGCCAACAACCATTTTCAAATTCGCAAATACACAAATACGCACATTCGCACACACATGATGACTTCAACCGAAATACGTCAACATTTTTTGGATTTTTTCAAATCAAAAGGCCACGTCATTGTTCCCTCTGCTCCGATCGTTATAAAAGATGATCCTACGCTCATGTTTACCAACGCAGGCATGAATCAATTCAAAGATTATTTTTTAGGGAATAAACAGGCGGCAAATAAACGGGTGGCCGATACGCAAAAATGTTTACGCGTAAGCGGGAAACATAACGACCTCGAAGAGGTGGGAGTTGACACGTATCATCATACTATGTTTGAAATGCTGGGGAACTGGAGCTTTGGAGATTATTTTAAAAAAGAAGCTATAGAATGGAGTTGGGAATTGTTGACCAAAATCTATAAAATTCCTGAAGATAGATTGTATGTAACAGTTTTTGAGGGCGACATAAATGAAAAACTTCCAAAGGATGCTGAAGCAATCACTGAATGGAAAAAATGGATTGCTGAAGAAAGGGTTTTGTTATGTGGAAGAAAAGATAATTTTTGGGAGATGGGGGACACTGGTCCCTGTGGTCCATGCACAGAAATACATGTAGACTGCAGAAGTGATGAAGAAAGAAAAAAATTAGAAGGAAAAAAACTGGTGAACAACGATCATCCACAGGTGATTGAGATCTGGAACAATGTATTTATACAATTTAACCGTTTGAGAGATGGAAGCCTTGAACCCTTGCCAGCAAAACATGTGGACACAGGTATGGGCCTGGAAAGGTTGACCATGGTGTTACAGGGCAAAACTTCAAGTTATGATACAGATATTTTTAGTGGTACCATTCAGGCAACAGAAAAAATTACCGGGAAAAAATATACAAACAGCGACAATAAACAGGATGTTGCTTTTAGAGTGATCGCTGATCATATTCGTGCAATTGGATTTACGATTGCAGACGGCCAATTGCCATCCAACACAGGAGCAGGTTATGTTATTCGTCGAATTCTTCGCCGTGCAGTGCGTTATTATTTTTCTTATTTGGATTATAAGCAACCGCTACTTTGTCAATTGATGCCCTTGCTGGCTCATCAGTTTGAAAATGTCTTTTCTGAACTGCAAAAGCAAATTGATTTTGTGAGCAAAGTGGTGAAGGAAGAAGAGGAAGCATTTTTGAGAACCTTAGATAAGGGGATTAAAAGATTCGAAGAATATAGAAGTGAGAAGTTAGAAGAAATTGGACATGCTTTTCCCGGTAATCATCCAAGCAAAACATTACACACCGAGGAATGGAAACAAGAGATCGCGAAAGGATTTAATAAAAAAATTCTTATAGATGGAAAATTTGCTTTTGAATTATATGATACATATGGGTTCCCTGTTGATTTAACTGAGTTAATGGCAAGAGAAATTGGTTGGGCGGTGGATATGCAAGGTTTTGAAGCCGAAATGCAGCAACAAAAAAATCGCTCTCGCGCAGCTACAGCCATTGATACAGAAGATTGGGTTGTAGTTAATGAGTCTGCGCAAAACCATTTTGTCGGTTACGATAATTTAGAATCAGAAACGAAAATTATTAAGTACCGAAAGGTAAAAGCAAAAGGAAAAGAAAGTTTTCAGTTGGTGCTTGAAACAACTCCTTTTTATGCTGAAAGCGGCGGACAAGTCGGTGATACAGGAGAATTAATTCTCCCCTCTCCTGAAGGAGATGGGCCGGGGGTGAGGTTAAAAGTTACCGATACTAAGAAAGAGAATGAACTCATCATCCATTTTGTTGATCAACTGCCGGCTGACATTAATGGAAAAGTGATTGCGAGAGTGGATGCCAAAAAAAGAAGAAATACCGCTTGGCACCATTCAGCTACCCATTTATTGCATGCCGCATTAAGAACAGTTTTAGGAACACATGTCATACAAAAAGGTTCATTGGTAAATGCCGAGCATCTTCGTTTTGATTTTTCACATTTTGCAAAGATGACTGATGAGGAAATTACAGAAGTGGAAGAATTGGTGAATGAGAAAATTAGAGACAATATTCCTGTTGTTATTAAAATGATGCCGAAGGATGAAGCCTTAAAACTCGGCGCCATGGCCTTGTTTGGCGAAAAATATAGTGATATCGTAAGAGTGGTGATCATTGATCCAGCCTATTCAATTGAATTATGTGGTGGCACTCATGTGGGTGCTACCGGTGATCTTGGCTTTTTTAAAATCACGAATGAAACAGCTGTTGCTGCAGGCGTGCGCCGCATAGAGGCTGTATGTGGTAAGCTAGCCGAAGATTATGTCAATGAAGAATTAAAATTGATCAACGGAATCCGCGGATCTTTAAAAAATTCGAAAGACCTTTCCAAAGCTATAAACACGATCATAAATGAAAATGCAGAACTGAAAAAGAAACTGGAGAAATTAGAAACCCGTCAGCTTGAAGTTGTAAAAAAAGAATTGCTGCAAAAAGTTATTCAACTAAATGGAACAAGTTTTATTGGCGAAATTGTTGAAGTTGGGAATGCTGATAGCTTAAAGAGACTTTGTTATGAGCTGAAAAATGAGCTAAGCAATTATGTTGTTGTTCTCGCAAGCAATATTGAAGGAAAGGCGCAGGTCGCTATTTTATTAGATGAAAAGCTGGCCGCATCAAAAAATCTTGAGGCCTCGAAAATTATTAAAGAATATGTTGCTCCGTTGATAAAAGGTGGCGGCGGCGGACAAAAAACATTAGCGACTGCGGGTGGGCAGGATGCTAGCAAGTTAAAATTGGTGATTGAAAAGGTAAAAGAACTTTTATAGATGAGCAGACAGAAAATTTTTTTGTTCGCTTTTATTAGTCTATCCTCTTCAATAGCACGGGCGCAACAAACCTCATTAGAATCGTTTTTTCTTCCAGACACATTAAGAGCGCTTGTTGAGGTTCTTGCTTCAGATAGTATGGAGGGGCGGTTTGCAGGTTCTGCTGGTTGTACCAAAGCGGGGAGGTTCATTGCTAAAGAGTTTGAAAAAGCAGGCGTTTTACCCGTTTCCGGCAATAATAAATATTTTATGCTTGCAAGCCCCGGAGTAAATGTTGTAGGAGCATTAAAGGGAAAAACAAAACCTCAGCAACTTGTAATTTTTTCTGCGCATTATGATCACATCGGTACAATATATGATGATCACAATAATTTATTTGTAAACAAAGGAGGCAAAAAAGGAGACAAAGTCTACAATGGTGCCAATGACAATGCTTCCGGAGTAGCTGCAGTGATAGCCTTGGCAAAATACTTTGCGTCAATACATAACAATGAGCGCACCATTTTATTTGTTGCTTTTACCGGTGAAGAATTAGGATTGTTGGGTTCAAAAAAATTTGCCAGTCGTTTTGAAGCAGACTCAATTGTGGCCGTAATTAACATTGAAATGATAGGGAGAGAGAATAAAAAATCATCTCATCCATATATAACAGGCAAGCAATACTCAGACTTATTCGACATTCTGAATCAAAGGTTGTTTCAGTCCGATTCCCAAAAATATGGTGATAAATTCTTTGAAATCGATAGGTTTGGTCTTTTTGAACGTTCCGATAATTACTCCTTTGCCGTCCGCGGAGTTCCAGCACACAGTATTATGGCAACAGGTGATAATGACCCGTACTATCATTCTCTGGGGGATGAAGTTTCGACACTTAATTTTAAGCTAATGAGTGATATTGTAAAAGCTATAGCTCTTAGTTGCTATGGACTAATCAGCGGAGAAGATGCTCCAAAACGCATTAAGGTAAACCTCTAGAAGGTTAATAATAAATTACCGATTTAAGAAATACTAATGAGGGGTCACATCATTGGCGGCACTTACTTCAATACGTTATACCAAAGAAGAATATGTTGGTAGCTTTACAAAAGGGACCTATCAGGCTGCTAACCCGATTGTCCGCTAAGAAGGCCATTTAAAAAGGAATTTATTTTAACATTTCCGAAATATTTCGTAATTAAATAAATGTCTTTATATTTGATCTACGAAATTTAACGTAGAACCTGATAAAAAATAAAATTATGTACAGAAATTACTTAAAACTATTAGCCATTGCGGTTGCCACCATGCTGATAGCCCCTGTTGCAATCCATGCCCAGGATGAGAAGCCGAAAGAAAAAGAAAAAGTAAAGACTGATAAAAAAGATGTTGAGCAAATTATCATTACGAGAAAAGGTGATAACAAAGAAAAAGTTACTGTCGAGATCAATGGCGATAAAATAACGGTAAATGGCAAGCCCATTGAAGATTTGAAAGATGGTGATATTACTGTTAACCGTCATAAAGGTAATTCGGTCTATACCTATACTCCAGGGCGCAACTGGAATTGGAATGATGACGACGGCGCTCTTTTCGGTGGCAGTGATAACAGAGCTATGTTAGGAGTTGTTACTGACAAGGTAGAACAAGGTGCTAAAATAACCGATATCACAGAAGAAAGTGGTGCAGCAAAAGCCGGCTTGAAAGAAGACGACATCATAACAAAAGTGGATGAAACAAAAATTGAAGACCCAGATGATCTTACAAAAGCTATTCGCAGTCGTAAGCCTGGTGATAAAGTAAGCATTACTTACCTCAGAGATAAGAAAGAACAAAAAGCAACCGCCGAATTAAGTAAATGGAAAGGCGCCGGCTTTAATGCCATGAATATGAAAATGCCGAATATGAATTTTGATGTAATGCCAAAAGCTCTTCCAAAAACAAGGGTTACCCCTGGTCAATATTATGGCTTTCTAGATAATCGCCCACGTCTTGGTCTTTCTGTTCAGGATACCGATGATGGCAAAGGCGTAAAAGTGATTGATGTGGACGATGAAGGCAATGCCTTAAAAGCAGGTGTAAAAAAAGATGATGTTATCACGGCTATCAATGACAAAGAAGTAAACAACGCAGATGAAGTGGCAAAGATTGTTCGTGAAAACAAAGAAAAAGGATCTATTATGCTAAAGATTAAACGCGATGGAAAAACTCAAAACATTGAGGTAAAAATGCCACGCAAATTAAAAACCGCAGATCTTTAACTCCATATACATCGAGCATGTAACAGCCCCGGCCTTCGGGGCTTTCTTTTTTGGGTCCGTTCAAACCTTTTCTTCTTTATAGAAGGGTTGGTTTTCTTAGTTTTGCAGTTTATCATGGCCATAAATTACGACGCATACGAAGTAGTGGTGGGTTTGGAAGTTCACGTACAATTATTAACACAAAGCAAATTATTTTGCGGGGATAGCGCTGCGTTTGGTTCTGAGCCAAATACCCAGGTAAGTCCCATTACACTCGCCCACCCCGGAGCCTTGCCAAAAATGAATAAAAAGGCTATTGAATTTGCTGTAAAAGTTGGCCTTGCTTGTCATTCAGAAATTGAAAGAGAAAATTATTTCGCCCGAAAAAATTATTTCTACCCAGATCTTCCAAAGGGCTATCAGTTATCACAGCATACGACCCCTATTTGCAAGGGCGGTTATATCACCATCAAGACAAAAGAGGATGAAAAAAACATCCGGCTAAATAGGATACATCTTGAAGAAGATGCAGGCAAAAGCCTGCATGACATTTACCCCAATGACACAGCTATTGATCTTAATCGTGCTGGTGTTGCATTGATTGAAATTGTAACTGAACCGGATATACGGAGCGGAGAGGAGGCATATGCTTACTTAACCGAGTTGCGAAAGCTAGTTCGCTATCTTGAGATCAGCGACGGCAATATGGAGGAAGGAAGCTTGCGCTGTGATGCAAATATTTCTGTGAGAAAAAAAGGCGAAGTAAAACTTGGTACAAAAGCAGAAGTAAAAAACCTGAACTCCATTCGGAATGTAAAGCGAGCTATTGAGTTTGAAGGCAGTCGAATGATTGAAATGGTTGAACAAGGTTTAGAAATAACTCAGCAAACAAGAAGCTTTGATGCAACCAGCGGAACAAGCTTCGCAATTCGTGATAAGGAAGATGCGGATGATTACAGGTATTTCCCAGATCCTGATCTTACAAAGTTTATTTTGACTGAGGAATTTGTTGAAACAGTTCGTCAAACAATCCCCGTGTTACAGCCTGAGAGAATAAAAAAATATTCAAGTCAATTCCAACTCTCCTATTACGATTCATCGTTGCTAACAGAAGAAAAAAAATTCTCCGATTACTTCGAAAAGATCATCAAAACATTAGATTCCTCCTCTTTCTCAAGTGGTGGAGAGGGCCCCGGCATGAGGAAAGCTGCTGCCAATTGGATGTTGGGTCCGATAAAATCATGGCTGAACGATAATCATGCAGAAATTGATCAATTTCCCCTTGCTGCGGAAAAAATAGCGGCTGTTATACAAATGATAGAGCAGGGTAAATTGAGCTTTTCTTCGGCTTCAACCAAACTATTTAGCGAACTGCTTAAAAATCCAAAACAAGAACCTAATAAAATTGTTGAAGAAAAAAACTGGCTGCAGGATAGCAATGTTGATTCCATAGAAAATTTGATCGATCAGGTATTAAACAAATTTCCTGAAAAGGTACAGGAATACAGAAAAGGTAAAAAAGGATTAATGGGTTTATTTGTTGGTGAGGTAATGAAGCTGTCAAAGGGCAAAGCTGACCCTAAGATCACAAACGATATTTTATCAGAAAAACTAAAATCATGAATACAATCATGCAAAAAATATTTGTACTACTCTTTAGCCTCTCGTTTTTTTTAGCTTGTAACCATGAGACAAAAAAGGGATTTGAAATCAGTGGTACCATCAAAAACTCAAATGAAAAAATGGTGTATTTACAAGAAACACCACTAGGCACTGGCCAACGTTTCATTTCAGATTCTTCCGAAATTGGTAAAGATGGCTCCTATCATTTGAATGCAAAAGCTTCCGAAGAATCTTTATTCAGTTTATTTCTGAAAAATCAGCAATTTCCCTTTGCATATGTTATTAATGATGCTCCAAAAATTACAGTAAACGCAGATGTAAATAGTGAAAACAGTTATGAAGTAAAAGGTTCACCCGCCAGTAGATCATTGAAAGATTTTTCTATCAATGCATTTAACAAACGGAATGATTTGTATATGCTCGGAAAGGAAATGGAAAACCTTAAAAATTCCAACGCCTCCGATAGTGTTATGATAAGCATAAATGATAAAGGAAAAATTTTGATCAGCCAACTCCGCGAGTATGTAAAAAACTTTATACAAAATTCTTCAGATCCTATAACCAGCGTATGGGCTTTGGGCAACAATTCGGATATATTTCCCGAAAATGATTATCAGGCCCTGTTAAACGGTATTGTAAAAAAATTCCCAGATCATAAAGGCATTGCTGAAATAAAAAAATTAAATGACAGGCAGGTGGCGCTGGCGGAACAAAAAAAACAACAGCTACCTCAAGAACCACAGTGGATAGGCAAACCGGCCCCGGAATTATCATTACCCGACATGAATGGAAAGCAGGTAAAACTCAGTTCATTCAAGGGGAAATATTTATTAGTTGATTTTTGGGCAAGTTGGTGTCTTCCATGCAGACAAGAAAATCCAAATGTTGTAGAGGCCTATAATAAATATAAAAACAAAAATTTCACAATACTAGGTGTTTCATTGGATGAGGAAAAAGGAGATTGGCTGCATGCCGTTGAGCATGATCAGCTTTCCTGGGTACAAGTAAGCGATCTGCAATCATGGAACAGTATTGCTGTTAGTACTTACGATTTCAAATCAATTCCTTTTAATGTTTTAATTGACCCCGATGGAAAAATAATTGCACAGAGTTTGAGAGGCAGCGAGCTTGATGAGAAACTTTCTGAAATTCTCAAATAAAAATATTAATCCAGTACCGAGGTCCCGTAAAACAACACTACGGTCTAATTGTAATTCCATTTAATTTTTCAGTTGTGACTTCTATTCAGTCAGATAATTTTTAAAAATTTTAAAGCCGTACTTTTGCGACCTAATAATTTTTAAAGATGAATAAGGGTCCTATCTCTCAATTTATTCAACATCATTATCGCCATTTTAATGCCGCTGCATTGGTTGATGCAGCAAAAGGATATGAGCAGCATTTATTGGATGGTGGAAAAATGATGGTCACTCTTGCTGGTGCTATGAGCACAGCAGAACTTGGAGTTTCATTGGCCGAAATGATACGTCAAGGAAAGGTTGATATTATCAGCTGTACGGGCGCCAATTTAGAAGAAGATATCATGAACCTCGTAGCACATTCGCATTATAGACGCATTCCCAATTATCGCGATCTTACACCCGAGCAAGAATGGGAATTATTGGAAAAAGGATTGAACCGTGTTACGGATACTTGCATTCCTGAAGAAGAAGCATTCAGAAAAATTCAACACAATATTGTAAAGCTTTGGAAAGACGCCGATGCCAAAGGGGAGCGATATTTTCCCCACGAGTTTATGTACAAGCTTTTATTGAGTAAGGTAATGGAGAAAGATTACGAGATTGATGCAAAGGATAGTTGGATGGTTGCGGCGGCGGAAAAAAATCTTCCTATCGTTGTAGGTGGCTGGGAAGATAGCACCATGGGAAATATTTTTTCATCTTACATTATCAAAGGTGAAATGAAAGCCACTACCATGAAAAGCGGAATTGAATACATGGTATGGCTGGCTGACTGGTACAAAAAAAATTCTTCAGGTAAAGGCATCGGCTTTTTTCAGATTGGTGGAGGTATTGCCGGCGATTTTCCGATTTGCGTAGTACCGATGATGTATCAGGATCTTGAGTGGCATGATGTTCCTTTCTGGAATTATTTCTGTCAGATCAGCGATTCAACAACTTCTTACGGCTCTTATTCCGGTGCCGTGCCCAACGAAAAAATTACCTGGGGAAAGCTGGATATTAAAACACCCAAATACATTGTAGAAAGCGATGCAACTATCGTTGCTCCGCTCATCTTTGCTTGGGTGCTTGGTTGGTAATATTCATCGCAAGCATCCAGCTCACCCTAAAATCCTCTTGGAGCCTCCAGTGGTATATCTCGTTTTAGCATCTCATCTCTATTAGCCATTTCCCAAGCTGTATAGAAAACTAACTGTGCACGTTTTGCAAGCAGGTTGTAATAGATCTTATCAGGTGTATCGGTTGGGCGGTGATAATCGGCGCCAAGCATGCCGTCATAATAAAAAATGATCGGTACTCCTTTTCTTGCAAAATTGTAATGATCGCTGCGGAAATAAATGCGCTGAGGATCTTTCGGGTCATTGAACTTATAATCTAATTCAAGCTTTGTATATTTATTGTTAGTGGCTTCGCTGATTGTTTTCAGATCACTGCTAACCTTATCATCACCTACTACATACACATAGTTAGTAGAATCACCTTGCTTTCGAGTAGCATCAATTCTTCCAATCATATCAATATTCAGATCGGCAGTTGTCTTTTCCAGAGGAAAAATAGGATGGTTAGTGTAGTATTCAGAACCCCACAAGCCTTTTTCTTCCCCGCTCACCGTCATGAACACCATTGTTCTTCTCGGTCCTTTGCCAGCTGCTTTTGCTTTTGCGAATGCCTCAGCAATTTCCAGCACACTCACTGTTCCGGAGCCATCATCATCAGCCCCGTAATAGATCACTGAATCACCTCTTTTTCCTAAATGATCGTAATGCGCTGTAACAAATAAATACTCATCTTTCAGATCAGTACCCGGAAGAACGGCAATTACATTGCTGCTTTGTAAAGTAATGTTGGTTTTTTTTGTATCCAATAAAACATTGGATGCATACGTATTGATGCTAGATGTATTAGCTTTTAGATTATCATAATCCCCGCCAACAATAGCATGAGCCACATTTTCCGAAATAGTATACTGCTGTGGAGAAATAGACCTTCTGAATATATTCAACATTTGAGCGCCTTTACGATTAGATGGTGTACGTGGGTAATTCCCCTGAATGAGAAGAATTCCTGCAACGCCTTTATTCAGTAACGAGGTAAAAATCGTTCCACCCCCGCCAAATTGCCCCCGATTAGTCGTGCCAGCATTTCCAAATATCATTACAAGCCTGCCTGTCAAATTCATATTCTTTAGTGAATCACTAGAATTGGCGCCGACAAAAACTACTTCGCTAAAGCGCAATGTTGCTGGAATATTAGCGACCGTAGCATTAAAATCCTTATCCAGTTCAAATGCTTTTCCATTTACTTCTAATGCTGCGCTAGTTAATGAATCCTGATAAACATTGTAATACATCTGATAGCTATCGCCATTCCCAGGTTGTAGTTTTAATTGTTCAAAATGGTTTTCAATATAAGTGGCTGCTTTTTTTTGACCAGGGGTGGCCGTTTCTCGTCCTTCCATTTCAGGACCCGCCACTATATACAAGTGTTTTTTTAGGTCATCAGCCGTAATGGTTTTGGCAAAAGTTGCAGCGTTTGATTTTTTCTGGGCTGTAGAAAATAAAGAAGGTAACAATAATAAAAGAACAAGTAGTTTCTTCATGTTAAGGAGTTTAAACAAATATGCCCAAACTTAATGGAAAATAAGCATGGGCATACATAGAATTGATGAATGGCTAATTGAGTTTAAATATAGTTAAGCACAAGCGATTTTTTCCACACGCAGTTCATGACGGCCGCCTTCAAATTCAGTATTCATAAATAACTCTACCATTTTCTCCGCGTCACCTTCACGTACAAAACGGGCGGGAATGCAGATAATGTTTGCATTGTTATGCATGCGTGATAGCTGGGCAAGCTCTTCGCCCCAACAAACGGCTGCACGCACGCCCTGGTGCTTGTTAGCTGTAATAGCCACGCCATTTGCACTGCCGCATAATAAAATGCCAAATGCGGCTTCCCCATCCTCAATGGCCTTTGCTACAGGATGTGCAAAATCAGGATAATCAACAGAGTCTTTTGAATAAGCTCCAAAATCTTGGTAGGAAATGCCCTTTCCCTCAATAAAGGAAATCAGGTCTTCTTTATATTCAAACCCAGCATGGTCGCTGCCGATAGCAATGGGTTTGCTTTTATCGAAATGAGAATTCATAAAATGAATAATTTCAAAAACAAAGGTACATACCTCAATTATTATTATCGATTTTTAATTATTGTATTACTAACTCCATTCTTCCTCTTCGTCTTTCAACTTTGCTTTATTAATACGGGAAGCAATGATAATGCTAGCCTCATATAATGCGTAAAGGGGGATGGTAACTAAAGTAAGGCTAAAAGGATCAGTAGAGGGGGTGATAATCGCGGCTGCAATAAGAATGACAACAAAGGCGTGGCGCCGGTATTTTTTTAAAAATCTTGCGGTAATAATGCCTATTCTCGTGAGCAAGGCAACAAGCAATGGCATTTGAAATAATACACCGATACCAACTGTAGTATAGATCAGGTTTTCTACATAGTCGGAAAAAGTCGGCTTGATCTCAATAAGCGGGCTTAGTGAATACGAAAAATAAAAGTTTACCATAAACGGAGTGAGAACATAATAACCAAAAGCAACTCCAAGAAAAAATAGAAATGACACCCAAAAAATAACGCCACCCGTTTTCCTTAATTCCTTTGGAGTTAAAGCTGGACGAATAAAGCGCCAAAACTCCCAAAACACATATGGGAAGGCAACTATAAACCCTCCTACAAATGCTACCGTAAATGAGGAAATAAATTGGCCCGTCATAGCAGTGCTGATGAAACTAACTTTAGTTCCACTCATGCATAAGGAATTACCAAGCCGAAAAAAATGACCGGCACTGCATAGCCATTTGTAAGTGATAAAGTCATCATGTGCTGGGGCCAGTAATATTTTGTCAACAATTTCCCGAACATAGACAAACACGCCAATCGCGCCAATAAGAACAGCAATCACTGCTCGGATGATATGCCAACGCAGTTCCTCCAGGTGGTCAATAAACGACATTTCTGCCGCTGTATTCCTGTTCCGCCTATTTAAAAAATCCAATAAAGCCATTCCAACTATTTAATCAGAGTGGCAAAGATAAGGAGACGGCTAAGAGTGAATATATCTATATAAAAATGCTCCCTGATGCAGGGAGCATTTAACAAAAAAATAGATCATTTATTTTACTGCAAGTGACTTATCAATAATAAAATTAAGCTGAATGCGATGCGCCTTAGTTTGTTCGTTAGGCGAGGAAGCAGTAGCCAAGAGAGCTTTAATTTTTTTCAACGTGTTCAATGCTGCTGCTTTAGTAGCATTATCGTAACCTAACGTAGAATTAGCGATATTAGCTGCACCCTTCACAAATTCTGTCTGCAGATTTTGCCGGTATAGATTTACCGCCCCTCCTTTATCTGCGTCAAATATGGCTTTTGTTAAATCATTCATTACTTCAGCAATGGAATAAGTGTTGCCATATAAGCTGGTATTATTAATTCGTGTTGTAGTTGTTGGATACAGAATATAGGCCACCACATTTATCTGCAAAGCCATGATCAAATTTTCAATTTTGAAATCTTCGGTGTTGCCAAAGAAATTGTAGCCCCGCCGTTGAGCCTGCAAGTAAGGAAAAATTTGTGCGTCTGCATCAAATGCATTTGGTGCAAATAAATATTTGCTCAGTAAAGCCATGGCTTTTTTCTGAGTTGCCGCAGAAACAGGGGTCAACGGTTTATTTTCTGAATTTTGCTCTGGGAAACATCTGTCAATAAACAATCCCCCAATGTATCGGCTCACGGCATTGAACATATTTGCCCTTTGGCCATTCAGGTTATTATAACGTGAACGAAGTTCTTGGTATGATTGGCCGTTTTTAGTGTACTTATTTTTCAATTTAAACATCAAATTGTTCGTCAGTTTCAAACGTTCTTCCGCATAACTAACCATATCACTGCTCATATCGTTGATCATCACTCTAGGGTCAACGCCATTTCCAAAGCTTCGCATATCATCGGCATCATTACCAAAGGCTAGGTTAGCGGTTCCGCTTCGGGCAAGAATTTTTTTCAACCCTGCTTCTTCATCAGCAGAACTGAATGGAGCATATCCGTATTCAATAGCCCAAAGGTCATAGGGCCCACATTTAGTAGTATAATAATCACCTTGCTTCGTGCGATCAAATGAAATATTAATGGCCGGATAATCCATTACTGAACCCTGCAAGCCTTCTGTATGTGTTACAGATGTATTATTGATCTCGGCAGGACTCAGCATTTGCGATGCTTTCATGTTATGATTCAATCCCATTGTATGGCCCATTTCATGCAGGATGAGGTAATACAGAAACTCTTTATGCATTTCACTGATCTCTTTAGGGCCGGCACCATCTACGTCCAGTACAGTTAATCCCGTGGTGAACTGTGCTTTTAATTCCTGTGCCAGATTACAGTTCAACCAATGTTTCTTCTGGTTTGCGGATAAAAATGATCTTAGCGGATCTTCTTTTTGCATTTCTCCAATAGCCGTATAACCATTATATAATTCTTCTTGGATGGGAATTGCGCTTCCCGTAAACCACTCAACTGTAATATCTGCACCAAGTATTTGACCTGTTTTTGGGTTTACAAAACTGGGCCCAATAGCTCCATAGGTTGGATAAGGTGACGAAACCCACCGAATAACATTATAGCGAACATCAGCAGGATCCCATGTAGCATCATCAGGCATAATCTTCATGACTACGGCATTTTTAAATCCAGCCTTTTCAAAAGCTTCATTCCATTTTAACCCTGCTTCTACAATGGTTTGCCTGTATTCAACAGGTGTAGTATTTTCAACCCACCACACAATGGGTTCCACAGGCTCACTTAGCGCGGCAGTAGGATCTTTTTTTATAAGATTCCAGCGATTGATCATGTCCTTATAATCAGCTACTTTGATTGAAGTGAGGTTTTCTACCTCTTGCATAAAATAACCAACCCTGGGGTCGTCGCGACGTGGACGAAAATCATTGTTTGGCATTTCAAGAAAAGAATGCTGGAAACGGATGCGGTTGTAACGAGCATCAGTAATATCCTTTCCTCCTCCATTAAAAGGAGTAGGATTATCGTAAGCTAAATCCACTATTACATCAGTATTATTAGGGAAAGAACGAACCTTGTTATACTTTGATTTTGCTGCACTAAATGTACCCAGATTAAAAACAGAACCAGGTGGTAATCCCGGAGGAAGCAGAGGCCGGATGGGGTCTAATTTTTCACTTAAAAATAAACCATCACCTGCAACAAGATAGCCAGTCGAATCCTCAGCTACTACTTTATCTGAATAAAACACAGCCTCACTTACATCTACATTTGCTGCTTTGCTTATTGCATTATTTTTATCATAGTAAAAGTTGTTATTTACCTGACTAAATTCCAGCTTATCAAAAGATTTTTGAATTTTAAATACCCAGGTTTCCCTGATCATGTTTTGATTCAGAAATAAAATAGTCGGCCCCCCCATGGAAAAACTTTGATAGATATATTCTTTACCAAGCTGGTTCTTTTTTACAAAGATCTGTACACTGCCAGTAGCGGTATCCTGATAAAGAGTAAAGAGACCATCAATTTTTTTGCTCCCCTTTACTTTGTCATTTAGACCAGGCAGTTTTTTGGCTTTGCTTGTATCACCAGGTTGGACAACAGCGGGTTTATTTTCCTGTGCTGTTGTGGCGATACCAATACAGGTTACAAAGAATAATATAAAGAGTTCTTTCTTTCTCATAGCAATTATGTTTTAGGGGAAACAAAGTACACCTCTTGTTTAAATCGGAAAAAAAATTCTTCTTTTTAGATCAAGATTTTTGATAAATGGTAGGCTATTTCAATTTTTTTAATTTCACCGTTTCAATGCGAGTATCGCTAACATTGAGGACATCAAACTCATAATCACCAATTATAATACGTTCTTTTTGGTGTGGAATCGTTTCATGATAATTAATAATATAGCCAGATAAAGTTTCTGATTCGGTAGCGGGAAAATCAAAATCATATTCTTTATTGAGATAATCTACTTCAATACGGCCGGAAAAAATATATTCGGTTTCTGAAAGTTGTTTTTCAATAAACTCCTCAGCATCGTATTCATCTTCTATCTCTCCAAAAATTTCTTCCAGCACATCTTCCATCGTAATAATACCAGCAGTACCGCCAAACTCATCTACTACCCAGGCGATGCTTTTTCTTTCTTTTGTAAACTTGCTGATAAGATCGGCTGCACTCATGCTTTCCGGCACAGCAGGAATAGGTAATAAAATGGATTGAATGCTTAGCGGGTTTTTAAAAAGATCAAGCTGGTGTATATATCCCACAATGTGATCAATGTTGTTTTCAAATACTACAAGCTTGCTAAGTTTTGTTTCAATAAATCTTTTTCTTACTTCGTGCATGGAAGCGTTATGATCAATGCCAGTGATTTCTTTACGCGGCACCAGGCATTGCCTGATCTTTATTTTTGGAAGCTCCAGGGCATTTTCAAAAAGCCTTGTATTTAATTCTTCTCTTTCATCGCCCATGTCACGGCTTTGTTGAAAAAGCTGGTCAAGATCGTTACGATTGAGAGCCGCTTTTTTTTCATTGTAACGAACATTAAAAAGATATTTTAAAAGCCACTCAGCCAATTTTATAAAACCAGAAGCAATGGGATATAGCATCTGGTAAAAAAAATCAATTATAATAGCTAGTCTATTGAGCCATGTATTGCTCCTCGCCCGGAATATCGCTCTTGGAATAAACTCTGCGAAAATGATCACAACAAATGTGGCAATGATAATTTCGACAATAATGTCAATTGTTCCAGGAATTTCACGATTTATTTTTTTCTCCAGATAATTCCATGCTGGTCTCATTACCGTAGAAACCTGCAAACTGAAGAATATTAAAAAAATATTGAATCCTATAAGTGTGGTTCCTAAAAAACGAACCGGCGATTCAGTAAACTGACCCAGTAATTTGCCGGATGTAGTTCCTTGTTTCTTTTTTAATTCTATACCCAGCCGATTAGCGCTGTAAAAAGCCATTTCAATGCCCGCAAAAAAGCCCATCAATAGCAGGGTAACAACAAACCATATAATTGTTTTGGCGTCAAACATCCCAATATAAAGATAAATAAACCCCACTCAACCTTCGAGCTATTGAATAAATAACTACGCACAGCCCTTTATGGGTTTTAGCTTTTGATAAATTTTTTGACAATTTCTTCCGCCTCTTTGCAGGCTCGATAAAGGTGATTGTTTATAATTACTTTATTAAAGCTATGTTGAAAGGAAATCTCATACTTGGCTTTATTGATCCTTGCCTGCAAACTTTCATCAGTTTCCGTACCTCTGGATTGTAATCTATTTTTTAATTCTTCTACCGAAGGAGGCTCAATGAAAATGCTCAGGCTGGTATTGGGATATTGTCGCTGCACATGAATGGCTCCTTTTACATCAATATCAAGCAAAGGAATTTTTCCCAAATTCCATATTCGCAGCATTTCTGACTTTAATGTGCCATAATATTTTCCTTCATATACCATTTCCCATTCTATAAATTCATTATGCTGAATTTTTTGCTGGAATTCTTCTTGCGAAATAAAATAATAGTCCACTTTATCTTTTTCATAATCTCTTGGCTTGCGAGTAGTCGCCGAAATCGAGAAGCTTAATTGTGGAATTGTTTTTAATAAATAACGAGTAATAGAAGTTTTTCCTGCACCGGATGGAGCTGTAATAATGACGATCTTGTTTTCGGAAATCATGCGCAAAGATGGGTAAAAAGAATCTATTTATTTTGTTCTGAATTTGTTAGGCCCTTTGTATCTCAGCACCTAATTTTCTTAGTCGCTCATCGATATTCTGATATCCTCTGTCGATTTGTTCAATGTTTTGAATTATGCTTTTTCCTTCTGCGCTTAGTGCTGCAATGAGTAATGCAACACCTGCACGAATATCGGGACTGCTCATGGTAATGCCTCGTAGCTTTTGTTCTCTTTCCAAGCCAATAACTACTGCGCGGTGAGGATCGCACAAAATGATCTGTGCCCCCATGTCAATTAACTTATCTACAAAAAACAAGCGGCTTTCAAACATTTTTTGATGAATGAGAACACTGCCTCTTGCCTGTATGGCAGTAACCAAAACTATACTCAGCAAATCCGGCGTAAAGCCTGGCCAGGGATGATCATAAATAGTAAGCACTCCTCCATCTAAATAGCGATGCACTTCATAAATTTCTTGTGAAGGAATATGAAGATCATCATTTATATAATTCATTTGGATACCGAGTTGCTGAAATTTTTGGGGAATAATACCGATATAATCAAGTCCCGCATTTTTAATGGTAATATCACTTTGCGTCATAGCGGCGAGTCCAATAAACGAGCCTACTTCAATCATATCGGGCAGCATTCTATGCCCAGTGCCTCCTAAGTAATTTACCCCTTCTATTCTCAGAAGATTACTTCCAACGCCTTCAATCTTGGCGCCCATTTTATTCAGCATTTTACATAGCTGTTGAATATAAGGTTCACAAGCGGCATTATAAATGGTTGTTTTCCCAATGGCCATCACCGCTGCCATAATAAGATTGGCTGTTCCGGTAACAGAAGGCTCATCCATCAATAAGAAAGTTCCTTTTAAATTGGGGGCAAGCAAATGAAAAAAACCATCTTCGGGATGGTAATTAAATGTAGCTCCAAGTCTTTCAAAGTTTACAATGTGGGTATCAAGTCTGCGCCGGCCTATTTTATCGCCTCCTGGTTTTGGAATGAATGCTTTCCGGAAACGAGCCAGCATAGGGCCGGCAAGCATAACGGAACCACGCAACCTTCCGCTTTTTTTTCTGAACGTTTCGCTATGCAAATAATCAATGTTTACATCATCAGCCTGAAAAATACAAGTATCCCGTTGAGGTCTTTCAATCTTCACATTCATTTCAGCTAATAGCTCTATTAAAAGATTTACGTCTAGGATATCTGGAATATTCGCTATAGTAACTTTTTCCGGAGTTAATATTACTGCGCTAATAATCTGCAGGGCTTCATTTTTTGCCCCTTGAGGAACAATATCTCCTGATAGTTTTTGCCCACCGACAACTTCGAAGGAATGCATCAGTACTTTTGGAATTTGAATTAGGAATTATGAGAATTTAATTCGGTTATATTGCAAGGTAAAAGAAAACATATAAAAAAGGTTGACGTTTGACGTCAACCTCACGAGATAAGTTTACACCTTGAATGGCTTTAATATCTTTTCTTTTTAAACTTTCCACCTCCGCGATCATTGCGATCGTTGCGATGACCGCCTCCCCCGCCTCGTTGTTGAAATTTGTTTCTCTGTTTTCCATAGCCACTGCGGTTGTCTTGTTGTGGTCGGTATGCTTTTACAAATGGGGTGTTAGTAAATTCAAGTTGACCGTGGGTTATGCTAGTAAGCTCACTTTGTATTGCATCATCATGAACAAGCTCCTTGTGCCAGTTATTGTATGCAAGCTTCATGTAATAAGCAATAGCATTAGCAAATCCCAATTTTTTTTCAGGGTTCTCTTCTTTTAAAGCTTTGTCAATAACTACTTCCAAATTTTTACCTAAGTGAGAAAACCTGGGATAACGTTTAGGATAAGGCAGCGGGTCAGGTTTAGTTTTTAATGTTTCCCTTGTAGGAATTGGATAAGGTGATTTTACATTAAGTTTAAAATCGGATATTAAAAAAAGATGATCCCACAATTTATGGCGAAAATCTTCTACATTCTTTAAATGAGGGTTTAGAAAGCCCATTAATTCAATAACAACTTGAGCATTCTGCTGACGACGTTCAGGATCTTCAATAGTAAGCAAATATTCGATCATTTTTTGAATATGCCGGCCATACTCACGCATTACTAAGTAATTTCTCGTAGTATTATACTCCATAGAAAATGATTAACAGCAAATGTAGAGAATTGGCGATAAAATTTAGCAAAAGAAATAATCGAATAGATTAGGGGTTTTGTGGTTTAAGTGAATTTTTAGCTTTGGACTGACAAATAGTCTTCATTAGCTCTAAAAGATAAGGGGCCCCGAACCAAGGCCCCTTTTACAAGCCACCATCCTCTTCCACCTAAGAGGTCATTTAATTAAAAGTTGATTGACACAAGACAGATGGCTCGTTACTCTATTAGCCTCCCCAATACTTTCCTCGCTGTAACGTTTAACATACCCCACCCATAACCTAACTACTTCTTGCTAAAACTGTCTGAACTTGTGTATTGGAAATCTGGATTCAAAATTTATCAGAAAAAATATTCACAAATTTAATACCAACAACCCCATCCAAGGTCTCCGGATAGATATTTATTTTTATTTCCTCCGAATTTCTCAATTCACTTGATTTTATTTCGTCAAATTTTGTAATACAACGTACAACACTCTTTTTCCTTAGAAAAAAATTACATTTCTTATTTTTCTCAGTTGAATAAGGGAACTTATAATCATGCCAAAAATTATACCTTGAATAATGAGCTATTGTAAAACTATATTCATTGAGGCTTAAAGCTATTTGATAATTATAAACCTTATTCGCTTCATTGCAGTTTAACCAATCGATAATAGGGAAGCATGACTGAGTACTGTTAAGTGAAGCAGTTTTAGTTTGAGATTTTGAGAAATTAATCTGTGTGGAATAATCGCCACTTTTACTTGAAATAGCAATATCACACGCCACTTCACTTAAAACAACAATATCAGAGTATTGAGAATAACCTCTGGTTTTACAGCTATTCATGTTAACAAATAATAAAACAGGAAAATAAGAGTAAATGTTTTTCATAGGTCATAGTCTTGGTTTAAAAATAGGATGGCAATACAAAAATACATTTCTTCAGGTTGTCAATCAATTGTAAAACTTCCTCTTTTGAATGTCAGTAATAAATGAATTCCTGATGAAATTCTTCCTGCTAATATTACAGATTACCTTGAAGAATCAGAGACAATGAATAAGCAAAAGATGAACGTAAAGTAGTGGTGTCAGAAATTCTTTTTACTAATAATAATTAGTAAGTTTTCTATTGTATAACCATCATATCTATTCACGTATATCTTTGCTGGCTAGTATGAGGATTGCAGTAAACACAAGGTTTTTACTTCCGGATTATTTAGAGGGTTACGGCTATTTCATTTTTGAGATATTTAAGTATCTAACCACTACTTATCCAGAACATCAATTTATTTTTATTTTCGACAGACCATACGACAAGAGATTTATTTTTTCTCCAAATATTACTCCTTTTGTAATTGGCCCGCCAGCAAGACATCCATTATTGTGGAAATATTGGTATGATATAAAAATTCCTAGTGCTCTAAAAAAATTAAAAGCTGACGTTTTTGTTTCAGTAGATGGAATATGTTCTTTAACTACCAATGTGCCTCAGTCACTGGTAGTACATGATCTTGCCTTTATCCACTATCCGTCTCATATCAAAAAATCCCATCTTCTTTTTTATAAAAGATATCTTCCGAAATTTCTTCTAAAAGCAAAATCCATTAGCACTGTCTCCGAATTTTCAAAACAGGATATTATTGACCACTATAAAATAGAGAAAGACAAAATACAAGTGGTGTTTAGTGCAGCTAAAGAAATTTTTAAACCCGTATCAAGTGAAATTATTGAATCAATTAAAAATAAATACACTGATGGAAAGGAATTCTTTTTATATGTAGGAGCTATTCATCCAAGAAAGAATCTTGTGAATTTATTGAAAGCATTTTCTGTTTTTAAAAAAAGACAAAAAAGCAACTTTAAATTAGTATTGGCAGGCAGGCTTGCATGGAAATATGATTCCTTTATTCAAAATTTAAAAAAATACAAGCACAGGGATGAAGTGATCATGTTGGGGTATTTAAGTGAAGATGATCTTGTAAAAGTTACAGGTTCTGCTTATGCATTGGTTTATCCATCCTTGCTAGAAGGTTTTGGTGTTCCGGTTCTTGAAGCGATGAAATGTCATGTACCTGTGATCACATCGTCACATTCCTCAATGCAGGAGATAGCAAAAGATGCTGCTTTGTTTGTCGATCCGCAAAATTTTGAAGATATAGCTGAAAAGATGATGCTTATTTATAAAGATGAAATGTTGAAAAAGCAACTAATTGAAAAGGGAAAAATAATTGCAAAACAATATTCTTGGCAACGAACAGCTGAACTGCTTTGGCAAAGCATACTCAAAGCAGTTGATTGATTGCTACCTTTGCCGTTCAACCTACCATTTATGAATAAATCAACTATAACAATTGATGTACAAATGGATGAGAGCCGTGTGCCAGAAGTAATTCGTTGGGCCGCTTCAGACACGACTGCTGAAAAGGCACAAAAAGCCAAGGCCATGATGCTTTCTTTCTGGGATGGAAGCGAAAAAACAGCTTTGAGAATTGATCTTTGGACAAAAGATATGATGATAGACGAGATGGCTGATTTTTTTTATCAAACTATGATGACTATGGCAGATACTTATGGGCGTGCTACAAAGAACAATGAAATAGTAGATGATATGAAAAAATTTGCAAAGGATTTTTATGGAAAATTTAAAACTCAGCAATTAAATGAAAATAAAGCATAAACGGTTGGAGCCTCAATCAAATAATCTTGAACTTCAAACCTCAAACTTCAAACAACTATGAATCTCGAACAAAAAATAATGACAGAGCTGAAAACAGCCATGCTTGCTAAGGATGAAAAAGCTCTTAGGAGCTTAAGAGCAATTAAGGCTGCTATTCTTTTAGCCAAAACATCTGAGGGTTCAGGTGGAGAACTAAAAGAGGAAGATGAAACAAAATTGTTGCAAAAGCTGGTAAAACAGCGTAAAGACTCCTTGGAAATTTATCAACAGCAAAATAGAACCGATCTTGCTCAAAAGGAGCAAGAAGAAATTGAAGTAATAGAAAAATTTTTGCCCAAGCAGTTATCACCTGAAGAATTACAATTGGAGATTAAAAAAATCATAGCCGAAACAGGGGCAACATCAGCTGCAGAAATGGGAAAAGTAATGGGCGTTGCCACAAAAAAATTAGCAGGCAAGGCAGATGGTAAAACTATATCAACTACAGTAAAGGAATTATTATCAAAATAGTTGAATGATTAGCAGGTTTAAAGGCTCAAACAAATTCACGCATGATCATTGACTTGATATTCTTGGCATTGATGATACTGGCTCTTATTCAGGGTTATCGTCGTGGATTGATTGTTGCCTTATTTTCTTTTATTGCAATTATTATTGGCTTAGCCGCCGCACTTAAATTATCAACTGTGGTTGCAAGTCATATTGGCCATGCAACAAAAATTTCTGATAAATGGTTACCTATCATTTCTTTTATCCTGGTTTTTATTGTTGCATTAATCCTAATTAGGCTTGGAGCTAGAGCAATTCAAAAAATTGCAGAAACAGTCATGCTGGGCTGGGCCAATCGATTAGGTGGTATTCTCTTATATGCAGCCATTTATACAACAGTTTTTAGTATCATCTTATTTTATCTAGTTCAGCTAAAGCTCATTAAGCCAGAAACAATCCAGGCGTCAATAACTTATGCGTTTATTCAACCGTGGGGGCCTAAAGCAATTGATAGTCTAGCAGTGGTACTTCCCTTTTTTAAAAATATGTTTGTTGAGCTTGAACAGTTCTTTAATAGTATTTCTGAAAAAATGTCTGCAATTTGATAAATTTTTTACCATTCTGCCAGATATTAATTAGCGATTGGTAAGATTCTTCAGTAAAAAATCTTTCTGCCACTATATTTGTACATATAAAATCAAAACCATTGCTCCAAAGGGTATTTTATTTGCAGTAAATCAATTATTTTAGCGATTAAGATTATTTCAGATCAAGACCGATGGAAGAATATAAAATCAAGCAACAGGATAAGTTCAGGTTTATTGAAGAAGGTCAGGGTGAACCGTTGGTTTTATTGCATGGATTGTTTGGAGCCCTGAGTAACTTTAGAGACCTAATTGAATACTTTCGTCATCACAACAAAGTAGTGGTGCCGATGTTGCCTTTGTTTGAATTGGATATACTACACACTTCTGTGGGCGGCCTGGAAAGATTTGTACATAGATTTATTGAGGCAAGAGAATACCAGGATGTTCATTTATTGGGCAATTCATTAGGGGGCCATGTTGCTTTATTGCATATTCTAAAGCATCCTCAAAAGATAAAATCACTTATTCTTACAGGTAGCTCGGGTTTATTTGAAAATGGCATGGGAGATTCTTACCCCAAACGAGGTGATTATGACTATATTAAAAGAAAAACCGAGGTTACCTTTTATGATCCCAAAATGGCTACAAAGGAACTGGTAGATGAAGTTTTTGAAATAACCAATAATCGCTTAAAAGTCATAAAGACCATAGCCCTTGCCAAAAGCGCCATCAGAAATAATTTAGGGGAAGAACTCAATCAAATCAAGCAACCTACGTTATTAATATGGGGCAATAATGACACCATTACCCCACCATTCGTTGCCAGGGAGTTTAACCGCCTAATACCAAACAGCGAACTTTACTTTATTGATAAATGCGGTCACGCTCCCATGATGGAAGTGCCAGATGAATTCAATGTCATTTTGCATAAATTTTTAAAAAAACAGAATGAGCCTGCAACAGTTGCCTAAAAATTGCTGTCTCATTTAAAATGCCGCTATCCATGTTAACCGGAAACTTACAAACACAAACTCTTCCTTATCTCCGCCTTTCAGATAAGGTTTATCAGGCCTTAGAACTGATGAATGAAAATCATGTTGAACATTTACCCATAGTTGAGGGGGATAAATATGTTGGTATGATTAGTGAAGAAGATTTATCGCAGGCAGAAAACGATCACTCTAATTTAGAGCAGTTTCATCAATCCATATCCAATCCCTCAGTTAAAGAAGATGAGCATGTACTAAAAGCCATACAAATCGCTGTTCAAAATGGTTTAACAGTTGTGCCCATTGTCGGTGAGAATAATGAATTGATAGGAGTAGTTACCTATGCCGATCTTTTGAAATACTCATCCGAATTCATGAGCTTAAATGAGCCGGGTGGCTTAATTGTGTTAGAAATTGAAAGCAAAAATTATTCGTTTAATGAAATAAGTCGAATAGTAGAAACCAACGATGCCCAAATAAAACAACTTAATACCAATGTGGATCCTGAAACAGGATTAATGGAAGTAACTATAAAAATCAATAAAACAGAGGTGTCAGACATAGTAGCTACTTTTCAACGGTATGAGTACAATGTGAAATATTATTTTGGTGAGGAGCTGTTTGAAAATGAGTTGAAGACGAACTATGACAACCTGATGAATTATTTAAAAATATAGATTTAGCCTTCTGCTTCTTTGCCTAGTTTGAATTAATCTGTTAATTTAGTTTATAATTGATTTTTATTTGCTTGCATGCAAAGGTTAAGTATATATCTGGTTACGTTTACCCTATCCTCAATATTTTACAGAGCAGGTGCTCAAGAAATTCAAAGTGATCCTTCAATATATCCATCGGCTTCTAATAATCCTGAGGTTAAAACAGATGATCAAAGGTCAGCACCATTCGTTATCAGAAATATTGTTATCACTGGAAACAAAAAAACAAAGGCTTCTATCATTTTGCGTGAGATTCCTTTCAAGATAGGTGATCATTTCCAATTACAGCAATTAGTAGAAAAATTTGAAGGCGCTCGGAAACGATTAATGAATACTTCTCTTTTTCATGAGGTAACTGTTGCACTAAAAAGTTTTGAAGGTTACAATGTAGATATATTAGTTGACGTAAAAGAAAGATGGTACATATTTCCTTTACCATATTTTAGAATGGTTGATCGAAATCTGAATCAATGGCTGGTGCAAAATAAAGCCAGCCTTGACAGAGTGAATTATGGGGTAAAGCTTTTATACAATAACGTTACAGGGCATAATGATAAATTGAATGTATGGTTGATGAATGGTTACACGCAACAAATATCTATGAACTACGACCGCCTTTATTTCGACAAAAAAATGCAATGGGGCGGAAGAATTGGAATTGCGTTGGGCAAAAACAGGGAGGTAAACTACAATACGATTAACAATAAAGAAGTATTCCTTAAAGACACCAACAATTTTATTCGCTCTTTTTTTAGAACAAATCTTGAGCTTACTTACCGACGGGCAATAAAAACCAGGCACCGATTTGGAATTGGCTATACTGAAGAAAGAGTAGAAGATACAATTGTAAAATTGAATCCAACCTATTTCACTTCAGGTCGTAATCGAATTCGTTTTCCTGAGATTTATTATTCCATGAGCTTTCACAATGTCGATTATATACCTTATCCCTTAAAAGGTTTTGCGGCGCAGCTTAATCTTAGTAAAAAAGGCTTTAACCGCCTTATGAATGTTTGGCAACTAGATGTAAATACGGGCAATTATTGGCAACTGTTTCCTAAAACGTATTTAAGCGTTAATACCATCAGCACTCTAAAATTGCCATTCAAACAGCCCTTTTTCAATTCGCGACTCATGGGTTATGGCGAAATGTTTATGCAGGGTTATGAATATTATGTGATAGATGGAGTTGCAGGTTCTTGCGCAAAAACAACATTGTCGCGAAAACTTCTTGAATTCAATGTTCCGCTACCTCGAACAAAAAAAGAAACGATTAGTCATATTCCCTTCCGCATTTTTGGAAGAATCTATAATAATACCGGCTATGTTTACAATCCTGAACCAGGTTTCAATAGTTTGAACAACAAAATGCTATTTTCCGGTGGAGTAGGATTAGATATTGTTACTGTTTATGATGTAGCCATTAGGCTTGACTGGAGTTTTAACCAGTTAGGTCAAAACGGTATATATTTACACAGAAAGAATAATTTCTAACAACCAAAATGAAAGTAGCCATTTACAGTCGTGTAATGGAAGAAGAGCAACGACAGGATGTGCAATTATTTATTGATGAATTGAAAAAACAAAAACTTCAGCCTGTTTTTTTTCACTCCTTTTTTGAACAAATTAAAAATACATTGTCGCTGCCTTCAGATGCCGAAGTATTTCATAGTTCTGAAGAAATTACAAAGGAAATACAAGCCATTATTAGCCTGGGAGGCGATGGCACCTTACTCGATACAATTACCCTTGTTCGCAGCCACAACGTGCCCATTATGGGAATTAATTTCGGCCGCCTTGGATTTTTGGCAAGTATTGGCCGTGACGAAGTACAAGCTGCAATCAAGGCACTGGTCAACCACTCCTTTGTTGTTGATCAAAGAACTCTAATCCATCTTGATTCAAATCTTCCTCTGTTTGGAAATGTGCCCTATGGCTTAAACGAATTCGCTATTCACAAACAGGACATTGCCCCAATGATCAAAATTCATACTTATTTAAATGGAGAATTTTTAAACACTTATTGGGCCGATGGACTGATTGTAGCTACGCCAACAGGTTCAACGGGTTACTCATTAAGTTGTAATGGCCCTATTGTCTTCCCTGAATCAGGGAGCTTTGTCATTACACCCGTAGCGCCTCACAATTTAAATGTACGCCCCATCATAATACCGGATGATAACATTATTTCGTTTGAAATTGAAAGTCGCTCTGGCCAGGCTATTTGCGCCCTTGACTCAAGAAGAGAAATTATAAATAAAGACGTTCAGCTTGCAGTAAGAAAAGAATCGTTTGCTTTAAGTCTTATTCGATTAAGTGAAAACAGTTTTCTTCAAACACTCCGTAATAAACTTACATGGGGTCTTGATAAACGAAATTGAATATCCTAAGTCAATACAAGTCAATTTGAAGATTAACAAATAGGAAGGACATACTGGGATTAAAATCGAATTTTTGTAAATAATTGCTTATTTTTTGCGTTATAATTACTCCCGAAATCTTATTTTGCAAATATGAAGAAGTTAACCGCCATCCTTGTGGTGACCATCTGCCTGTGCAGTTTCTATGGTTATGGCCAGCAATCCATTGTACAAGAAGGTGAATTTGGTGTAGGGATAGGAGCCGCCCATTATTTTGGCGACCTGAATACGCGTGCAAAATTGAACCGTCCGAAAATTGCAGCTGGAATCTTCTTTCGTAAAAATTTTGGCAACTATATCGCTGCCAGAGTTGTCGCTAATTTTGCTCAACTGGGTTATTCTGATATTTACAATACGCATAATGAGTATATGCGCCTTCGTAACCTCAGCTTCAATACAAACGTGTGGGAACTTTCTTTGAGAGGCGATTTTAATTTCTTTCGCTTTTTACCGGGTGATCCCGATTTTAATTTCACTCCTTATATTTCATTGGGCGTAGGTGCTTTTAGCTATGACCCCTATGCTTACCTTCAGGGCCAAAAATATTACTTGCGCCCTTTAGGCACTGAGGGCCAAGGAAGTAATTTATATCCTGACCGGAAACCGTACAGTTCAATGGCACTCTGTATCCCTTTTGGAGTTGGGATAAAATATGCTTTCAACGATCGTTACAATATTGCTTTTGAGGTAACTCATCGATTTACAAACACCGACTATTTGGATGATGTGAGTACCACCTATGTAGATCCTCAAGTCTTTTACGACCCCTCTTCCGGCTTACAACCTCCCCCCGCGTATTATTTGTATGACCGTTCTTATGAATTAGGTACGCCAATCGGCATTAAAGGCCGCCAAAGGGGTGTAGATTCGAATAAAGACCAGTTTGTAACTGCTATGATCTATTTCACCATTAATTTACAGTCGTATAAATGCCCTTCTGCTAACTAATAGGATTACTCAAGCGGAAGGCAATGTTTTTTACTTTTATCGATTCACTAACTAATATTCTCTGTTTATACTGCTAATCTTGATACCTTTATTGCCCTTTTTTAAGAACCATGTCACAGCTATTAGCAAAAATTGATCAAAAAAAATTACCCAGGCATATTGCCATTATCATGGATGGTAATGGTCGTTGGGCAAAAGAACAGGGGCACGATCGTCTTTTTGGACATTTTCATGGCGTAGAAAGTGTTCGGAATATAGTGGAAGGATGTGCTGAATTGGGAATAGAATATCTTACCTTATATGCTTTTTCTACTGAAAATTGGGACAGGCCGGAATATGAAGTGGTTGGCCTTATGGAGTTGCTTGTAAATACCATTCGTGATGAAATAGATAGCTTGCATAAGAATAATATTAAACTGCATGTTATTGGCGATATGAACATGCTACCTGATTATGCAAGAAAAGAACTGAATGAAGCCCTTGAAATCACTAAAAATAATACAGGCCTCAATCTTGTGATGGCATTAAGCTACAGTGGTCGCTGGGAATTACTAAATGCCGTCAAAAATATTGCTCATGAAGTGAAACAGGATAACCTTACCATTGAAGAGATTGATCAAACTACCTTGCAACGCTTTTTATGCACAAGTGATTTTCCTGATCCGGAATTGATGATAAGAACAAGCGGCGAGTTCCGCATCAGTAACTTTTTACTGTATCAATTGGCCTATGCCGAACTCTATTTTACCAATGTTCGCTGGCCTGATTTCAGAAAAGAAAATTTATATGAAGCTATTGTGGATTATCAAAACAGGCAAAGGAGGTTTGGAAAAACAGGTGAACAAATAGAATCAGTGGTCAAATAATATTATAACCAACTAACGACTATATGACCAGTAGGGTTTATATGACCAATATGAGTCATTTCTTTAACAAAACAGTTTCAATATTTCCCGTTAATTTGCCGCAGGAATCCTTGAGTTTTGCCTTATAAAGCATAATACATTGACTGTAATTTCCAGGCCTTTTTGAATATTAAACCATGCAACGACTTTTACTGAGAACAATCATTTTATTAATAGCTACCATTTTTTCTGTATCCCATTTGCATGCTCAGGAAGATACTACAAAGCCAACATCTGTTGATCCTAATCTTCTTGCTCTTCAAGAAGCTCGCATACCAAAAGAATTTACAATTGCTGGCATTACCCTTACTGGGGTTCATTATTTAGATACTGCTATTGTATTGTCAATTGCCAATATACAGGTTGGTGATAAAGTGCTGATTCCCGGTGGGGATCTTTTTTCAAAATCCATTCAAAATCTTTGGCGCCAGCGTCTTTTTTCTGATATACAGATATACATCACTAAGGTGCAAGACGATAAAGTATGGATTGAAATCAATGTAACCGAGAGGCCACGACTTGGTAATTTCAAATTTGACGGAGCAAAAAAATCAGAAGTAGAAGATTTACAAACAAAGATCTCTTTAGTAAAACAGACAATCATCACTGAAAACACTTTGCGACGGGCCAAAGAGGTGATTGTTAAATATTATACGGACAAGGGATATAAAAATGTAATTGTTACTATTGAAGAACAAAAGGATCCTTCTTTCGTTAACTCAAACTCGCTAATCATTCACATCGACAGAGGGAAAAAAACCCATATTGACAATATCTTTTTTAATGGCAATGAAAATGTATCTGATGTCAGGTTGAAAAAGCAAATGAAGGGTACAAAAGAGATGACTAAAATCACCTTGTTTCCGTCTAAAGAAGAAAGCCCTTATGGAACTGATTCTAGCGCAAAATTTAGTGAGTATATAAAAGATTGGGGATTTCTTACTCCATCAAAAACAAAAACTTTTTTTGATCCTTATTTCCGCTTTAAATTATTTAGCTCAGCTAAATTTGATCAAAAGAAATATGATGAGGATAAGGAAAAAGTTCTCACCTATTACAACTCACTTGGTTACCGGGATGCACAAATTGTAGCAGATACGCAGTACAATTCAAATAATGGAAATATAAATGTTGCTTTAAAAGTTATTGAGGGGCGCAAATATTATTTTGGCAATATAGCTTGGAAAGGCAATGCAAAATACTCTGATTCCTTACTAGCAGCCATTCTTGGTATCCATAAAGGAGATGTTTACAATATTCAAACATTGAATAGAAGGTTAGGAAAAGAGTTATCTGCTGAAGGAGGAGATATTCAGGGTTTGTATATGGATGACGGATACTTATTTTTCCGGGTCGATCCCGTTGAAACAGCTGTGTATAATGATACTATTGATTATGAAATAAGGATCGTAGAAGGCCCCCAAGCGAGGTATAAGAATATTAATATTTCGGGTAATGAAAAAACGAAAGATTATGTAATTCGCCGTGAATTGCGAACTATACCTGGTGAATTGTTCAGCCGTTCGGATCTGATTCGTTCACAACGTGAGTTGGCAAATCTTCAATATTTCAATCAAGAAAAAATTAATCCTAACGTTGTTCCTAATGCGGAAGATGGAACTGTAGATATAAATTGGAACCTTGAAGAAAAATCGTCAGACCAGCTTGAGCTTTCTGCAGGTTGGGGAGGAGGAATTGGATTAACAGGGACGCTCGGTGTTTCATTCAACAATTTTTCGATTCGAAATATTTTTCACAGAGAGGCTTGGGACCCATTGCCTCAAGGCGACGGTCAAAAGCTTAGTCTGCGCTATCAATCGAATGGCAGAGCCTTTAATTCGTACAATGCTTCTTTTACTGAACCATGGTTAGGAGGAAAGAAAAGAAACTCTCTAACGCTCAGTTTTTATCACAGCAAATTTTCGAATGCCTTTGATCCTTTTACTGGTTTGCCTGATAGAAAAAGATCTGATAGCCAAAATTTAAAAACACTTGGTATTTCAGTATCGTTAGGCAAACAACTGAAATGGCCCGATGACTATTTTAGTCTTGTTTATTCAGTTAATTTCACTCAGTACAAACTGCGTGATTACCCGATATTCCAGGGCTTGGACAGTGGAACATCAACCAACATTAGTTTTAAACTAGCTTTACAACGCTCATCTGTTTTCGATCCGATCTTTCCACGTAGCGGTTCCAATTTTGTAGCCAGCGTGCAGCTTACCCCTCCATATTCTTTATTGAATCCGGATCTTGTTACATCAAGTAATCCTTACAAAACTCCTGAGTATCATAAATGGCGTTTTAATGCTGAATGGTATGTACCGATAGGAAGACCTATGGGCGAAGATAAAAATAGGCAGTTTGTATTGAAGATGGCCGCTAAGTACGGCTTTATGGGACGCTATAATAGAAAGCTTGATTTTTCGCCATTTGAAAGATTTCAATTGGGTGATGCAGGCTTGACCAATAATTACGGTTTGCTTGGCTATGATATTATTGCACAACGCGGCTACCCTGTATATGAAAATTCTGATCCATCAATAAATCCTGATCAAAGCAGCGCCAATAAATTCTTTACTATTTTCAACAAATACCAATTAGAATTGCGCTATCCGTTGGTTACTAACCCCAGCAGCACTATTTACGGTCTTGCATTTTTTGAAGCAGCGAATGGCTGGTATGATTTCAAAGACTATAATCCTTTCCGACTGCGCAGAAGTACGGGCTTAGGTATGCGTTTCTTCCTGCCCATGTTTGGCTTGCTTGGGTTTGATTATGGTATTGGTATAGATCGTCTTGGTCCAAACACAAAGCTGAAAGATGCATCACGCTTTACATTTATGCTTGGTTATGAACCTGAATAAAAGATCAAGGAAAACTTAGTTGGATTGAAAAGCTCTTTTAAAAAATTTTTATTTAGCTGTGACCAACTTTTGGACTTTTATTCATCGTCTGATGCGTAGCACTTTGTACATTCACCCTATTCATTATAAAAAGAAAAAAATGAAAAAGATTTTTTTACTTACCTGTTTAATGGCATTGGGTCTTTTGGCATTTTCTCAGAAATATGCCATCATTGACACAAGATATATTCTTGATAAAATGCCAGAGTACAAAACTGCCCAAGCTAAACTCGATGATATTGCCGGAGGCTGGCAAAAGGAAATAGATAGTCTGCAATCGCAGCTTGATAAAATGTATAAAGATTACGACGCCGAGCAGGTAATGCTGAGTGAAGATTTGCGTAAAAAAAGAGAGGATCAACTTTTTGGAAAGGAAAAAACCCTGAGAGATCTTCAGCGCAAACGCTTTGGTTTTGAGGGTGATCTATTTAAAAAAAGACAAGAATTGATAAAACCCGTTCAGGATAAAGTATATAATGCGGTGCAGAGGCTCGCCAGTCAAAGAGGATACGATTTTATCCTTGATAAAAGTGAAGGAATTACCGTTATCTTTGCCGACCCAAAACTGGATAAGAGCGAGGATGTATTAAGAGAACTAGGAATTAAGCAATAAAAATATTTGGTTGAAGGCAACCAATCATTGTATAAAACAATCTTTAAAAACAAAAACTACAGCCACAAAAAAGGCTGTAATACTCGAGGATCAAAAATTTAATCATGAAAAAAATCATTTCCGTAATAGTAATTGCATGTGGGTTGTTGATTGCTGCTACTAATGCTAACTCGCAAACCAAAATTGGATATATGAGTATTGACCAAATGGTAAGCCTGATGCCTGAAGCAGCGAAATTAGATACCCAATTACAGAGATATCAAAATGATTCATTGAATCACACTTTAAATACTATTGTGCAAGAGTACCAATATAAAGACAGTGTGCTGAATAAGACCGATACTTCGAAAACCCCTAAATCAGTATTGAATCAACTGCGCACAGATGTTAACGTGTTAGCTTACCAGATTCAAAATTGGCAAACGCTGGCTGGACAAGCTTATCAAGCAAAACAAGAACAATTATTGGCGCCAGTTTACAACAGAGTAGCTACCGCATTAAGGGCCGTTGCAAAGGAAAAAGGTTATGCTTATGTATTTTCAAAAGACGTATTTCTTGTAGCTCCGGATGGAGATGATCTGCTGCCGCTTGTAGCTGCAAAGCTAGGAGTTAAGTTGCCGGCGAGCATGACCCAGCCACAAAAGCCAGTTGGAAAACCCAACCAATAAATGGATAGGTCTAAAAATAAAAAACTCCGATTTTCGTCGGAGTTTTTTATGTTGTCAAATTGATTCTGTACTTAGCTTTTTTGCCTGCTTTTTTCTTTCTTCTTCATCTAAGATGACTTTACGCATGCGAACATAATTGGGAGTTACCTCAATACATTCATCCTGCTGAATGTATTCCATGCATTCTTCAAGAGTCATTTCATGTTTAGGAGCAATATTGGTTGCAGCATCACTTCCGCTGGCCCTCATGTTAGTAAGTTTTTTGCCTTCATTAGCCTGCACAACTAGATCACCAGGCTTATTATTTTCGCCTATGATCATTCCTTTATATACTTCTTCTACGGGGTCAACGAAAAAGATCCCACGATCCTGCAATTTATCCAATGAATAAGCAGTGGTTGTACCAGCTTCTTTAGCGATCAACACTCCATTATTTCTTCCGGGTATAGCTCCTTTCCAAGGCTTATATTCGCTGAAGCGGTGATTCATAACGGCTTCTCCGGCGGTATTGGTAAGCATTTGGGTACGCAAGCCCACTAACCCCCTTGAAGGTATTTCAAATTCCAAGTGTTGTATTTCACCCTTCGTTTCCATTACATGCAATTCACCTTTACGGCGTGTAACAAGGTCAATAACCTTGCTTGAAAATTCTTGCGGCACGTCCACAACAAGTGTTTCATAAGGTTCACATTTTTTGCCGCTGATATCTTTAACAAGCACCTGAGGTTGGCCTACAGTTAATTCGTACCCTTCGCGGCGCATAGTCTCAATTAAAATCCCCAAGTGCAAAATACCCCTGCCATAAACTAAAAAACTATCGGCATTTCCAGTGTCCTCTACCCGTAAGGCAAGATTTTTTTCTGTTTCTTTTATTAACCGGTCTCGAATATGGCGTGAGGTTACAAATTTTCCATCCTTTCCATAAAAGGGAGAATTGTTAATGCCAAACATCATGCTCATTGTTGGTTCGTCCACACTGATCGTTGGCAATCCTTCAGGATTTTCAAGATCAGCAATAGTATCGCCAATATTAAAATCATCAATACCCACTACAGCACAAAGGTCGCCGGTCATTACTTCACTTACCTTCTTCTTACCCATTCCTTCAAACACATACAATTCTTTCACTCTTGATTTTTTGATATTGCCATCAGCTTGTACCAAAGACACAGCCTGATTCTCTTTAATCACTCCTCGGCTTACTTTGCCAATCGCAATGCGACCCAAAAAAGACGAATAATCGAGAGAAGTAATTTGTAACTGTAGTGTTCCTTCACTGACTTTAGGCTCAGGAACGTGTTTCAATATACCATCCAGCAGAGGGGTAATATCTTCACTTGGTGTTAATGAATCATTGAACCATCCATTTTTTCCGGATCCATAATAAGTAGGAAAATTCAATTGCTCTTCAGTGGCATCAAGATTAAAAAATAATTCAAACACAGCATCGTGCACTTCATCAGGACGGCAATTCGGCTTGTCCACTTTATTAATAATAACAATCGGATGCAAATTAAGATGCAATGCTTTTTGCAATACAAATCTCGTTTGGGGCATGGGACCTTCAAAGGCGTCAACTAACAGCAGCACACCGTCAGCCATTTTCAACACACGTTCTACCTCGCCTCCAAAATCAGCGTGGCCGGGCGTATCAATTACATTAATCTTAATCCCTTTGTAAACCACAGCCGCATTTTTGCTAAAAATAGTAATACCTCGTTCACGCTCAAGTTCATTACTGTCCATGATCAAATCACCCGTTTCCTGGTTATCCCTAAACACATGTGTTTGGTGAAGTATTCTATCCACCAGTGTAGTTTTTCCATGGTCAACGTGGGCAATAATGGCTATATTTCTAATTTCCATAATTTAAATTAAGCTGAGAGCCTCCAGCAACAAGCTTCAAGATTTGAAGCAAATGGTTCAAAGCTGATTTTTGCAAGCGGCGAAGGTACGCTTTTAAAGCGAGGCAATGAAGAAAATGGAAGTGAATATTATGTTACCAACAGTTAAAGCCTTCTTGCGTTTTATTTTTTAATTACATCACACTTTCACGTAAATTTTCTTTTTATCCAAAATATATCCAATTAACCAACAGAATAACATAAAGCTGATTGCAAACAGAAAAGAGCCAAAATACATTCCCGCATGTTTAAAAACATTTTCAAATAACCAATGATAAAGCGGTTGGTAATTGGGACCAACAGGAATAAACCAAAGCAAAGTAGCGCCTAATTCCGAAAGCAGGTAAATGAACAAAGGATTTTTGCCAAATACCTCAAAAAAATATGTCCAACGGCGGCGTTGCAAAAAATCAATAATATAAATTAATGAGGCAAGAAGAATACAATCAATGCCCACAGTGATCAATACAAAACTACCTGTCCATAATTTTTTATTGATCGGAAAGAACCAATCCCAACTCAATGCAAGCACCACTGATAAAACCCCAGCTAATAGCAACTTTGCTAATCCTTCAAAGCTCTTACCTTTTTCTTGCACCCATTTTCCCGCAGCATAACCAAAAGTTACATTTGTGATCGCAGGCAAGGTACTTAGCACTCCTTCCGGATCAAAAGCTACTCCTTCGCCATGATACAAATGGTTTGGGCCAAACAACCATAGATCTAGTCTTGTTCCCGCATTGGTGAACATATTATATGGATCGCCTGTATTGTCAAAAACTAAAAGAATAAACCAATACAGCAATAAAAAAATAACTGATAAGCGATATACAGTGGCTGGTTTGAAATAACGGATCATGAGCGCTGCAAAAAAATAACCAAGTGCAATGCGCTGCAATACTCCCATAATTCTTGTATGCGATATGGGCTTGAACTCAAGCTGATGCTGGGTATTCCAATGCACAAAGGGAAACCAATACATGAGAAACCCTAGCAAGAAAATGATCGCCGTTCTTTTTAAAATTTTCCATGTTACTTGCCTATTGCTAAAAGTCTCCCATTTTTTCATCGAAAAGCTCATTGCATTTCCCACAACGAACATAAAAGTAGGAAATACAAGATCAGTAGGAGTAAAGCCATTCCATTGCGCATGTAAAAGCGGAGGGTAAGTAGTAACAGAATTACCTGGCGTATTTACAATAATCATAAAGCAAATGGTCATGCCGCGCAGCACATCCAAGGCAAGAAATCGCTGGGGAGAAGGATTCATAAGCAGTCAATATTGTCCAATATAGAAATTTTGGCCGTTAAAATTTCATTATCTGCCTTACTAATCCAATTAAGATTTTAAAAAATTCTTTTTATAATTTGAATAATGACTGTAATTGCCAAGCTAAAAAGGATCATGGTTGTAATAGGAAAATAGAATTTGAAGTTTTCCTTTTCGATCCGTATGTCGCCAGGCAACCGTCCTATCCAACTTAATTTATCGTGAAAGAAATAAATGATCAAGCCTAAAAAAACGATCATTATGCCTGCTACGATAATGTATTTGCCCATATCGCTGTTCACACAGCAAATATAATTTTAAAAATTGCTGCTGTCTAAAAATGCTAACGCGTTATTGCATTGGAGAAAAGTATTGATCAATTATTTCCTCTACCATCTGGTTAGATTGGGACTTTATTTTGTAACTATTGACTTGCATAATCATTTGTGGCCAGGTCTCATAGTTATGCTCAATAAATCACGGTAAAAAAAGGGTGAAAAAACGGTTTTTAAAATTCCCCGTAATAAATAGTTTTGAGTTGATGGGCCTATCATCAGAACCATTGACCAGCCCTATCCTAGTAAGTTTGCAGGGTTTAAAAGCCGTATTATAACCATAATGCGGCTTTCTTTATGAACATTAAAATAACCGGTTGTTTATTATTGCCTTTACAAAGTCAACCATTTTTTAAAACCATTTATCGACATTTAACCAGTTTTCAGCTATTTGAAGAAAAATATTGGATAGTTGACAATAAATTGCTCATAAAACAACCTATGCAAAGCTTGGTCAAAAAAATAACTGTGTACACAGCTATTGAAGAAGAAAAAGCAAAAGCAGCCCTGCTTATTATTGCCGCACATATAAAAGAAAAATTTCCTATGCTAAGGGGTTGTGCTGATTCCATACTTGATATAAAAGAGCTTTCTTTAGAAAAAGATGGAATTGTTATAACTAAGTTCGAAGCAAATTAATTAGTTCATAACATCGAAGCCATTAACCGAAAGAAAGCACAACTCCAAGTTTCTTATCTTTTCCAACTGGTCCACATTTCCTACCTTCCCGTCTGACTGGGTTATTCGGCCGGATTTTATAAAACAATTGCTATGCCTCGAACAAAAATTGCAGGCATCGGTATGTATGTACCGAAAAATGTAGTTACTAATAATGATCTTACCCGCGTTATGGACACGAGTGACGAATGGATCCAGGAACGAACAGGCATTCAAGAGCGCCGCTATGCTACCCCTTTTGAAGATACAACCACAACAATGGGTGCAGAGGCAGCCAAAATAGCTATGAAGAGAGCGGATGTAACTGCTAAAGAAATTGATTTTATTATTTTCGCTACCCTTAGCCCTGATTATTATTTTCCCGGATGTGGGGTTCTGTTACAACGTGAACTCGGTATCAGCGAAATTGGCGCTTTGGATGTACGTAACCAATGTAGTGGCTTTATATATGCGTTGAGTGTAGCCGATCAATTTATTAAAACGGGCATGTATAAAAATATTTTGCTGATTGCTGCCGAGACACATTCATACGGGCTTGACTTTTCAACAAGAGGCAGGAATGTTTCAGTAATTTTTGGCGATGGAGCAGGGGCAGTAATATTACAACCAACTGATGAAGATCGTGGCATTTTAAGCACACACTTGCATAGCGATGGCAGTGCAGCAGAATTGCTTTCCATGATGAATCCTGGTTTTCATGCAGGGAAATTCGTTGCAGACAAAAAACCTGCAAAACCAAACCAACCTTATGGTGGCTTATTTATTACCAAAGACCTTGTGGAGAAAGAGGATATTTATCCGTACATGGATGGGCCGGCAGTTTTTAAAAAGGCAGTTGTAAAATTTCCAGAGGTGATCTTGGAGGCTCTTCAGACAAATAACTTCAGTGCTTCTGATCTCAAGATTCTAATTCCACATCAAGCAAACCTGCGCATTAGTCAAATGATACAACAAAAATTGAAATTGCGAGATGACCAAGTTTATAACAACATTCAAAAATATGGCAATACAACTGCGGCTTCTATACCAATTGCTTTGTGCGAAGTTTGGGAAAAAGGCATGCTGAAAGATAAAGACCTTATTTGCCTAGCAGCTTTTGGAAGTGGGTTTACCTGGGCCAGTGCTTTATTGAAATGGTAAATTATTCTCAGAGTATTTATAGCTTTTAATTGGCATGCCGAAAGTACATTTGCACATTCCGTAGTCAACACAATGCCCCGTCATATCATTTATATTATTAATCCTATTTCAGGTACCCGAAAAAAATCAGGCTTGCAGAAATTAATTGAAGAAAAAACAGCTCAAAAAAATATTCCCTTCAAAATTTTTCCTTCTGTTGCAAGTGGCGATTACTCTTTTTTAGTTTCTATTATTCAAGAAGAAAAAATAACCGACGTAATAGTAGCCGGAGGTGATGGAACTTTAAGCCAGGTTGTTGGCAGTTTGATGAATGAAAATGTAAATTTTGGCGTAATCCCATGTGGATCTGGAAATGGCCTTGCTTTAACCGCAGGTATTTCGAAAGAGCCACTTAAGGCCCTTGAAATAATTTTTAACAACAAGGCAAAAGCTATCGATGGCTTTTATATAAACGATCATTTTTCTTGCATGCTTACGGGCATTGGGTTTGACGCAAAAGTGGCTCATGAATTTGCAAAACATCCAAAAAGAGGGTTAAGAACTTATGCTATTTTAGTAGGCAAAAATTTTTTTTCTGCAAAACCCTATCACTTCACTATCGAAAGCAATGGACTTACCTTTTCAACAGATGCTTATTTTATAAGCATCGCAAATAGCAATCAGTTTGGGAATAATTTCACCATTGCTCCTAAAGCTCTTTTATCAGATGGGCTGCTTGATGTAGTTATTGTGAAGAAAACAGCAAAACCCATTTTATTATACAACCTGATCAAACAAATTCTGGCTGGTAAATTGCAAAAAATGGAAACTTCTCTCAAACTGCCAGTAATATATTTTCAGACAAACCAGCTTTCGATTGAAAACAATAGCTATGCGCCCATGCATATTGATGGTGACCCCTTTGAAACTCCCGACAAATTGAAAATAAAAATCGTTCCCAAATGTTTTAGGCTTATTCAGCCCTTGTAAGATGTACAGAATCAGTTTTAGTAAAAAAGGCCTGTATTTGTTGAAGTGATTTTTTATTATATAAAGAATTCAGTGCAAAAGCAATATTTGTTTTCTCACTTTGAGTTAAATGAAAATTCAAAGCAGCTTTACTTTCTTCTTTATCGGCAACATATTGTATTGTAACCTTGTCCAATTTATAAGGAACATTTCTGCTATAATAACCAAGCATATCATTTTGAAAATATTCCATCATTTTATACCAATTGTGTTGAAGCAAAAAGAAAGGTTTGGTAATATGATCACTCATATTGTCTGAATAATAAGGGTTTTCCCAACCACCTGCTTCCCTGTCACGTAATTGTATGATTAAAACACCGCTCGTATTTTCTTTAATCCAATCATCAAAGTTTGCAAGAAAACGCAGCATGGTTTCCTGTCCATAATTATCTCTTAACCCTGCATCCATTACATCAATTACGGGCAGTGAGGGCAGCCATACATTCGGCAATACGATAGGAAAAGTTGCATTCATCCTGAGTGCTGTAAGAATGCTTAGATTATAAGGATCTTGCTTTGCAAAAAACGAACTAAAATCAATTGCATCAGGATCTGGTTGAGGTATATGAGCAGTATCCTGCTTGACTTGCATCATAAACCGGATAGGTTGCGTGCTGATGATCATTTTCTTTCCATCACGACTTACAACTGAATTAAAAAAAATCAATGGAATGTTTGCATTATATTCCTCTTTCTTGTAATCTCCCAGATGTTTATTTAACAAACCCTCCGTGTTTTCATCCAGCTTCATTTCAAACGCATAACCACGATCTTTTACATAGGCATAGGGGCCTACTTTAAACTTTTGTGCTGGCGCAATAAGATCCCGCGCCACAAAAGATGAAAACAATGGATTTAACAGATCGCCCGATATTTCATCAACATATTTTCTGTCGCGTAAATTGATATCGTTTTGCTTTTGCTTCTGCAAATAAAGCTCTCTAAAAAAAGCGGCGCTTAGCATACCCCCTGAGGCCCCTGTAATCAAAAAAGTTTTTTTCATCAGCTCACCATGGGTAACGCTATCAAGCTTTTGCAGAGCATTCATCGTAAATGTAGCACTGCGGCTACCACCGCCACTCGCAGTGATTATTACTAATACTGGTTTTTCTTCGGTTTGCTTTTTTTTCCAGTTCTCTAAAATTCGAAGCATATTTTCCCTGTCCGCATCTATATTTTTTTGACTGCATAGTTCTACAAGTTTCTCGCGGGAATAAACAGGCCGTTCATTTCTGTTTGCATAATTTAAGCCGTAAGCTTTATTGCGAGGATCGATCCATTCGATTTTATAAAAAATATTCAATGCAACAATAAGTGCGATGAGGTATAAAACACTCCAACTCTGCAAAAAATAGGTGAACGCTCCTGATACGCCAATTAGAACAGCAAAGAAAATGGTGATGCTCGCCGCCGCAGGTATCTGAAAAAATTTATGTTCAAGAAAAAAGCCAATGATCATTAAAAATAAAAATGCGGTGAAAACAGCAATAACTGCCGCAAAATGATGCCGCTTAAAAAGAGTATCAATAAACTGTTGTGTATAATGCGATACATCCCTCGTTTTTTTAACATGAAAAGGAGTTTCTAAAAACCACTCTACTTTAAGAAATCGCTCGCTATTTACTTTAACAGTTGGCGGCTGTAGATGTGTAATATATTCTTTGGGGTTGTTGATAATAGGCAACATTCTTCTCAAAATGGTTCTGTCAGCCCCAAAAAAATAAATAGATGAGATGGCAAGAATGAAAATCAGTCCGCACATAAAACCTCCGCATAAAAAAATAATATCGGCAGTTGGAATTAACTCCTTGTAATGATCAAAATGCCAAGCTTTAAAAAAATAGAATACCAAAAAGATCAAAGGAATAACACTGTTGTTGATACAATATCGCAAAAATGGGTTTGTAGTTGTAGCAAGGAACTTAAAATGACGACTGAATAAAATAAATGTAGTAACGTGCCAACTCATGATAAACATGCCAATGGCAATTCCAACAATTGCAAAACTTATGGCGGTAACATTTCCAAGATATTCAGGCGCCAGAAATAAAGAATTTGCCCCAAAGCTTTTCATAAATACACCGTCTACTGTACTAAAAAGCGCAAACCAGAATACAAGCAAAACCTGATATCTCCTGAAATGCAGGAACAATAATTGAATGGGAAGAGAATAATAAAAACCCCTGAGCCAGGCTTGCATACAGATTAATGGTGGTTTTTACAGAGGAACCATAATTAAAAATACTGATTAATCGTGGCAAGTTCAACTATAGGAAAATTATTCAGGCGGCTATTAACTTTTCTTTTTTTTGGAGCAAATAGTATTCAAACACTAAAGAAAGCAGCAACAGCATTGCTACAAACTGATGAGCTACGCCTAGCCATAGCAACCTTTTTGGGTATGGCGAATTTAAAACTGTAAGTATTCCTAAAATAACTTGTGCTAAAACAATAGTCACAGGCAGCCAGCTCGTTTTGTTGAACAATAAACTACTTTCAATTCTTCGCGATTTAAAATACCAGACAATAATTAAAATGGTGACTAGATAAGCAAGGTTGCGATGTATAAAATGAACCATGATAGGGTTATCAAACAGTTGCAATAGGCCTGACGAGGGTGATCCGCCTTGCGGAAAAAAATTTCCATTTATATCCGGCCAGGTAGGGGCATAGCTTGCAGCTTTCAACCCTGCCATGAATGCCCCATAAATAAGCTGAATAACGAGAATCGCAATCAGCCATCCGGTAAATTTTTTTAAGGAACTGTTTGCTACAATTTTTTCTTGAGGTATTAGTAATTCCAATGCGAACCAAATGGTATAGCAGATTAATAACAGTGCTAAAATAAAATGAATGGCCAGCCTATAATGGCTCACATACAAGCGATTAGAATCTTCCAAGCCGCTCATCACCATGATCCATCCAACCAATCCCTGCAATGCTCCAAGCAAAAACAAAATGATCATAGGTCTGATCATTTGCCTTTTAAATCTTTTCTGAATTAAAAAAATAATGAATGGAATAATAAAAGCCACACCGATCAATCGTGCCCATAAACGATGGAACCATTCCCAGAAAAAAATAAATTTAAAATCGCTCAGAGTAAATGAAGAATTGAGATATTTATATTGAGCGATTTGTTTGTATTTATCAAAAGCAACATTCCATTGCTCATCATTCATTGGGGGCAACGCTCCCATAATTGGTTTCCATTCTGTAATTGAAAGCCCTGAACCGGTTAGCCTTGTAATTCCTCCTAATAAAACCTGAATAATCAACATGGCAACACCAACTAACAACCAAATAGCAACAGGTCGGGATGAAGGTTGCGAAAAACTAGTTTTCATTGTGGCCGCAAAGTTAATCGTTTGAGGTTTTAAGTTTTATACTACGCCCCAATCTGCATTCACTAAAAAATTTTATTGTTATCGTTATCTTTTTTCGTAGCTTTTTAAAGTTTTTCGCAACACCATTTATTTACTATAAAACTAATGTTTATGCCAACGCATGAAAATGATCAAACCACACGCCGTGGCTTTTTAGGCGGCATTGCCGCAGGTGCGGCAGCCATGGGTATTGCAACCATAAGTCCATTACAACAACTTCATGCAAGCCCCGGATTTACACAAACACCTAATCCCGACGATCCTGCTGAACAGGTCTTTAAAAATTTAAAAGGCAGACATCGTATTGTATTTGATGTAGTCGAACCGGTTTGGCTGTTTCCTTTTGCCTGGCCAAGAGTGTTTCTTCTTACAAATATGGCCACAGGAACTCCGGAGAAAGAAAACAGTGTAGTAGTTGTTCTGAGACATAGTGCAATTCCTTATGCTATGGAAGATAAACTTTGGACAAAATACAATTTTGGTGAGTTTTTTGGCGCAAAGGACCAGGAGCAAAAAGCTGTAACCCGCAATGTATTTTGGAAACCGGCTAAAGGCACTTTCAAAATTCCGGGATTCGGAGCAGTAGAAGTAGGCATTAATGAATTACAAGACAGCGGTGTGCAGTTTGTTGTTTGTAATGCTGCCCTGACAGTTTATAGTGCTGTGGCAGCTGAAAAAATGAGCATGAAGCATGAAGATGTGCTGAAGGAATGGAAAGCCGGGTTACTACCAGGCATCACGGTTGTACCTTCCGGTGTGTGGGCTGTAGGCCGGGCACAGGAAAATAAATGCGCTTATTGCTATGCAGGGTAAAGAAAAAAACTTTGAATAAAAATGCAGGCTCAAGCCTGCATTTTTATTTATGCCAATGTAAGTAACAAAATTCAATTTTTCATGCGAGCCTGCCGGATAGGAATAAATGGCCCATACTTATGTTGCTTTTCAGAAAACTTATCAGCATAAGGTCCATAAGGATAATCAACAGGTTTTGTTTCTATCTTGGGCCAATCTTCAGCAAAAAGTTTTTCCGGCCTTGGTTGCGAAAGAACAAATGCTGCAACATCCCATGCTTCTTCATCAGTAAGTTGGGGTGAGTCATGCGTAGCCAATCCAAACGGCATGTTGTTTTTTACAAATGATGCAAACCTGGTAATACGATATAAACCTGCACTTACATTAAAGCTATTAGGGCCCCAGAGTGGAGGGTATAAATAAACCGATGAATCATGATTGAATAGTCCTTGTCCATTTTCACCATGACAAGAAATGCATTTTGAAACAAAAACTTGTTTTCCTTTTTCAGGATCAGCAGCCCTGTCTAAAAATGGAAGCTCTTCCAGGCCTGCGCCTCTTGGCTTTTTATTTTTGGGTACATCTTTGCCAATCCATTTCAGATAAGCAACCATGGCCTGCATCTCTTTACTTGAACTATCAATTTCTTTTCCATTCAGGCTTCTCATCATGCAATCATTGATACGAAATTCTATGGATTCGACTCTCCCGCTTCTTTCTCGATATCTTGGATAAGTTGATGCGACTGCAGAAAAACATCCTGCAAATGACTTAGCTCCTCCATCGATATGGCAGTTCTGGCAGTCCATACCATTTGTAATAGCCGCAACCCTGCCTTGGGGTCCAAAAAATAATGAAGTATTTACAATAAGCTCACGTCCGTATCGAATAAGATTACCTTCATCATCATGTGGCAGAGCATTCATGTCGGGTGGCTGCCAATCGTCTGCCGAAATGGTATTTTCAGGTATTGAAAAAGTATCTGAAACTGCGGCAGATGTAAATAAAACTTGGTTAAGGATTACAATGAGTATAATGAATCCTAATAATAGAGGGAACCATGATGCTTTCAAAAATTTCATGATTCAACGTATAAATTAATGAGGAAGTTTATTTCGCAAATATCCATATACCCAGGTACCGGCAACAGCACTTAATAAAGTTACAATAATAACAGTAGCCCCACTCCCAATTAAAGCGAAAAGCGGTCCGGGGCAAGCTCCGGTTAATGCCCAGCCAAACCCAAACAATAGTCCGCCATATATCTGCCCCTTAGTAAACTTCATTTTGTAGAGCTGAATTGACTCACCATGAACGGTTTTCAAGTGAATTTTTTTTATTAGCCAGATCGAAATCATCCCTGTTGCTACGGCACTTCCAATAACACCGTACATGTGGAAACTTTGAAAACGAAACATTTCCTGAATTCTAAACCATGAAATCACTTCACTCTTCACTAAAAGAATTCCAAACAATAATCCAGCTCCAATATATTTTAAATTATGCCACCAAGGATGTTTTAACCCTGAAGTATTGATACAAACACTATCCAATGACCGCACTTCAAAATCTGTGTTAACCTTTTCAATAAAATCGTATTCTTCTTCCTTTACTTGCATACAAAAGTTATAACTGCAAAATATACGGCAAAATAAAATTGGTCATAATCATTCCGCCAATCATAAAGCAAATCGTTGCAACCAATGATGGCCACTGTAAATTAGACAATCCCATTATAGAATGCCCGGAAGTGCAGCCACCTGCATACCTTGTTCCAAAACCAACAAGAAAACCGCCGGCAACGATCAAAATAAATCCTTTGAAAGTGAATAACACTTGCCAATTAAAAATATCTGCAGGAGCAAGCTTATTGTAATTGTTTATTCCATATTCTTTTAGCTCTGCTACAAGTTTTGGATTTACTTTTATCAATTGATGATTGGATAGAAAATTATAAGCTAAAAATGCTCCTATTGTAATCCCCAGCACAAAAAAAAGGTTCCATCTCTCTCTTTTCCAGTCATATTTAAAAAATTGAATATTAGCAGGCAAGCATGCTGCGCAAATATGACGAAGTGAAGAAGAAACCCCCAATCTTTTATTACCGAATAATAAAAGTAATGGTACTGTTAATCCTATTAATGGTCCCGCGATATACCAAGACCAGGGATTTTTTATCCACTCTATCATCACCAAAGAAATTTATTTAAACGAAACTACTAAATTCGCTGCTGTGTAACCATTGTTAGATTTTTAATCCAAAACCATTGCTAAAAAAATTTTTTCAAAGAGAGCTTATCGAAGCAGGTTGTGATGAAGCGGGGAGAGGATGCTTGGCCGGGCCCGTTTTTGCAGCGGCAGTGATTTTACCTCCAAAATTTTATCATCCACTTTTGAACGATTCAAAACAAGTGGTTGAAGAAAATCGATATAAATTAAGAAAGGTGATTGAAAAAAAGGCCATTGCTTTTGCTGTGGGCATGGTGGACAATGATGAGATAGATTCCATAAATATTTTAAATGCTTCTTTTAAGGCCATGCACATCGCCTTGGAAAAATTACAGCAGGAGCCGGGTTTATTGTTGATTGACGGCAATCGGTTTAATCGATATAAAGCTATTCCTCACGAATGCATTATACAGGGCGATGGAAAATTTTCAGCAATAGCTGCTGCAAGCATACTTGCTAAAACCTACCGCGATGACTATATGCGCAATCTTCATTTAGAATTCCCCAATTATAGCTGGCACACTAATAAAGGTTATGCAACTAAGGAACATTGCAGAGCTATCGAAGAATTTGGATTGTGCAGATACCACCGCAAAAGTTTTGATATTAAAGCTGCGCAATTAGAACTGTTCGAAGATTTATGAGAAATCACAGCCTGGCAAGACCTGTTTACCCATTACTTCTATGTCTTTAATTTTTTGATTGTTAAACATTTCTTAGCGCATTAAACCTTGCTGTAATCGTTTCGTCTCAATTCAAACTTTACTTAAATAAAAAAATAAGCCATGAAAAAAATATTCTTTTTAGGATTAATCCTTACGCTGTTTGCTGCTGCTGCATCTGCCCAGCAAACAAACGGAAATCATTTTCGCCACCAAAGAGAAACGAGGTCTTTACATCGCGGTGAATTAAACCGGTATGAATTAAGGCGATTGCATCAGGACAATCTTCGTTACAAAATAGCTAGAAGGAGAGCGCATCGTGATGGTATTGTAACCCATTTTGAACGCAGGCGTCTTAATAAAATGAGAAAGCATGAGCGCAGAGAGCTATATCGCCTCAGACATAACAATCATCACAGAGTAATTTAAAATCTATTAGTCGATATATCAGTAAGAATGTAGTGGTTGAAGGTTACAAGCATCGTTCATTTGAGCGGTGCTTTTTTATTTTAGCCATTCCCCCGCTCCTTGTCGAATTAAAACCGGCTCAGCTTGCGTGCAATCAATAACCGTTGAGGGAACAGTGCCGCCAATTCCCCCATCCACAACAATATCTACTTCATTCATAAAATTTTCATGCATAATCTCTGGGTCAGTATAATCTTCTACTGCCTCACCAGGCAATGAAGCACTTAATAAAGGGTGACCAAGTTCTTTCACAATTTCCCGTGCAATATTATTATTGGGCACACGAAGACCAATAGTATCTTTTTTATTGTGTAAAATCTTTGGCACTTGCTTACTTGCTGGTAAAATAAAAGTAAAAGGCCCCGGCAAACTTTCTTTCAATAAGCGAAATGTTGATCGTGAAAGCTGTTTTGAAAAATCGCTTAAATGACTGAGATCATAACAGATAAACGAAAGTTGAGCTTTGTGAGGGTCAATCTTTTTTAATCGGCAAATTTTTTCAATAGCCCTATGCTGAAAAATATCACAGCCTAATCCATAAATAGTATCTGTTGGATATATAATCACTCCTCCACGATTAAGAACATCCACAATAATTTTTATTTGCCGTGGCTGTGGATTTTCTGGATGAACCTGCAATATCATAATTGAACTTGTACGGGCAATCTGGTGTTAAGATAACTGTAATTTTATTAAACGAATAAAATTACAATGAAATAGCTGTTCAAGTCAATTACTATTTAGAAAGCAATTCGTATTTTCATCGCCGCTTATTTAGTAAAAAGCTGCACATGCAACTTAAACAAATCATAACTGTTGAAGATATCGATCCAAAACAGTTCAAAAAGGAATTTTATGAACCTTGCATTCCGGTAGTCATAAAAAATCTTTCCAAGAATTGGCCTGCTTATACAAAATGGAACTGGGATTATTTCAAACAATTGGTCGGAGATAAAAAGGTTCCTTTATATAACAATATAAAAAGCGATGCTTATACCCCTATCAACACGGCTGATGATTATAAACCATTTGGAGAATACATTGATATGATCAGTCAAGGACCCGCAGGATGGAGAATTTTTTTGTTTAACATTTTCGATCATGCCCCTGAGCTCACAAAAGATTTCACCTGGCCAGAGCATTTAATGAAGGGTTTTGTAAAAAAATATCCAATGCTTTTTACAGGCGGTGCCACTTCTATCACGCACATGCATTTTGATATAGACCTTTCTCACATTTTACATGCCCAGTTTGTAGGAAGAAAAAGAATATTGCTATTTCCGTTTGAAGAACAGCATAAACTTTATCGAAAGCCTTTTGAAGTGCTAAGCCTTGCTGACTTCTCACATTATCATGAGGGCAATGGCACGCCAGACTATAAAAAATTCCCTGCTTTAAAGCTTGCAAAGGGTTATGACCTTATTCTTGAGCATGGAGATACATTATTTATGCCTGCCGGTTATTGGCACCATATGGAATATCTCGACAGCGGGTTTGCAATGAGCCTGCGAGCCCTTCAGCCTTCTTTAATTGGCAAATTGAAAGGTGCTTGGAATTTATTTGGTATGCGCAGCATTGATACTGTGATGAAAAAGGCAATTCCAAAATCCTGGTATCATTGGAAGCAGAAAAAAATATTTTCGGAGGCAAAAAAGGAATTGGAAATAGCCAAGATCAATTAAAAGAAAAACCCTCATCATTGAGGATCCTTCTTTATCTATTAACAATTAGCTTATCTGAATTATTGAATCGTCCATACTTCATTTCCTTTTAATAGCTTATTAAGATCAGCAACCTTCTTAGCCTTTGCATCTTCAATCTGTTGATCCATTACATCTTCATAACAAGGACGATTAGTTTCATAAAACACTCCGAATGGTCTTGGCAAGTGGCCTTCTATTTTCGGATCGTCAAAAACTCTTACTAGTATCTGGGCCTTGTACATATCATGCTCATCATGTACCCAGCAATCATCGGCACTGTATCCGTCTGAAAGATTTATCACTTTTGGTGTAAATCCATCTAGTTTTATTCCTTTATCATTGTTAGCCCCAAATAAAAGTGGCTTGCCTTTTTCAAGGAAAATTGTTTCGTCAGCCTTTGTACTTTTTTCAGTAAAAATTTCAAAAGCACCATCATTAAAAATGTTACAGTTCTGATATATCTCAAGAAAGGAAGCACCCTTATGCTGGTTTGCTCTCAACAACATTGCCTGCAATTGCTTGGGATCACGATCCATGCTTCTTGCTACAAATGTGGCATCGGCACCAAGCGCCAAAGCCAATGGGTTAAAAGGATGGTCAATACTTCCAAACGGAGTTGATTTAGTGATTTTATTTTCTTCCGAGGTGGGAGAATATTGCCCCTTTGTTAAACCATAGATCTGATTATTGAACAGTAAAATATTTACATCAAAATTGCGGCGTAATAAATGAATGGTGTGGTTACCTCCAATACTCAAACCATCACCATCGCCGGTAACAATCCAAATACTTAGTTCAGGACGTGCAGCCTTCAAGCCGCTCGCAATTGCTGTGGCGCGACCGTGAATGGAATGCATACCATATGTATTCATATAGTATGGAAACCGGGATGAACATCCAATACCCGAAATGATCACAATATTTTCTCTGGCAATGCCCAGGGTAGGCATTACTTTTTGAACCTGTGCAAGTATGGAATAATCGCCGCATCCGGGACACCAGCGTACTTCTTGGTCAGTAGCAAAATCTTTAGCTGTTAGGGTAGGGGCGGCTGTAATTGTATCGCTCATGGTAACTGAATTGATGCAAATTTATTGAATATTAAACAAGGAACAAGGAGCAAAACCATTGAGAGTATTGATTTTCATCAGTTTTTTAACTTTTTAATTCTCATTTAAAGCTTCCCAATATTCAGCGGCTCTTCTTGTATGAGGAATAACGATGGTGCCGCCTACAATATTGGCTATCGCAAATATTTCATATATCTCATCTGTGGTCAGTTTCAGTTCATAACATTTACCAAGATGATATCTAATACAATCATCACAACGTAATACAATACTGGCAACAAGCCCAAGCATTTCCTTTGTCTTTTTATTCAATGCACCATCCTCATACGTGTTGGTGTCCAAATTCCAAAGGCGTTTCATTACCAGGCTATTTTTGCTTAAGATCACTTCGTTCATTTTAGTACGGTATTCATTGAATTCCTTTTGCCAAAATTAATAAGCAGCTACCTGTCATCATTTACTAATACCGGAGAAAGCATTAGAATTAGTACTTTCAGCGATAAATTTCCATTCATGAAAAAATTTCTATTTGTTTTTGTTATTCTTTATCATACCTACTCTTATTCACAAAACGGCAAAGAACCGGTCAAGGTAACCGACATGCTAAAAATAAAATCCATTGGTGGAGTTGCCCTTTCTAAAGATGGTGGCCGGGCAGTATTTACAATAACGACTATTGAACCCGATGGAGATTCAAAATGGGAATACAAATATGTAAATCAAATATGGATGGTAAACACTGATGGCAATTCATTGCCTAAGCAACTTACTACTAAGGAAAGTTCCTCGCAAGCTGTTTGGAGCCCAGATGGAAAACAACTTGCTTTTGTACGATCCGTGGATGGAAAGCCCCAGATATTTTTATTACCACTCGATGGCGGTGAAGCAACTCAACTTACTAAGTTCAAATATGGAGCAGGCACGCCGAAGTGGGCGCCGGATGGAAAGAAAATTTTGTTTTCATCAAATATTCCTTTGAAAGATCTTCTAAAAGATTCTGTGCTCAACTCCAATCATGAAGTTCCATTATGGTCTTATGAAAAACCTGGCTTTGAAAAAAATGAAGAGCTAAAAAATTTAAATTCAAAAGCCGATCCTGACGGAAGCATAGATGAGGTCAGAGCATATCTTGACAATGACGTAAATGATAAAAAAGCAAAAGTGGTTGATAGGTTAAATTTTCAGGACGAAATGGATGTGAATCCAGATATGAACTTTAATCATTTTTTTATTATCAATATTGATGCGCCGAGCAAGCCTGTTGAGTTAACAAAAAGCTTTTACAGATTCAACAATGCTGATTTTACCCCCGATGGTAAGCAGATAATTTTATCAGGCGATGTTGATTCCCTTCAGCACCCCGATCGATCATTGGAAAATGAAATATTCATTGTAAACATTGACGGAAGCAATTTCAAAAAATTATTGGGCGAAGAAGGAAAAAACTATAATTCCCCTAAGCCTTCACCCACGGGCAAATGGTTAGCCTTTCAATATGGCAATACCTCTTTTGTAAGCGTTCCTACTTTAGCTATTATGCCATTAAATGGTTCCATGAAAGACAAAATCGATATTCCATTTGATCGAAACAAAGGAAACTTGATCTGGAGTAATGATGAACGATATATTTATTTTTCCGCTCAAAGCAATGGTGGTCAGCCGATCTATCGTGCCGACATAACAACAAAAAAAATAGAGCAGCTCACTGATTATAATAGTGGCATTGTGAGTTTTGATCTTGTCAATAACAAGCTTGTATTTGTAAAAACAGAAGTGGCTGATCCCTTTGACGTTTATGTAGCCAATGCTGAAGCAAAGAACTCTAAACGTATCAGCGATTTCAATTACAGCTGGTCACAAACCAAACAGCTTTCTTTTCCGGAAAAGAAAAGTTTTACAAACAACAAAGGAATGACTGTTGAATATTGGATCATGAAACCCGTGAATTATGAGCAAGGAAAAAAATATCCATTGCTTTTAGAAATTCATGGAGGACCATCTGCCATGTGGGGGCCAGGTGAAACAAGCATGTGGCATGAGTATCAATTTTTCTGCAGTAAAGGTTATGGTGTGGTTTATTGCAATCCCCGTGGCAGTGGAGGTTACGGTTTAGATTTTTTAAGAGCAAATATTAACGATTGGGGCACTGGCCCAACAAGCGATGTGCTTACAACTCTTGATAAAACTGTTGAAGAACGCTGGGCCGATACTTCTAGACTAATCGTAACAGGGGGCTCGTATGCAGGTTATCTTGTAGCGTGGATCATTGCACACGATCACCGGTTTAAAGCTGCCTGCTCACAACGTGGCGTATATGATCTTGCCACTTTCTTTGGCGAGGGTAATGCGTGGAGACTTGTTCCAAATTATTTTGGAGGATACCCCTGGGAGCCAGCTACCAAAGAAATTCTTGAAAGAGAATCGCCCATAACCTATGTGCAAAACATCACAACCCCTTACATAATTTTTCATGGAGAAAATGATCGACGCACCGGAGTAACACAGGGTGAAATGTTATATCGCAGCCTGAAAATACTAGGTAAGCCTGTGGAATATGTCAGGCATCCCGGGGCTACACATGAAATAACAAGAAGTGGAAACAACCGCCAACGTATTGACCAAATGCTAAGGACTTACGAATTTTTTGAGAGGTGGATCAATAAAAAATCTTTTTAAGAATTAAATTACATTTAAAACGATCAAGATGAAATACAATAAAAAGATTATAACAATTGCCTGTGCAATTATTTTTGTAGTGGTCGGTATTGCTGCCATTAATCCACCAGAAGATAAATTTAAAAATCTGAAAGTGCTTCCAAAAAATATTTCTGAACAAACAATAGATAAGGTAATGGAAGAATTTTCCAAAGCTTTAGGAGTTGAATGTAATTTTTGCCACGTGCAATCAGCAACCGATTCTACATGGGACATGGCAAGCGATCAAAAACCTGAAAAAAGCGTTGCCCGCAAAATGATCACAATGAGTAATAAGATCAACAAGAATTTTTTTAAAGGAAAAACAAAATATGGGGAGGAAAATGCAGTATTGGAAATACGCTGTATGACTTGCCATCATGGGCAGGCGCACCCTGAAATAGAAGAAGAGGAGGGAGAGAAGCCTAAACAATAAACTCAATAAAAAAAGCTTCACTCGGCCTGAGTGAAGCTTTTCACACCCGCTGCTTAAACATTTCTTCTGTTTCCACTGCCCCTTAATATAGCTACCAATAATAGTATGAAAACGGCGGCTCCAACTACCCATACCCAAGGCTGACCCCAAAAATTGTCTTTCTTTACATTAATATTTACATCAACTTGCTTATCCTGAGCAAACCCCGCAAATGTCATTACAAAAGCAATAAAGAATAATATTAGTTTTTGAAAAAATTGGCGAGTTGAGGTAAGATAATATTTCATAACGTTGATTTTACTTATGTGACTTAAAAACCATGCCACCGTCTTATCATTTGAATTTAAAGAGCTAACCTGTATGAAGGTTTAAATATTGGGGAAGTTTCTCAACGATTATTTCTCAAGTGAGCTTATTAAAATTGTTTGCAATAAATTACAGTATCAATTCCTTTCTCATGAGCTCCACTTTATATGATTTTGGCATGATTGGCCTTGGTACTATGGGCTGTAATCTTTTGCTTAACATGGCCGATAATCATTTTGCCGTAATAGGCTTTGACATTAATCGTAAAAAAGCGGAAGAATTTGAAGCATCAGCAAACCTTGACACAATTGTTAAAGGAGTTTTTGAGCTATCGTCCATGACACAACAATTGAAGAAACCAAGGAAGTTGATGATGCTTGTGCCAGCCGGCAAGCCTGTTGATGATGTAATCACTAACCTGCTTCCGTTATTGGAAAAAGACGATATAATCATTGATGGAGGAAATTCTCATTTTACCGACACGTTGAGAAGAATTAATTTCTTGCAGGAAAAAGGAATTCATTTTATGGGTATCGGAATTTCCGGTGGCGAAATGGGCGCGAGAACTGGCCCTAGTATTATGCCCGGTGGTGATGAAACAGCCTGGCAACAAGTGAAGCCAATATTAGAAGCTGTATCGGCAAAAGTGAATGGTGAACCCTGTGTTGCTTACATGGGCAAATGGGCTGCAGGCCATTATGTAAAAATGGTTCATAATGGAATTGAATATGCCATCATGCAGCTGATTAGTGAAGCGTATGATATTTTAAAAAGAGGAGCAGGATTAGAAAATGAAGAGCTTCATGAAATTTTCAAAAAATGGAATGAGGGTGAGATGAAATCTTTTTTGCTGGAGATCACTGCAGACATTTTCACTCGCAAGGATGCGGATACTGGCAAAAGCATGGTGGATATTATTCTCGACAAAGCCGGTGCAAAAGGAACAGGAAAATGGACATCGCAAAATGCAATGGACCTGTCTATGCCAATCCCTACCATTGATGCTGCTGTAGCCGCAAGAGATATTTCGGTGTATAAAGATGAACGTATCATTGCAGCGGAATTATATAGCCCCGTCACTGGAAAATCAGTTACTGATAAAGAAAAATTTATTTTACAACTGCATGATGCTTTATATTTTGCCACCATCATTTGTTACGCACAAGGTTTCGCCTTACTGCACAAGGCCTCATCCGAGCTGGACATGAATATTCCTTTACCTGATGTAATAAAAATCTGGAGAGGTGGTTGCATTATTCGTTCCGCTTTATTAGATGGTTTTTATGCTGCGTATAAAAAAAATCCTGACCTGTCGAATATTTTATTGAACAAAAAAATTGCAAGACTAATAAAAAGCAAAGAAAAAAAATTAAGAACAGTAATTAAACAGATAATAGCTATGAAGATTCCGGTTGCAGGCTTTGCATCTGCGCTTTCTTATTTTGACGCTTATTGTAGCAGTCAATTGCCCACAAACCTGATACAAGCGCAGCGAGATTATTTTGGGGCGCACATGTACCAGCGTATCGACAAACCTGGATTGTTTCATAATGAGTGGCAGCCATTGCCGGAGCATGCTAAAAAAGAAGATCCCGGAGCACAAACCGTAGTGAATCGTCAATTGTGAATGGTGAGTGGATAGTCAACAACAGCTGAAATGCTTAATTACAAAATTTGAAAAGAAATATACAGTCCTCTCACTCCTTTGGAGAGGGATTGGAGGGTTGGGCCAAAATTTACAAATTCATGAAAGGACAAAAAAAACTTCCTCCCGTAATCATGGTCATCTTTGGTGGTAGCGGTGATCTTACTAGTCGCAAGCTGATGCCCGCTTTATTTAATCTTTTTATCGACGATTATTTACCTGATGATTTTTTGGTTGCAGGCATCGGGCGCACTAGCTATAGCATTGAAAAATATCGCGATCATTTGTTGGAAGGAGTAAAGGAATTTTCCCGGCGCAAAGATGGTATTGATGAAGCTTGGAAAGATTTTTCTCAAAAAGTTTTCTATTTGGAAGTGGATGTAAAAGATGAGGCTTCTTTTCAACAGATCGGTAATTGGATCAGTGAAAAAAGTAAAGAGTGGCGGCAGCATCCGATTGTGATCTATTATTTAGCTGTTGCTCCGCAACTGGCTCCTGATATTGCGAAAAAATTATTCAATCAAAAGCTTTGCGACGATCCAAAATGCACAAGAATAGTTTTTGAAAAACCGTTTGGTCATGATTTGGAAAGCGCCAAGGAGCTTAATCAATTGCTTGGAAGCATGTTTGAGGAAGATCAAATCTATCGTATTGATCATTACCTGGGTAAAGAGACGGTGCAGAATATTTTAGCCCTCCGGTTTGCCAATGCCTTATTTGAGCCCATTTGGAACAGTAACTATATCGATCATGTTCAGATCACAGCCGCCGAAACTGTTGGAGTGGAAGACAGGGGCGATTACTACGAACAAGCCGGGGCACTAAGAGATATGGTGCAAAACCATATTCTGCAATTGCTATGCATGATCGCCATGGAAGCTCCGGTCTCTTTTGACGCTAATGAAATAAGGAATAAAAAAGTAGATGTGCTGAATGCGATACGAAAATTTAGTCCTGAAGATGTACATGCGCATGCAGTTCGGGGACAATATTCGAGCGGTTGGATGAAAGGGCAACAAGTGAAAGGCTACCGCCAGGAAAAAAATGTGAGCAAAAATTCACCGGTTGAAACTTTTGCTGCAGTAAAATTTTTTATTGATAACTGGCGCTGGCAAAATGTGCCTTTCTATGTTCGCACGGGAAAATATTTACATCATAAAACAACGCTCATCACTATTGAATTTAAACCAGCTCCCCATTACGCTTTTCCAGAAGAGGCTGCAGACACATGGCGCCCCAACCGGCTAACCATCAGCATTCAGCCCGATATGGATATTCGCCTCCGCTTTCAGGCAAAACGACCGGGGCCTAGCATGATCCTGAGTCCTGTTGATATGGTATTTAATTATTCGGAGGCTTACCAAGAAGAAGAGCCGGAAGCCTACGAAACTTTGCTGGAGGATGTGATGGAGGGCAATCCAACTTTGTTTATGCGGGCTGACCAAGTAGAGTCAGCGTGGAGGGTTATTACTCCCATTATGGAAGCTTGGCAGCATCGCAAGCCGATTGATTTTCCAAACTATGCTCCTGGTAGTTGGGGACCAGAAGATGCAGAAGCGTTGGTGGCAAAATATGGACATCATTGGGTAATGCTGCCAACTAAAAATGGATGAGATATTTTTGTTGCGAGTTGCTGTAACTCTATTTAACTATCGTAGCCGGCAGGCAGGCGTCGCATTCTTATGCTTATGTAATTCTATTCAGCATGCAATTGATCATTACAAAAAATATTGAAGAATTAAACTGGCGAGTTGCAGAATGGATGGTTGGTTATATTCATGAGGTTCTTCAAAAACAAGATCGTTTCACGATTGCTTTATCTGGCGGCAACACTCCAAAAAAACTTTACCAGCTGCTGGCAACGGATGAATTCAAAAATAAAATTAACTGGCAAAAGTTTCATGTATTCTGGGGCGATGAACGATATGTGCCATTTGACGATGAAAGGAACAATGCAAAAATGGCTTTTGATGAATTGCTAAATCATGTGACTGTTCCCAAGTCACAAATTCATGTTATGAGGACAGACATTGATCCGGAATCATCAGCTAAAGAATATGAAAACATATTGAAAAATTATTTTCCTGAAGCTGCAAGCTTTGAGTTGCAAGCTATAAACTATGAATCTACTCCTAGCTCACCATTCACCATTCACCATTCACAACTCACCACATTCGATCTCGTTCTCCTCGGTCTCGGAGACAATGCCCACACACTTTCTTTATTTCCCGGGGAGCAGATTATTCATGAAAAAAACGATTGGGTAAAAGCTGTTTTTGTAAAAGAGGTGAATATGCAACGAATTACCTTAACGGCTCCTGTTGTTAATCTTTCAAACAGAATTGCATTTTTAGTAAGCGGTCAAGATAAAGCTGATGCAGTGTCGCATGTTCTTTTAAATGATTACACTCCCGATCTATATCCAGCACAAGTCATAAAACCGGTAACCGAAGAATTGTATTGGTTTATGGATGAGGCGGCGGCAATGAGAATCAACAAATAATTTATTTCAAACTCTTCAACCAATCATCGACGCCCAGATAAATTTTCTGCGCCACCTGTTTGTGAAATTTTGGATTGAGAATTCTTTTTTCATCATCCTTATTACTTAAAAAAGCAACTTCAACCAAGCAGTTTGGGTATTCCGTTGGCCCGCTCAGTGAAAAATTAAAGGCCACTACATTTCCGAATTCATTCAGCTTTAATTCGAGCATTCTTTTTAATATAGCTTGTGATAGCGGCCTAAAGCCAATGTATCGATAATATGTGCTCACTCCTTTTACGGTATCTTTTCCTGAAGAATTTAAATGAATGCTGATCAAAATATGGGGATCCTGTTCTCTCAGCATCAGCGTTCGATCTATCATCGTCAAATCCGTATCGCCAACTCTTGTCATAAATGTTTTTACTTTCTTAGCAGTAAAATATTTCTGAACCTCTTTTGCAATCTTTAGTGTGTAATCTTTTTCAAGAATGTTTGAAGTAACACCTGTTGCACCGGTATTGCTTCCTCCATGCCCTGCATCTATCCCTACAAATAAATTCTGCATAGTAAGTTTTACCGGCTGTCTTTTTACACGAATAACAAGAGAATTATTATCGTAATAAATAAAATAACCCCAGTGTTGCTGATGTTTTAGTTCAATAATCACACGAAACACATCATCTTCTATTTGCTCGTAATAAGCATTTTTAATTTCTTTGGTTGTGGAAAGCTGAGTGATCCAGTTGGTATTGCTGTTAACGCCAAAAATATCAACAACAATTTTTGAAGGATTTATTTCCTGAATGCTGCGGTAAGGCACACGTTGATCCAATGTCACAGTCACATAATCACATTTATCATCGCCATATACTTTCCAGCTATTGGTTAAATAATATGGTTGAAGATGAACGGCAGTATCTTTCTGAAAACTTGTTTTGGCCAGCCATGCATAATGGTAAGTTGACAACTGCACTTTATAATCATCCTTCACGCTATCCACCACTTTCATCACAATATTGCTATCCAAGTAGGTCATCTTTGCTCCACCCAATCTATCGTCACCCAAGCCATATTCAAGAAAGGGTGTGAGGCCAATTGTTTTACCAATTAAAAGCGATCTCTGAGCCATTCCGTTTATAGAGATAAGCATAATAAAGCCCCAAATTGAATTCTTCATGTTTGAAAGATACTATTCGTTTATCATTTTTCTATTTAAGGTTATTATGTCAGCATAGCTAAATGCCTTACTATCTAATTGCCTCTTATCTCTTAACATAAAAACACTTGAACAGGCAGACCGTAGATTTACCTAAGCTCATTGAGCTTTTACTGAATTTAATCAGAAAGCTATTTAATGGTACACTATGCCATTTTTCAGTGGCGTTATAACCTGATAGATACCTTTAGTGGTAATTCCTTATCCTAAGTAAAATTAAGAATATGAGCCTGTACTCTATATTGGGGATAGCATCAGCGATTGCTTTGTTTGCGCCGACAATTCTTATTCTTGTCTTCAAATTATTTAATCACAGAAGTTTTTTAGCGCTATCTGTATATTATTTGATTGCTGGTGTTTATAATCTCATTACTCAAAATGCAATAAATGCTCCACTATGGTTTTCACGCCCTATTGGAATAAGTAATAATTTATTAGATGCTCCATTGATGTTGTTGTTCCTTATTTTTTTCAGCACCTCGGCAGCAATGACCAAGCGCATTAGGATCGCTATGTTTACTTTCATTGGGTTTGAAGTAATCATTTTGGCAATTTTTGGATTTACCATAAAAACGGTCAAAATAATATTAGGACCTGATATTGCGATTATTATTGCGCTTAGCTTTTTATTTTTTCTGCGAAATGTTCGTTTAGCTATTACCAATCAAAAAAGTCTGGGTAAGGCTGTGATGACGTCTGCGATTTTATTGTCTTATACCATTTTTAGCCTTGTATATATTTTTTATTACCTGATAAAGAATAAGCAATATAGAGAGGACGCTCAACTGGTATATTATTTGGTTACTATTTTATCCACCATTTTAATGTCGGCTGGCATTATCATTGAAAATAAAAGAATAAAAAAGCTTGGCGAGTTAAGAAATACACGTAAAGAATTAGCTTCACTTTACGGAGAAAAGAAAGTAAATCCTTTTAATAAGGACAATCCATTTTTAAGAACGCAATAGTCTTAATAACAATATTTATTTTCCGCGATCATTTTATCCGCAATTCTTCTTCTGGCTTCTTTTGCATTAAATGGTTCTGTCTTTGTAAAGCGTTTCAATCCCATTAAGATCATTCTCTGCTCATCACCATTGGCAAATGAATTAATAGCGTCTTTTCCACTTTTATTCACTTTGTCAGCCGCATCAAATAAATAAGTTCTCATAATATCAACATAATGCTGGCTATTCTCCTCGCCCCGTTTATCTACAATTTTCATCACCCTTAGCAAAACACTTTCGGCATTGAAAACTTCAATAGCCATATCCGCAATGTTCATGAGCACTTCCTGTTCGCCTTCAATTTTCATCATTAATTTTTGCACGGCGGCACCTGCTGTCATGAGGATTGCTTTTTTTAGGTTAGCTATTAATTTTTTTTCTTTTGCAAATGGAGCATCATCCTGTTCACCAAAATCAGGAATGCTCATTAACTCCTTCTGAACTTCCATGGCCGGTCCCATTAAATTTAATCTTCCTTGCATAGCTCGTTTAAGAGTCATGTCTAAGATCAATAAGCGATTGATCTCATTCGTTCCTTCATATATCCTGTTAATGCGACTGTCACGATAAGCCCTTGAAATTTCATATTCAGCGCTAAAACCATTGCCTCCGTGGATCTGCACGCCTTCATCAACAACAAAATCTAAAATCTCGCTGCCGTACACTTTTAGCGCGGCACATTCAATAGCATATTCTTCGGCTGCTCCAAGCAAAGCATCATTAAAGGGCTTGCCTGCGTTAACCAACTCCTTTTCTTTTTCATCAATCCAGTTAGCTGTGCGATATAATGCACTCTCTGCAACAAAAACTTTTATGGCCATCTCTGCCAGTTTATGTTTAATAGCTCCAAAATTTGCGATCGGTTGCTTGAATTGTTCCCTTGTTACAGCATATTGTACAGAAGTGGTGACCGCTCTTCTCGCACCACCTACTGCGGCCGCACATAATTTTAAACGACCGATGTTGAGAATATTAAAGGCAATCCTGTGCCCTTTGCCAATTTCGCCCAGTACATTTTCTACCAGCACTTTGCAATCTTGAAAATATAATTGAACAGTGGATGAGCCCTTGATGCCCATTTTATGTTCTTCGGGTCCTTGAGTAAATCCCTCCGTTCCTCTTTCTACAATAAAGCCTGTGAATTTATCTCCATCCACTTTTGCAAATACTGTATATACATCGGCAAATCCTCCATTTGTTATCCAGCATTTTTGCCCATTAAGCAAATAATATTTTCCATCAGCACTCAGCTTAGCCGATGTTTTTGCGCCTAAAGCATCACTGCCGCTATTGGGTTCTGTTAAACCGTAGGCGCCAACCCATTCGCCTGTAATAAGCTTGGGGATATATTTTTGTTTTTGCTCTGGTGTTCCAAAATACAAAATAGGTAAGGTGCCTATCCCAGTGTGTGCCGCTATGGCCACAGAAAAAGAATGACCGGCTCCGAGATATTCATTGACAATAGTCGAAGTAACAAAATCTTTTCCAAGCCCTCCGTATTCTTCGGGAAACGAAACAGCCAACAATCCTTGCTCACCGGCTTTTTGCACTAATGATCTCATCAAGCCTTGTTCGAGAGCATCGATACGATCCAAAATAGGAATCACTTCAGTGTTCAGAAATTGATTGCACATATCGCGTATCATTGCCTGCTCTTCAGAAAAATCTTCAGGTGTAAATGTGTCGAATGGCGAAGATTCTTTTATCAGCCATTCACCGCCTTTCAACACGGTTTTAATTTTTATATCGGTGCTCATATGGATTTGTTTAAAAGTTTAACGTTTAAAGTTTCATATTATGTCCCCAGCTTCCTTATTACTATCATCTTTTGTTGTCTACCTGCCGGTAGGCAGGTGTCACTCACTTGTACGTCCTAGTTTCTATTCAGCAGATTTATCATTTACTCTTAACCCTTATAAATCGGTTTTATTTTAAATTATCATACACTATCTGTAACACTTGCTTGCACACATCAATTTGCTCAGTAGCTACTCCTTTCAAGGCTTCATTCAATGTTTCTTCAGCCAGTGCCATGGTTTGCTCTTCTAATTTTTGCCCTTGTTTAGTAAGATAAATCCTGTTGATTCTTCTATCATTAGCGGATGCAACACGCTTTACCAAATTCAATTTTTCAAGATTATCGACAAGCCTTGTTATACTAGGCTTATCCCGAAATGTCGCGTTACATAATTCTTGTTGACTTAACCCCTCTTGTTTCCATAAATGATATAAGACACTCCACTGCTCAATGGTCAAATTAAGCCCGCGGGTATTAATTTTCTTTTGCAACCGGCGGGCAATGGCAGTGGAAGCCTTTCCGGTTATAAAACTATATAGTTCGCCTTTTTTAAATTGGTTGTTTGACATATAGTTGTTTATACAACTATTCAAAGATAATTATTCTCCTCAGCCATCCAAAGAAACAGGACAAAAAAATTTGTGAATTGAAGAAATCTAAACTCCACTGAGTTTAAAATCTTAGAAAGCTTAAGATTTACAATGATTAGTTTTGTTGACAAGCATGTTTATTCTATATATAACCATACTTCTTTTTCTTGGTTACAGTATTCTCATTATTTATTATTGGCAAAGTTGGGAATCAACTCCGGAGTTTTTTGCAAAAGCAAATTCCCCTTCTTCAAACATTTCGGTGATCATTCCTGCAAGAAATGAAGAAGAAAATATTGGCAAGCTTTTAACTGCCTTGCAAAATCAAACTTACCCGAAAAACTTGTTTGAGGTTATTGTGGTAAATGATCACTCAACAGACAACACTGCTGAAATTGTAAAAAAATTTCAAAATACAGCTTTGCTTGAGCTCAAAGGAGATAACATAAATTCACACAAAAAAAAAGCCATTGATCAGGGTGTAAATGTTGCTTCGGGCAATTTAATTATTACCACTGATGCCGATTGTATTCCCTCGCCTGTTTGGTTAGAAACAATTGCTTTGTTTCATCAAGAAAATAATTCTGTATTTATTGCTGCTCCGGTAACCTATCAAAGCAATTCTTCTTTTATTGAGATTTTTCAAGCTTTGGATTTTTTAACCTTACAAGGAGTGATGGGTGCTTCAGTTTATAAGAAGATACATTCTATGTGCAATGGCGCCAATCTTGCCTATGAAAAAAAAGCTTTTTTTGAAGTGGAAGGTTTCAAGGGCATTGATAAAATAGCCTCAGGAGACGATATGCTGCTGATGCACAAGATTTGGAAAAAATTTCCTACCCAAATAAATTATCTTAAATCGAAGCAAGCCATTGTTTTTACAAAACCAATGAAGAGATGGAAGGAATTCTTTAATCAGCGCATACGTTGGGCAAGCAAAGCAAGATTTTATAATGATAAAAGAATCTTCTGGGTGCTTCTACTGGTTTACCTTTTTAATCTTTCATTTTTAGCATTGTTGATTGCGGGGATTTGGGATTTGAAATTTATTGGTTGGCTGTTACTATTGTGGGTTGCAAAAACAATTATTGAGTTCCCATTTGTATATTCTGTAGCTAAATTCTTTGATCAGAAATCTCTTTTAAAATATTTTTTCTTTTTTCAGCCTTTTCATATTGCTTACACCATCATTGCCGGGTGGCTGGGTCAATTTGGAAAATATGAATGGAAAGGGAGAAGGGTTAAGTAGTCATTAGTTACTAGTAACCGGTTCCTGGTTGCCGGTAAAATTATTCAAAAAATTTTCTGCTTTAGTAGTAACTAACAGCCAGCGGCTAGCAACCAGAAACTTTTATTAACTTCCCCTCATGAGCTCAACTTCTTATTCTTTTCAACAAGCTGCGTGGCGTAGGCTTAAGAAAAATAAAGGAGCTATGTTTGGTCTTGTTATAATTGTTTTATCTATCCTGATTGCCATTTTTGCCTATTTTATTTCTCCCGATCCTTCGCCTTATGCTAACCGCATCATTGTTGAAATTGGAAGACAAAAGCCAGGTCATCAACAAAGTTTTTTGAAAGTAAAAAAGGAAAGAAATGTCTTGAACCCTAACTTTTTTACCTGGCTTGTATCAGGTAAGGAGGATCAATATTATTATATTCCAATCGTTGGTTATGAAATAAAAAATGATAGCATCGTTATTCAGAAATTTATTGACGAAGGAATAAGTGAAAGACAGTCATATTCTATTTCACAACTGGATCCGAAAAAACCAGTTGTCACCAAAAAATTTTTATTGGGAACTGACAACTATGGCCGGGATATTTTGGGCCGCCTGATCGTTGGAGTGAGAGTAAGCTTAAGCGTAGGATTGATTACAGTGATTATTTCTCTTACTCTCGGATTATTGCTTGGCTCTCTTGCGGGTTATTTCCGAGGCAGAACCGATGATATCATCATGTGGTTTATGAATGTGATTTGGAGCATTCCAACTTTATTGCTCGTGTTTGCAATAACGCTTGTCCTTGGTAAAGGTTTTTGGCAAGTATTCGTAGCAGTAGGCTTAACCATGTGGGTGAGCGTGGCAAGGCTAGTTCGTGGTCAAGTTATGAATGCCAGAGAGCTTGAGTATGTAGAAGCAACAAGAGCGCTTGGCTTTTCCCATGCACGAACTATTGTTTACCATATTTTGCCTAATATTATCGGACCCGTTATGGTCATCGCCGCATCCAACTTTGCATCAGCTATTGTTATTGAAGCGGGTTTAAGCTTTCTGGGCGTCGGTGTTCAGTTTCCGCAACCAAGCTGGGGGCTCATGATAAAAGAAAACTACAATTTCATAATGACACAAAATCCAATGCTGGCCTTAGCTCCAGGTTTCGCTATTATGTTGTTAGTACTTGCTTTTAATTTGTTTGGCAACGGTCTGCGTGATGCATTAAATGTAAGAGGAAAGATTCTTTCTTAGCTGTCAACTAAGAAAGAATAGAAGTATGAGCAAGATTTGTGGACGAAAAGCTTTAATCTCCCATCTAATTTCCTGATCTGTCGATTCAAAGCGTATGACCTCATTCCTCCTTCGACTATCCATTTTCCATTTTTTCGCTTTTATCAGATGGTAGTTTTATGGTGACAGTTCATTCAAATATTCTTTAACCATAAAATTTATTTATGAAAAAGCAAATTTTAACTTTATTAATGGCTGTAATATTATGCAGTTTTACGGCAACATGTTCTGCACAGGAAGAACAAGAAAATTATTATACCCCTACCACACCTAAATGGATTTCTGTAAAAGGCTATTGGACTATAGAAAGCAACATTAAAACGCCAAAGAACTCAATCATTTATTTTTATAATAATGAAAATAATCTAGTCTATAAGGAAAAAATTGAGGGCATGAAAATAAACCTGAAAAGGAGAAAAGTATTAATGCATCTTAAAAATGTGTTGGAACAATCTGTTATAGCTTGGGAAAAGCAACATATTCTAAAGCAGGATGAAATGCTTGTAGCGACAGCACTAAAAAAATAATCAAACAGCGTATCGAAAAAATCTCGTTTGATTCGATCAAGTTAAAGCTTAATGCTAGCTTGCGTGAGTTTTGTTGCCAAAAAGTAAAAAGACTTAAGTGCTTAATAAAATTGACGCAAGCTTTTTTATCGTTCATTTACCATAGTTGGTCAACTCCTTTCTCAAATACTTCTTTCACCATACTTCACAAACGTTTTATATTTTATCAGTTCCTTCCATTGCATTTTTTATCACATGCTTAGGGTTTATTTTAATGATCGCCTTTGCATCTTCAGGTAGATAACTCAAAACTATCTTGGTTTGTAAAAAGTTAGGATAGTGGTTTAAAATTGAGCTCAACTATTAAAGTTGGGCATTTACTTTTTTAAAACTTATAAAATTATAAAGTCGATGATCCTTTCATAAAAATAAATTCCTGATATTGCTTTATCTTCCTTTAAACAATCGCTTTTGAAACGAGCCGAAATGATACAACGATTGCAAGCCACTTCCGAGTGGGATATCTGTATCATTGGTGGTGGAGCAACAGGTCTAGGCATTGCCGTCGATGCTGCTTCAAGAGGGTTTAAAACCTTGCTGGTCGAGAAATTTGATTTTGCAAAAGGCACTTCTTCTCGCAGCACCAAGCTTGTGCATGGTGGTGTTCGCTATCTGCAACAGGGCAATATCAAGCTGGTGATGGAAGCCCTGAAGGAAAGAGGTATATTATTAAACAATGCACCTCACCTGGTAAAAAACCAGGCCTTCATTGTTCCCAATTATAAATGGTGGGAAGGACCGTACTATGGAATTGGCCTAAAGGTCTATGATTGGATGGCTGGAAGTCTTGGGTTCGGTCCTTCTCAATTTTTATCAAGAGAAGAAACTCTAGCTCTTGCTCCAACCTTAGATGCCGAAGGCTTACGCGGCGGAGTCTTGTATCATGATGGACAGTTTGATGATGCAAGATTAGCTATTCATTTAGCCCTAACAGCAGCTGATCAAGGAGCAACTATTATCAACTACATTACTGTAGAAGGGTTGTTGAAAACGAATAGCAAGGTTTGCGGTGTGTTTTTGAGAGATATGTTGAATGATGCTTCGTCAAGCTCATCCTCGTATGAAGTAAAAGCTAAAGTAGTGATCAATGCCACGGGAGTTTTTACAAATTCCATTTTAAAGATGGATGATGCAAGAGCTGAGAGTTTAATTACCATGAGCCAAGGAATCCATATTGTTTTGGATCGGGAGTTTCTTCCATCCAATACAGCGATTTTGATTCCCAGAACAGATGATAAACGGGTGTTGTTTGCCGTGCCATGGCATAATAAAATCATTGTAGGTACTACCGATACGTCTGTCGATGAACAAAATTCTTCGTCTCTGCAAGAGCCCATTGCGTTAAAAGAGGAAATTGATTTTGTTCTTCATCATATTCAGAAATATTTGGCCAAGGATCCTGTTCATTCTGATATTCGAAGTGTATTTGCGGGGTTGAGGCCACTGGTAAAAGGACAGTCAAAAACAACAGCAGCCTTGTCAAGAGATCATCATATCACTATTTCCGATTCTGAATTAATAACTATCACCGGTGGTAAATGGACAACCTATCGCAAAATGGCGGAAGATGTTTTGGAAATTGCTATTCATAAAGCAGGTTTGAAAGAAACAGAATGCAAAACAAAAAACCTTCCTATTCACGGCTATAAAAAAGAAATTGATTTCAGTGCGCCACTTTATTATTATGGAACTGATGAAGGCGGAATACAATCGATCATTCAAACTGATAAAACTTTCGCTGAACAAATTCATCCATCACTGCCATTTATCAAAGCAGAAATTATTTGGGCAGTTCACAATGAAATGTGTATGACGATTGAAGATTTTTTATCAAGAAGAACAAGGGCTTTATTGTTGGATGCGAAAGCAGCCATTGAATCAGCACCACTCGTTGCTGAGATCATGGCCAAAGAAATGCACAAGGACGATAATTGGATAAAAAATGAAATCAATAATTTTAATGAGATAGCTAACAACTATCTTCCAACTTCAAATCTTAAGCCTCAAACCCCAAACTAACTGTTATGAATCATTTTCTCGGCGAATTTATCGGAACTGCTTTACTCATTATTCTTGGTGATGGCGTAGTTGCCAATGTGATACTCAATAAAACAAAAGGACATAACAGTGGATGGATCGTGATTACATTCGGCTGGGCCATGGCTGTATTTGTTGGAGTATATGCATCTACACATCTTGGCGGAAGCGGCCATTTGAATCCAGCAGTAACACTGGCCGTAGCCTGGTTTGCCGACTTTGATTGGAATAATGTGCTGCCATATATTGTTGCTCAATTTGCAGGAGCAATTACTGGAGCTGTGATTGTTTGGCTGACCTATAAAAAACATTTTGATGAAACAGCAGATGGTGATGCTAAGCTCGCTGTATTCTGCACAGCTCCAACTATTCGAAACACTGGCTACAATCTGATCACGGAAATTATTGGCACATTTATTTTAGTATTGGGTGCATCACTGATGTCAAAACCGGAAATAAAAATTGGAACGCTTGAGGCGCTGCCAGTGGGTCTGTTGGTTTTGGCCATTGGCTTATCTCTTGGCGGGCCTACAGGCTACGCAATCAATCCTGCAAGAGACCTTGGCCCACGCATAGCACATTTTATTTTACCCATACCCAATAAAAGAAATAGTGATTGGAGCTATTCATGGATACCAGTTATGGGACCAATTATTGGGGGGTTATTGGCTGCAGGGTTATTTACTCTTTTGCGATAACATCGACATAGTGTAGCAATAATAAAATGGTGATCAATGAACTCACCAGTAGTGGTGTCAAAAATAAATAAGCATAAGGCACTTGTATAAATGCAAAAAAGAAAACCAGATATAATTTAAGAGAGAATAATAAGTGACAATTCAAAGGAAGCCGTTTATTTTTTCTTAGCCAATACCATAACACTGTTGCCAATGGCAATGCAATGCAAATAATAAGATGAACCATTTGTGCCAGCTTCAATCGTTGAATAATTTCTCCTTTTCCCCATTGGTAAAAATAAATAGCAAACCCATAACCTTGTGATAATTGAAAAGGTAGGTCGCCTGGCTTTTGCCATGACTGTCCATTCCATTCCCCCAGAGCGGCTATATTGTATTGAGCATAACTCGCCTCAAAAATGTGAGGATGTGATAAGAAAAATGGTATGATAAACGTGACCAGCATTCCTGTTAATAATATGATAGCTGTATATATGCTCCGCTTTTTACTAGCAAAAAAGAACAGGAGAATAAAAAGTACGGGCACCCACAGCAATATGGCGTAACGGGAAAGCATACAAAGAAGCAATGCAAATCCCATTATCCATGCATTTTTAAAATAAATGCCCATCAGCAGAAGGAGATAAAACCCAGCTATCATTGGCTCCACTGACCATCCAAGCGTTGAAGGTTGATTCCATATGTACAATAAAAAAATTAAAAAAGGAAAAAGAAACAACCATGGCTGATTTTTGTTTTTGACAGGTAGAAGTGTTGTGCAGATCAATAAAATAACACACAGAATAATATAGGACCATGTACGGTAATCGAGTTGCAGTTTGTCGGCAGCAAGAAAAGGCATCCACATAGCGGGGAGATAAGTAGGAAAAGCTGTGTATCCAAAATCATTAAATGATTCGTAGATCTCCTGTCCATGCATAAACCTGTAATTAATTCTTTGGATCATAGGTATGATGTCTGAATACGATGGATCGAGCGGATAATCGCTAAAGAAAGAACGCAACCATAACCAAACTAAAAAAACAACAACGGCAAATACGGTCGCATACACAATAAATAATCGAATTTTTTTATTTACAGAAATGGCAGGAGCAGTAGTTCGTGCTTGAATAAAAAAAGTCAGTTTTGATCCTGCATAAGCCCAGGCAATAGATATCATAACAAAAAACAGAGGGCTTATATATTTCCCTGCAATATTTCGGATAAAGGTGAGGCTGCCTGTCTCAATAATAAAACAAAACAGCAGCAGGTAAATCCATTTTTTTTGTTCCTTCACTACGATGAATTTATGCCAAGGATGATAACAAAACGGTACAGGCTGTTTTTATCTGATCTTCTGAAATAATCAGTGGAGGGGAAATACGGAGACAATTTGGGGCAAACAAAAACCAATCCGTCAAAACTCCATTAGCAATACAATCATCGATTATTTTCTTATTCGTTTCAAAAGAATCAAATTCTACAGCCAGCCATAGGCCAAATGAACGAACAGCTTTTATTTTTGAATGATGAAGTAATGATTTGAATAATTCTTCTTTCTTTTTTACTTCCTTCATCATTTCTTCATCAAGCAGAGCCTTCATCGCTGCCAAACCCGCAGAACAACAAACAGGATGTCCTCCGAATGTCGTGATATGACCTAGCACAGGTTTATCAGCAAGCACAGTCATGATTTGCTGATCAGCAATAAAGGCCCCCAAAGGCATTCCACCCCCCAATGCTTTTCCTAATAACAGAATATCCGGAACTATATTAAAATGTTCAAAACCCCAGAGCGTTCCTGTTCTGCCAAAGCCAGTTTGTATTTCGTCAAGGATCAGCAGGGTTCCTGTTTCGGCACATTTATTTTTTAAAGCTTGTAACCATTCTTTTGATGGAGTGATAACTCCTGCCTCGCCTTGCACCGTTTCTACGATCGTACAAGCAGTTTCATCATTAATTGCCTCTATAGCTTCAGGTGAATTATAGTCAAAATGCGAAATGTCCGGCAACAAAGGACGAAAAGCATTTCTCCAATATTCACTTCCAATCACACTTAAAGCACCCTGTGTTGATCCATGATAGGAATTGTTGAAAGCAATTATTTTCGTTCTGTTTGTAAAGCGCTTAGCCAGTTTCATCGCTCCTTCCGTTGCTTCCGCACCGGAATTGGTAAAGTAAACGGAGTTGAGTGAAGGGGGTAAATGTTCAGTAAGAAGTTTTGCGTATTGAACCTGCGGAGTTTCAATAAATTCCCCATACACCATTACATGGAGGTAAGCATTTAGTTGATCCTTTATAGCTTCAATCACCTTAGGATGACGATGTCCCACGTTCGCTACACTAATGCCGCCGATAAGATCAATATACTCGTTGCCTGTTGCGTCATACAACATGGCGGCTTCAGCTTTTACAATTTCCAAAGCTAATGGTGAGGAAGATGTTTGAGCAACATGTCTCAAAAAAATTTCCCTTTGGTTCATTATTCAAATATCGCTCTTAAAAGCAAACCCGCCTGTCGCAGACAGGTAACACAAAGGCACAAAAATTTGTATAATTAACTGATAGCATGAAGAGAAAAGCAAAAAAGGGTAAATTAGCTGAGCAGAATTCTGAATGTTGAAGTATCCGATCCTTCGACAAGCTCAGAATAAGCTTCACAGACAATGAACAGATTTACTGGAGCAGATAGGAAAATAAAATTCTCAATTATTCATTTTTAATTCTTAATTACTCATGCCTGTAATACTTCCTGTTGAAAATAAGCATCCGCAATTCGGAAAAAATTGTTTCATAGCTCCTAATGCAACCATTGTAGGCGATGTGATAATAGGAGATGATTGCAGCATCTGGTTTAATGCTGTTGTAAGAGGCGACGTAAATTTTATCCGTATCGGTAATAAAGTAAATGTGCAGGATGGCGCTTGTATTCATTGCACTTTTCAGCGAACCAGCACAACCATTGGCAACAATGTTTCGATTGGTCATAATGCTATTGTACACGGTTGCGTGCTTCATGATAATGTGTTGATTGGAATGGGAGCCATTGTAATGGATGGGGCCGTTGTAGATAATAACACCGTTATTGCAGCTGGTGCAGTTGTTTTAGAGGGCACCATTTGTGAAGCCGGGAGTGTGTATGCTGGCGTTCCAGCAAAGAAAATAAAAGCTATTTCACAGGAAATGATCAGTGGAGAAATTGATCGTATTGCCAATAATTACATTCGCTATGCCGATTGGTTCAGAGAAAAAAGTTATTAGTTCTATAGTTCTGAATTCTTTGCATCAGAACTTCAAAACTTCAAGCTTGGGGCCTAAAAACCACTAGTAGTTTTGCTATGGTGAGCGCAATTAATAATGAGTAGTTTCGTTAATATTTCAGTAGATCATGAAAAGCTTTCGTTCCATACTGATGTTAGTTATTGTGTGCTTTATTTTATCCTCCTGCAATTTGTGGAACAAAGTATTTGGCCCAAAATATGGCTGCCCCAGCAATGGTAGAAATGTTGGCGCCGAAAAATTACTCTCCGGCGATATGAGCAAAAAAGAAATGAAGAAAGCAAGAAAAGCGAAATTTAAGGGATAACAAATCCTTAATGCAGCTTTTTATCGTATATCCAAGTCCTATTAATAGATCAAAAACCGTTTAACTATGAGCCTCACCCTACGAACTACCTTAGGCTGTACCGAAGCTGTCATCGATGATGACGGCGGATTGAAACGCTTCTACCAGGTAGCTGATATTTTGAGTGACGACCTCCGTATCAAATTCACAAACAAAGAAGATGATTTTGATACGATTGACTGGGAATTTAGTTTTCACGGCCACATGCTCACTTTACATTACAGCATTTACACTGGTGTTTCTATTTTTCCTTCACGCACTCGCGACGCTATGAAGAAAGACAACCGAGCCGTTGTTGAATTAGCCAGTGTGCTTGAGAAAAAATTGTTCGATTTCAATCTTAACAGAAACATTGCCTAGGTGAGTTCAAAATTTTATGTAACCAACTGCTAGCTTCGATGTAGCCTCTGTTGCGTCGCATTCTTGTATTGCAACAATTCTACTCAACAATTTCGAATATCACAATTTCATTCCTCATTTCTCTCAATAACTTTTTTCTTCTATTGATTCCAGAATATTTACATAGCTCACATATCTATCCTCATCAATTTCGCCATTAACCACTGCATCTTTTACGGCGCAGTCCGGCTCATTTATATGCAAGCAATTATTGAATTGGCAATTTTGTAGCCGGTCTCTCATTTCAGGGAAATAATGAGAAAGTTCCTGCCTTGTAATACCTACTAAGCCAAATTCCCTCATGCCCGGTGTATCTATAATTTTACCGCCAAAAGGAAGGTCAAACATTTCAGCAAAGGTTGTTGTATGTAAACCTTTGCCACTCCACCCGCTAACTTCTTGAATTTTTAAATTTAGCTGTGGCAGAATTACATTAAGCAAAGAAGATTTGCCCACTCCACTATGCCCACTTATCAAAGTGATTTTATCTTTCAATAACTCCTTTATCTCATCGATACCCTTATTTTCTTTTACACTTATTCCTATCACCTGATACCCTATTTTTTGATACATCTGTTCCCATTTTTCAAATTGCTGCTCCTCTTTTTTCTTATGCAAGTCAATTTTATTAAATACAATGACCGATGATACATGATACATTTCTGAAGCCACTAAAAACCGGTCAATAAATCCTTGTGAAGTTCTAGGTTCTTTCAAAGTAGCAAGAAGAAGGGATTGATCGATATTCGCAGCTATAATATGATGCTGATGCTTTACTCTGGGTGATTGCCGGTTTATATAATTTTTTCGATCATAAATTTTGTTGATCACAGCAGTATTCTCAATATCATCCTCTATTTCAATTTCGACCTCATCTCCTACAGAAACCGGATTGGTAGAAGTGATCTCATCAATTTTAAAAACCCCTTTTAGGCGGGTATTTCTGAATTTCCCCGTTTCATCCTTTACCGTATACCAACTTCCAGTTGATTTGTAAACAAGCCCTTTCATGACCACATAATTAAAATGATTTAAGGATTAAAATGAAAGATAGGAACAATTGAGGTTATGGGAATTTTCGAAGAAGAGTGAATCGGAGAACTAGTTCAATAAATAATAACCCTAAAGCAATAAGCAATAAGGGAGTAAATTCTTCCTGATAATGACGAAGAGATTGGACTTCAATTTTTGATTTTTCCATTTTATCAATTTGCTGGTAAATACTTTCAAGACTTAATTTATCTCTTGCTCTGAAATATTCACCCTCTGTTTCATTGGCTATGCGACGTAATAAATCTTCATCTACATATTGATTGGTTGCCCGTTTTCCACCCACATTTTCTGTAACAGTTATAGGGTTTTGTGCACTCATGCCGATAGTATAAACTTTTACTTTTTGCGATTTTGCAATTTCCAAGGCGGTCAATGGATCTATCAATCTTGTTTCAGGGGCCTCTTCTTTTCCATCAGTCAGCAGAATTACCACCTTGCTTTTTGCATCGCTTTTTGATAAGCGGTCCACCGCAGTGGCTAAACCCTCACCTATTAAAGTTCCATCCTGCAACATGCCGCTTCGCAAACCATTCACCAGCGTAAACAAAGTATTTTTATCTGTTGTAATCGGACAAAGCGTATAGCTTTCACCAGAAAAAATAACAATTCCTATTCTATCAATAGGGCGACTGCGAATAAATTCTTCCGTTACTTGTTTTGCCACCTCCAACCGGTTAGGCGCAAAATCCTGCGAAAGCATACTGCCACTCACATCAATGCTGAGAACAATGTCAATTCCTTCACCCTTTCTCAATTGCTCATCAGTGTGTCGCTGAGGTCTTGCCATGGCGAGTATGATGCAGCTCAATGCCAGTAAACGCAAAACAAATGGCAAATGCCTTAAAATATTTCTAAATGATGAAGCCGTGAATGAATAAGTGGTGGAAACTTTTAATGCCCCCTGACGACTGTTATATTTTTTTGCATACCACCAGATCAATGCGGGTATAAATGCAAAAAGGGTCAGCATCGTGGGGTAAGCAAAATCAATATGTTTAAACCAGTCGTAAAGCATCAAAATTTAATATTTATTCATTGAGCCTCTGCTTTGATATCCATTGGAAGTCGTTGTACGCCTTCAATGGATGCTTTTATTATATTGAATGAATCGGTTTTATCACTTTCACTGGGCTCGTATTTTGCAAATTTTACAAAATCACTCATGCGCAAGGTCTGAGCTAAACGGTTGAATGCTTCTGAAGGCAAGTTCAATGATCGCAGTTGTACGACAAGATCATCGGTTGTTTTTTGCAAAGAAGCCATTCCTTTTCGTTTTAGAACATACAACCTGAAAATATCAACAAGCCTGGTGTAAAATATTTTTGATGGCGGATTTTCCTTTCGCAGTTTTTCCAGCTCCTGCTTTGCTTCAGTAAAAGGATCAATGATTGGAGCTTTCTGTGCATCTGGCTTTTTCTTTTTTCTTGTCAGCAAATAAATAATGACGGCTAGTAACAAAACACTCCCAGCAACATACCAGTACCAATCTTCTTTCTTTTTTTTCGGTGGCTGCACATCAATCACATCTTTTATATCATGATAGTCTTGGTTGGGATCGAAGGGCGAAAAGCCAACATCAACAGGAAGGCTATCGGTAAATATTGGCTTATCTCCTGTTAATTGAAACGATGGTATTACCCAATGTCCTGAATCAAAACTGGTGAGTGTAAGGTTTTGAGATAATCTGATCACATCCTTGTTATCGATCGTATCAATTTTTTTCCTCTCTAGTATTTCAAAATGTGGAATAGAATCTATGAGAAAAAAACGCATGGGCTCATGTGAAGGAAATTCTGCTTCAAGATGAAAATGTATTTGCTCACCGATTGCTATTTTGTTCCTGTCAATCGTACCCTTAATTCTTATGCCTTGTTGGGCTGTAGCAGAGTAAACGAGGAATAAAAAAAAATTTACAAAAAAAACTTTATGGATGAATCGGTTCTTCATTAATTGGATCATCTGTTTCTGCTAAAAAAGAATCGCTGCAAAACCTTTACATAATCATCGCCTGTACGAATGTGCAATAGGTCGCAACCCGCTTTTTTAAACACATTTGTACTATATTCTGTAACTCGAAAAAATTCTTGTTGAAATTGCTGTCTTACAAAAGAACTGTTGGTATCCACCCATTTTGTTTTTCGCGACTCCGAATCCCTCACTTGCAACAAACCTATTTTGGGAAGCTCCATATCCATCTTATCATACACTTTAATACCAATTACATCATGTTTCTTTGAAGTCACCTTCAATGCATCCTCATAATTGGCATCTAAAAAATCGCTTAATATAAATGCAATGCTTTGATGCTTTGTTGAATTTCTGAAAAATTTCAACGCATTGCTTACCTGTGTGCCTTTGTGATCCGATTCTTTTGTCAATAACTCGCGTACTATATACAGCGCATGCTGCCTCCCTTTTTTGGGTGGAATGTATGCCTCTACTTCATCACTGTAAAAAACCACACCGATCTTATCACCATTATTAATAGCAGAAAAGCTCAGCACAGCAGCAATTTCAGTAATAATATCTTTTTTTCTTCCATATACAGTTCCGAAGGTCGCACTGGCACTAATATCAACGAGCAGCATTACGGTAAGCTCCCTTTCTTCTTCAAAAACTTTGCTATAGGGATGACCTAATCTTGCTGACACGTTCCAATCTATAAACCTAATATCATCACCATGGGTGTACTCCCTCACTTCTTTAAACGACATTCCCTTTCCTTTAAAAGCGCTATGATATTCACCGGTAAAAAGATCACTGGTGATCTTTTTACTTTTAATTTCAAGCTCACGAACTTTTTTGAGTATATCCCCAACCCCTAAAGGGGAGTTTGAATTTTCTGTTTGTTTATTTTTCTTATTTTTCAAAACTTTTTATTTAGTCCTCCCTTTAGGGAGGATTTAGGAGGGTTTATGGCACATTAATCTGTTTCAACACATCCTCAATCACATTCTCCACATTTATACTTTCGGCTTCGGCTTCATACGTTAAGCCCATGCGATGGCGCAACACATCTTTGCAAATGCTTCGAATATCTTCAGGTATCACAAATCCGCGTTTATTCAAAAATGCTTGCGATTTTGCAGCTAATGCAAGGTTAATGCTTCCTCTTGGCGAAGCTCCGTATGAAATAAGCGGTTTTAATTTCTCTAGTTTATATTTTTCCGGCTGCCTTGTCGCAAATACAATATCAAGAATATATTGTTCAATTTTTTCATCCATATACACTTGCCTCACCAATTCACGTGCACTCATTACTTCCATTACCGAAACAACTTGCTTTATCGCAGGTAATGATAGTCCCTGTACATTTTCGCGGATAATTAGCTGCTCTTCATACATTTTCGGATAGTCCACCAACACTTTCATTATAAAACGATCCATTTGAGCTTCAGGCAATGGGTAAGTGCCTTCTTGCTCCAGCGGGTTTTGCGTAGCCATCACTAAAAATGGCTCATCCAGCTTGAATGTATTTTCACCAATCGTTACCTGACGTTCTTGCATGGCTTCAAGCAATGCACTTTGCACTTTTGCAGGCGCCCTATTAATTTCATCTGCTAAAATAAAATTGCCAAAAATGGGACCCTTTCGAACAACAAATTCATTACGCTGCTGATTGTAGATCATTGTACCGATCACATCGGCGGGCAAAAGATCGGGAGTAAATTGTATGCGGCTGAATTTTGCATGAATGGCTTGCGAAAGCGATTTTATGGTTAGTGTTTTTGCAAGACCAGGCACACCTTCTAATAATATATGCCCATTACTCAGCAAGCCGATCAGTAGGCGATCGAGCATGTGGCTTTGTCCTATAATCACGTGGCCTATCTCGTCCCTTAGCCTGTCTACAAACTGTCCTGCATGCGAAATGCGGTCATTTAGTTGTCGGATATCTTCAGCGGTTTTTAGCATAATTGATATTTATTTTTTATTCCCGGCTTAATGCCTCGATTAAATCCAATGCTTGACCCAATAACTATCGGGGTGCTTCAGTAATTTTATTCCTCATACTAACGTCATCTTTTTTATTTCCTTATTCATCCTTCAAAAATCTTTTAAATCGGGTTCTGTTTAGCAAATTGTTTGCCGATAACCCTGGCTGTAATTTTACGAAGTTAATGCCCTATCCTTTACAGTCTTAATACTTTTTTCGCTTGTAAAAGTTTGAGTAATTTTAATAGTAAATCAACTTTATGAAACGCCTTAACCTTATCGTTCCCTTTTCACTGTTGGTAAGTTTTTTCTTTTTTGCCTGCGACAAATCATCCGACAATCCACCGCCTAAAACAAAGACTGAGCTGCTTGCGCAAAGCTCATGGAAATTTGACAATGCGAAAGTAGGGGGCATTGATGTATCATCGGCCTTGCAAGCTTGTCAAAAGGATAATATCCTTGTTTTCGCTGCAACACTAACAGGCACCGTGGACGAAGGCCCTCTCAAATGCAATACCAACGATCCGCAAACAACTTCTTTTACATGGAATTTTGCCAGCAATGAAACTGTACTTCATGTTTCAACTGTTCTTTTTACAGGAGGCAGTAGCGATTTTAATATTGTGAGTTTAACCGATACGCAACTTATACTTTCACAGAATATAAATGTATCAGGTACCACTCAAAATGCGGTAGTTACCTTTAAACATTAATAGTTCGTTGAAATTATAATTCACAGCCACAATGTAAGTCGTGGGCCATAATATCAGGAAAGATATTTACCTACGATCGGCACTCTTCTTCCAATACCAAAAGCTTTACAGCTTATTCTAATGATCGGACAAAATTGATTGCGCTTGTATTCATTGGTATTTACCAATCTTAATATTCTATCCACTAATTCTTTTTCATATCCCATCGCAACAATCTCTTTTGGTCCTTGTCTTAATTCAATATACTGAAACAATATTCTATCCAGCTTCTCATACTCAGGTAAGCTATCAATATCTTTTTGATTGGGCCTTAGTTCTGCAGATGGAGCTTTGTCTATAATATTCTGAGGGATGACTGCATTCTTTTTGTTTATATATTTTGCCAATGCATATACTTGCATCTTATACACATCACCCAAAACACTAAGTCCACCCGCCATATCGCCATACAAAGTTCCATAACCGGTTGCCAGCTCACTTTTATTTGATGTGTTGAGAAGAATGTATCCAAATTTATTTGCAACAGCCATCAATAAATTTCCTCTTGCCCGGCTTTGAATATTTTCTTCGGCCACGCTAAATGGCTCATCCTTGAAAATGGGTTTCAATTCAGTAAGAAAAGAATCATAAATATTTTTTATTGGCACAATGTCATATGGGTTGCCAAGATTCTTGCTCAGAGCTTCTGCGTCCTCTACAGAATGAGAGCTTGAGTACTGTGAAGGCATCAATAATGCTCTCACATTTTCTTTACCCAATGCTTCCATAGCCAATACTTGAGTTACTGCACTATCAATACCGCCTGAGGATCCAAGAATGGCCTTATTGAAACCCATCTTATTGAAATAATCTTTTATTCCCAAAATGATGGCATGGTATATCTCATCGATATTTTTTTCACCGATCAAATATTGAATTGTGTCTTGTCCACGACCTACATCGAAAGCAGAATAATAATAAACCCCTTCTGTCTCAGCGAAAGGCGGGGCAGCGCCCCACTCACTCCCTTCACTGGTAGAAAAGTTATTATCAACAGCAACATATTTGCTATGTACAGGCAGTGAGCTTTTCTCTTTCTCAGCCAAAGAATGAATTCTAGAAGGGCTGGTCAATTCTTTTAAATCAAACACCTCATAATCTTCTTCAAAATATTTCATCTCTTTTACCTTGCGTCCGTTTATATCATAAACCAAGCTGCCTCCATCAAAAACAATTTCTGTTTGTGAGCCTACGGTATTACAATACAACATTGGCATTTTGTATTTTAACACATGCGCTTTCACAATGCTATTCCGAACAACATCCTGAGCATAATTATACGGCGAGGCAGATAAATTGATCATTACATCCGGATGAAAAGGCATCAGCTTTTCCATAGGAGTAATCCGGTAAAGTGGATTGTCGCCCATGTTCCAGATATCTTCACAAATGGTAACAGCAAGTTTTTTTCCTTTGAACTCGATCACCTTCCAATCATAAGCAGGTTCAAAATAGCGATACTCATCAAACACATCGTAATTTGGCAAGAGTGTTTTGTGTATTTCCGACTTTAGTTTTTTCTCGTGTAAAAGAAAAACGGCATTAAAAAGATCCTTTCCTTCTGTTTGAGGATTGCGAGCGGGACTGCCAATCAAAACACCAATCGTATCGGCGTATTCTTTTATTATATCAACCGACTCGTAGCATTTATTGATAAAATCGTTGAATTCAAGAAAATCTCTTGGAGGATAGCCACAAACACAAAGCTCTGTAAATACGACAAGGTCAGCACCCTGCTGCTTTGCCCATGCAATGCCATCAATGATCTTTTGTGTATTCTTTTCAAAATTGCCGATGTGGTAATTCTGTTGCGCTAATGCGATCTTCATGTTCACAAATTTACGAAGGAACTTGCTGAGTTCTGAAGTTTTACTGGCAGTTAGTGAAGTTTAGAATAATAAAACTTAAGACTGGAATATCTTCGTGCAACATTTCAAAATCTTCATCGTTTTCATAGCTATGAAAAAAATCGGGTTCGTTTTGTCATTAGTAATCATCATTGCTTGTAACAATAAGAGCAATATACCAAATGTTTCCAACGTCAAAGTAGATATAAAGCTGGACCGTTTTGAAAAAAGCTTTTTCAGCATTGACACCAATAAACTTGCCTCAGGCTTGCTAAAAGTCCGCTCGCAGTTTCCTGATTTTTATCCAGATTTCATGCAAAATATTCTTGGAGTCAGCGGTAGTGACAACGATACTCTTACTTTATCGGTAACCAAAAAATTTTTGAGCAGCTATTCATCATTTGCGGCAGAGCTTGAAAAAAAATTTAACAACACTAACGATCTTGAAAAAGAAATAAAGTATGGCTTTCAATTTGTGAAATATTATTTTTCTGATTATAGAATCCCTGGTCTCATTACTTATATTGGCCCATTGGATGCTCCGGGCGTGGCATTAACAAGGAACCGGGTTGCTATTGGTTTGCAACAATACGCCGGAAAAGATTTTCCGGGTTATCAAGCCACTGAAGTACAGCAAATGTATCCTCTATACATCTCACGCCGTTTTGATCCAAAATACATTCCGGCAAATTGCATCAGGGCGGTTATCGACGATCTATTTCCCGATAAATCTACCGGCAAGCCATTGATAGAACAAATGATTGAAAAGGGAAAGCAATGGTGGCTGCTCGATAAGCTCATGCCCGATACTCCTGACTCCTTAAAAACCGGCTATACACAAAAGCAGCTGGATTGGTGTAAGGAAAGCGAAGGCTTGATCTGGAATTATTTTTTAACGAATGAAAATATCGAGGCAATCCAACCCGATATCATACAAAATTATATTGGTGAATCCCCCACTACTCAAGGAATGCCGGGTTCACCAGGAAATATTGGACAATGGGTAGGATGGCAAATCGTAAAAAAATTTACAGAGAAAAACCCGACTTTAAAGCCATCAGAGGTCATGAACACTCCAGCAAGAAAAATTTTAGTTGAAGCAAAATACAAACCCAAATGAAGGATTGAGAACGAAAAATAGTAATTGAATTGGTTCATAACTCACGATTCACGATTCAAAATCACCCTCCCCTGGAAAGCAATACCCCGATATAGGCCATCATCAAAGAAATAAGAAGCAGGATACGACCTGTCCAGCGGGCAATGAGCCCAAGTTTCTTGTCCTGTTCTTTTTGAAGCTGTCCAAGAACCCTCTTGCCAACCACCAGATCATAGGTTAGGCTGATGAGTAGCAGGGAAATAAAAAGCATAAGCTTGATGATTACCAACCGACCGTAGTTGGTTTCATTAAAAAATCTCCATGAAAATTGAATGCCTTTAAAAACCATATTGAGCAAGCCTGTTACAAATAAAAGCCCTAATATAATATATCCATAAAAACGAAACTTTAACCCTATTGCCATTAGCAGTTGGCTGCGATCGGTATCGTTCTTGATGGCAGGAAGCAGCACCAGCGAAAGAAATAACATGCCGCCGATCCAAAAAGCTCCGCCTACAATATGTAGCCACACGCTGATATGGTACCAGACACTCATAAGCAGAAAGAAAAATTGAAAACGAAGGTAATTGAAGTTGAACCCTTCAACGATTCAAATGCTTTTTGCGGGAGAATAAAACCATTAATCGCCTTAAAATTTTCGGTGAATAATTTCAGAAGGTTGGCTCAATGCCGGCTAGGCAAATGCGAAAATAGTTATGTCTGTCGCTTTAATATTTCCGACAATTTTTTAAAGCTCTCGAAAGGCCCTTTGTCGGCAAACATGTTTACAATCCAAGCGGGAAGGCTTCCGCCAGGTTCTGCATCAAAGATATATACGATGCTAATGGTTTTTGATGTAGGCATTGTAACAAACCAACTGATATCCGACCTGGGTACCCTCACCTTGCCGTTTTTTTCAGGAACATAATTTGGCTCGCTAACGGCGGTGATCTTTAAAAAACGGTTCAAACTATCCTTATTCATTTTTAAATGCACGGCGGCATCCCTGTTTGACATGGGCCAGGGTAATGAGGTCTCTGAATAATAATAATACTCAGAGGGGCCAATCCTTTTAATCATATACGATGTTTTATTATTGTACACCCAATCTTTTTGGTGACTGACATCGCTAAGCACAGCCATTAACTTATCGTAGGTGCCCTTAAGGGTACATTCTACTTTAATGCTTTTATATTTTGAATGCTGAACATCGGATTGATACACTCTGATACCATCTTTCTCTTTACTTAATTTCCAGTTATACTGGGCAAAGGCAGTGGAAGCAAAAGCAGAACACAATACAAAGAAGAAAGCTTTTTGAATAATGAATTTCATGAATGCTATTTGGAGTCTTGTAAGGTAACACTTATTGCAGAGCTGATTGCTGCAATTAAATAATCTTAACATTCCGAAAGTGAAGTGAGAAATCTCAAACTTTATAGACTATGATATCCCTTTTGCTTTTATGGTTGATGAAGTTGTGTAAATATTTTCTCAAGGATGCGGATTTCTGTGTTTTTTGATCCGCTTGTTCTTTTTGGGAAACAATATATCATAAGCTGTTTCATACCCATGTTCAGCCACTTGTTCAGCTTTCAATTTGTTTATAATGCTTGTTTGGTGGCGGCGGCTGAGGTAAATAATAATTCCCGCGACGGCAAGCAAACTAATTCCGACTATTATTTTTTTGCGGCTCATTTATTTTTTATTGAAATAAAAACAAATAACATACCATCATATTATTTGTCTTAAAACAAAATCAATGCTTAATGAGTAAACCTGCATTTCTTTTAAAAACTTCCATCTTTGCCTTATGAAAAAAATATTCATGCTCCTGCCAGCCCTTGCGTTCGTAACATGGATGAATGCACAGGATAAACCGGCATATATTCTTTATAATGCAAAAGGTAAAAAAACCAGCTTCAAAAAAATGATCAAAATGCTACAACAGCAAGATGTTGTATTGTTTGGAGAATTTCATAATAATCCTATCGATCACTGGTTGGAGTTGGAAGTGGCAAAAGAACTAAAGCAATACCGAGATTTGGTATTGGGTGCTGAAATGTTCGAACAGGATAATCAGCAGGCGCTTGATCTATATTTAAAAGGAACGATCAGTGAAAAAGGTCTCGATTCAATGGCACGTCTTTGGAAAAATTATAAAACAGATTATGCACCCCTAGTCAATTTTGCAAACGAAAATAAAATTGCATTTGCTGCTACGAATATACCGCGCCGTTATGCATCTCTTGTTGCTAAGGGAAGTTTTGAAGCCCTAGACACGATCACAGCATTGGAAAAATCATGGATGGCGCCATTGCCCATTGATTATGATTCAACCCTACCAGGTTACAAAAACATGCTGAACATGATGCCAGGCCACAGCGGATCGAACATACCAAAGGCCCAGGCAATAAAAGATGCTACCATGGCTTATTTTATTTTAAAATACTATCAGCCTGGAAAATTGATGATACACTACAATGGCGCTTATCACTCTGAAAACCATGAAGGCATTTTATGGTATTTGAGGAAAAGCCGTCCTGATCTCAAGTATGCAACCATCACAACAGTTTTGCAAAAAGATATTCATAAACTATTAGCTGAAAATAAAAGCAAGGCAGATTATATTATTTGCGTGGATGAAGACATGACAACAACTTATTAATTTTTTTGAGACGGTTTAAAAATGAATGTATGAAAATTCCAATTGTATTTGCATTGATAATCGTTTTGACATCGTGCCATCGCGACAAGATCTGTGAAAATTCAATTATCTATGAAGGTGTTGGAGTTGATCAGCTGACTCTTGACAAAGCAGATGAAAAGGCGGTTAAAGAATTTTTGAATACTGAGTTTAATACCATCTACCGCCGCGGATATTCCGTAGAAATTTTTTATAAAAAATATGGCTTATCCTTTTTCTATTTAATGGCTGATAACAGCCGTAAAATATTCGCCATAAGTTGTAACACAAATTTCAAAGGAAAAACAAAAAAAGGTTTTTTGATCAGTAAAATGAATGTTGCCGATATGGTGAGAATATACGGCGAGCCCAGGTGGCAATATTTAACAGACCCAGATATACTAAATGCCCATTATGATAGTACAGGAATTTATTTCTCAATCGTTCCAAGAAAAGAAATTGAAGCTGTTGCAGACACTTTATCCTTTGTTGAAAGTGATGAAGAAAGCGAAGAAGTAGATTCTATCAATAACCGAATGCTTTGGAGATTTTATGACAGTGCTTATGCAAAAGACAAAATAATTGAGATGGTGATCGGTATTCCGCGTGAAAGTTTTTAAACTCGCTCAGCTTCGTACTAAATTTCATCTTATAGGTTCGTTACGGTGTAACTATATTTTTCGGTAAGCTTTTTTGAAACAATGGATCGATGACAAGCTTTGGCATGTTCTTCAACACAAAACAATACAATTTTCTTTGCGCCTAATTGCTGAAGTCGCTCGAGAAAATTATCAAAATCAAAATGGTTAAGAACCTTGTTTTTATACTCAACGATAAATGGGTGTGCTAGTTGTTGCCTTTCTCTTGCTAATTCATTGTTGGCAGCATCAGCCTTTTTTTGAAGATTTCTAATTTCCGCAGAAGGTGCAAGCTCTAAAATATGTTCATACCGTATGCCTAACTCAGTTAATTTTTTTTGCAAGCGATTACTATTTACAAAAGTATATTTCGCCCCTCTTACTGCACGTCTTTGTCTTATGTCGCAAAAGGTATCAATGTTATTTTTGATGAGTTTATCAAAAAACTCTTTTTCAGAAGAATTGTAAACCCCAATGGTAAAAAATTGCATTTAGAATAAAATTTATTGCTCCACAACTCGCAGTAAATGCGTTTTCTCCTGTGTTTGTATTTGTAAAATATAAGCCCCTTTGGCAATTTAATCGGCAGCGCTGAAAAAAACAATTGAGCCGCTAGTAACGTAATGGTAAGGTAAATGGGCTCTCATTAAAGCAGGAGCCGGCTAATTGATTTCGCAGGCCATTTAAAAATTGATTATTCAAGTTAGCATAATTTTTTGCAGAAAATCATTCACCTTTTGATAAATCATTCCAGCACGATCATGCTATCTACACTGCCGCAGGATGAATTTGAAAATAAGGCCCAATGCATTTTCATAATGTTGGGGTTTAAAGAATTATTTAGTAAAGCCATGGAACAATTCACGGCCTTTGCGGCTTCGCTGGCCATCGGTTTATCATTGGGTTTGATCGGCGCAGGTGGTTCTATATTAACCATACCAGTGTTTGTGTACGTATTAAAAAAAGATCCACTCTCCTCAGGTGTGTATTCGATGTTCGTAGTGGGATCATCGGCCATGGCGGGCAGCATTCAATCCATGACCAATAAGCTGGTTGATTTTAAAACCATGTTTGCTTTCGGCATTCCTTCCGTAGTAGGTGTGGTCATTGCAAGAAAATTGATCTTTCCCTCCATACCGGCAGAATTATTTTCCATCGGAACATTTGTCTTATCAAAAGATGCGCTGTTCATGCTTTGTCTTTCGGTTTTGATGTTGCTAGCTGCGGCTAAAATGTTGAAGCCTGCCATGAGCGGAGATGAAACGGCGGCTGTTGCTAAACCTTCAATGATATTTCTTTTTTTACGCGGGCTGCTCGTGGGCAACATTACCGGGTTGCTGGGCATTGGAGGAGGATTTCTAATTGTACCGGCCTTGTATTTCTGGGCTGGACTACCTGTGAAAAAAGCCATCGGTACCGCGCTGCTTATTATCACCGCCAATTCGTTGTTCAGCTTTTTAACAAGCTATGCCTCCATGAATATCGATTGGCTTTTGCTTCTAAAATTTTCTTTGGGCGCTGTTGCTGGCATGGTCATCGGAACCAAGCTATCGTCGAAAATTCCAGCCGATGGGCTGAAGAAAATTTTTGGATGGTTTGTTCTGAGCATATCTTTTTATATTGTCTATAAACAATTTTTTCTGTAACTAAGTTTTTAAATTGAACATTTACTAGCCACCCATTGCTATAACATTCTTTTGAAATCATTCCATTCTCTGCATTTGAAATGGACAAAGAAGTTTGCCGCTATAATTTTCTTGAACAATAAAAAACCGGGAAGTCAAGGCCACCTCTTCTTCCCGGTAAACTTAACGCAGAGATTCTTAATCAATACTTTTTAGCGTAACATATTTCTGAAGACTATTATAATTAAATCCTTTCGATTTCATTTCTTTAATATATTCAGGAGTAACACCAACGGCTTTTACCGCAACGATCTCATCAAGATGTATGTCTTTAAAACCTACAGCTTCAAAACTTTTGATGAACTCAGGAGTTATATTCTGCGCCTTTAAAGCCGGAAACTCTTCGGCGTCTATATTCTTATAACCCATTGCTTCAAAACTGCGGATCCACTCGGGCGTGATCCCTAAAGCTCTGAATGCAACAAGATTTTCGGGCTTTATATTTTTATATCCCATACCCGTAAAGCTTTTCATATACTCAGGAGTAACGTTCTGTGATTTCATTCCTACAAATTCTTCAGGGTCGATATCTTTAAAACCTGCAGTCTGCCAGCTCTTGATATATTCAGGGGTTACACCCACTGCTTTAAAAGATACCAATTGTTCATGAGGAATATTAGTAAGACCAACTGCTTTGAATGAATTGATAAATTCTTCAGTGATGCCCATTGCTTTAAAACTTACAATATCATCTGCATCGTCATCACCATCCTTATTGTCTTTTCCTTTTAACTGCCGCACCTTGCCGATGTATTCCTTATCAATTCCCTGTGCCTTGAAACTAACCAGTTGATCAGTGGTTATATTTTTATACCCTGCACTGCGGATCTCAGTTATATATTTTTCATCGATGCCTAATGCTTTTAATGGAACTAAATTTTCCAATGACACTGCATTAAATCCTGCATTTCTTATAGAACGGATATAAGTTTGATCTATTCCCAGCGCAGCTACAGGGATCAAGTCATCTTTTGTGATGCTTGTATATCCTTCACTTTTCAGCATGTTCAAAAATTCTTTCTTAATATTAATAAAGAAGAAAGCCATCTGGTCGTCATCATCAAGTGTTTCTTTCAGCTCTTTGTTCATGTAATCAACAAAAGCTTTATCGGCAACGAATTTATAAGTACCCATGCCGGTATTACCTTCAAACTTTCCGGTCATTTCCATCTTACCTGCTTCACGAGTGATGGCAAATGTGCCCGGTGTTCCTTTAGGAAGAGTTCCTAGCTCGGATAATTTAAATGTGGTGCCGCTAAAAGAATGTCCTGACTTAAAATCAACTTCATCATCCATCTTCTTATCGCTAAACCGGATATTCACTTTATCATCTTTGATCACAGCGAACCAATAACCTTCAGTCTCCATTCCATGATGGCGATTCTTTTCAGCATTGGCTGTTTGTTTTTCATTTTTAGAATTAGTTGTTTGGCTGTTGGCTACAGGCTCGTTCAGCAAGCAAGCTAAAAAAGCAAGTACGGGCATTAGGAAAAAATATTTCCATGCCGTGTGTAGGTTTGATCTTTTACTGTTCATCATGGCTATACGTTTTTTAAGAATTGACTGGTTATAATTTGTAGTTAGGCTCAACGGAAAATGTGGCACCGATACCTTCATCAGGCTAAGCTGATAGCTTTTTTTCTCAACTTTGTTTTGCTGCATCAATTGGTCATCCGTCAAAAATTCAAGATTACTTTCGATCTCACGGCGATAGACCCATGCAAATGGATTGAACCATTGAAATATCAGCACCAGCTCGGCAATAAGAATATCGATGGTATGTTTTTGCCGGATATGAATTTTTTCATGCAGCAGTATCTGGTTATACGTTTCCCATTCATATTTTTCGGGGTTGATAAAAATAATATTGCCAAATGAGCAGGGTGCTTTATCACCGCTCACTTCCACTATACGATAGCGGCCGTCAATGATCACCGGGTTGCGATAGGCACGCCAGATCAATAATACAACCTGAAAAATAAAACTAACACCAAACACAATTACGCCAAACCAATAAAACCAAAACAACCAATTCATCAGTCGGTCAAAAGAAAATTTTATGGCGGCTGATTGTTCCAAGTTATTTACAGGAGTTGAGGTTTGTACATCTTGTTCTTCATTCGAAGCACTCTGTTGCGACTGGCTAGTTACGATAGCAGTTGGCTTTTGCACCACTGCTGTTGTTTGTTTTTGTTGCTTACGCAAAGAAAACTGTTGCGGCACCGGCAGTAAGGGTAATGCAAAGGAGATCCCCAGGCAAACGATCAGCATGTAGCGGTTCACCTTGTAAAATGTTTCGCGGCGCAACAAGATCTTATAAAAAGCCAGACAGGCCCCCAGTATCAGTGCTGAGTTAATAATGTATGGCAACATCATTGGTTGTTTGATTTAATCATTTCCAAAATTTCTTTCAATTCCTCTTCGGTGAGCTTTTGTTCTTTAGCAAAAAATGCCAGCATGCGTGGATAGGAGTTATCGAAATATTTGCTCACGATATCTTTCATTGCATGTTTTTGATAATCTTCACGGGTGACGACAGGAAAATAGCGATAGAGATTGCCAACCGATTCGTGATCTAAAAAACCTTTTTCTTCAAGGATCTTCACCATGGTAGCAACACTGTTATAATGCGGTTTTGGATCGGGAAGATGAGGGATCACTTCTTTAATAAATGCTTTTCCAAGCTCCCAGTAAACCTGCATGATCTGTTCTTCTCTTTTTGCCAGTTTGATCATTAAAAATAATTTTAAGCAATGTTACTACTAATTGATTAGTAGGACAACTAATTTATTAGGAGTTATAGATCCCGATATGGCAAACACTAGTTAAACAGCCTTGTATCCAATGAGTTAGTAAAAGAAAAAAAATTCTGAGGATGGCGAGCAAAGCATGGATGAGCGGACTTTCAAATTCAAAAATCATCTTGTAAGTTCGCAGTCGAGCTCGCAAATCATAAACTATGAAACCCCTTCTCTCTTTACCCTTTTTATTTTTTAGTTTTTCCTTTATCATTAAGTCGGCAGCACAAGATGGAAAGATTGATACCGTTAAAGTCGGCATTTAGATCACTAGCATACACGATATCGATTTTAAGCATTGGAATTATAGCACACCAGGATTTTATTTCATCACCATTTGCACCCGGAACCGCGAACATTTTTTTGGTAAAATCCAAAATGCTGAAATGTTTTTGAATGAAATTGGAAAAATCGCTGACGATTGTTGGTCACAAATTCCAAATCATTTTAAAAATGCGGAATTGGGTGATTTTATAATAATGCCAAATCATGTGCACGGAATAATCATTATAAATGGAATGGATAAAGACGTAATCGGCGGTGTCGTAGAGACAGGGCGTATCGTGGATAATGTTGAGACAGGGCATGTCGCGGATATTGTTGAGACAGGGCGCATCGAGGATATGATTGAGACGGGCATGCCCTGTCTCAACAATTTAACGGACGATACAACGAAATCGCCAACGCCGGTTGAAATTTATTTCTGCCTCTCAGCCCATGCATCCATTTTCTTTTCGGCTACCTCCAAAGGCATGCATCCATCTTTTAAAAACTCATCATGAAAAGCAGCAAGATTGAATTTGCTTCCTAGCTGTTGCTGATATTTATTTCTCAACTCGCGAATTTTTAATGCACCGATCTTGTAGCTCAATGCTTGCGCAGGTACGGCCATATACCGTTCAATTTCGGCAGTGGCTCCTTGCTCATCGACCGCTTCATTATCCATCATGTATTTAATTGCTTCTTCTCTTGTCATCTTGCCGGTATGTATGGCCGGATCAACAACGAGTCGAATAGCACGATGTATCTCATCACCCAATGCACCCATGTATTGGTATGGATCGGTGTACACGCCTAATTCCTTTCCAAGACTTTCACAATACAAAGCCCAGCCTTCGCCATACGCTCCATACCAGGCAAAGCGACGAAACTTCGGAAGCGAACTGTTTTCCTGCTGTATTGAAATTTGGTAATGATGTCCCGGAATGGCTTCGTGCAAAAATGTGCTCTCCATTCCTGAAGTGGTATTGAACTTAGTAGCATCTACAATAGGAATATAATAAATGCCTGGTCTTTTTCCATCTGGTGAACCAGGAATATATTCCGCACTGGCACTCGCCGCACGAAAAGCTTCTGTTTGTCTTATCTCAAATGGACTCTTGGGCTCATGCGTGAACATTTTTTTTACGTTAGGTTGTATGCGTGCAAGTATCGAGCGGGTTGCATTCAGCACGTCATCAGGGGTTTTAAAAGGTGTGAACCGCTTATCGGTTCTCATGTATTGAAAAAATGCATTGAGATCACCTGTAAAGCCAACAGCATTTTTTACACTATCCATGATGCCGCGAATCCTTTTCACTTCTGATAGTCCTGTTTGATAAATTTCATCAGGGGTTTTATTGGTGGTGGTCCAAAAGCGAATAAGATAGTTGTAATACTTGTCACCATCGGGTACTGCATTAATGCCTGTTGTCGTTCGTGCTTTAGGGAGATATTCAGTTTTTAAAAAATCACTCAGCCGTTTATAAGATGGCACCAGTTGCTGGTTGATCAATTGAACAAAGGCTGTTGTCATTCTTTTACGGTCACTATCGCTAAAGCTTTGCGGTATTTTATTAATAGGACCATAGAACAAACTTTTTGTTGCATCGCTTACGACCATCGCATCCATTTCATCGATCATCTTTTTCACCAATGGCTGTGGTAACGTAACATTGGCAGCAATGCCCTTGCGAAAATAAATAATGGCACTGTCTGTCCATACAGAAAATGCAGTTGCTCTTTTCAGCCAGTTGTCATAATCAGTTATGGTTTTAAAAGGCTGACTTCCGTCTCCGCTTCCTGATTGTCCCATCCAGATGGGAACGCCTCCAAACTGAGTAAAAGGAATATAACGATGATCGGGATAGGTTACTATATTGGCAAACCATCCTAGTGATAAGCCTTCCAAGGTCATTTCCATTTCTCTTTTGAAGATGTCGTAGCTAAGCTGGTCATTTTCACTCAGCTCATCACGATTATATTTTTTTATTTCATCGAGATAGCGAGAGAAAAACTGTTTATATTTTTCACGGTAGCTATCAGTAAAATCTGCGAATAGCTTATCGTTGTTAATCGTGTCACCATTTTGAGTTGACTCAAGCGGTACCAACTGCATTCTTTCCTTATAATAATTCTCAAAAAGCGCAGCAAGATCTTTATTATCTGTTTTCATTTCAATTTTCTTATTATCGTTATTGCAGGCCATAAAAAATAAAGAGGCAACAAAAAGCGATAAAGAAATTTTTTTCATACTATTCATTTAAAATTCATTGAATCTTAAAGATACATGGGTTTAATTATTTTACCTCCGTGCCTCCGTGGTTTAAATAATATTACCATGGAGACACGAAGATTGAGCAGAGATCACAGAGAAAAATTCAGTGCTTCTTTGTTGCCTCCATGCCTCTGTGATTAAAAAACCTTGTTCTCAAATTCTCATTCCACAATTTATTTTTGCCATTTACATTTACTTCCAAAACATTTTCCCAATGCCATTTCAAACAAGATTTTTCTTTCAATCCTCGCAGAGATTCCACATATTTTTTTTATACTAACCAACCATAAGAATTTTTCTCGTTTCAATCTTTCACTTGAAGATCCTTCTCCAAACCAGCAATGGCAGACAATATGCAAATGCAGCGATTAGCATTACCCAGCTAAACCCTAATTCTACCGCAACTACAGTAGCCAGCGCGGTGCTTACAACTGATATGCAACCATTCAGTCCCCAGGCCCATGGTATTTGCAAAGAATTTGTTTTGGAAAGACGTGATATGCCGGAAGGAAATGGAATACCCATCAAAAAAGCCAGGGGCGCCGTTAGAAAGAAAACGATCAGCAATTTTAATGTGAGGTTAGCATTCACTGTTTGCTGCAACAGTGGGGTAAGTATAAATGAGTATGCAAAAAGAATAAGAACTATGCTGCTAAACACAACCCATGTTCTTGTTTTGCTTCGCTGAAAATAACCGGATGCATAGCTACCCATCCCTGAGAAGACCAACAGTGAAGTAATGACCGCCGAAGCTGAATAAACAGGCTGACCAAAATATAGGATGAAACGCTGAATGAATATGATCTCAACAAACATATATCCCAGTGCTATACCTCCGAAATATAAAAAAACAGGAAATTTATTTTTTCCTTTCCAACCGAGCTTAAACAGCGGGAGCACGATCAGCACAAAAGAAATAAGAAGGATCTGTATTAGTGTGACCATTACCAGAAGATAGCCTAATTCAAAAAATGGAAATGACCGGTTTCCGAAAATACCGGCTAAACGGTGAAGATTTTTCCATTTAATAAACTGGGAGAAATAAGGTTTGTTATCCGTGGCAGGTTGAATGTTGAAATCATATCCGGAATACAATTCGTTTTTTACAGGAGAAAAGATCATGTCAACATAATCAAAAAAACTTGTGTCTTGGAATTCATTGTACTGTGCACGTTCTCCGGGCATTAACCCGGGAAGCACCAGAGGATCGAACCACATCTGTTCACAAAAATTCCGGATGTTCAGGATTTCTTCTTTCTGCAAGGGAGATTTCGTCATTACAAAACTTGTGGTGCCCCAACTCCGGATGGCCGCAATATGATTCTCAGGATGCCGGATGCCCATGTCATCAAGAACCTCCACCATGGTCGCCAGTATTTTTAGTGGATATCGAACGGGATAATCCATCCATGAGCTTATGCTGATCACTCCGGTTGTATTGAGTTTCTGCCACATTCCATGGATGGCTTCCTTTGTCAGGATAAACTGTTCCTGCAGTGCATTTAATCCTGTTGATCCACCAAAACTTCCTGCCATCGGCAGGCAAATAAGGTCATAGTGTGATGTATCGGTCAGCAAAAAAGTTCGAGGCTCAAGATTATGAATTTCAAGTAAGGGATTATAGAATAAAGAGTCATTGTCAATGGAAAGTTCTTTTTTCAGCAGTGAAAGAATGGCCGCATTCGGTTCTACCGTCACACATTTTTTTACGCCCCTGCTGAATGCATAGGCCACATCAATACCGGTTCCTGATTGCAGCACCAGCACCCGGTCTCTTTTTGCCATGATATACGGCAAAGCCAGCGTGGTATGGTCAAGGATAAAATCAGTATCATTTTTATTTCTTTCAATCACGGGGCCAAACCAATTTCCATTCAGAAAAACAGCCGTTTTTATCGTGGCCGCTTTTTGCGCAGTAAGACTGAGACCCGGTGCATAACGCAATGCTGGTGATGTTACAGTTTGAATATGACCATAAGGACTTGTTCTTTCATGAGTGATCCTTGCATCAGGAAGGAGCAGCACTTTGCTCAAGTCTTTGAACTCCGATAAAACCAAGTGAGGAGGTTGCCCTATTTTCCATGAAATAAGGACAATGGCTATCAATGCCATACATGCATGAAAAAAAAAATTTCTTTTTGGAATCATCATAACACCAGCCAATACAGGCAGAATGGAAATAAAAGCTGGTAATTGCCTTGAATAAAAAAACAAAAGAAGCAACAGGGCCAGCAAAGCTCCGGCGCCTGACCCCAACAGATTGGCAAAATAAATTCTTCCAATATCTTCTGCATAATTTATAAAGATCAATCCAATGGCCAGCGCCCCGGAAAAGAAAGGAATAAAAAATAAAAGATAGGTGATGAATAATCTCCCGATGTGATTGTATTCCGCAAATAGCAAGTATGAATCAAACCGGATAAATGAAAGTTGAGAAACATCGATCACGAATGCCATCATAATACCCGTGGTGATCATCAAAAAAGGAAGAAGCATTTCAATATGTTTCAATAACTGGTGGCGAAAAAGAGATAGGAGTGTTCCGGCTGCACCAAAACCCAGCAGGGCTACCGAAATCACCATATAGGCAAAATGATACCACTGAACGATAGAAAGAATTTGCATAAGAGCAAGCTGGAAGGCAATAATGGCGGCGGAAAGAATGCCGATAGAAAAAAAGATTTTGTATTTACGCAGAAATGGGAGCAAGACTATTTTAATTGATCATTCGCCTTTCCTCAGTTTCATTTCTTCCTGGTAAAGGGAACAAATCTTACGGTCAATAGATTTTTTGTTGTGATCTTTTTTCCTTTCTTTTCTATCAGCATCAACGTTTGAGTCATAAAAGGAGAGCCGATAGGTATTACCATTTTACCATTTTCTTTTAATTGCTCAATTAATGGAGGCGGAACAAATTCGGCAGCAGCAGTAACTACAATTGCGTCGTAGGGGCCATTTTCTTTCCACCCATAATAACCATCGGCTTGCTTTACTTTTACTTTACTATACCCCAGTTTTTTCAACCTTTCTGCGGCAGCATTAGCAAGTTCAGTAACAATTTCAATGGTATAAACCTCTTTCACTATTTCCGCCAATACGGCTGCCTGGTATCCTGAACCAGTACCTATTTCCAAAACTTTAAATTCCGGTTTGCATTGAATAACTTCAGTCATGTAAGCAACGATATAAGGTTGCGATATGGTTTGACCATAGCCAATGGGCAAGGGCCCGTCATCATAAGCTTCGGCAATTCTCTCTTCCGGAACAAACTGGTGTCTCTTCACATTCTGCATGGCTTTTAATACAAGCTTATCACTTACTCCTCTTTTTTCAATTTGGTCTTTGACCATTTTTTCTCTCTTTTCCTTGTAAACATCTTCCTGAAAAGAAAAGGAAATAAATATCAGGATTAACAGAATGGGAGTCAGCATCTTCATACAGGCTAAATTAAGTTTGTAAAAAACATTAATGCCCAAAAGATCTTAAGTCTTCATGAGGCCAAAATTACAACTACCGTGCCCACGTGGTCTGCATCGAGAGCAAAAATTATGAATGCTGAGTTTTGAATGTCATTTATCATTCAACACCTGCCTGCTCATAGGCAGGTTTCGCATTCAAAATAATTTTTATCCATGCTGCCTTGGTCATAAGCGAAAGATCTCGAAGCGGGGTAGAATCAAATAAAATTTAGATTTTCTAAATTCATTTTAGAATGAAGAAAAATGTTTTATCTTTGAAAAAATCGGGGAAAATACACGAAGATCAAAACCTGCCATGGTTGTAATTTCGAAAAGAGCCATTAATGAGTTCATCGAAATGCATCCAAAATCTGCCAATGCTCTGCTTAACTGGTATTTAAAGGCGAAAGAAAGCGATTGGGCAAATTTTGCAGATGTTAAGAAGGTGTTCGGAGCAACAGATTCTGTGGGAAGCGGTCTTTATGTATTTAACATTGGAGGAAATAAGTACAGGCTAATTGCCAGGATTATTTTCAAAGCTCGTACAGTGTTCATTCGTTTTATTGGTACGCACGCAGAGTACGACAAAGTTAAACTATCCGACCTATGAGTGGATAGCCCGGAACAGAATTCCGGGATTTATGTGGAATCTCAAAATGAAAAAAATTATGATGCAGAAAACCCGACGCGTTAGATCGAAGGCAAGGGCCAGGCGTAAACCGAACGGCAAAGCTGGAAAGCCAGCTAAAAAAATGAAAATACGTAGGAAAAAAATTCAAAGCAAGGAGGTTTATGAACTCACCATGAAAGAGATCAACGCTTTGATGAAAAAAGGTGAAGAAAATCTTAGCGAAAAAGAATTGGAACGTCTTCGCATATTAGCAGAAGCGGCCGAAGATTATGAAGATATTCATGAGCCGCTTCCAATTCCTTCTTCCCTGCCCGATATGATACGGATGAAAATGTTTCAGTTGAAACTGAAACAGCATTACACAGCAAGATTACTTGGCGTAAGCGAAGCCAAGCTCTCGCTGATCATGAGTGGCAAACAAAAACCAGATATTTATTTTATAAAAGCGTTACATGATAAATTGAATCTGGATGCAAACCAGATTCTACAGGCTGTATAACATGAAATGATGAATGTAGAATATCACTCATCATTCAAAATAATTTTTATCAAAGAGTTTTTAGAAATTCAATCAATCGTGGATCGTTGGCAGACATTGGCGGAAGCCACACATTGATCCGTTCGCGATTCCACCAAAGGGCTTGCAGATTACCCGGCTTTGCAAAGCTGTAGCGATACAAAATGGCGCGGACGTATCGCGGTGGCTTGTTGGGAAATGGATTGCTCGCAAATAAACCTAAAGCATCACGATCATTATGAAGAAGTTTCGAGACAAGATTTACTGTCCATGGATATTCATCAGGAGACGACATAGAAGCAAACCACATTTGCCAGTCTAAGCGCAACTGGTAAGGAGCAATTTGTGGCGGACGCTTATCAAGTAATACAGGCAGACCTTTGTAGATATAAGGTTTCCAGTTCGCATTGTCACTCGAATCTTCATCCATCGTTCCTTCGAACACTACATTGAAACGTTCCTTTCCTATCGTTCCAAATGCACCATAAGTATTTACCAAATCTAAAGGATCGAATGAGGTGTTCATGATTTGTCTTGGAGACAGCATATTGGCTATAGGTTGGAAGCTAAGAAATCCAATAATTACAGTTACGATCCAAGCAGTGATCATCATAGGTTTGGAAACTTCGGCACGTTCCTTAGCGGCTTCGGCCTTGCGCACAAGCTGGCGCGGAAGAATTCTCGACCAGAACCCATCATCAAAACAAGCAAGGGCGGGAACGATGGAAAGCCAGTTCAAAAATGAGAGGTTGCCGCTGAGGATGAGTGTAACTTGGAGTAATATAATTATAACTCCCGCAATGTGCCGTGCAATCCTTGGCCAGAATACAAAAAATGGTGCTATCAACTCTGCAAGCCAATTAAACCAAACTCCGATCTTCAAAGCTGTGTGTGGTAGAAAATGAAACCACCGGCTCAATGGACCCGGAATAGGTTGTGTTTCGAAATGATAATTGAGTGCAGTGCCGTTGCGCCAAATTTCATCACCGCGAATTTTGATCAAGCCCGCACCAAGCATGAGGCGAAAAATCAACCAACGAAATAAAACAATGATGGGTAGAGGCGGTGCGTGTCGTGGAAATGGGCGCATGTCAAGTAGTGGACAAAGAAAGATTGCGAGAAAACCGGTTTCAGTAAGCTGGATCTCCCAGCCATATCCATACCACTCTTGTCCTATGTGAACAAAGGACATGTAAAGCATCCAGAGAACAGCAAGGATTGGCACATTTGCGAAGCCTGCAATTACAACTAATGAAAGAACAAATCCAATCCAAGCGAAAGTGAGAAGAGTTTGATCGGAATGCCAGAACCAAAAGATGGAAGGCAATCGCATAAAGCCAGCTCCCTCTGAACCAAGTAATGCGCTGACTCGCTTGAGATAAATTTCTACCGGAGTGAGTCCATGTGATCCGATCAAAGGAATAATTTGATTGATAGCAACGAGAAAGGCTATCGCATAAATAACTCCCAGCAAGCGGAGGATCATGAACCTCGTGAGCCAGTAGGTTGGCCGGGCAACTTCCTCACTTGGGAGTTCTTCATAATCGCTGACCGTCTCGTTGTTCACTTCATTTAATTTGGATTGAAGAAGGCACTTAGTTAGCAGCAATCAGAGTGCCTGAAAGTTCGGGAAATTAACTAAGCTCTGTATGAATTTAATAACTATCCGCTAGTCCAAATCTTAATCATAAAACCTCTGTGTCACTCTGTGTAAACTCAATGCCCTCTGTGGTAAAAAAAAGATTAAACCACAGAGACACGGAGAAAAACACAGAGCTTCACAGAGATATAAACCTTAATCATTAAACCTCCGTGTCCCTCTGTATAAACTCAATGCCCTCCGTGGTAAAAAAAATAAACCACGGAGACACGGAGAAAAACACAAAGCGTCACAGACGTGCAGCCTTTTTATTAAAAACATCTTTCAACGCTCTTTTCGCGGCATGATATCCGCACATGCCATGCACACCTGCACCTGGAGGTGTGGAAGAAGAACAGATATAAATTCCTTTTGCTGAAGTTTTGTAAGGTGATAACCTCAATGCCGGACGGGTAAACAATTGTCCTAGGTCCATGGTGCCGCCAACGATATCACCTCCAATATAATTAGGATTATACTCTTCCAGTTGCGCTGTATTCATCACATGTCTTCCTATTATTCGCTCTCTGAAACCAGGAGCAAATCGTTCTACTTGTTTTTCGATTTGCTTAGTCATATCTGTTTGCGATCCATTCGGCACATGACAATAAGCCCAGGCAGTGTGCTTTCCTTCCGGCGCCCGCGAAGCATCAAACAAACTTTGTTGAGCTAACAGTACAAAAGGTTTTTCAGAAAATTTTCCTTCTGCCGTTAACTGTTCGGAGGCTGCAATTTCTTCCAAGGTGTTTCCTATGTGCACCGTTCCCGCCTGCCTACAGGCTGATGCAGTAAAAGGTATGGGTCCATCTAATGCCCAATCAATTTTAAATACACCCATGCCATAGCGATATCTTTCCAATTGCCATTTATAGATGGATGAAAATTTATGTCCTGCTATTTGCAGCAACTGCCTGGGAGTAACATCAAATAATACAGCACGAGAAGACGGCAACTGATTCAGCGAACGAACATAAAAGTTAGTTTCTATCACGCCACCCAATGAAACAAAATAAGAAGCAAGCACATTCGCAATCGAGTTTGCTCCTCCTTTTGCCATAGGCCATCCTGTTACATGCCCGGCAGCCATTAAAACTAATGCACTAGCCGATGAAGCAGCATTCGATAATGATTGTATAGAATGAGCTGCCATTCCCGCCCAGAGTCCTTTTGCGGCTGCAGAATGAAAACGTTTGGCTAAATGATTCGCAGAGGTGAGAGCCTTGAAACCAAAACGAGCCATAGCCATGGGATGTTTTGGAAATTGCAAAGGTCTAAGTATTTCGGGTGCAATAAGAGGCCAATCTTGTACCAATGGTTTCATCAGCTTCAGATAAGTCGTTTCATCTTCACCCAATGTTTGCGCTGTTTGTTCCAATGAGGAATACAAGGCAGCGGCGTTGCCATCATCAAAAGGATGAGCTGCAGCAATGGTTGGAAAAATAAATTCCAATCCATGCTGCTCCAGCGGAAGGGTTTTAAAAAATGGAGAGGCGGTTGCTAAGGGATGTATAGCGGAACATACATCATGAATAAAATGAGACAAGGTGAGTTCTGCAGATCGCAGACCTCCGCCAATTGAATTTTTTGCTTCCACCAACAATACAGAAAGCCCTGCTTGCTGCATAGTAATAGCAGCCGACAGCCCATTCGGCCCTGAACCCACTACAACAGCATCATAATCCATTTTATTTACACCCATTTTTTGAAGGCTTGATTGAAAATTTGAATAGCTATCCCGTGCAAATGTAGTGAGCTTGTAGGTTGGTGGTGAGTAATGGGAACAAAAGGTGCTGCGGTGAATAACGAGCCTATTCACCGCATGCTTTGCGGTGAATAATTTGACAGTGCGGAGAAAAAATCCTATTTTCACCGCAGATTATGCGGAGATTAATAAAATATATCTATGAGCTCCCGGGCTGGCCGGGGTTTTATTGGGATGAAAAAAAGATAGCCGGGCTGCTGTCTTCGGTTCGTCACCGGCAGGGAAGAATATTTGGCAAAATGGAAGCACTGGGGTTTTCTCTGCAAACAGAAGCCACCTTGCATTCACTTACTGTTGAAGTGGTGAAGTCAGGCGAGATCGAGGGCGAAGTGTTGAATGCTGACCAGGTTCGTTCTTCCATTGCCAGAAAACTCGGGTTAAGAATAGCCGGACTTATACCGGCCGACCGGCATATTGATGGCGTGGTAGAAATGATGCTTGATGCCACACAACATTACAGTGAACCAATCACTGCAAAACGATTATTTACCTGGCATGCCGCCATGTTCCCCACTAGTACCAGCGGCATGCATAAAATAGTTGTAGGCAAATGGCGAAACAATCCAAAGGATGATCCTATGCAGGTAGTATCAGGTGCCATAGGTAAAGAGAAAGTCCATTTCCGGGCGCCAGATGCCGAAGTGCTAAAAGATGAAATGAAAAAATTCATTGACTGGTTTAATCAGGAGAATAGCATGGACCCCGTGCTGAAAGCCGCCCTTGCTCATTTATGGTTTGTTACCATACATCCTTTTGATGATGGCAACGGGCGTATTGCACGAGCCATTGCCGATATGCAACTGGCCCGTGCCGATGAGTCGGCCCAACGTTTTTACAGTATGTCGGCACAGATCAGGAAAGAAAGAAATGATTACTACAATACACTGGAGCAAACACAGAAAGGATCGCTGGATATAACCAAATGGATGGAATGGTTTCTGAATTGTTTTAACCGTGCATTGATGGCAACCGATGAAACCCTTGCCGTAGTATTGAATAAAGCAAAGTTTTGGGAAAGACATGCAAAAACAGTTTTCAACAGCCGGCAGGTTTTATTGCTCAATAAATTGCTGGATGGTTTTGTTGGAAAACTTACCTCCTCCAAATGGGCAAAGATTGCCAAGTGCTCGCAGGATACAGCCTTGCGTGATATACAGGATTTATTGGAAAGAAAGATCCTAAAAAGAGAAGCGGCCGGAGGCAGAAGCACAAGCTATGCATTGGCAGAAGCTAAATGAATAATAGAGTGTCGTGCTCTATAAGAATAGTCCCGCTTGGCGCACCACCCACAACGGAAAAGCAAAGGCCTACTGCCGGCGGCCAGTGAGTTTCGCAACGGGAGTAGTCGACAAAAAGCAACTAGTTAAAACTTGGTGAGAAGACTTTAGCATCATAGGATTTAACGTCTGTGCCTGCTAGAGTCCTTTCTTTTCGCTGAATCCATTTTATCCAGGGCTTCTTTCTTCATTGCCGTTGTTGAATCAACCATATCTTTTTTTTGTTCCGCTGTGGAATCAATTACATCCTTTTTTTCGTTTGCAATGGAATCGAGAGAGTCTTTTTTATTTTCTGTTGACTCACTTGCATTATTACAAGCTATTAAAGATCCCGAGATGGCTAAGATCAAAAATAAATTTTTCATGTCCTTGTTTTTAATTGAATAAATCCTATTTAATTGTAAAAAAATTTCCAACTCTTATTTGTACAATACACATGTCAGCACCCTTACAATTGAAGATCTTTGCTAATAACAATCCCTACAGTTTACAATCGGAAGTCATATAAAAACAAAAGGCCGCCAGTTCGTTAATAGTTTTTACAGAGCATTAAACGGAAATAAATTCTCGTGGCATGGTCATTGAAAAACAGATGGTGTTGACTAAAATTTTTCAAATATGAATATGAGAAAAATAATCATCATAGCATTGTCTACAATAGTGGGAGCCACATTCGTGATTCTTTTATTGAATGAAATAAGGGGCATAGTGATTTAACTAATTCATCCGATACCTCAATGTATAATATGCCCGATACTTCCATGTATCATAATTATCCCGCTGATGCACACAATGCCAGCAGCGCTCACATGGCAACAACTTATCCAACCACGCATTACAGCACCCGGAAAACATCAGTTTCTCATCACAGAAGCTATACCAGCCGGTCATCTTACCAGGCGCAAAGCACAACAGTTAAAAAGAAAGGTTGGAGCAGTGCGGCAAAAGGCACAGCCATAGGTGCAGGCGCTGGTGCGGTTTTGGGAGCCGTAGTTGCTGGCGACCACAATCGTGTAAAAGGCGCAGTGATTGGTGGTGTAGCAGGCGCGGCAGGCGGTTATTTGTATGGCAGGCACCGTGATAAAAAGCACAAACGATATTAATAGCACCCTATGTAAATTCAAAGCGATGTTATGCATCGCTTTTTTATTTGGCTGAACTAAGCGTCTAGTGATTTTTTATTTAACCAAGTCAAGAATTAAAAAACATTGAAAAAGTCGTAAGGACATTTATCGATTGGTGTTTTATGCAGCTTGCTTTCATTCCCGCTGTGCTTTAAATTTGAACAATAATCCTTATTATGAAGATCGTCACACTATGACTACTGCTTTTATCTTTCCATGCTGCAGCTTTCTGCCAAAAAACAGTGAAAAAATGCGCAAAGCCAAAAAGAGAATAAAGACACTTAATCTTGAGGAAGCAAAAAGGCTCCTCACCGGGGGCCTTTGACTTTTTACTTCTTACTTTTGACTCTTGTCCTCAGCACCGCCAACAACTTTTGAAACCTCATATCTGTTTCATTGAGTAATCTCTCCGTCTCGCCAACGATAGCTCCTTGTTCACTCATATTGTCTAAAACTTCTTTTGAAGATTTCGTGCTCGGTTTTTCGCCACGCTTTCGTTCGGTAAATGACACGCTGTCGATGAGATATTCATACCCGTTTTCAACTGCCCTCAGTTCCATTGAATAATGAACTGTGCGAATAATGTTAAACGGTGTTTTGAGATTCAGTTCCCCTCTTGCCCTCACTGCATTTGCAGATTGTTTTTCAATTTGATAGTCATCAATCAATGACGGAAGAATATGTTGAATCCTGTTATAGATTTCAGATGCGGAAACTCCTGTAACTTTTTCTTTGCCTTCGTACAAAATGCTGCCGTCTTTTACATGCACGGTCTGACTGGCTGAAAAAAGCGGAAGAACCAATAGAGCAAAAAAGACCTTCATAGCTGCGTTTTTTAAAATTGAAACCCAAATGTTACCATCGGGTATGCGTTCTCTTCTTTGGAATAAGTCAGCAATCCGCTCACAACAATTTTATTGAATGGCGCCATCCAAATACCAGCTCCGTAACCTCTGTGCCAGGTGTCGGAGTCTTCTCGGGGTATCCAAACCCTTCCCACATCATGAAATCCAAGAACACCAAATGGGCCCCTCAATACATAAAAATTCACATCGCCAAAATTTATTCTCAGCTCGATATTATTGTAGGCGTTTGACCTTCCTGCAAAACGGTATGATCTGAATCCTCTCAAATATTGCCTTCGACCAAGATACTGGGCCTGTGGAATTTCAAAACTTCCAAAATTGTGATTGGCTCCAAATGAAGCCGCAATGATTATATGGTTTTTCAAAAGAACATCAGTATAGATTGAGAGATCGGCACCAACCTGGTTAAGAGTATTGGTGTTCTTGTTAATGCCAACCAGTTGTCTTGTATAAATATTGGAAAAGATCCCTCGCTTTGGCACTAAATCGTTATTCCTTGTATTGATTGTGGCTCTCACTTCACCACCAGCGTACCATTTGCTATCAAAGGTGCTTTTGGCAGTCTCAGGCGAATACACAGACTCTATATAGTGGTTCTCATTTCTTGTCTCCGGAATTTTAAAATACTGCAGTACCGGACCATATTTTAACCGAAGCCATGAAGTAATCGAAGTACTTGCCATCAATGAACCCTCAATCGATGTGTAGTGAATTTTGTAATACTTCAACCCCTTGCTCTTATCAAACACCGTATTATTTCCATAACCAAAAAAACGAGTTCTTACAGTAGGCAGTTTTGCGTCACTTCTCAATAAAAGATCGGTGTTACGACCAACTTTCATAAAATCGGCATCATACTGAACATGCCATGCACTTGAGGTAAATGCTTTGGTTACGTAAAAGAAATGTTTACTTGCATAAGGTTCTTTTCTAAATCCCTGAGTGGTGATTTTATAACTGGGCCCTAAAAAGAAGCCGCCCTCTCTGTAATACTCAGCGAAGATGCCCAACGCGGAAGAGTTATAGTCACTATTTATTCGCCGGTATTCATTATTTAAAGGGTCAGATGAAATTTTATTTCTGAAACCACCACCCGTAATGGTGTTGTTTTCAAAAGACACATCATACACAAAAACTTTCCCCCCTTTGGCATTGTTAACAAATACATCATCACCAGGTCCGCCAACCAGTCTGATTACAATAGGGCTGGTTTCATCATCCACCAAAAATTGATCGTTGCCCTCCAGGCCATATATTCTTATTTCTTTGGTTACAGAAGGATCAAATTGCCTGCTGTATGTGATAAACCCTTTTTTATCCTGCACCTGCACTTTTACAGTTCCATCTGAGCTTTTCGTGATCGTAAACACCTCGTCGTCATTGCTGCCAACCACAGAAACTGTTTTGGAGATAAACCGGTAATATCCCAACATATCTTCTTTGAAAGAAGATTTTTTATTTTTTAAAATAACAGCAATTTCATCACCATGATATTGTTGAATTTCCTCCGGTTGTTTTTTCATTGAACTTTCAATAACTGAGTTTGTCATGCTTGAAATAAACTGATCAATCTCCTCATTCCATGTCTGTTCATCCAGCTCATTTAAAAAGGTGTGGTCGAAAGTTCTTTCAGGATAATTGAAGGTGAGAATGTTTTTGGGCTTTGCCCTTAGTCCCTGTATAGGACCTAGTGAAGGCCTGCCACTTAATAATCTGGGCAAAGGACCTTCGATGTTAAAGTATGCCTGGTCTCTGTCTTTAGGAATAGGATAATAAAAAGTTCTTTCATTCATTTCCTTTTCTATCCACAACCACTGAGCTTCGTGCCGGTCAAAATCCATGATGAAATTATCGAGCAGTCTTGCCCTCAATACTGCTTTTTGATCTATGGTTTTTTTGTTTGATTGTTGTAGCTCCGGAATAATTTCTTCCGTGTCATACATTTTCGCGTCTTTATCCGCTATCGTTCTTAATTCCAATAATGACAATGTATTTTTATATTTTGACCGAAACTCACCAAGAGCAGCATCATCAGGGATATAAACAACTGTATTCGGGAAAAAAGGTACACCGGCTGCACGTGCTAAGGTTCCAACGGATAAAACACCGTAAGGATAAGAAGCCGAAAGTCCATCATGAATAAGTGTTTCGAATATGGTTCCTTTTAGTTCAGGTGCAATTATTTTTTCGGGAAATTTTTCAACAGATCGCAACACCCAGTGTTTTCCATCACCATCGTCTAAATGTAAAGTGCGGGTCTGTTTACCACCGCCTTCTTTATCGGGTTTTAGTCCGCCAAAATCTGTTTTAAAATTTAGGACAGGAACATGAATACTATCTGTCCATTCCTTTCTATAATTTTCCCCTATTAAGAACCGTGTGAAGCCATTACCCCTTAGTTTTGGATTTGCAGGGATTCGAATATTTGATCGTTGTTGTAAATTATTTAATTGAAAATCACCGGTTTGACCTGAAACCGAAACAGTAATCAACAAAAAATAAAAAGGAATAGTTTTCATGTCCGCATGATCACACCTTAACTGATTATAAGATCGTGCCAAAGGGCGGTTTGATTTGGATTGAACGTTCAGCGGAGACAATGGTAACCTCAAAAAACGCAGAATGTAATGAGTGGACAACTGAGGACTGATAACTCACCACCCAAGAGCACGGCCTTGTTGGTGTTCAATATTGAAGAAGCTTCCCGTTTTGTTCTCTGCAGCAACAACGCGAATGCATGTAGTAAAGCAAATAGCTTTAAACTATGAGCTTGCACGCCGTGGTATCAGTCAGTTTTACTTTTATCTATTCACTTTTATCTTTCAGCACTCCGTTTGGTATCATTGGCAAAGTATTCAAGGCTATGCCCGTGGCGTCAACTATGGCATTACGGATGGCGGGTGCAATACCAATGATCGATGCTTCGCCTGCACCGGCCGATGGAAGATCTTTGCGGTCTATTAATATTATTTCAATTTTGGGTACATCACTAAAGCGGGGAACCCTGTAAGCAGAAAGGCCGGAGTTAACAATCTTGCCACCGGCAAAATCCACTGCTTCAAATAATGCGCCGCCCAGGCCTTGTATAATGGAACCCATCGCCTGGTTTTCCAAATGATGCGGATTAACAATAGCGCCACATTCAATTGCCTGTGTTATACGAATCATCTTTACTTCCTTATCACTATTTACCATTACTTCGGCGCATGTGGCAACATGACCGCCTTTTTCAAAACCGGCTGCAATACCAAAACCATGACCAGGCGTTTTGGAGCCACCCCAGCCAAAGGCCTTTGCGGCAGTTTGCAGCACCGCGATAAAGCGATCGTCGTCCAGGTTTTTTAATCGAAAAGCAAGCGGGTCCATTTTGATCAAACCCGCGAGGTCGTTCATGTGGCATTCGCGAGCAAACACATTCGCTGTTGCAGCAAGCCCACGATACGATCCTTGTGCTAATGGCGTATTGCAAGGAATATGTTCAACTTGTTTGTTGTTGACTTTATATTGAGTATCCAGTCCAGCCCCACCAGAATTGTAGTTATTAAATTTCCACGCCGTGATCGTTCCATCATGTTTCACGCCGGCATTCACTTCAATTACGCCACCAGGCCTGAAGTATGCCCAG
>DASYQS010000007.1:0-5137 GCA_036005185.1 Chitinophagaceae bacterium | reverse complement strand
GTTCCACCAAAAAATCTTTCCTTTTCTATTTTGTTTGATTAGCTTATTCACCAAAGCACAATTGGGACCTGTCTATAGTTTTAAAAAAGACGATACTATTTTACGGAAAAACTATTATGAGCAATCTTTAAAAAAGGAAACGGAAATAATTAGTTCCTTAGGTAAGGAATATCAAGTTGATTATAAAAAAATCTACGAACAGCGATTTAAAGAGATCAGCTCACTTTGGCAAAGTTCCCGACCTTTAACTTCCCCTGATGCCAACAATTACCTGCAATCGATAGTAAAAAAAATCATTACAGCAAACCCGGACATTAAAGGTACTGATGCCAGAATAGTATTTACCCGTGATTGGTGGCCCAACGCATTCAGCATGGGCGATGGCAGCATAGCTATCAATGCCGGCCTCATGATCTTTCTGGATAATGAAGCTGAATTGGTTTTTGTGATCTGTCACGAGCTGGCACATTATCATCTTGATCACAGCGGTAAAACGATAAAAAAATATGTGGAAACAATAAACAGCGAGGCCTATCAAAAAGAATTAAAAAAATTATCAAAGCAACAATATCGCGTAGGCCAGCAAACAGAGGAATTGGCTAAATCGATGACATTTGACAGCAGGCGTCACAATCGTGACAATGAGGCTGAAGCCGACAGGTGGGCATTTCAACATATGAAAAATACTGGGTACGATTGCGGCGCAATTAAAACCGCACTGACATCATTGAATAAAATGGATGACTCACTCCTTTTTAAACCACTGGTGTTGGAACAAACGTTTAATTTTAATGAATATCCGTTTAAGAAAAAATGGGTTGAAAAAGAATCTGCAATCTTCAGTCAGTTAAATGAAGATGATGCTCCGCTCACAAAAAAGGAAAAAGATTCACTAAAAACTCATCCTGACTGTGAACGTCGCATCGCATTCCTTGAAGATTCTTTGGAAAGAATGGCATTACAATCTGGCAAAAAATTTTTAGTAGATGAAAGAATATTTAAACAGCTTAAAAAGGACCTGTTCTTAGAAATGATAGAAGAATGTTTTACCGAGAAGAGTCTAAGCCGCAATTTATATTACAATCTTCTGATGTTGCAGGCGGGAGAAAATACTTCTATGGCTGTTTATTCCGTTTCAAGATGCTTGAACCATATCTATGAAAACCAAAAAGCTCATAGATTAGGGTTAATGGTTGACGCAGAAGATAAAAGATATCCAGACGATTATAATCTTTTGCTACGCATGTTAAACAGGTTAAAATTGGACGAAATAACCACGCTGAATTATCAGTTTTGTAAACAGCACTATGAACAAATGAAAGACTACCCTGGTTTTCGGGATGAAATAAAAAAAATACAAAAACAAAAAAACTAAACCACTTAAACCATCAAACATGAAAAAACATCTGCTTACAGCAATTTCTGTTTTATTCCTTGCTTTTTACACTCAAGCGCAAAACTTAACTATTGAAAATGTCCAAAAGGCAGTGCTCCGCAGCTCCGATGCCATTAAAGAAGGTTCTGATGTAAAAGGTTATTATTTCTTTTATGTGAGTGATAAGATCAATAAAAAAACAAATGAATATACTCTCCGTATCGTGGACAATAATTTGAAAGTACTGAAAGATATCAAGTTCCAGGATTCAAAAGATGTAACAATTCTTGAATCATCTTTTAATGGTACTGACCTGATATTTTTATTTTATAACGACGATGCCAAAACATTTGAATACCAGGTTTATGGTGCAGACGGAAAAAAGAAATTTACATATAACAGGCAGCTTACAAAAAAAGAAAAAAGATATTTGGAGCAAAGCTACTTGATGGTAAATGATGAAGAACAAACCTATAAAGGTTTATACCCCATCGATGGCCTGGGATTTATTTCAAACATGCCCAGCCGCGAAGACAAGGACTATACATTCCAGATCGATTTTTTTTCATCACAAAAGCAAAAGCAATGGACTTACACACCTACTATTGGGGCTAAAAAATTTGTGGGTGATTACTTGGGTACTTTTAATGGGGTTGTTTACATTGAAGTGCTGAAATTCAGCGGCATGTTTGATCAAAATCCTGAATCAACTATTCTTGGGCTATCGCTGGAAACAGGAAAACAAGTGTTTGAAAAAACAACTGATTCCAAATATAAATTTTATCCTGCAAGCATGTCGGTAATGAATGATGGGCGAGCCTATATCTATGGAGAATATTTTAATCCAAATGGAAATATAGCAAAAGACAAATCGCTTGGGTTTGCCTTTTGGGGCATTGATGAAAAAGGAACCGTATTAAATGAAAAATACTGTTCATGGGACCTTGAACTTGGAAAATATTTGAATGTGAGCTCAAAGGGAAAAATTGAGGACTTTGGTTTCATGTATGTTCACGGTATTGTGCAAACCGCCGATGGAAATATTTTCGCTATTGGCGAAGGATATAAAAAAGTAGCCAGTGCCTTAGGCATAGCTGCCGCCATGCTTACCCGAAACAGCAACATAAGCACGGTAAAGATTAAAGTAACAGACATAATCTTGATAAAATTTGATAAGGGTTTTAATGTAAAAGAGGCCAAGATATATGACAAAAATTCAAATAGCGTGGAATTACAGAGTGGATCTGAATTTGTAAGCACTCCTTTGCTGGGCAAATTGATTAAATATACTTATGGTGAATTTGATTATGCCTATACACAAACCAATAAAGATGTTACTTCATTCACGGTTTGTTATAGCGACTACGTGAGAGGAAAAGATTATAAGGGAAGCACTTTCAATTCTATTAGCTATAACGAGGGCAAGGTAACAACAGACAAGATCAATACGAAATCAGATGCAAGCCGTTCATTTGTATTGCCTGCCAAACAGGGGCAAGTATTGGTTGTTGAATATTTCAAAAAAGCGAAAAGATTGGATGTGCATCTGGAAAAATTAAATTGATTAATTACTCTTTGAAAAAAGGTTGGCAGTGCTGCTGCCAACCTTTTTTGCTGTTAAGCTATCCGGGAATTCTTGAGATATATTTTTCAATTTGCTTTATTTGGTCAACGATCTGCGGAGTAGTGGGTTTTAATGCTTTTGATTTACGAAAAAAATCCTTTGCTGCACGAAACTCTCTTTTATTCATCATGATGCTGCACATTTGCAAATAAGCAGCGGCTTCATTTTCTTTATCGGGCAGGCCTTTACGGATAGCTTGTCGAATATAGCTTTCAGCCTGTCTTAAATCATTTTTCTGCATCGCCAGCATTCCCATTTGCAGCATGCTTGCGCCTTCGGCTTCTTTCATTGGCATGCCGAGATCCAAACCTTTTTTCATCATTTTTTCGGCTCCTTCAAAATCCTGCTTCATCATGGCTACATTTCCCTTTAGTGTATAATACACTGAGCGAATGGGCTTATATAAAAGGCCAGGAAATTTTATTGAATTCAAAACTTTTTCTGCCCCTTCAATATCGCCGGCTTCAAGATATTCTTGTATTAAGCGCAGAGGGCCAAAGAAAAAATGACCAATCACTAAAATAACTCCCACAAAATATAAAGGAAATGCAGGCCAAAACGACGTGCCCAGATTAACAGCTGCACCGCCAATAATGAGGACGATTCCGATATAAAGTCTGTATTTAATCAGCAGGTTATAAAACTTCATACATCACAATTTGAGGAGTGCAAAGATAGAAATGATTGTTGAGAGTTGAGAGAGGATAGTTTTTTAGAGAATAGATAAAAACTAAAAGATAAAGGCTTGTCATACCAACTTTTATCTACTCACTTTATCTTTTATCTATTTTTCATTACTGCCGAGCATCATTAATTTCAATCCAATAACCATCGGGGTCCTTAAAATAAATCTGTTTTACACCATCTACTCGAGCGGTTACCCGTCCTTTTTCTCCAGCCCAGTTTTCGTATTCGATATTGTGTTTATTAAGAACAGCTACAAAATCTTCAACAGAAGAAACAGTAAAACATAAGTGGTTGTTTTTATCATGAGGAGTAGCCGATGTTGCTCCTTGTATAACGTGCAAATGAGATTTAGGGCCTATGCTGAACCAAGTGTGCTTACCATCATGAAAAGGTTCGGGAATAGTATCAAGCCCGACAATATTTTTATAAAAAGCAGTACTTTTTTTAAGATCAACCACATAAATGGCGATATGGTTTAATGAGGCCTTTGATTGGGCATGCGATTTATTCGACATACATGTGAATGCAAAAGTGAGTAGAAGAAAAGAGAAGCAAAATTTCATGATGGAAATTTGAATGCTGAAAGATATAGAGAATCAAATAGCCTAACTAATAAACTATTATTTTTGCCATTTAGATTCACAAGAATCTCAGATCGGAATTATTTGGCCCCGTAGTTCAATGGATAGAATAGAAGTTTCCTAAACTTTAGATACAGGTTCGATTCCTGTCGGGGCTACTGATCCAAATTAATGGCGTTCAAACCGAACGCCATCTTTCGTTAAAAGCTGAATATATCATCGCTGCATTTCCAGTTTCATTTTTTTCTTCCAGAAAATGTAAGACAGGATGCCTGGAACAAACCATATTAACATGAAAGCCATCATGGGGTCCATTTTCCCGGCCAATGCAATACCGGAATATACAGCGCCGACCAGGTCGAAAAACAAACCGGCATAAGCCCATTCTTTTATTGTTTTTAATCCGGGAATTAAAATAGCAATTGCTCCAATCAGCTTAGCGTAACCTGTGAATGAAATAAAATACATCGGGTAGCCAAGCTGATCATGTATCAGTGTCTTTGCATCTTCGTTCACAAGTATACTGCCATAAGCAGAAAATATCATCAGTGCCGCAAATAGAATAGTAAACACCCAGTAAAGAATGTTGATGGTTTTCGGTTGCATGATTGTTGGTTTGATTTAAAAGGTAAAATAAAAATTTTTGGATAACTTACCGAGGAAAATTTGTTTACTTCAACAGGACCAAGGAAACAAGCGTTTGATCTAATCACATTGCTGAAAAGCAAGTATCACTTGAAATGACTGAAGAAAAAAGCATAGAAGTCGGCCCAAACCACAAGCTGCCAACGGGAAGCCAATGCAGAGCTCAGAATTGAAGAAGGAGAATAGTGAGCCGCCTGAAACAAAACCGACAACAAACAATTAACA
>DASYQS010000006.1:0-177821 GCA_036005185.1 Chitinophagaceae bacterium | reverse complement strand
TTTATGATTTATGGCTTAAATACAAGAGATGAAAAAACAGTGGCAACCTCGTTAGGCATTAACCCATTTTTTATCAAAGACTATCTAAGAACAGTTACCATTTATAGCTATTCCGACATAGAAAAATTAATGCTTTTATTAAGCGATTACAATCTTAAAAGTATAGGCATCAATAATTCAGGCACATCAGATGCTTCTTTACTAAAAGAAATGGTAGTTAAGATGATAGCCTGAGTTATTTTTGTCATATTATTCTGAACTAATAACAACAAATGCGATGAAAAAAATTGTTCTCTTTTTACTTGTAAGCACCATGATTTTGCTTGTGGGATGTGAAACCACCCAAGAAATTACAATCAATAAGGACGGAAGCGGTTCAATCAGCAATACTTCTGATATGAGCAATATGGTTGGCATGCTAAAGACAATGGGAAATAATGATGCTGAAAAAATCCCAAACACAGATACTACAATATTATTAGCGGGTATTGCAGACAGCATAACGGGCCTCACAGCTCAGCAAAAAAAGATCATTAATCAAGGTAGCATGAAGCTCACCATGAATATGAAGGATGAAAAATTAATTATGAAATCAATTTTTCCCTTTCAAAAGCTTAATGATATACAAATGTTAAGTGCATCTATGCCGAAAGTATCTGAAGCTATGTCGAAGAAATTAACAAGCGGCGAACAAATGCCGTCGGGCTTGGGCACTGGAGAAAAACCACAGATCAAAGCTTTTGATGATTTTTTTGATGTGAATTTTACTGACAAACTCATTTCAAAAACTTTAAATAAAGCAAAGTACGCCACCGCCTCAGATGATCAGTATATGCAATCTCTCAAGCAAATGTCAAGCATGGGATCACCCATTAACGTAAATTATATCATCAATCTCCCTCGCCCTGCTAAAAAAGCAGAGGGCAAAGCTTTAAAATTATCAGATGATAAAAAGAAAGTAACCGTTTCTGTAACCAGCGACGATTTTTTTGAAGACCCCTCCAAATTTGAATATAAAATTGAATATTGACAAATAGCTTCTGCTATTCCTTTCCTCTGCTAATTGATATGTATGAATGAGATTTTCAAAAAGAAGACGGAAAATATAATTATTGTTGGTGGTGGGGCTGCGGGATTGATGAGTGCCCGTGAATTGTTGAAGCAGGGGCATATAGTAACCGTTCTCGAAGCAAGGGATCAACTCGGAGGAAGAATTCATACCATTAATAACTCTTCGTTTGCGCAGCCAGTTGAAAGGGGGGCTGAATTTATTCATGGTAACCCGCCATTGACCATTCAGCTATTAAAAGAAGCCAATATTGACTACAGACCTGTTAAGGGAGCAATGGTTCGAATTGCAAATGATGGTTGGACAACTCAAAATGATTTTACTGTTGGATGGGGGGAATTAATGAAACAAATGAATCAGGTAAAAGAGGATATGACTGTTGATGAATTTCTTGAAAAAAATTTCAGCGATAAAAAATACGAAGAGTTAAGAAGATCCGTAATTCGGTTTGCGGAGGGTTTTGATTTGGCTGATACTTCTAAGGCAAGTCTGTTGGCTTTACGTGAAGAATGGATGGAAGAAGAGGATGAACAATATCGTGTTCCCGGAGGATTTAATCAATTAATCAATTATTTAGAACAACAATGCAATGAGTTGGGAGGCCTTATTCATATTTCAAGCACTGTATCAAAAATCACCTGGCAAAGGGACGATGTAACCGTTTTTACGACGGATCAAAAAATATATAATAGCAACAAGGTAATTATTACCGCTTCATTGGGCATGCTGCAAACAGAGCCAGCTATCATTTTCCAACCTGCAATTGAGGATTATGTAAATGCTGCAAAAAAAATTGGTTTTGGCTCAGTAATAAAAATTTTATTGGAGTTTAAAGAAGCTTTTTGGGAGGAAAAAAAGAAAAATATCGGGTTTCTTTTTGCCAATACACCTATTCCAACCTGGTGGACACAATTGCCTTCTTCCTATCCTTTGCTTACAGGCTGGGGAGGAGGATCACATGCAAGGCACTTAGAAGGAAAGGATGATAAGACAATTTTAGAGTCGGCGCTGCAATCTTTATCGATCATTTTTAAAAAACCTCTTGCTGAGATCAAACAACTATTGACTGCTTCATTAATAGCTAATTGGAGGATTGATCCTTTTGCAAAAGGCGCTTATAGCTATAGCACCATAGAATCTGCAAGGGCGCAAAAACTTTTTAGCACACCTATTGAGAATACTATTTTTTTTGCAGGTGAGGCTTTTTATGACGGTCCATCTCCCGGAACGGTAGAAGCGGCACTTGTAAGTGGAAAGAATGTAGCGGAAAAAATTCTAAAAGAAAGGAATAATTAATTGGTTCAACAAAAAAATTGCCTGACGAATAAGATTATAAAACTCCTTCCATCATTCTTAATTAGCTCCGCCCTTCAGCACAATCTGTTTTCTTTTATTATTGGGCATCCAATTAAAAATAAGACTAAACAGTATTACCCCAAAAGCTCCAATCGGATTTAGCCAAAGAAAGCCCAGTTGAAAATAGTTAAGTTTGATTAAAGCAAAGATTGTAAGAACTAATGCCTCAGTTATTAAAGCGGCGAGAAAAACAATGAAACCGTTCTTGATATTTTTAAAAAAGAAAGCAACAAGAAATACACCCAGGATCACTCCATAAAATAATGAACCGAGAACATTAACGGCTTCAATCAGACTGTTGCCAATATTATAAGTAAACATGGCTACTATAATACAAAACGCTCCCCAAGCCAGCGTGTACCACTTTGACCACTGATATTCTTTTTCAGAGGTAATCGGTTTTTTTGAAAATCGTCGATGAAAGTCAACCATGGTACAGGAAGAAAGTGAATTCAATGAGGCTGCAATACTTCCCCATGACGCTAAAAAAATGATGGCAATGAGCAAGCCTACTAAACCGGCTGGTAAATAATCAACAACAAACCGAAGAAAAATATAGTTAGTATCATTTCCATCACCACCTGCTGACTTGACCCATTTTTTTACCTTTCCACGCAAACTATCTGATTGCAGTTGTAAAAACTGAAGTTGGGAAGCCTTTAAATTCACTCTCGCTTTATTATCATCATTCAATGCCTGTGCAAATTGGGCTACAGTTTTTTGTTTCTCTTTTGTGATCACATAATACTGTGCTTGTGCTACATAAAATGAATCCCTTAAAGAAGAGCTTTCAACTTTTGAAATTTGTGATTTATTAAAAAATATCGGTGCATTGTTAAACTGGTAGAAAGTAAAGACAAGCGCCCCCACCAGGAGGATTAGAAACTGCATAGGAACTTTTACAATTCCATTCATCAGCAAACCCAGCCTGCTTTCTTTGATTGAACTGCCTGTTAAATATCTCCCTACCTGCGACTGATCTGCACCAAAATACGACAACGAGAGAAAAAGTCCGCCGATGATCCCGCTTAATAAATTGTACTGATCGCTCCAATTGAATTTTCCATTTTTTATACCGGTTGTGATGACATTTAGTTTTCCCAATTTGCCACTAATATGCAATGCTTCAAAGAAACCAATTCCCTTAGGCAACATATTTACTACCAGATAAGCCGCTAAAAACATTCCGACGAAGATGATGATCAACTGTAATTGCTGGGTGTACGCCACGGCTTTGGCTCCCCCACTTACTGTATAAATGATCAGCAGCCCACCCATAAAAAGATTTGTCCAGTAAAGGTTCCATCCAAGCAAAGAAGAAAGAATAAGGGAAGGAGCAAAAACGCTAATGCCGGTTGACAAACCACGTTGTAATAAAAAAAGAAAAGATGTCAAGGTTCTTGTTTTTACATCAAATCTCGTTTCCAGGTATTCATAAGCCGTGTAAACTTTGAGTTTGGAAAAAATAGGTACAAATACAATGCATACAACAATAGCTGCAATAGGTAACCCGAAATAATATTGAACGAATCGCATCCCATCGGTGTATGCTTGTCCCGGTGCTGAAAGAAATGTAATGGCACTTGCTTGCGTACCCATAATGCTGAGCAAGATCAAACCCCAGCTCATGCTGCGATTAGAAAGAAAATAACCATCAAGATTATGGGTGGTGCGGCTTTTATAAAGCCCATACGCTATTATGCCGGCAAGCGTCAGGATTAGAACTATCCAATCCAGTAAATTCATGAAAAATATTTAGTAAAAAAATTAAAAAGAATGATGAGCAGCACTAAAAAAGCAATCACAAATACATACCATTGTTTCCAGCTTTTAAATAATGGCGGCCTATCGTTATCTGCGTTCATTTTTTTCTCAGTAATGAATAAACAATAAAACCCAATACAATTCCAATGATCAAACCAAGTTTTATTCTTTTGATAAAAAGCCCCAGTGCTAATCCCAACGCAATAGCAACTACACCGGCAATGTTTCTTCTCGTAATGTCAGCTTGCTGATCTTTGTTCATTTAAATCATTTAATCAGAATAATCAAGTTGATCAAAATGCTTTTTGTTTATTTAGTGCAATTAAGTTTGCCATAATGCGATAAGCACCGGGAACACCTGCTGGAAGCTCACGGAAAAAGACCAACCCTGTATAGACAAATGTTCCTTTTCCATAGCGAGCGATAATCAGACTTCCATCATCATCATTTTCACCGGGATCATGCATGGAAAAAACAGCCTCGAAATTATTTTTGTCGAAATTGCTTGCGTGATAAATACTGCGTTCCTGAATCCACCCTTTGAAATCATCCTGGGTTATTTTGTTTGGAAAGTTTAGAACGGTTAGATCAGGGTTTAAAAATTTTACCTCAGCGTTTTCATTCGTAATTCTTGTTCGTGAAATATCAAAATTGTATGGGCTTATTCTGGCACGAACGGGGCCAATATTTGTGCTGGTATTATATTGTACTATCAGATTACCCCCATCATTTATATATTTCATCAGCTTGTCGTAATATTTATTCATCCATTCATTTGTATTGTATGCTCTTACTCCGGTAAGGATAGCATCGAACTGGGCGAGATTATTTCTTGAAAGTTCTTTATCTGTTAGCAGGGTTACTTCATAGCCCATTTGCTCTAATGCTTCCGGAACTTTATCTCCAGCGCCAATAATATAGCCAATCTTTTTACCCATTGTTTTTAAATCAAACACACTATAATTTATTTCCGATGTTTTATAATATGTTATATAAGGAACATGATCATAGCGGATTGTTTTCAGGCTATTGGTATAAATCTCATTTTCATTACCGTTCATAAGATATATATGTCGAGGAGAATAAGTAATCGTATCGGAAATTTTAAACTCATCCGTGATTATTCTATCTTTTTCAATCGAAGGTAAATGTTGTTTCAAATAATCTGGTGTGATATCCTCATCGATTAGTAATGAAGCATCATTCGATTTAAAATTTTTAACCGCTTTTATGGAAACAGAAAAAAGGGAGGATTCCTTTGCTGTTTTAATTACATTAGTTGGATCAATATCAATCAAAACTCTTGGAACAATCACCAAGGGCTGATATAATTCTCCTTTTACGGGGTCGGTAAATTTATATTTAACAGGCTTTGCAAAATTGAAATCTTGCCCTTCAATATTTAAAGTGAAGTTGGTTATATAAGCAGGGTCCACATCTGCCTGACCGATCTTTTGCTGATCCTTTACATTAAAATAGCCTTCTTCCATCTTATTTTCCAACCAATAAGGTTGAGTGATTGGCTTTCTTGTTGGAACAAAAAAAGTTTTTCCAAAAAACTGGTTTTTGTTTTTAGGAAGAGAAATATTAAAAGTTGAGTCAAAGGCATCAACGGAGATGTTTTTGAGAACGGCGTTTACTCCCAGGCGGTTATTTGCAAAAAAATTAATCCTGATCGAATCTGTTTGCACAGCAAATTGCTCCGTAGTTGTTGCATCAAGAAACAACCCGCTGCATTGTTCGATCAACTGCTGTGTTTCTTTTAATTTCTGATTTTTCCAATAACCATCGGGAAGAGTAGTGATTGTTTGGTATAATACAACTAAATCTTTTACTGATCTTTCAGGATGAAGAAGATCGAATGAGGAAGAAAGTTTGTCAATTATCCCGGCTATTTTCTCTCCACCCTTTACTCTTTTCCATGTTAGATCAACGTCGTCCATTAAATCATTTGTTGGAGTGCTACCGCCGGTTGTCTTGAAATATTCTATAGCCTCACCTCTTGAAGCTGATGCACCAAAGCCTTGGCTTTTATGATTGCTACGGCTAATTGCTGCGATCTCGCCATAGCTTTTTCCAAGTAAAGGATTATATCCACCCACATCCAGCTTGAATTGATCAGCACTTGTAGTATTAGTTCCCCCAAAGTTGAATGTATTCCATAAAATTCTTTTTGCCTGCCAAGGGTTTACAAATTTTAATTGTTCAGGAAAACGTTTAGGATCTGCCGCAGCAGTAAAGGCTTCGTTAGCTAAAATTGCAGAGGCCGTATGATGGCCATGACCGCCCTCGCCTGTAGTTGGAAATCTTGTAATGATGATATCCGGTTGAAATTTTCTTATCACCCATACTACATCACTCAGAATTTTTTCTCTATCCCATTTTGTAAAAGTTTCCTCGGGGTTTTTTGAAAAACCAAAATCATAGGCCCTGGTAAAAAATTGCTCGGCCCCGTCAATTCTCCGCGCTGCCAATAATTCCTGGGTTCTTATTAATCCTAGTTCTACGCCTTGCTCATTACCAATTAAATTTTGACCTCCATCACCTCTGGTCAGAGATAGATAGCCTGTCCGATACATCCTGTCTTTGGAAAAATAAGAAAGCAACCTTGTATTTTCATCATCGGGATGAGCAGCGAGGTATAGAACTGATCCTAACACATTTAACTTGCGAAGAGCTAAATACATATCAGAGGATGTCCAGCTAGCTGGTGGTTGGGCTAAAAGGCTATTCTTCGACAAGCTCAGAAAGAAAAAGAGAAAAAGAAGAGCATGAGAAACTTTCTTCATCAGGCGATTTTATTCAGCGAATATAATAGCTATTTGGCAAGTCTTTAAAGCCGTTTGAATAAATTAGCCCACGTTTAAACCGTGGGCTAAGAAAAAAATAAAATATTAACAATTTCAGTTTGATTCTATTCCTACTGTCCTACAAAAAATACGGCATTACAAAACATCAACTTTCCATTTTCCCAAAAATTGCGGAAAAGAACACCATCGGCTAAATAAGTAATAGTGCCATCACCAATATTCTGAACTCCAAATAATAATCCGTCTTTCAATTTCGGTTTTAATTTATGACCCACAAAACCGGCCACGGCCTCATCTTTTCTTATAATGCCCACGTTCCAACCATCTTTCATGAACTCATAAATATCATCATCCTGTTTCAACGTATAATAATAGTTGGGATAACCAAAAGCAAGTGGATGGGTGTTATCAAGCTCAACTTTATAAATTGATCCTGCTGTAATACTGGCAACAGATTCACGTTCCCTATCTTCATATTTTTTTAAGAAGGCGTAGCTGCTATCCTTTTTATCACTATCATCAGTTTTTTTTGGTTTAATAGCCCACTCAAGTTTTGATAATTGGCCAACCGTTGATTCTAATGCAATTAGTTTACCTCCATTGCTTATCCAATTTCGCAATTGCTCGGCATTGCCTTTATCATTTAAAAAAGAGTAATCTCCAGCAGGCATGATCAGTACGTCAAATGAGCCTAGATTAGCTAGAGAAAAGCTGTTTAAGTTCATTAATGTAACAGGGTAGTTCAATTGCTGATCAAAGAAAAACCAAACTTCGCCGGCAGCATTTGAATATACCCCATTTCCGGTAAGCAGCGCAACTTTTGGTGCTTTCATAAAATGCACTTTGTTGCTTCCAAAATCAAATCCTTTATCTACAAAGCCAGTTGAAATAGGAAATAAAGGTGTTTTGTTTTCATTGCAAACTGTACGCACTACATCCCAGGCAGTTGGATTGTTGCTTGTTTTTAAAATAAGTATAGAACCTCGATCGAATTTATTTCCATTTAATTCAAAAGGCTCTTCAACATATCTTAGTTTAACACCTTGTTTTAGCAGTTGAGCTACTGCCTTTGCGGTTTGCATTCCTTTCCATTGCAAAGCATAGCCATAGTTGCTTACCATATCGGTCATTTTTTTTGAAGGCATGCTCCATGCACCAGCGGCGGAAAGATTTTGCTTCGTGGCATACGCATTCAATCCATACACATAGGGCAACGACCAGGCAGTGATATCATAAGTAACAGAATCAACTAATTTACTGTTGGGCTCAAATAAAACTTTGATTAAAGCCGATCTTGGCTGCAACCCGCTAATGAGAATATCATTTGGATCAATTGCAAAATTTTCATTTTTACGGCTGATATAATTATAGCCATTGGCTGCGCCGGATTTTGCGGCACTATACACAATTTTATTTTTATCAAGTAATTCTAAAAGGGCTTTAATCCTTTCCTCATTACTTGGAGAGTATTTTATGATATAGGACTTGTATTCTCCTACACCTGCACTTACTGCTTCATTAAAAAACTTATGAAATTCTTTGATCAAGCTTCCCGCATTTTGTGATGAGATCTCGATAGTGCTTAACGAAGTAGTAAAATGATGCAAGGCACGATCGTAAAGCGTTAAGGTATCGCCAGAAGAGGCGATCACTGCTGCTCCCGCACGGCCTCCGCCAGCTTGCTCATAAGTCATTCCGATAGCTCCATTATAGGTTGGGTAAGTATCGCCATAGGAAGGATAATAAAGATCATATTCCTGTTTAGTAAAATAAAGCCAGCCATTTTCATCGAAATATTTTGCATGGTTTCTTCCAATTGTTTCCTGAAAATCTCGCTGCCATTTAGTGATCACTTCATGGTATGGTTGAGCCGCAGGAGCAAAATAATAAGGTGAATTAATACCCATTTCATGATAATCAACATGCACCTGCGGAAGCCAGTCATTATATAGTTTCATCCGTTGCTGCGATTCAATTTGTGTCTGCCACGCCCAATCACGGTTAAGGTCAAAATTGTAATGATTCGTTCTTCCTCCCGGCCAGGGCTCGTAATGTTCTCTTGAACTATATGTGGGATCAACATTTTTTCCAACGATGGAATTAAACCAGTTTGCATGCCTGTCCCTGCCATCGGGGTTAATGCAAGGGTCGATGACAACAACAGTATTCTTCAGCCACTCTTTCGTTTTGGCATTTGCAGGATCAACCAGTGCATATAGAACCATCATAGCAGCTTCTGTTGACGAGGCTTCATTTCCATGAACATTGTAACTGAGCCAAATAATAGCAGGAGTATTTTCACTGGGCGCCGCCTTATCTAAACTTTGATCGGCTAACCGCAAATTGTTTTTGCGAATATTTTCAAGGTTTTGAATATTTTCAGCGGTAGAAATAAAAGCAACTAATAAAGGCCGGCCCTCATAGGTTTCACCATATTGCTGCAATTTTACCATAGAAGCAGCGTTGACCGACACATGTTGAAAATAACTTACTACTTTCCAGTGAGGAGTAAATTTTGATCCGATCTTGTAACCCAGGAATTGCTCAGGTGATTTTATTTGTGCGTTTGCTGAAATGAATAAAGAAACTAAGAAAAAAGATGTGATGGCTCGTATCATGGACACATATATTTAGTTTGGCAATTTATGAAACAGCAATGACTTATTGATAAGCCCAGCTCATAAAGTTTTTGCCATTGATTTGAGCTACATCAGTAATTTTAAATATGAAAAAAATAATCCTGAACCTTTTTTTGATAGCAGGCTTTTCCTTTGCTTGTAATGCTCCTCAAAGAACCGCTGTTACTTCTATTACCATTGATCCGTATCAATACAGTGTACAGAAAAAAGTTATTTGCGAAAATGGATCTGTTGTTTCCGCTCATCCGCTTGCGAGCAAGGTGGGTATAGAAATTCTAAAAATGGGAGGTAATGCCATTGATGCCGCCATAGCCACTCAACTAGCATTGGCAGTTGTTTATCCCAATGCGGGAAATATTGGTGGCGGGGGATTTATGGTAGCAAGATTAAAGAACGGGGAAGTACTGGCATTGGACTATCGTGAGATGGCTCCTCTGCATGCAGACCGAGATATGTATTTGGATGAAAAGGGAAATGTACAAACAGATAAAAGCATTAATGGACATCTTGCCTCAGGTGTGCCTGGTACTATAGCAGGCTTATTTGCTTCAGCTAAATATGGAAAGCTTTCTTTTAAACAATTGATTCAACCTGCTATAGATCTTGCTGAAAAAGGTTTTGTTGTCACCGAAAGAGAGGCGTCATCATTTAACAATATTCAGGATGAGCTGCAACAATACAATACTGTAATGCCAGTGTTTGTAAAGAGCAATAAATGGAAAGCTGGCGATACATTAGTGCAAACCGATCTCGCGAATACGCTGAAACGGATACGTGATTTTGGTCAAAAAGGCTTTTATGAAGGTGAGACGGCTAGATTAATTATTGAGGAAATGAAGCGGGGAGGAGGTATTCTGACGCCACAGGATCTTAAAAATTACAAAGCAAAATTTCGTGAAGCCCACGTTTTTGATTACAAGAGCTACAAAATTGTTGGTATGCCAATGCCCAGCAGTGGTGGCATTTTGGTTCATCAAATGATGAAGATGATAGAGGATAAAAATATTGCTGCCATGGGGTTTGAAACTCCGGCATCAGTACAGTTGATGGCGGAAGTGGAGCGGAGAGTCTTTGCCGATCGAGCAGAGTATATGGGTGATGCAGATTTTTATAAAGTGCCGGAGAAGACTTTGATAAGCAGCGAATATTTGCAACAAAGAATGAAAGATTATGTTCCCGGTATTGCAGGCAGCAGTAAAAAAATTGATCCGGGCACAATACCCAAAAAAGAAAGCGAAGAAACTACACATTTAAGTGTAATAGATAAAGAAGGCAACGCAGTAGCCGTTACTACAACACTAAATAATTCATATGGCAGTAAAACCGTAGTTGGAGGCGCAGGATTTTTTTTAAATGATGAAATGGATGATTTCAGTGCAAAGCCTGGTGTGCCAAATTTATACGGTGCGGTTGGCGGCGAGGCAAATGCCATTGCGCCAGGCAAAAGAATGCTTAGTTCGATGACACCTACCATCGTGCTAAAAAATGATAAGCCGTACCTTGTATTAGGAACGCCAGGGGGCACAACGATCCCAACTTCTGTTTTTCAGACACTGGTCAATATATTAGAATTTAACATGAGCACGGAAGATGCTGTTTACAAACCAAAATTTCATCATCAATGGTTGCCTGACACGCTGAATATAGAAGAGGGATTTGATGAAAATGTGCGTTCGTCGTTGGAAAAAATGGGATATGCGATCAAACAGAGAACTGGAATTGGGCGAACGGAAGTGATTAAGATCTTAGCCGATGGTAAGTTTGAATCTGTTGCAGATAACCGTGGTGATGACGATGCCGAAGGATGGTGAATTAACAATTAATAATTAATAATGAATCGTTATGAATATTGGAGAAGAATTTCTTTCCACTGCGATTCGCAGGTTAAAATATTATAAGGAATTAGGCGAAAAAACCTTTGAGCAACTCGAAGAAAAAGATTTTCATTGGCTGCCAACTTCCGAATCGAATAGTATTGCCGTTATTATTCAACATGTGGCGGGTAATATGCTTAGCCGGTGGACAAATTTTTTAACCGAAGATGGAGAAAAAGAATGGCGTCAGCGTGATGATGAATTTGAAATACATAATTATTCCAAACAACAGCTTATAGAAATATGGAATAAGGGGTGGGATTGTTTTTTAAACACGCTTAAAGCTTTAACGGACGCCGATCTTTTAAAGACAATCTATATTCGCAAGGAACCGTTGACTGCTATTGATGCGATCAACCGACAACTGGCACATTATCCTTACCACATTGGCCAGATCGTTTACATTGGCCGCATGATAAAAAATGCGGATTGGAAAAATTTATCTATTCCAAAAGGAACTTCCCGGCAATATAACCAAGGTGGGCAAATAAAAGATCCTGCAAAAAAATTTTAGCCGAGAACTCGAGTATTTTATTTAGCCTTTTAACCTTAAAATTTTTATACTCGTAAACCTTTCAACGGGGCTTTGAATAACAAAACTTTATTTCTATTTTTATCGCCTTGTAAAAAATCCTACCACTTGCCGATGGCAGTTTTCCTATGCTAGAGCCATCCGTTTTCCAGTTGTAAGTCATTAGCCGGTAAGTCATTAGTGATTAAATATTGCTAATGATCCAATAATCAATTACTGATGTGAATGACTGATGACAAAATTTATCAAAAATGAAAAAAATTGCAGTTTTTTCCGTAACCCTGCTTTCATGCATTATTGCCGCCGCCCAGGTAGAACTTGGGATTTTTGCCGGGCCTCATACCTCATCCACTCATTATTCGATCGAGGGTGTAAAACAATCAACAGATTTTAAATGGGGTTTTCATATTGGTGCAGATTGTAAAATCCCCTTTGAAAACAAATTATTCTTTGTTCCAGCCATCTCTTACAAACTGATGGGTTATAAAGTAAAATTTGATCAACCTTCTTTCCCTCCCGACCTTTTGGCAAAGGATAACAATACCAGTTTTCATGAAATGGATATTGATCTTTTATTGCAGTATGATTTTGGGAAAGCGGCAAATCACCTTTTTCTTAGATTAGGACCTTCGTTTGATTTTATTCTTTTTGGTAAAGAAGAGTTTAATTTAGAAACAGGCGAACATGTTAGCCAAGACATGAAATTTAGTGTTACTCGTTATTACGGACGCTATATTGCCTCCGTAGTTGGTCAGTTTGGTTTCGAAACTTCAAAAGGTTTTAATATTTATGTCCATTGTGTACAGCAGCTAATTAGTATGAATAATGAGGATAAAGGACCCTCTATCAGAAACCGGGTGGTAGGAATTACGTTTGGGAAATTCCTCAGGTCCAAAAAAAATTGAAGAATCTATAACTAAATAAAACCTTCTAATGTTGAAAAGCAGGATGGTATTTTTCAAGAGTCTTTCTTAAAAACTCACGATCAAGATGCGTATAGATTTCTGTAGTTGTAATGCTTTCATGCCCCAGCATTTCCTGTACCGCTCTTAAATCGGCACCTCCTTCAAGCAAATGTGTAGCAAAGGAATGTCGAAAAGTGTGAGGTGAAATATTTTTTTTTATGCCTGCTTTTTTTACCAGCGCTTTTATTATTAGAAAGATCATCACACGCGATAGTTTGACCCCACGGTTATTTAAAAAAAGTATATCCTCATTACCATGAACAGGGTTTGCATGAACCCTGATCTTGTTTTTATAGATGTTTATATATTTTATGGCACTTTTGCCAATAGGCACTAATCTTTCTTTATCACCCTTGCCGATAACCCGAATAAAACCAACATCAAGATATAGATGTGAAATTTTTAGATTCACGATCTCACTTACACGTAATCCGCAACTATACATAGTCTCAAGGATGGCCTTATTACGGCCGCCTTCCGGTTTGCTGAGATCGATTTGTGAAATAATATTTTCTATTTCTTCAAAGTTGAGGGTATCTGGCAACGCTCTTTTTAATTTCGGCGTTTCAAGCAAAAGCGAAGGATCCTTGATTACAATATTTTCGAGAAGACAATATTTATAAAAAGCCCGGATACCTGAAATAATTCTTGCTTGGGAAGCCGGAGTCATACCCAATTCATTGACCCATTTTAAAAATTTTTCAAGGTCTTTTAATTCAATCTCAGCAGGTGCCTTTAAATGATTTGACTGCCGGAAATATTCAGTTAGTTTTTCAATATCGCGTAAATAAGCCTCTACTGAATTGTCTGAAAGCGATTTTTCCAGTTGTAAATATGCTTTAAACCCTTTTTTATAAGATTCCCACATGATTCGCAAAAATTCCAAAAATCAAGAGATAAATTCCAAATAAATTTTAATCGTTAGATTCAATATCCAAAATTTATTTTGCTTTAATTTATTTGGAGCCTGATAATTGGTTCTTGTGGTTTTAAAAATTATTGCAGTGTAATATTCTTTTCAAGCGTTTTCCATTCGTCATCAACTTTCACTTTTGCCCAGATTCTATTAGGTGTAATATTTACCGAATCCAATGTTTCATGAATGGCATCAAAATCAATATCAAGCTGTTTACCAAAAGTCATCAATGCTTTCTTTCCTGATCCAACATCTTCGATAAAAATATTTCCCTTATCGGTATAGGCTAACAAACTGTCCGCAACGGAGAATTTAGGATCAAAATTGTTTATTGCGCTCGTTGATTTTCTGAAGCTGGCCTTTTTCCCAAAAGAAAATTTTATAAAATAACCTCGCCCGGTTTCACAAGTATTAAATACCAATAATGCAAAAGCAGTATCCTTAAAATAACAGCGTGTAAAATCTTTATTCAACTTGTAATTAAATGGAATGTTCTTGTTTTGACCTACAAACCCCCATGTCAATGTATCACCAGTACAGTTTTTCGCACTGATGAGCACGTAAGGTTTTAATCGGTTAGTGTTATCAATGAATTTCAAGGTATCCTTCATGCAAACAGTATCGCAAAACAATGTTTTTGCATTTGATGATGAATTTTTGCATGAGGAGAGCACGAATGCGAACATGAGTAAAGTAAGAGTTGGTTTTAAAGGCATACAAGTTTTATTTTATGTCGACAAAAATAGACTTAATGATGAAAAACACTGCGGTATATTATTTGAATGATAATTTCTATTACCTTCGGCATTAACACGCAATTATGTCTATCAGTCTGCGATCGTTCAAGCAAAGAGTTCGTCACCGTAAAACTGCCTTTCGAAGATTTCTCGCCCGTCTGGAAAAAAATCCTCCTAAAAAACTTGATCAGCTTACAGCAACTGTGGAGCAGGAAGTGTGGAAAGAAGTCAACTGTCTTACCTGTGCTAACTGTTGCAAGAGTATGACACCTACCTATACTCATAAGGATATGAAAAGAATTTCTGCACATTTTGGAATGACAGTACGAGAATTTAAAGATAAATGGCTATACAAAGAACGTAGTAGTGGCGATTGGATGAACCGCAATACCCCGTGCCAGTTTCTTGATCTCGAAACAAACTTTTGCACCATTTATGAAATCAGGCCTGCCGATTGCGCTGGGTTTCCTCATTTACCAAGGAAAAAAATGGTAGAATATATGCACGTGCATAAACAAAATGTGGAATATTGTCCTGCCACCTACCGTATGGTTGAAAAAATGATGGAAAAATTGAAAACTCCACCTTCTAAGCTGGGGCTATGAAAGGTATCGCTCTCTACAAGACTTCTCACTTCTGTATTTTTACAAAAACACGTCTTCTATTAAAAAAAATTCAGGTTCTTTACTAGGATTTAGCACAATGGAGAGTATATCGAACTGCACATGCCTGTACTGCTGGTTTTGAAAAAGAAATTCATCCGCAGCTTTTAGCAGGTATCTGAACTTTTTCTTTGTTACGCTTTCTTCCGGATATTTGAGTTCCGACGTTTTCAATGACTTTACTTCAATGATACGCAGCAATTCATTTTTTTTCGCAATGATATCAATTTCATAATAAGAGTGACGCCAATTGCAATGAAGGATTTCATAACCATTTTTGACAAGATAATTTACAGCCATTTGTTCTGCTTCCTTACCCAACTGGTTATGTGAGGCCATATACTATCTTTACTTCCAAAATACAAAAACTTCAGAATGGCTGGCGATAAAATGGGGGTGTATAAGCTAAAAGGTATTATTAGAAATTATGATTGGGGAGGAACTGAATATCTTTCGCTTCTTTTATCTTATCCGAACTCCGAAAAGAAACCCATGGCCGAGTATTGGCTAGGTGCTCATGATGCTGACCCTTCGGTTCTAGTTATCGATGGCGATAAGGTAAGACTTAACCGATTCATTGCTGACAATAAAGAAAACATTCTTGGTAAAACAGTAGCAAAAAAATTTGGTCGTTTACCTTATCTCTTAAAGCTGCTTGATGTAAAAGACATGCTTTCTATTCAGGTTCATCCCGCAAAGCATGAGGCGGAAGTTGAGTTTGAAAGGGAAAACAAAGAAGGCATTCCTTTAGATGCGCCTCATCGTAATTACAAAGATGACAATCACAAGCCTGAATTCATAGTTGCTTTAAGCGATTTCTGGTTGTTGCATGGATTTAAGCCAGCGGAAAAATTAAAAAAAATGCTTCAATCAATTCCTGAGCTAGAACCTTTGCTTGAAATATTTGACGCTTCTGGTTATGATCAACTTTACAAAACAGCCATGGAAATGCCACAGGAATCTGTGAACCAATTACTGCAATCCCATCTAGAACGCATTATTCCTTTGTACAAGAATGGTGAATTAAAAAAAGAAGATGAAAATTTTTGGGCAGCCCGTGCGGCTCTTACATTTAACCAGCAATCAAAGATCGATCGTGGGATTTTTTCTATTTTCTTTTTTAATCTTCTGTATTTAAACCCCGGTGAAGGGATTTTCCAAGATGCCGGAGTGCCGCATGCTTATCTTGAAGGACAAAATGTAGAGATCATGGCTAATTCAGATAATGTTTTACGCGGCGGCTTAACCAACAAACATATTGATGTAAAAGAATTAATGAAGCATGTAAAATTTGAAGAAACTATTCCAAATGTAACTCATGCTCAAAAAATAAACATTCATGAAGAGTTGTACAGAACTGCTGCACCTGACTTTAAATTGAGCCGCTTTCAGTTAAAAAAAGCCGATACAGGTTCATTTCAATCAGCAACGGGAGAAATTCTTCTTGTGCTTGAAGGAACTGTATTGATCAGTTCCGGCGTGAACAAACTTGAGTTGGAAAGGGGAGAAGCTGCTTTTATTACAAGTTATCAGCACGTTTCATTGGAAGCTTTGGCTGAGACTGTTTTGTTCAGGGCATCTGTACCCGTTCACTCCAGTGATTAAAACCTTTGAAATGGATATTGCTTCATTTCATTATTTTTGTGTTTCTCAAAAGCTTCACTTTTATATATGAAAAATAATAAAACCACTATTCTTGTTTTTGCTTTGCTGATCATTGCAGCATCTCTTTATAGAGTGTGGGATACTAGACCTTTTGGTTTTGCACCACAAATTGCCATGGCATTGTTTGCGGGATCTGTTATCAAGGATAAAAGATTTTCATTTCTTGTGCCTCTTTTCTCCATGCTGTTATCAGACGTTTTATATCAGATTTTGTATTCTCAGGGATTAACAGAAATAAAAGGTTTTTATGGAGGCCCACAGTGGGTAAACTATATTTTGTTTACAGTTGTAACCTTTATTGGGTTTTTTATTAAGAAGAATAAGATCAGCTCTATCATTGTTGGTTCGCTTGCTGGTGCTGTTTTCTTTTATATAGCTTCAAATTTCTTTATGTGGCTAGGAGGGGGGTTGGATATCAATAATCAGCCTTATCCCAAAACGTTTGATGGCTTGATGAATTGCTTAGCGGCAGGTTTACCTTTCTTCCGCGGAAGTGTATGGGCCACCTTGTTATTTAATGGAATTTTCTTTGGTTGCTATTATTTATTCAACAGATACGTAGTTAAAGTACAACCTCAGTCAGCTTGATACCATTTGACCATTGCGAGGCTACTGAATGAGTTTGAATATAATTCCCGTGGAGGCAAGTCGAAGAAATCTAAACTATTATTCAAAAAGTGTATTCTTATCTTTTTCATATTCTTCATCGATCAATAAATTCGTTCCATCTGCAGCAACTGTAGCAAGTTCATCACAGCGATTATTAAAGGGATTATCGGCGTGCCCTTTTACCCAAATAAATTTTATATTATGCTTTTGCGCCAGTTCATGAAACTGCATCCATAGATCCTTGTTTTTTTTGCCACCCTTAAACTGTGTGGCGATCCAATTCTTTAACCAGCCTTCCTGAATGGCTTTGGCTACATACTGGCTGTCTGTATAAATGGTAATGTTCATTCCTTGTTTTTTTAGTGCTTCAAGTCCGGCAATCACAGCCATTAGCTCCATTCGGTTGTTTGTTGTTCTGCGATATCCCTGCGAGAGTTCTTTGCGATGATTGCCACTCATTAAAACAACTCCATAGCCTCCAGGGCCAGGATTTCCTCTTGCCGCACCGTCAGTATACATTTGAATTGAATTTGCCATTGCCCATTCGTCAATTGCCCATTGATTTTGAAATCAGAGAGGCCAGTTAAAAATGAAGGTGCAGCAATGTAAGAAATTTTGTATTAGCAAAACGAAGGATTTGTTGAACAGTTTTTTAATTGTAATTTACAAATGAAAAGTTTTCTAGAATGAGTAAGGATATAAAAACAAAAATATACAAAATGCTAGAAAGTATAGACGATGACACTGTATTGAATCAGTTGATGGAAGATGTAGCTTTCTATGCTAAAAAAAAAGATATTCTCGATGAATTGAATACAGAACAACTAAAAGAATTAGATGAGGCCATTAAAGAGGCGGATAATAAAAAGACAATTTCCTGGGACGAGTTCAAAAAGGAAATGAATGAATGGAGAAAAAAATAATTATCACTAAACGTTTTCGGAATAATACTCTTCGTGTCTATCAATATCTCATAAAGGAATTTTCTGCTAAAACCGCTTACAAATTTATTGACAGGTTAGAAAAAAGAATTGAATTCATTGCAAGAACCCTGAAACTGGTAAAGCATCTGTCAAAAGAAAAAATATTCGCAGCGTTTTGTTTACACCACATAACCAAATTTTTTATCGTTACCATAATAATATCATTGAAATTCTTTGTCTCTTTGACATGCGAAAGAACCCAAAGAAAAAACCTTATTAATATTGAAAATGAGTCAATGTATTTTTTCTAATAAAATTATTGGTTTTTCAATTTTCATTATTAAAGAGTAGATGAGGCATTGACGATTTTAGGCGAGTTCTACACCTGAAACACGCCTAACTTCATCTCTTGTATATCTGCATTGTGATTGGCAGCAGTAATACCTTCTGAAATAATTTTTCTTGTATCCAGTGGATCAATGATAGCATCTACCCATAATCTTGCTGCAGCGTAGTAAGGAGTTGTTTGCTGATCGTAACGGTTTTTAATTTCATTCAGCAGTTTTTGTTCTTCTTCGGCAGGTATTTCCTTTCCTTTTGCCTTCATCGCCGAAACTTGAATTTGTAATAAAGTTTTTGCTGCCTGGTCGCCACCCATCACCGCAATTTTTGCAGATGGCCATGCATAAATAAATCGCGGATCGTATGCCTTGCCACACATGGCATAATTACCAGCGCCGTAAGAGTTGCCAACGATGATCGTGATCTTGGGTACAACTGAATTCGCAACCGCATTTACCATTTTTGCTCCATCCTTAATGATGCCTGCGTGCTCGCTGCGGCTGCCCACCATAAATCCTGTTACATCCTGTAAAAAAATAAGCGGGATCTTTTTTTGATTGCAATTGAGAATAAAACGGGCTGCTTTGTCTGAACTATCATTGTAAATCACCCCACCCATTTGCATTTCGCCTTTTTTGCTTTTTACAATTTTACGTTGATTGGCCACTATGCCAACCGCCCAGCCATCTATTCTTCCATATCCGCAAATAATTGTTTTACCATAATCTTCTTTGAATTGTTCAAATGCCGAATCATCCACAATTCTTTCAATGATCTCAAGCATATCATAAGGTTTTCCATCGAAAGGAAAAATGCCATGCAACTCTTCAGCATTTTTCTTAGGTTGTGCCGAGGCAGTGCGATCAAAGCCGGACTTTTCCTTTTCACCGAGCATAGAGATCATTTTTTTTATATGATCCATGCACTCTTGCTCTGTTTTGAATTTATAATCGGCGATACCTGAAATCTCTGTATGGGTAACAGCGCCGCCTAATGTTTCTGTATCTATATCTTCACCAATAGCAGCTTTTACAAGGTAGGGTCCTGCTAAATAAATGGAAGCTCCCTCCACCATTAAAGTTTCATCACTCATAATAGGCAAGTAAGCACCGCCAGCAACACAGGCGCCCATTACAGCAGCAATTTGTGTAATGCCCATGGCGCTCATCCTTGCATTGTTCCTGAAAATGCGGCCGAAATGTTCCTTGTCAGGAAAAATTTCATCCTGCATAGGAAGAAAAACCCCGGCACTGTCAACCAAATAAATAATAGGTAAATGATTTTCCATGGCGATCTCCTGCATTCGGAGATTTTTTTTTCCTGTGATAGGAAACCATGCGCCAGCTTTTACAGTTTGATCATTCGCAACAATTACGCATTGTCTGCCGCTAACATAGCCAATGCCCGCCACTGTGCCGCCGGCCGGACAGCCACCTTGCTCTTCATACATTTCATAACCGGCAAAGGCGCCGATCTCTATAAAAGCCTTTTCTTTATCAATGAGGTAATTAATTCTTTCTCGAGGCGTAAGTTTATTTTTTTCTTTTTGCTTTTGAATTGCTTTTTTCCCGCCGCCCTCATAAATTTTTTCCAATCGCTTTTGCATATTGCTCAGCCACATTTTCATAGCATCCTCATTCTTATTGAATTCAATATTCATCGATCAGTCGTTAATAAGCAAATATAATGGATGATAGATGATAGTGGATAGATGATAATTCGCTTAACGGCTCATGATTTCTTCAGCGTCTACTAACATTACATTTTTTGAAAGCTGCGGAGCTAACTTGAGGTATTCTTGCTTGCCGAGCCAATGTTTAATAGTTAGCTTTTCAGCTATTGTACGATTTCCAGTTTTTTCGAAGACCACCTGCTTTACAAAAAATTCAGGCACCCAATCAAAAAAGCTGGAAGGTACCCCAAATTCATCCCATGAGCGGGTGATACCATATTTCCTTACAAAAAAATCTTCTTGAGGGCGTATAAAATAAACCGTATTGATGGTAGAGTTGTAGTTATTTTCAATAAACGTTCTCAATTGCCGGTACTCCATTTTAATTGGATTTAAATACTGCTGAATAAAATTATGGCGTGCATTTAGTACAAATAAAAATGACAGCATAGCCATTATTGTTGTTCTTGTTTCGGGTTTTTTCAAAGCGTTTAATAATGTGTTTGCAACAAGAAAAAACACTGCCATATTTAAAGCAAGTAAAGTTCTGTTGGAAAAATAATTTTCTTTAACGACTAGAGTAGGCAAATAAATAAGGATCAATATAAACATTGTCAGTGCAAATGTTTTCAGGCGATTGGAAAATGGCAGAAACCGGTATTGATAGAAATCTGCAATTAGCCAAGCGAAAAAGGTAATTACATACACGATAAAACCAATTATGCTTTTTTCGTTGAACAAGAAAGTAAAATGGAATGAAGTTGCTAAAGGCCTTATGAAGAACCTTACTTTGGGAAAAATATTTATTGATATGCTGGTTCTATCGTCTGCTGCAATATTGTGGATTTTTAAGTTGTATTTAAATAAGAAATAATAAACCACATAAATAAATAGACAACCGATGACTCCAATAAATATAGTCCTAAACTCTTTCGGTCTCGTGATGAGGTGCAGTAAAAACGGAAGAAGAAAACAGCCAAAACCACTCTGATAGGTAAACAAAGAAATTATTCCAAATAACACCGAGCCAGGTATCATTATCGCAGGCTTGTTAATTCTTCCTGTTTCATGGTTGATAGAAGAGTATAAAAAGTAACCGGATATTAAACTAGCAGTATTTGCAATAAATAATTCCAAGCAAGATGCCCAGCTTACATAGACTGAAAATGGTGGAGTACAGATCAGGTACAGAATTGAAAAGAAAATGAGCTGGGACGGTAATTTTTCTCTAATTACAATTTGCTTAATAATAAAATACCAAATAGGAATACAAATAATCCACCCAAAAAAAGAAAAGAGGCGTATAAAGATAATGTCATGAATAGTATTTGCATTACCAAAAAACCACTGATAAAGCTGATCCGTAATATATCTACCATAAGGTAGCAGAGACATATGCTCGCTTGACTCTTTTTTGTACATCCACAGTTGAGGAGCCTCATCTGTGTATAAATACTCTGAATAAAAAATGGGATAAAAAATAGCGATCGCAACGAAAATGAAAAAGAGAATATTTACGAGATCTTTTTTGCTGAAGAAAGAGTTATTGCTTTGATTTAAGTTCATTCCATTTCTTTAATAGTTCGTTCAATTGTTTTTGCGCCTCAGATACGGCCGCAATAGTTTGAGTGGTTGGCGGCATATCTGTTTCTTGCAAAACAGTTTGCAAGGCCGCAAAACTATTATTTAATTTTCCAAAGCTTTGTTCCTGGCTGCCTTGGGGCGTGCTTTCCAATGCAGCCGCCTGCTGATCTTTTTTACTTAATGAATCCTGACTTTTTAGCCCTGAACGATACAATCTTATTTCATTCAAAATCTCCATGCATTTTTTTCTTCCTTCATAGCATTGAAGAGCAAGATCATGCTGTTTTTGCAGATCAGCAGTAGAGGTTTTTACACGAGGGTCGATTCTTACAACAAATGATTGGGTAAAAGTTTTTCCATCCACCGTTAATTTCACAGTGTAGCTTCCCGGCATTACCCAGGGCGATGTTTCTTCCGGCGCTGTATTTTTATAAATCGCGGAAATGGGATAGGAAGGAGGAAGATTGAGCGGAGTGTAGTGCATATCCCACAAAAAACGATGTGAACCTTTTTCCGCTGCGAGAATTTGCTGGGGCCGAATCCAATAAAAAGGGATATTCACAGCAGGTATTTTATACATTGTATCACGGTTGCTGAAATGACGAATTAAATTTCCTTTCGAATCTGTAATAGTTAATGAAACTTCTTTTGCATTTTCATTTAAATAGTAATCAATAATTGCCCCATCCGGTGGATTTTGTCCACCCGGTTCTTCCTGCGGCAATGGAGTATCAGTCCACATATTCCAGCGAACACGAGTTGTAGTCTGTGGCTTGTATAAAATTGTTGATTGTTTAATTGTTTGATTGCCTGCCTGCCGGTCAGGCAAGTTCAATTGTCTAAGTGGGGTAATATTATCCAAAATCCAAAAACTTCTTCCATGTGTTCCTACAACAATGTCGTCATCTTTAATTACTAGATCTCGAATAGATGTTGCTGGCATATTTAATCTCAAGCTTTGCCAATGTTCGCCATTATCAAATGAAACATGAACAGCTCTTTCGCTCCCGGCAAATAATAAGCCTTTTGTTTTTGGATCTTCACGAACGGCGTTGATGGGATCGTTCGGCAAACCATTTACGATTTCTTTCCATGTCTTACCTCCATCAGTTGTTTTGTAAATATGTGGATGCATATCATCACAACGAATTCTGTTAATGGCTGCATAGGCGGTGTTTACGTCAGTATGACTTGCCTCCATAATTGAAACTTTACTCCACGAGGTAATTTCAGGAGGAGTTACATTTTTCCAAGTTTTTCCTCCATCCCTTGTAACATGGATCAATCCATCATCGGTTCCAACCCAAATGGTATTTATGTCCTTAAAAGATGGGGCGATTGTATAGATCACTCCACGCCTTGCCATTGTTTTCAGATCATTGGTTGTATAAATTCCCACACTTGCAGGTACATCCCAACTTTCTCTTGTAAGATCTGGGCTAATGATCTGCCAGTTTTTACCACCATCTTTTGTTTTGAACAAAACATTGCCTGCGAAGTATAAAGTCTTTGGATCAATGGGAGAGAAGAGAATCGGAGCCGTTCTAAGGAAACGGTACTTGCCACTGCGAACGGCCTCAGGTGAAATATTCTGAACCTGTCCCGTTCGCTTATCAAATTTTGAAATTTTGCCTCCGTAGATGATGTTTGGATCGAGAGGATCGGCGGCTACATATCCATATTCTTCAGCTCCTACCGGATGCCATTCATGAAAAGTAATTTGTCCATCATTGCCTCTTGAGGTGATGCCGACCGACCCACTTTCCTGTTGCCCACCATAGACGTTGTAGGGAAAAGCATTGTCTGTGCTTACATGATAAAACTGCGCGGTTGGTTGATTATACCAGGAAGAAAATGTTTCTCCTCCATTCACCGTAATAATAGCACCTTGGTCACTTGCGATTAAAATAATATCATGATTGTTTGGATTGATCCAAATGCGATGATAGTCGTCACCACCAGGTGCGCCATGAAATGCATTCCATGTTTTTCCGCCGTCAACAGATTTCCATGTAACAACATTTGCACTATAAATAATGTCGGCATTTGTTGGATCAACTTTTAATTCTGCAAAATCACTTGATCTTCCGAAATAGCGATTATCGTTTGTCAAAAGCTTCCACGATTCACCAGCATCATCACTTCGGTAAATGCCACCCAATCTCGGCGATTCGACAGTTGCATAGAGTCTATTAGGATCAGTTGGTGCAATAGCAAAACCAATCCTTCCCAATCCTTGCTGCGTGGTGGGTAAGCCAGTAGTTAATTTTTTCCAAGTTGTTCCCCCATCGGTTGATTTGAACAATCCACTTTCTGGCCCGTTCCACGCACCATTTTCCCACGGACCTTGTCGTCCAGCCCACAGATCGGCATAAATAATATTTGGGCTTTTTGGATCGATTGTAACCTGCACTGCGCCTGTGTTCTCATCTTTATACAAAACTTTTTCCCAAGTCTTTCCTCCATCTAGTGTACGATACACTCCACGCTCAACATTCGGCCCGTATGGGTGACCAAGTGCTGCAACAAACAATCGATTCTCATTTGTAGGATCGATTGCTAATCCGCCAATCTGTTGCGCATCGCTCAAACCAAGGTGGGTCCACGTTTTTCCTGCATCAGTTGATTTATAAATTCCATCGCCCACTGAAAGATCGGGACGCTGCAAACCTTCGCCACTGCCAACATAGATTACATTTGGATTGGAAGGGGAAACTGCGATATCACCTATTGAACCTGTAGGCTGGCTGTCAAAGATCGGTAACCATGTTCTTCCATAATCTGTGGTTTTCCACACTCCGCCATTGTTTACGCCAATATAAAATACATTAGGTTGTTGTGGCACACCAACTGCCCCAACTGTTCTTCCCCCACGGTGGGGGCCTATACATCGCCACTGCATGGAGTTGAAATAAGAAGGATCAATTTGAGCAAAAGAATTAATTGCAGTAACGAATAGGATCGCAGAAAAAACTTTTCTCATGATAGCAGGTTAAAGAATTAAATGATGATTGCATTATTGAAAATCATGTTCAAATTACTTCTTCTTACTTTGTAAATACTTCTCTCTTATCACATCCTGCACAGGTACGTTATTAATCTTGCTTTCAAGCCACGAAATAACATCAAGATAAGAGAAAGCCCTTGTTTCCAAAGGGTTGTTTTCATATCTCCTTAGTTTTTCAAGCAGTTTTTCAAATTCTGGCTTTAATGCATGTGCATTCACCTGAAAAGAGCGACGCAAGAAATGAAACATTTCTTCTTCAACTGCACTCAAGCTTTCCATTTTCGCCATAAAACGATAGACGGATTTTGTCAGATATTCTAGCAAATCAAAATTTCCTAGTTCGTAGTGAGCAATTAAATGTAGCAGGCGGGCATAGCATTGCAGATCGGTGCGCAGATCAACTTTCCAATTAATGATCTTGTTGAGATATTGAATTGCTTTCTCGTTTTTCCCTGCTCCAAAATATAAGCAGGCAATTTTATAATAGAACACCAGTATGCGATGCCTGTCAAGATATAACTCATATTCCTTTAACTTTTCTTCTATATAGGGAACATATTTCAAAGCTTCAGAAAAAGTCCCTTCAAGAAAATGGCTATTGATTTTTGAAGTAGTTAGGTAAACAAACACCAAAATATGATTGATCTCATTTTCCTTAACCACTTTGCGATGTGAAAATTTTTCAAATTCCTCAGTAGCTTCTCGCAGCTTTTTGGCGTTGCGCAAATCAAAATGGGCCCCCATCAGATTGTGCATTCCTTTGATGTAGTGAGCCGTTTCGATCTCATACATATTAGGATATTCTTCAAAAAGGTCAACCCATTTTTGTGTATAACGATAGTATTGTAAAAAATCTTGACGTATGAAGGCATACCAGCAATAAGCTTGGTACAGATAAAGCCGTTCATAAAACCCCTGAGCATTTTTTGTCTCCTCGGGCAAATTATCTTCTAAAAATTTCTTCAAATCTTCCACCTCTTTTGGACTTCGCGCATGTCCATGAGTAATATACCAGCCATATAATTGTAGAGATAAATTCGAGAGTCGATTGATGAGCGATAGCTGGCAATTTGTTTCATCAGATTCGTTGGAAAGTTGAACTGCCTTTTCTTGCATGCTTCGGGTAATGAAAAGTCCTTCTATTTTTTTCTCAAAAAAAAGAGCTTGTTGAAGGTAGGTGAGCTGATTATTGCTCCTGGCCATTTCCTTCATTTTATCAAGCACCTTAAGGCTTTGCAGATAAAGGCCTTTATTAAAAAGAATGCGGGCATAATCCATTTGCTCATGCAACTGGATGTCTATATTGTTTTCATCTTTAATCAGGCGGAGGCTTGAGAGGATCTGCTTATACAAATGAGCCTTCATGTTGGAAAGCTGTTGCTTTTTAATAGACTTGTTTTTCCTCAAAAGCTGTTCTTCATCATACTCGTTCAGTTTATCAAGAGCATCAAAAAGCTTAACGATCTTAAGCTCATCGGAGGAGGAGTTTCGCCTAACATAGAGCTTAAAATTGCGTTTTTCCGACTTTTCCAGCGATTTTACCAATTGAAACAAGGCATCTGTTGAGCGGTTGGGCATCGTAATAAAAAATGTTTAAAACCCTTTACTGTCAAGCATTTCAGAGCAAATCAGAACCCGTAAGGTACGTAAAACCTGCTTGATTTTGGTTTCCTCAACTCTTTGATCTTGAATAATTTCGAGAAGCAGGTTGTTTAACTGATATATAGCAAGCAACACAAAAATAAGCAGCCTGCTATTTTTATCTTATATCCTTTCAATATTTTATTATGGCCTCAAACAAAGTGTACATTTTTGATACTACCCTTCGTGATGGTGAACAGGTGCCAGGTTGTAAACTGAACACCGATGAAAAAATTGAACTGGCCCTCGCTCTTGAAGAACTGGGAGTAGATATCATTGAAGCAGGTTTTCCCATTTCCTCGCCTGGCGATTTTGAATCGGTTAGCCAAATTGCAAGAGTAATAAAGAGTGCAGTAGTCTGTGGATTAAGCCGTGCTGTAGAAAAAGATATTGTAACAGCTGCACAGGCGTTGAAATACGCAGTTCGTCCAAGAATACATACGGGTATTGGCACATCCGACTACCATATAAAAACCAAATTCAACTCCACAAGAGAAGAAATTTTGCAGCGGGCTATTCAATGTGTGAAATGGGCCAGAAACTTTACAGACAATGTTGAGTTTTATGCAGAGGATGCAGGCCGTACGGATAATGATTATCTGGCAACAGTGATTGAAGCAGTCATTGCCGCAGGAGCTTCTACTGTAAATATTCCTGATACAACAGGATACTGTCTGCCACATCAATATGGTGAAAAGATTGCCTGGCTTGTAAATCATGTTCCCAATATTGATAAAGCTATTATTTCTTGTCATTGCCATAACGATCTTGGCCTGGCAACAGCCAATTCAATTTCCGGAGTTATTAGCGGTGCACGACAAATTGAATGTACCATCAATGGTCTTGGCGAAAGAGCTGGTAACACTTCGCTTGAAGAAGTAGTGATGATCCTTAAGCAACATCATTCGTTGGGCTATTATACCGATATCAAACCGCAGAAATTGAATCCTATCAGCAAGCTTGTATCGGATACTATGCGCATGCCGGTGCAGCCAAATAAAGCTATTGTGGGTAGTAATGCGTTTGCACATTCATCAGGCATTCATCAAGACGGATTTTTGAAAAACGCTATTAATTATGAGATCATCAGTCCTGAAGAAGTGGGAGCTGACGGATCTAAAATTGTTCTTACAGCCAGAAGCGGTCGTAGTGCTTTAGCTTACCGCCTTTTGAAATTGGGATACAACTATAACCGTAACGATATAGATGTACTGTATAATGAGTTTTTGAAAGTAGCTGATAGAAAAAAAGAAGTAGAGGATGGAGATCTACATCAATTAGCGGAAAACTATGTGATAGAAGTGGTGTGAACTCCTGTCTCCTAAAGGGGAACTTAGGATGAGTAGATTTTTTGTTGATTAACAAAGTTCTTTAGTGGTAAAATAATATGGCAAAAACATTATTCGATAAAATTTGGAACAAGCACGTTATTAAACAAATTGATGGTGGGCCTTCTGTTTTATATATTGACAAACATTTTATTCACGAAGTAACCAGTCCACAAGCATTTACTGGTTTAAACAAAAGGGGTATCAAAGTTTTTCGCCCCCAACAAACTATTGCAACAGCCGACCATAATGTCCCTACCGTTGATCAGCATCTCCCAATCAAAGAGGAGTTGAGCCGCCGACAGGTAGAAGCTTTGAAACAAAATTGTGCCGAACACGGCATTGAATTATATGGCCTTGGACACCCGTTCCAAGGCATTGTTCATGTTATAGGGCCTGAGCTTGGGATTACCCAACCCGGTATCACTATTGTTTGCGGCGATAGCCATACCTCAACGCATGGTGCATTTGGAGCGATTGCATTTGGTATTGGCACCAGCGAAGTAGAAATGGTTTTAGCAACACAATGTTTGCTGCAGACCAAACCAAAATTGATGCGTATAAATGTGGATGGTGAATTGCAAAAAGGCGTAGTGAGCAAGGATATTATTTTATACATCATTTCACAGATCTCGGCTAGTGGCGCTACGGGACATTTTGTTGAGTATGCAGGTTCGGCTATTCGCTCTCTTTCTATGGAGGCAAGAATGACCATTTGCAACATGAGCATTGAAATGGGCGCAAGAGGTGGAATGATCGCCCCTGATGAAACGACATTCAACTATCTCAAGGGAAGAAAATTTGCTCCTCAAGGTTCTGAATGGGAAGAAAAACTTGCAGAATGGAAACAGTTGTATTCTGACGGAGACGCCATTTTTGATAAGGAAATTTTTGTTAATGCTAAAGATATTGAGCCAATGATCACCTATGGCACTAACCCTGGAATGGGAGTGGGTGTTACAGGACATGTTCCTTCATTGGATGAGGTTGATGACAAGGAAAAGGCATCTTTTGAAAAATCGTTGAGTTATATGGGTCTCAAGCCTGGTGTAAATATGAAAGGAAAAAAAGTGGATTATGTTTTTATTGGAAGTTGTACCAATTCAAGAATTGAAGATTTAAGAATGGTGGCAGGATTTGTAAAAGGAAAAAAGAGAGCCAAGGATGTGCAAGTATGGGTGGTGCCCGGCAGCAAGCAAGTGGAAAAACAAGCAATCGAAGAAGGCATTGATAAAATTTTTGAGCAAGCCGGGTTTCAGCTACGCCAACCTGGTTGTTCTGCTTGCCTTGGTATGAATGAAGATAAAATTCCGGCGGGTAAATATTGTATCAGCACAAGCAATAGAAATTTTGAAGGAAGACAAGGCCCCAATGCAAGAACGTTTTTGGCAAGTCCGTTAACGGCTGCTTTAGCAGCTATTACAGGTGAAGTGGGAGATGTAAGAGAATATCTAAGTGAGCAGATGAGAGATGCGTTTGTTGAAAATTAAAAGAATAATGAGTAAAAATATAAATATCGTTCGTTCAACAGTAGTTCCGTTGACTATTGAAAATGTGGATACAGACCAGATCATTCCTGCCCGTTTCTTAAAAGCAACAAGCAGAGAAGGATTTGGAAAAAATCTTTTCCGTGATTGGAAATATAATAACGATGATGAAGATCAACCAAAACAGGATTTTGTATTGAACAATCCTGCTTATTCAGGGAAAATTCTAGTTGCTGCAAAAAATTTTGGTTGTGGCTCATCAAGAGAGCATGCGGCCTGGGCCATAAAAGATGCGGGTTTTGATGTAGTGGTAAGCAGCTTTTTTGCAGACATTTTTAAAAGCAACGCATTGAATAATTTTTTACTGCCCGTACAAGTGAGCGAAGAATTCTTGAAAAAGATTTTTGAAGCAGTTCAAAAAAACCCAAAAACAGAACTAGAAATAAATCTTAGGCAGCAAAAGATTAAAATTATTACAACAAGTGAAGAAGAAGACTTTGAGATCAATGAATATAAAAAAACCTGTTTGTTGAATGGGTATGATGATATTGATTATTTGTTAAGTGTTAAACCAGAAATAGAAGAATTCGAGAACCACTATGAATAAAAATATTGTAGTTATAGAAGGCGATGGCATCGGTCCGGAGGTAACTAAGCAGGCAATAAAGGTGCTCAATGCAGTGGCTGAAAAATTTAACCATGAATTCGAGTACAAATATTGCTTAATGGGTGCTGATGCTATTGACAAAACCGGAAATCCATTACCCGATGAAACCATTGAAGCCTGTTTGAACAGCGATGCAATTCTATTCGGAGCTATTGGACATCCGAAGTATGATAATGATCCGTCTGCCAAGGTAAGACCGGAACAAGGATTGCTTAAGCTAAGGAGGTCTCTGCAATTGTTTGCCAATATCCGACCTGTAAACACGTACCTTTCTTTACACCATCTATCGCCATTGAAAAACAAAAATCTTGAAGATGTTGATTTCATCATTTTCAGAGAGCTTACTGGCGGCATTTATTTTGGAAAAAAGGAATTGAGCGAAGATGGAACAAAGGCAATCGACGAGTGCGTTTATACAAAAGTGGAAATCGAGAGAATAGCAAATCTTGCTTTTCATTTTGCACAAAAACCCGAAAGAAGAAAAAAGTTGACACTGGTTGATAAGGCTAATGTGCTTGAAACTTCAAGGCTTTGGAGAAAAACTGTTCAGGAAGTTGCAAAACAATATCCCGATGTGCAAGTGAATTACATGTTTGTTGATAATGCAGCTATGCAAATCATTCAGAACCCAAAGCAATTTGATGTAATACTCACGGAAAACATGTTTGGTGACATTATCAGTGATGAGGCCAGTGTATTGAGCGGTTCATTGGGTTTGCTGCCTTCGGCTTCGGTGGGCGTGGGCACTGTATTGTTTGAGCCTATTCATGGCTCCTATCCTCAGGCTGCCGGAAAAGATATTGCAAATCCGGTAGGATCCATTTTGTCGGCTGCTATGCTGCTTGAGTATCTGGGAATGACAAAAGAAGCAAATTTGGTTCGCGAAGCTGTGAACTGGACTTTGGAAAACGCATTTGTGACCAAAGACCTTGACCCGGTCAATTTTTATTTCACTTCCACTATCGGTGAATTGATCACTGATTACGTGAATGGTAAAATTCCGGATTCCGTTAAGAAAGAAAATATTGAGTTGAGGAAATCAACGATAATCTGAAGCCCATCCTAGATCCTTCCCCCAAGGGAAGAATTTGCTAACGCGCAAAACCAATGATTGGATTTGTTCTATAGATGATGTGGAAGACCTATAGTTTGGATTTGTACTAAAGTACCGCTCCTTCTCTTTTGGAGAAGGAGTTGGGAGCCTGCCTGCCGGCAGGCAGGGATGAGGCCAAAAAAAAGTTGCTTGCTGAGTTCTTTTTTTGGAACAGCGGGTGTATATTTACTGAAACATACATCCCTTCATGAATAGAAGATTACATAACATCACCTCTATAATAAACACAATTATTATTGTGGTCGTGATTATTATATCTTCTTTAAATGGAGGTGGTGTTTAAGTACAACTAAAAAAACAGAAAATACGATACGACCCGCCTCCAACAGGCGGGTTTCTTTTTTGTGTCTGACGTCTCGAAGAGCGTCTGACACTTACGATAAAAATAAATTATGGGATCTTATTACAATGATAACACGATTGTGTTTTTGGATGGTGGGTTTGTAAAAGCCATCGAAGCAAAGGTTGATCTATACACTCAATCATTGCACTATGGCTATTCCGTATTTGAAGGTATTCGCTCATACAAGACAGCAAATGGAGAAACAAAAATCTTCAAAGCAACAGAGCATTATGAGCGATTAAAAATTTCTGCTGAAGCTTTAAATATTCCATTCAATTATACGGTACAGCAGTTAATTGATGCCACTTACGAAGTATTAAGGCAAAATGATTTACAAGATGCTTATATCCGCCCCTTAGTATATGGCCCGGCGAATATGAGCTTTAACAAAAACATTGAATCTCACTTAGTGATTGCTGTTTGGGAAATGCCTTTATTTTTCGGTGAGAAATTATTGCGGGTGGTGACCTCGTCGTTTGAACGCCCTAATCCAAAAGGGTTTAAAATCTATGCAAAGGCAGCAGGTCATTATGTGAATTCTATTTTAGCTAGTCAAGAGGCAAAATCAAAAGGTTACGATGAGGCATTGCTTCTTGATATGAATGGAAATGTGGCCGAAGGCACTGGCGCCAATGTATTTTATGAAAAGGATAAAGTGCTTTATACACCCGCCAAAGGAAATATTCTTCCCGGTATTACAAGAGCAACTGTAATTGAAATTTGTGATGAGCTAAAGATTCCAGTGGTGGAAAAATTTTTTACGCCCGAAGAAATGCATAGAGCCGATGGTAGTTTCTATTGCGGCACGGCTGCTGAAATTGTCGGACTGGAATCGCTTGATGATGTACCGTTCAAATTAAGGTGGGAAGATACATTTGGGTATGTAATACAACAGGCTTATAAAAATCTTGTTCGTGAACAAAAAGATGCGGATATAAATTTAGTTGCTTCAACAGACTTAATAGACCCGATAACTATTGGTGCTGAAGTAAGCGACGCTTCGGCTTTGCTTAGTGTAAACTCAACTGAAGTTGAATAAAGAACTGAAAGCTGATAACATAAAATCAAAATGGCTGAACTAAACAGATATTCAAAAACAATTACGCAGGATGTTACTCAACCAGCTGCACAGGCTATGTTGTACGGAATCGGCTTAACCGATGCCGACATGAATAAGGCGCAGGTGGGTATTGTGAGCATGGGTTGGGATGGTAACACCTGCAATATGCATTTGAACGAGCTGGCGAAAATTGTAAAGCAGTCCGCCTGGGATAATGATCTGGTAGGTTTGATTTTTAATACGATTGGTGTGAGTGATGGCATTAGCATGGGCACTGATGGAATGCGATATTCATTAGTGAGCCGTGATATTATTGCGGATTCGATTGAAGCAGTTTGTGGGGCGCAATATTACGATGCCTTGATTGCTGTTCCGGGTTGTGATAAAAATATGCCTGGCTCTGTGATTGCAATGGGAAGATTGAACCGGCCCGCGATCATGGTGTATGGGGGCACTATTGCTGCTGGTCGTTATAAAGGTGAAGACTTGAATATTGTTTCAGCGTTTGAGGCCTTGGGTAAAAAAATTGCAGGGCAACTCAATGATGAAGATTTTAAATGCATTGTTCAGCATTCTTGTCCCGGTGCTGGTGCTTGTGGTGGAATGTACACAGCAAACACTATGGCAAGCGCTATTGAAGCGTTGGGGATGAGCTTGCCTTTTTCATCATCTAACCCTGCATTGAGTGAAGAAAAAAGAAAAGAATGTGAGGCTGCAGGAAAGGCAATCCGGTTATTGTTGGAAAAAAATATCAAGCCTTCTGATATTATAACAAGAAAGGCATTTGAGAATGCAATTACTGTTGTGATGGTGCTCGGTGGGTCAACAAATGCCGTGTTGCATTTAATCGCCATGGCAAAAAGCGTAGGGGTTGAATTAACCCAGGATGATTTTCAAAAGATCAGTGATAAAGTTCCGGTGCTAGCCGATTTTAAACCCAGTGGAAAATATTTAATGCACGACCTGCATCAACACGGCGGTGTGCCTGCTGTCATGAAATATTTATTGAAAAAAGGCTTGTTGCATGGAGATTGTTTAACCGTGACCGGAAAAACAATTTCAGAAAATGTAGCAGATGTGCCAGAATTGAGTTTTGAATCACAGAAAATTATTTATCCGCTCGAAAAGCCATTAAAAACAACCGGCCATTTACAAATCCTTTATGGAAATCTTGCTGTAGGCGGAAGCGTCGCAAAAATTTCGGGAAAAGAAGGGGAGAGATTTGAAGGAACCGCGAAAGTATTTGATGGTGAGTTTGAATTGATCAATGGCATCAATACCGGAAAGATAAAGCAAGGTGATGTGGTAGTGATAAGATATGTTGGTCCCAAGGGTGCACCGGGTATGCCAGAGATGTTAAAGCCTACTTCGGCCCTTATTGGTGCTGGATTAGGAAATTCTGTAGCATTGATTACTGATGGAAGATTTAGCGGTGGCACGCATGGATTTGTTGTAGGCCATATAACACCTGAAGCTTATGACGGTAGTTTGATAGCATTAGTGGAGGATGGGGACGCAATTGAAATTGACGCGACAAAAAATACAATCACATTAAAAGTTTCTGATGTAGAGATTGCCGAAAGAAAAAAGAATTGGAAGCAACCGGCATTAAAAGCTAAAAAAGGAATTCTGTACAAATATGCAAAATATGTGAGAACAGCAGCAGAAGGATGTGTGACAGACGAATGATTTACTGAGCATGAATCGTCAAGCATGAATCGCCCAAGCATTTATGCTTGGGGCTAAATAAATAAAAATATCGGGCTTTAGCCCTCAACTAAAAATGTTTTTATGGAATTAGTGGCAGAAAAAAAGACAAAACAAAAAGAAAAAGAGATGGAAAATATTTCAGGAAGCGAAGCAGTTTTAAAAGCAATGGTTTCTGAAAGAGTAGATACCATCTTTGGTTATCCCGGTGGTGCCATTATGCCCATCTACGATGCTTTGTATGATTACGCCGATCAATTAAAACACATTCTTGTTCGCCATGAGCAAGGAGCTATTCATGCAGCTCAAGGTTATGCAAGAACATCGGGAAAAGCAGGAGTAGTGTTTGCAACAAGCGGCCCTGGCGCTACAAACCTTGTAACAGGTCTTGCCGATGCTATGATCGACAGCACACCTGTTGTATGCATCACGGGCCAGGTGTATGCACATTTGCTTGGAACAGACGCTTTTCAGGAAACAGATGTTATCAACATAACAACACCTGTGACAAAATGGAATTACCAGGTAACTGATGCCACTGAAATTCCCTCCGTATTAGCTAAAGCATTTTACATAGCAAAAAGCGGAAGACCTGGGCCTGTAGTGATCGATATCACAAAGAATGCACAACTGCAAAAGTTTGACTATAGTGGCTATGAAAAATCTGATCACATAAGAAGCTACCGTCCGAAGCCAATTGTAAGAAAAGAATATATCCAAGAAGCAGCCAAGCTCATCAATGCGGCTGAGAGACCATTTGTAATTTTTGGACAGGGTGTTATTCTTGGCAAAGCAGAAAAAGAGTTCAAAAAATTTATTGAAAAGAGTGGTATCCCTACGGCATGGACTATTTTGGGAATGAGCGCCATTGCAACCGATCATCCTCTCGCCGTTGGAATGCTGGGCATGCATGGCAATTATGGCCCTAACGTATTGACGAATGAGTGCGATGTGCTGATTGCTGTGGGTATGCGTTTTGATGACCGCGTAACAGGCAGGCTTGATAAATATGCAAAGCAGGCAAAAGTTATTCATCTCGATATCGACCCGGCCGAGATTGACAAAAATGTAAAGACAACCGTGCCAGTTTGGGGCGATTGTAAAGAGACTCTGCCTTTGCTTACTGAGTTAGTTGAACAAAAAGTTTATCCCCAATGGCTGCAGCGTTTTCGTGATTTTCAAAAAGAGGAAGAAGAAACTTGTATTATTCCTGAATTGAACCCAACAAGTGAAGCCCTTACTATGGGCGAAGTGATAAAGCTGTTAAATGAGCTTACAAAAGGTGATGCTGTTGTTGTTACAGATGTTGGCCAACATCAGATGGTAGCATGTCGTTATGCGAAGTTCAATCAAACAAAAAGCAATATTACTTCAGGCGGGTTGGGAACAATGGGATTTGCGCTACCGGCTGCAATTGGTGCTAAGTTCGGTGCACCTGAAAGAACTGTTATTGCCATAATTGGCGATGGTGGTTTTCAAATGACGATACAGGAGCTTGGAACTATTATGCAAAGTAAGGTGGATGTAAAGCTGATTATTCTTAACAATAATTTCCTCGGCATGGTAAGACAGTGGCAGCAATTGTTTCATGAAAAGAGATATTCTTTTGTTGATATTACCAGTCCTGATTTTGTACAGGTAGCAAAAGGATACGGAATTGATGGTCAAAGAGTTTCAGAAAGAGAAAAACTAGGAGAAGCATTACAAGAAATGATGAGCCATAAAGGAGCATATTTACTTGAGGTGATGGTAGGAAAAGAGAATAATGTATTTCCAATGGTGCCACAGGGATGCAGTGTGGCAGAAATAAGATTGAAATAGAGAATAATTACTAATTAATAACGTATAATTATGTCTAAACAGGAATACACAATTACGGTTTATACAGAAAACCAAATTGGTTTACTGAATCGAATCGCTATTATTTTTTCGAGGAGAAAAATAAATATTGAAAGTCTGAATACTTCTCCCTCTGAGATTGATAGCGTGCACCGCTTTACGATTGTGATTAATGAAGTAGAAGATGTGGTAAGAAAGCTTTGCCGACAAATAGAAAAGCAGGTTGAAGTATTAAAAGCATATTATAATACTAACGATGAAATTGTGTGGCAGGAGCTGGCCATGTACAAAGTACCTACGGATATTATTGCGGAAAAAGTAAAAGTAGAGCGATTGCTTCGTGAATATGGCGCTAGAGCTGTTGCTATTCGTAAGGATTATATTGTTTTTGAAACCAGCGGTCACCGCGAGGAAATTGATGGGTTAATCAAAGCGTTGGAGCCTTATGGACTGATTGAATTTGTCAGGAGTGCAAGGGTAGCTATTATTAAATCAAGTCATGGTTTTCATGAGAAATTAAAAGAGTTTGAATATCGGGATCCAAGTGAAGAAGTGATAGAGAACGAATTTCTAAATGAGAACGAAAAAATATTTAGTATGTAGTATGGAAATATCGTTTTTTGAAATATTGAAATCAAATCAGACTCGTGAAGAAAAACTAAGGCAGGTGGCAGAAAAAATTCGCAATGCAAAAGGATATTCATGGGTTGGTATTTATGATGTGGGCGATAAAGAAATTACAAATATTGCATGGGCAGGAAGGTCAGAACCGGTCATTCACTCCTTCCCAAAGGACAAGGGATTAAATGGGAGAGCCGTAATGAAAAAACAATCGGTAATTGTAAATGACATAGATAAGGACGAAGATTATCTGTTGACATTCACGAATACCCAATCCGAAATCGTGGCGCCAATATTTAATACAAGCGGACAGATAGTAGGAACAATAGATGTTGAAAGCGAAACAGAGAATGCTTTTACCAATGATGACGTTGATTTTTTGGAAGGCTGTGCAAAGAGGATTTCAGAACTCTGGATTAAAGATGAATAGAATGACGCAGCACAAGAGTCCTGACGATAATGTCTGGATGCCGGCCGCAATCGTCGGCATGCGACGCAAGGGACGATTAAGAGAAATACAGAAGCTGGTAACCACAAACAAAAAACTATAAACTAAAAACTATTACAATGGCAAAATTAAATTTCGGCGGAGTGGAGGAAAACGTAGTAACTCGTGAAGAGTTTCCACTTGCCAAAGCTCAAGAAGTTTTAAAAAACGAAATAGTTGCTGTTATCGGGTATGGTGTGCAGGGGCCAGGGCAGGCCTTGAACCAGCGCGAAAACGGCATTAATGTGATTGTGGGGCAAAGGAAAAATTCAAAGAGTTGGGACAAAGCGGTTCGTGATGGGTTTATTCCCGGGATAAGCTTGTTTGAAATTGAGGAAGCGCTGGAAAAAGGAACTATTATTTGCTACTTGCTAAGCGATGCCGCGCAAATTAAACTGTGGCCAACTGTTGAAAAATATCTTACACCTGGCAAAGCTTTATATTTTTCTCATGGCTTTGGCATCACATTTAATCATCAAACGGGGATAGTGCCGCCGAAAGGAGTAGATGTTTTTTTAGTAGCACCAAAAGGTTCAGGAACATCATTGCGTCGAATGTTTTTACAGGGTCGCGGTTTGAACAGCTCGTATGCAATTTTTCAAGATGCAACAGGGAAAGCATTTGAAAGAGTAGTGGCATTGGGTATTGCTATTGGCAGCGGTTATTTATTTGAAACAGATTTTAAGAGGGAGGTTTATTCTGACCTTACTGGTGAAAGAGGAACGTTGATGGGTGCTATTCAAGGAATTTTTGCTGCTCAATATGAAGTGCTTCGTTCAAAAGGACATACACCTTCAGAAGCTTTTAATGAAACTGTTGAGGAATTGACTCAGTCGTTAATGCCCCTTGTTGCCGAAAATGGAATGGATTGGATGTATGCAAACTGTTCAACTACCGCCCAACGGGGAGCGTTGGATTGGTGGAAAAGATTTCGGGATGTGACGCTGCCTGTTTTTAATGAACTCTATGAGAGTGTGGCCGCAGGGAAAGAATCACAACGTTCGATAGAATCTAATTCGCAACCAGATTATCGTGAAAAACTGGAAGCAGAATTAAAGGAATTGCGTGAAAGTGAATTGTGGCAAGCAGGAAAAACAGTGAGAAGCTTAAGGCCGGAGAATCAGCCTAAGGCATCAGCTGCTAATACAACATTAGCGGGTTCATCAACAAAAGAAACATTCAGGAAGCAGGCATTAAAGAATGAACCTGCTGAATAGGAATAAATTTTTATATGGAAGAAAAACTAGTAAATAGTGAATCTTTAGTTTCTGAAAAGAATGACTTATCATTTAATTTTCAGGAAGCAGCTTTGCGGCTGAAAGAAATTGTGAATAGAACACCGCTTCAATTTAATCATAACCTTTCTCGCAAATATGGCTGTAATATTTTTTTGAAAAGAGAGGATCTGCAAGTAGTGCGTTCCTACAAGTTGCGCGGCGCTTACAATATGATGAGCGGCCTTTCCCGCGAGCAATTGCAAAAAGGTGTTGTTTGTGCAAGCGCCGGCAATCATGCCCAAGGATTTGCTTACAGTTGTAAAAAGCTGAATGCAAAGGGCGTTGTGTTCATGCCTATCATTACTCCAAAGCAAAAAGTAAATCAAACAAAAATGTTTGGTGAAGAATACGTAGAGGTAAGATTGGTAGGTGATACGTTTGATGATTGTGCGTTGTTTGCAAAAAAATTTACCGAGAAAAATGACATGACCTTTATACCTCCATTCGATGATTATCGCATTATTGAAGGACAAGGAACAGTGGCCCTGGAAATTTTGGAGGATAAAACTGATATTGATTATTTATTTGTTCCTATTGGCGGCGGCGGATTAAGTTCCGGAGTCGGCTCTTATTTTAAAACCTATTCACCTAAGACAAAAATTATAGGTCTTGAACCGGAAGGGGCTCCATCGATGCATGAAGCAATGAAGGCTGGTCATCCGGTTACTTTGGAAAATATTGACAGGTTTGTGGATGGAGCATCAGTGAAAAGAGTCGGCGACATCACTTTTTCAATTTGCAAAGAGGTATTGGATGATATAAGCCTTGTTCCTGAAGGAAGAGTGTGCTCCACTATTTTAAAACTGTATAATGAGGATGCAATTGTTGTAGAACCGGCTGGGGCCCTTTCAATTGCGGCATTAGATGATTATATTGAGGAGATAAAGGGGCAAAATGTTGTTTGTATTTTAAGCGGCAGCAATAATGATATTGACCGCATGCCCGAAATAAAGGAACGTAGTTTGCAATATGAAGGATTGAAGCATTATTTCTTGGTGAATTTTGCGCAGAGACCTGGGGCATTGAAAGAATTTGTAAACCATGTATTGGGACCAAACGATGACATTACGCGGTTTGAGTATATGCAAAAAACAAATAAGGAAAGTGGACCTGCTTTGATTGGTATTGAATTAAAATATAAAAAAGACTATAAGCAGCTAATGGAAAAAATGAGGAGTCATCATATAGATTTTTCTGAGATCAATAAAGACGATAAAATGTTTGGGTATCTGATATAACGCCTATCCTCCAAAGATTCCGCTGGAAGCGACTTTTGTGGATAACTATTAATAAAATTTCCTATCCTGTAAAAAACGTTTAGTATTTTCCGAAGTGTTGCTTGCTATATAACCGGAAGTAATTCTGGTTCAATTATATATTCATTTTAAAAGTACATCTTGCATGGCAAGCAATTGCGGTTTATATCATCCTTCGTTCGAGCATGATTCCTGTGGTATCGGTTTTGTTGCCAATATTAAAGGCCACAAATCTCATCAACATGTGGCTGATGCTCTTACCATTCTTGAAAATATGGAGCATCGTGGCGCCTGTGGTTGTGAAGCCAATACAGGTGATGGCGCCGGTATTTTGATACAAATACCACATGAGTTTTTCTTTGATGAATCCATCCGGCTCGGATTTCATTTGCCTTCATATGGCAAATATGGTGTAGGTACTATCTTTTTTCCTCGTGAGATAAGGCTGCGTGAGGAGTGCCGCGATATATTTAATCGTGCAGCGGAAAAATTAAGATTGGAAATTCTTGGATACCGAAGAGTGCCGGTAAACGCCGAAGGTATTGGCACCACCGCCTTGTCGGTTGAGCCAGAAATTGAGCATGTTTTTATTGCTTGTCCTGACCATATCTCAAATCCTGATGATTTTGAAAGAAAATTATTTGTACTTCGCAATTATGCAACACATACGATCCGAAATACTGTAAGACAAGACGCGATTGGTTTTTATATCGCATCACTTTCTTATAAAACGATTGTTTATAAAGGGCAGCTTACCAGTTTACAATTGCGACACTATTATCCCGATCTCAGCAATAAAAGAGTTGTTAGTGCATTTGGGCTTATCCATTCAAGATTTGCCACTAATACATTCCCATCGTGGAAACTTGCACAACCATTCCGTTTTATTGCGCACAATGGTGAAATCAATACACTTCAGGGAAATCTGAATTGGTTGAAAACAAGCGAGCAGGGGTTCACCTCTCCTTATTTTACCAAGCAGGAAATGGAGATGCTGCTTCCGATTGTTACTGCTGATCAGAGTGATTCGGCTTGTCTTGACAACATGATAGAATTGCTATTACTTACTGGCCGTTCGCTGCCTCATGTATTAATGATGCTGATTCCCGAGGCCTGGGATGGTAATGAAAACATGGATCCAGTAAAAAAAGCTTTTTACGAATTCCATGCATCGATGATGGAGCCATGGGATGGACCGGCTTCCATTTCCTTTACGGACGGAAAAGTTATTGGTGCTACGCTAGACAGAAATGGTCTTCGTCCCTCAAGGTATTGCGTAACAACAGATGATCGTGTGATCATGGCATCTGAAACTGGTGTTCTTCCTGTTGACCCCTCCATGATAAAAGAAAAAGGAAGGTTACAACCTGGAAAAATGTTTGTAGTGGATCTTGAGCAGGGCCGCATTATTAGTGATGATGAACTAAAACAAAAAATCTGTTCTCAAAAACCATATGGTGAATGGCTTAACAAATACAAGATCCGTCTTGACGAATTGCCTGAACCAAGGGTTATGTTCACTCATCTTGAACACGATCAGGTTTTTAAATACCAAAAAGCATTCGGTTATTCGAAAGAAGATCTTGAAATGATCGTTGCACCTATGGCTCTTGATGGTAAAGAACCTGTTGGTTCAATGGGCAGTGATACACCACTGGCCGTATTGAGTGATCAGCCGCAACATTTATCTTCTTATTTTAAACAATTATTTGCACAAGTTACTAATCCTCCGATCGACCCAATACGGGAGAAATTGGTAATGAGCCTTGCAACTTTTGTAGGCAACATCGGCAATATGCTTGAGGAAGATGAACTGACCTGTCACACAGTGGCTTTAAAGCATCCTGTTTTAACCAATTATGAGTTAGAAAAAATAAGAAGTATTGATACCGGAATATTCCAGGCAAAAACATTGCAATGTTATTTCCGTGCAGATGGAAAAACTGGTTCACTGAAAGCTGGGCTTGATCGCTTGTGCCGTTACGCCACTGATGCCGTAGAAGATGGTTTTGAGGTTTTGATCTTACAAGACAGGGCGATTGATTCTGATCACGCTACTATTCCTTCATTATTGGCAACAGCAGCAGTACATCACCATCTTATTCGCAAAGGCTTGCGTGGAAAAGTAGGTATTGTTGTAGAAGCCGGTGATGTTTGGGAAGTACATCATTTTGCTTGCCTGATTGGCTTTGGAGCTACTGCTATCAATCCATACCTCGCTCTTTCATCTATTCGTGACATGAAAGAAAGCGGACGATTTCAAACAGATTTAAGTGATGAAGAACTAAAGAAAAATTACATCAAGGCTGTCAACGAAGGATTGTTGAAGGTTTTTTCCAAGATGGGAATTTCTACGCTACAATCTTACCAAGGTGCACAAATTTTTGAGATCATCGGGTTAAACAATGAGGTAGTTGATAAATACTTCACTGGTGCTACTTCACGAATACAAGGCATGGGCCTTGATGAAATCGCTAAAGAAATTTTAGCCAAACATTTTGTGGCTTTCAGTAAAAAGGAAGTTGGTGCGGATCGCTTACCGGTCGGCGGTATTTATCAATGGAAAAAACAAGGTGAGTTTCATTTATTTAATCCACAGACAATTCATCTGCTCCAATACTCAACACGGATGAATGATTACAATACGTTCAAAAAATATTCAAAGCTGGTAAATGAGCAAAGTGAAAAGGCTTGCACCCTTCGCAGCTTGCTTGATTTCAAAAAGAATCGCCCTTCCATTTCAATTGATGAAGTAGAACCGGCAGAAAATATTTACAAACGATTTGCTACTGGTGCTATGAGCTTTGGCTCTATTTCATGGGAAGCTCATACTACTTTAGCCATTGCCATGAACCGGCTTGGTGGTAAAAGCAATACAGGGGAGGGAGGTGAAGATGAAAGAAGATACGATCCGTTGCCCAATGGCGATTCTATGCGCAGTGCAATCAAACAAATTGCCAGTGCAAGATTTGGTGTAACCAGTTTATATCTTACTGAGGCAGATGAATTGCAAATTAAAATGGCGCAAGGCGCCAAACCAGGTGAAGGCGGACAATTGCCAGGACATAAGGTAGATGAATGGATAGGGAAGACCAGACATTCCACGCCGGGCGTTGGATTAATTTCACCACCGCCTCATCACGATATTTATTCCATCGAAGATCTTGCACAGTTGATTTATGATCTGAAAAATGGGAATCGAAATGCAAGAATCAATGTAAAGCTGGTGAGCAAGGCAGGTGTAGGAACTATTGCAGCGGGCGTTGCCAAAGCAAAAGCCGATGTGATCTTAATTTCCGGACATGATGGTGGGACCGGTGCATCGCCTATTAGCTCAATTCGCCATGCAGGATTACCATGGGAATTAGGTTTGGCTGAGACTCATCAAACCCTTGTAAAAAATAAATTACGCAGCAGGGTAGTGGTACAGGCAGATGGACAAATGAAAACAGGAAGAGATATTGCAATCGCTGCACTACTTGGTGCTGAGGAATGGGGAATTGCAACGGCTGCACTAGTAGTGGAAGGATGTATTCTCATGCGCAAATGTCATTTAAATACTTGCCCTGTTGGTGTGGCCACTCAAGATCCTGAGCTCAGAAAAAGATTTAGCGGTAATGCTGATCATGTAGTGAACTTTTTCAAATTTATCGTTCAGGAGTTGCGTGAGATCATGGCAGAGCTCGGCTTTAAAACGGTGAATGAAATGATCGGTCATGTAGAAAGTTTGCAACCAAGGGAAGCTATTCATCATTGGAAATATAAAAAGCTTGATCTTTCACCGATTCTTTACAAAGAGCCGGCTTCATTATATACAGGATTGTATTGTTCAGACGCACAAGATCATGGTTTGGATGAAGTGCTTGATTGGAAATTAATCGAAGTGGCCCAGCCAGCTTTAGAGAATAAAGAATTAGTGTATCAAGAGTTTCTTATTAAAAACACCGACAGAACTGTTGGAACAATACTATCCCATGAAGTAACAAAGAAATATAGAGGCGATGGTTTGCCAGAAGATACTATTCATTTCAAATTTACTGGCACTGCAGGTCAAAGCTTTGCAGCGTTCACTACAAAGGGCATTACTTTGGAATTAGAAGGCGACGCTAATGATTATTTTGGAAAGGGATTGAGTGGTGCAAAGCTCATCATTTATCCGCCAAAGCAAGCGAGTTATAAGCCAGAAGAAAATATCATTATCGGGAATGTTGCTTTTTATGGAGCAACTTCGGGTGAGGTTTACATCCGCGGAAAAGCGGGTGAACGTTTTTGTGTGAGAAACTCGGGTGTTAATGCTGTGGTGGAAAGTGTCGGCGATCACGGCTGTGAATATATGACTGGTGGAAAGGTAGTAGTGCTTGGCGATACGGGTAGAAATTTTGCTGCAGGCATGAGCGGTGGCATTGCTTATGTATATGATGTAAAAGGAAAATTTGCCGAGAACTGTAATCAGGAAATGATTGATCTTGATCCGTTAGATGAAGAAGATGTTCAAATTCTACAGCAAATGATTTCGAAGCATTATAGCAATACTGAAAGTACGGTAGCAAAATTTATTTTAGATGATTTCGAAAACCAGTTAAAGAATTTTATCAAAGTATTTCCCAAGGATTATAAAAAAGCTCTTTCGAAAAAGAGAGTGGGTGTTGAGATCAATAAATAAATTTCTGCTCAATAATGGACAGAAAGTTGAAGAGTACGACGCCTGCCTACCGGTAGGCAGGCAACGGATGCTGAATAGAAAAGAAATGTTGGGATCATAAAAATATCAAACGACTAAGATTAGAAACAAAAAACAAAAAGATAGATTTTCAAAATGGGCAAAACAACAGGCTTTTTAGAATTTACCAGAGAACTTCCTTCCAAAAAATCAGTTGAGGAAAGGATTAAGCATTTTAATGAATTTGTTGAACCATATTCCGAGGAAAAGCTTAATCAGCAGGCCGCTCGCTGTATGAATTGTGGTGTTCCCTTTTGTCATCATGGATGCCCATTGGGAAATATTATTCCTGAATTTAATGACGCTGTTTACCGAAAAGATTGGAAAGAAGCTTATGAAATTTTAAACTCGACAAATAATTTTCCCGAATTTACTGGTAGAATTTGCCCGGCGCCGTGCGAATCAGCCTGTGTACTGGCAATTAACCAACCCGCTGTTGCCATTGAAGAAATAGAGAAGCACATTATTGAAATTGCATTTGAAAAGGGTTTTGTAAAGTCGCGCCGGCCAATTGTAAGAACGGACAAGAAGGTAGCTGTAGTTGGCTCAGGTCCGGCAGGTTTGGCCGTTGCAGCGCAATTGAATTATGCCGGTCATAATGTAACTGTTTTTGAAAGAGATGATGCTCCGGGAGGTTTGCTGAGATATGGTATTCCCGACTTCAAATTGGAAAAATGGGTCGTTGAGAGAAGATTGAAATTAATGGAAGAAGAAGGAATTGTCTTCAAATGCAATTCTAATGTAGGCGTAAACATTAGTGTTAACGATTTGCTTAGGGAATTTCATGCAATTGTATTAGCGGGAGGTTCTACTGCTCCACGGGATTTGAATATTCCAGGCCATGAGTTAAAAGGAGTTTATTTTGCTATGCAATTTTTAAAACAGCAAAATAAACGTATAGCGTCCAAGGATCCGTTTGCAAATGCAACTATTGAAAGTAATATTTTTCATGAAGATATTCTAGCTAATGGAAAAAATGTTGTAGTCATCGGCGGCGGTGATACAGGAAGCGATTGTGTGGGCACTTCAAACAGACAAGGTGCAAAATCAGTAACACAGTTTGAATTATTGCCTAAACCACCTAAAGCCAGAACACAGTTTATGCCATGGCCTACTTACCCAATGGTTTTAAAAACTTCTTCTTCACACGAAGAAGGTGTGGACAGAGAATGGGCAATTGCAACTAAAGAATTTATTGGTGATGGAAATGGAAATTTAAAAGCACTAAAAGTAGTTGACCTTGAATGGAAAATTACTGAAGAAGGCAAGCCAGCACAATTTGTTGAGAAACCTGGTAGCGAAAGAGAAATTCCGTGTGAACTAGCACTATTAGCTATGGGGTTTGTACATCCTCAGCATGAAGGCATGCTTGATGAATTAGATATTGAATTTGATGAACGCGGCAATGTAAAAGCAACAGATAAATCCTATCAAACAAATATTTCAAAGATCTTCACGGCAGGCGATATGCGTCGCGGCCAAAGCTTGGTTGTATGGGCTATTAATGAAGGAAGAGAATGCGCTAACTCCGTAAATGCATTCTTAGTCAAACACTAATTATTATCTGAAGAGGTTAGCTTCTAACATTTCTAACAAAAGGCATTATTTAAAATTATTTTTTTAAATAATATGACTAATGCTTTGAGTTTATCCACATTTTATTATGATTGAAATAAATAATTTTAAAAACTAACAAGTGTTAATGCTAATAAATTGTAATTTCAATCATAATGATTCATATATATTTATTACTAATGTTTAAATCTCTCCATGCATGAAAAAAATGACACTAAAACAAGTTTTACCGTTTCTTGTTTTGGCAACGATTGCCATTGCTGCTTGCTTTATTAAACCTGTTGCTGATTTTGCAGATTCTGGTAAGTATAATTCAGCTGATATAGCATGGATTATTGTGGCCACCGCTCTTGTATTTTTAATGACTCCTGGCTTAGCCTTTTTTTATGGTGGCATGGTTCACAGAAAGAATGTGATTTCAACAATGATCAAAAGTATGGTGGCTGCTGGAATAGTAAGTGTTCTTTGGGTTGTAGTAGGTTATAGTCTTGCTTTTGGCGATGATATTGGCGGATTTATTGGAAATCCAATGACCCATTTGTTTTACAAAGGTGTTAACTCAGGTGAGCCATGGGTTTTAGCTACTTCAATTCCCAAGACACTTTTCTCTCTGTTTCAATTAATGTTTGCAATTATTACTCCAGCCCTAGTTGTAGGAGCAGTTGCAGAGCGGATACGTTTTACCTCTTTTATCTTATTTATTATATTATTTAGTGTTTTAGTATATGCTCCTCTTGCTCATTGGAGCTGGCATCCGGCTGGATTTCTTGCAAAAATGGGAGCTCTGGATTTTGCTGGTGGCACTGTAGTTCATATTTCTGCAGGTTGTGCTGCACTTGCAGGTGTTTTGGTGCTTAAACGTAGAAAAGTTCATATTGAACAAAAAGAAATTCCACCGGCTAACATTCCTTATGTTTTAATTGGAACTGGACTTTTGTGGTTTGGCTGGTTTGGTTTTAATGCAGGCTCAGCAGGTGCTGCCAACGCTTTATCAGTTTCTGCATTTGCAACTACCAATACGGCTGCCGCTGCTGCAGGTTTATCATGGATGTTTTTTGATCTATTGCGTGGTAAAAAACCATCTGTAATGGGTTTTTGTATTGGTGCCGTAGTTGGTCTTGTAGCTATTACACCTGCCGCAGGTTTTGTGGCTATTCCACAAAGTATTTTTGTTGGAGTTATCGCTGCCATTGTTTCTAACCTTGCTGTGTATATCAAACAGAGATCTACAAAATTGGATGATACATTAGATGTATTCCCTTGCCATGGTATTGGAGGTATGGTAGGTATGTTGATGACTGGTGTATTTGCAACAAAAGCTGTGAATGCTGCAGGAAATGATGGTTTATTTTATGGTGGCACAGGTTTCTTTTTTACACAGGTAAAAGCAATGGCAGTAGCGGTTGGTTATAGTTTTGGTGTCTCATTCCTCATTTTCAAATTTATCAATCTTGTATTGCCTATGCGTGTAAGTTCCGAAGAAGAAGAAATCGGATTGGATGCAACACAGCATAATGAAAAGTATTTACAAGGCACATTGTTAATTCATAATAACGGTAAATTGGAAGAGAAGCTTGCTGATGAAGCAAAACAATCTTAGCGAAGAAAGAAAACCCAATTAAAAAGGTACAGCATAAATACAAGTTGCGCTAACAACTTATAGGCTGTACCCTTAACAATTAAAAATCAACTGCGATGTTACGAAAATTTCCGATTTTCTTTTTGGCTTTTGCCAGTTTTATTTACTGCAAAGGCCAGGATTCGACTAAAAAAGGCAATTTAACAATTTCAGGCTCTGTTGACGCGTATTACAGGTTCAACTTTCACAATGCCAAGGATTCTGGCTACACCAACAATTACACAAGCTTTACAAACTCTCACAACTCTTTTGAGTTGGGAATGGCTTCTATTAAAGCCGATTATGCAATTGGAAAAGTAGATGGGGTGGTTGACATTGGTTTCGGCAGAAGAGCAGACGAGTTTTCTTATACAGATGGTGACGAGGACCAAGGCAAAAATGGCTTTTTGACATTGGCAGCCATTAAGCAGGCCTATGTTTCTTATGCCCCATCAAGCAAAGTAAAATTTACAATGGGTAAATGGGCCACACATGTTGGTTATGAATTGCTCGATGCCTATTTGAATCGTAATTATAGTATGGATTATATGTTCTCTTATGGTCCATTTTTTCATACGGGAATAAAACTTGATGTAACAGCCAACAGCAATTTTGGATTAATGGTTGGTATAGCAAATCCAACTGATTTTACGACAGCAAGCTTTGCAAAGAAAAATTTCCTTGGGCAAATTCATTTAGCTACTTCTGATAGTAAGTTAGGTGCCTATCTCAATTATGTAGGAGGAAAAGATATGTCTGATGCTACCATTAACCAGTTTGATGCTGTTATTACGGGAACTGTTTCTGATAAATTCAGCATTGGATATAATGGTACAGTAAAAATGGTAAAGCCCGATGGTGGCGAAAGCGATTCATGGTGGGGTTCTGCCCTCTACCTAAATTTTGATCCATCCTCAATGGTAGGTATTACTGCAAGAGGCGAATATTTCGGCGATAAAAAGGGTGTGGCCGGTTTTGGTACAAATATTTTTGATGCTACGTTGTCGTTCGATATACACATTGATAATCTCACCATCATCCCTGAATTCAGAGTGGATACAGCAAAGGATCCGATCTTCTTCAAAAAAGATGATTCACCATTTAGTCCCTCAGCAAAAAGTACAGGCACGTTTATTCTGGGAGCCACCTATCATTTTTAATCTTTTTGAAAAAAGATAAAGTGATGACGGCATTAAAAATAACCAAAACCTAAGTTATGAATTTAAAAAACTCTCATACGGGAAAAATAAGGTTTAATATCTCATTGCCAGCTTTATTTTCAATAACTATAGTATTACTATTATTATTTCTTCCATTATTATCATTTGCTCAAGATCCTTCAGGGTCAAATACGGGTAATATAAATGATGTGGCTGCTGCAACAGCAGGCAAGCCAACTCTGGAAGAAGTAGGTGCACAAACAGGTCACAACAAAATTTCTATCAATATTGTCTGGACTTTGTTGGCCGGTTTTCTTGTTATGTTTATGCAAGCAGGTTTTGCATTGGTAGAAACAGGATTTACACAAAAGAAAAATGTGGCTCATACCATGGCCATGAATTTTTTGATCTACGTGCTTGGTTTGTTAGGATTTTGGATCTGTGGCTTTGCATTTATGTTTGGAGGCGCTCCTAATGTTGGTGCATTGGGAGGTTCGGCAGGCGTGGTTGGTCACGAATTTACGGTCCATCTATTTGGCCACGATTTTGGGCTTTGGGGCAATGCCGGTTATTTTTTAAATAGCAAAGTTTATGATGTAGGAATATTTGCTTTGTTTTTATTTCAAATGGTATTCATGGATACCACTGCAACCATTCCAACGGGCGCAATGGCCGAGCGTTGGAAATTCAAATCGTTTGTGATTTTTGGATTCTTCATTTCCATGTTTGTATACCCTATTTTCGGAAACTGGGTTTGGGGAGGCGGATGGCTTTCACAACTAGGCAGTATGTTTGGATTAGGACATGGCCATGTAGATTTTGCTGGATCCTCAGTAGTACACATGGTGGGAGGTGTTGCTGCTTTGGCAGGAGCAATGGTCATCGGACCACGTATCGGCAAATATGGTAAGGATGGAACTGTAAATACAATACCAGCCCATAATATTCCAATGGCCTTACTTGGCTGTTTCATCTTAGCATTCGGATGGTTTGGTTTTAACCCAGGGTCAACTTTAGCGGGTACTGATCTTCGCATTTCTGTTGTTGCCGTAAACACCATGCTTGCCAGCGCAAGCGGGGCTGTCATTGCTGCTTTTTATATGAAAGCAAAAACAGGGAAATGGGATCCAGGCATGATGGCAAATGGCATGCTGGCTGGTCTAGTTGCTATTACGGCTCCTTGTGCTTTTGTAAATGCAACTTCTGCCGTTATTATTGGCGCTATCTCAGGACTTTTTGTGATATGGGCATATTTCTTCATTGACAGTAAATTAAAAATTGATGACCCCGTCGGAGCTATTGCTGTACATGGTGTGAATGGATTCTGGGGTGTTCTTTCACTTGGATTATTTGCTGATGGTTCTTATGGTGATGGTTGGAATGGTGTGCCAGGGACTGTAAAGGGTTTATTTTATGGTGATGCCAGTCAATTTTTTGCTGAGTTAATCGGTGGACTGACATGTTTTGTATTTGTATTTCCAGTCATGTACTTCTTTTTTAAAATCTGCAAGGCTACAATCGGCTTACGTTCTGACGAAGCGGATGAAATTGCTGGTCTTGATATACCGGAAATGGGAGTGCATGGATATTATGACGGTGATGTCATTAATGAGCCAGTAGGAATTAAACCCTCAGGAGCTGGGGTATTAGGATATGCTAATCCAGACCCATCAAAATCATAGACGAGCATGATTATATAAAAAATGATAGAAAAAAGTTCTTGAAACGTATAAACTATTTACGATGAAAAGACTGGTAAAAAAAGCCATCAATCCATTGAAGTTTTTTATTGCAGACAGCCGCTCCATTGGAATTTTGTTGCTTTTATGCACAGCCTTTTCTTTGTTCATGTCTAATACGGCAAGTGGGGGATGGTATCGCTCAATCTGGAATGTTGACGTCAATTCCATAATGAATCTTCCTCATTCGCCACTTAAATGGATCAATGATTTCCTGATGGCTTTCTTTTTTCTGTTGGCCGGCATGGAAATAAAACGTGAGCTGACAAATGGCGAGTTATCAAGTTTTAAAAAAGCTATTCTACCATTTGGTGCTGCATTGGGAGGCATGGTTGTGCCAGCATTGATTTTCCTAGCCTTTAACATTGGTTCTGGGTTTTCGCATGGCTGGGGAATCCCTACTGCAACTGATATTGCGTTTTCACTTGGCATAGCTTCATTGTTTGGTAAAAGAGTGCCAACGAGTTTGAAAATATTTTTGATGGCATTGGCAATCATTGATGATCTTGGGGCTATCATAGTTATTGCTTTGTTTTATGGTGGTAAAGTGGAAGGAATGTATTTTATTGTCGGGGCAGTATTATATGGGTTACTCTGGCTTTGTAATTATGTAAGACTTAAACCAGGGATTATTCAATTAATATTATCAGTCTTGCTTTGGTATGCTATTCTTAGGTCAGGAATTGAAGCTAGCATTACTGGTGTATTGGTTGCTTTTGCCATGCCGGTAAACTCATTGCCGAAACTGGAGAAAGTAATTCATGGAGCCGTTAATTTTTTAATTCTTCCTCTTTTTGCATTGGCAAATACAGCCGTCCTTATTCCTGCAGATATTTCTGTGGCCTTGAATAATTCAATCGGGTTGGGAGTGATTGCAGGCTTAGTAATTGGTAAACCCATTGGCATATTTCTTTTCAGCCGGTTATTGGTAGCTCTGAAAATTGCCAAGCTACCCACCCGCGTCTATTGGAGACAATTTCTTGGAATGGGCGCACTGGCAGGTATCGGATTTACAATGTCAATTTTTACGACCACGCTTGCTTTTAGTGGAGAAATTCATCGTGATGTAGCAAAGATTTCAATTTTGGTAAGTATGATTTTATCATTGATGATAAGCTGGATGTATTTTCTTGTTATTGGCCAAACGGTTAAAAGGAAATCGATGGCAGTAGGAGGGGTAAATTCTGAAGTTGCTGTAGGCTAATGATGAAGACTTTAAATGGTTAATTAAATTTTACATGGCAAGCAATCGTTGAGGCCTTCCATTTCTATGGAAGGCTATTTTTTTGATGATGACAACTTTCCGTTTATAAATAAACTCAGCATGAAAGAACCTACCTTCTTTTTCAGTGAAAATTTGGGATTCATAATTATTATTATTGCAGTGGCATGCACTCTATTCGGAAGAATATGGTCAAACATTTTAAACTGGGGCCACATAACAGATCCTCAACTAATAATCAGGGATGGTAAACATTACAAGGTTATCAATCTTTATTTACCAAAAGGCTGGACAGAGGGTTGGGAGGTGGGCAGCATTATTTGCTTTGAAAGTTTCCAACGCAGATTCTTTGTAAAGTATCGGAAGGAGATTTATGTGTCAGGAGATAGAATAAGATTTACAGACGATGGCCCTGGAATCGGAACGTTTTACAAGGCCTCTTATTCTAATACATCTACCGGCTCCATTGTAATGGACCCCGTAAAGATGCAGGGATGATGGCATTGGAATCATTACATTAATTTCCACTATACAAAATCACTTAAACTTAACAATGACATCAACGAGAAACAAATTGTTTTTATGAATTTTGTTTTTTGAGTTTAGAATAGGTTTGTAAATAAAAATATTTCGATTTTTTTCATATGGCAAGCAATCGTTGAAGGCCTTCCATTTCTATGGAGGGCTTTTTATGTGCAAATCTCGTAGCTCTTGTCTACTTCCTATTTATATTGAGCTTTCCAAAACATCTTAATTTAGCCTAAATTTCAATTTAAATTAATTATATGCCCTCATTTGATATAGTAAGCAAAGTAGATGCTCAAGCACTGGATAATGCAGTAAATGTTACAAGCAAAGAAATTACAAACCGGTTTGATTTTAAAGGGTCACATGTTTTGATCAATCTCAATAAAAAAGATTTTACAATTGGTATTGAAACAGAAGACGAAATGAAAATGCGACAGTTAATAGATGTCCTTATCAATAGAGCACATAAGCAAGGCATAGCACCCGAAGCATTTGATTTTTCAAAACAGGGTTATCAAAGTGGCAAAATATGGAAGAAAGAAGTGATCGTACGAAATGGATTAAAACAGGAAGACGCAAAAAAGATTGTAAAGAATATAAAAGATTCAGGTTTAAAAGTGCAGGCTGCAATTATGGATGATATGGTAAGAATAACCGGAAAAAAAATTGATGATCTGCAAACAGTGATACAGGCTTCAAAGACGTGGAATTTGGGCATTCCTCTGCAATATGAAAATATGAGGAGCTAACCGATGTTAATAACTAAGTGTATAACGAGTGCAAAACAACAATGCAAAAAATTTGGAATGGGTAACACCTAGATGTATCTTGGACTTACAATCGTTGCAGGAAATCTGGAAACAGAAAGAAAGCAACGGGAGAAACAGGAATCCGTCAAAAGAGGAATGTTACTCCGGAAAGCATCGGGTTAGTAAGTATAAAGGCGCAAGCTGATATATGAAACAAGACTTCGATGCTTTCGTTTTTTATATAAGCTGCACAATTAAGCTACTATTTGGTAGCTTTTCTTTTGGCGCACTAGTATAGAATTTCAAAAAATAAGCTTTTAAATTACATTTGGATGAATAGCTATTGAGGGCTAACTTTGCCGACTTATTTATTATTCAATGTACGGCCAAATCCGTGCAGCCTAAAAATCAAACAATTATGAAAGAAGGTATCCATCCCAAAAATTATCGATTGGTGGTGTTTAAGGATATGAGTAATGGCCATGCCTTTATCAGCCGTTCTGCAGCCCCTTCAAAAGAAACGATTAAATGGGAAGATGGAAATGAATACCCATTGGTTAAACTTGAAATTTCAAATACTTCACATCCTTTTTTTACAGGAAAAAATGTGTTGGTCGATACAGCCGGGCGTATTGATAAGTTTAAGAAGAAATATGAGAAGAAAAAATAATTATTTAGCTTTAAGCTGAATTACTTTTTTTTGTTTTTCATGGCTATACTTTAAGACCTCCTGATTCTTCGGGAGGTTTTTTTGTGGCGACCATCGAGAATTTGCAACCTAACTTTCTTTCTTATTTTTGAAGATATTCCTGTTTCATGCACAAAATCATTTTTACTGAAGAATTTTGTCAGCCTGAAAATCTGCACCCCTTTACCCTCACGCGACAAATACAGGATATACGCATTGGGATTCTTAGCATTCGTGAAAAATGGGAAAAATGGTTAGGGTTGCCTTCTTTTGATAAATGGGAAGATGATTACAAAGACCTAGAACGTTCGATTCGCATTGATAAAAACATAGGCGATGATGTATTTCTAATGATACAAGGCAATGTTTTGCCTACAGCAAAAATGGTAAAAGCCATCGCAAAATTAAAAAATGGGGAGTTCATTTCAGTTAATGGAAATTCAGGAATTATTTTCCGTTTCACAAAAAAAGAAGTTATTGAGCCGCATAAAATAAAAGTGCTGAAAGCTTTGACCATTAAGGACAAAATAAAGGCATTGCAGTATCCATGGGAAATCTTTCAATGGAACGGAGATGCTATTCAACAGGATTTTGATTTGATCACCAATAAAAGAAAATCCCAGCCCATTTCAAAAACAAATGCCTTTATTAGGTCATCTAAAATATTTATTGAAAAAGGTGCTAAAGTTGAGCATTCAATTTTAAATGCAACTGCCGGCCCTATTTACATTGGTAAAAATGCTGAAGTGATGGAAGGCTGTATGATTCGAGGCCCATTTGCATTAGGTGAGCATGCTGTTTTAAAAATGGGAACCAAAATATACGGTGCTACGTCAATCGGGCCATATAGTGTTGCTTCTGGTGAAATTAAAAACTCGGTGATGTTTGGTTTTTCAAATAAAGCACACGATGGTTATTTAGGCGATTCTGTAATAGGTGAGTGGTGTAACCTGGGCGCAGGCACTACAAATTCAAACTTAAAAAACAATGCCGGAGAAGTAAGAATATGGACGCCAAAAGGACAAATGAATGCGGGACATAAATGTGGAGTATTGATGGGCGATTATTCGCGGACCATGATCAATACTGCATTCAACACGGGAACCGTTGTAGGAGTAAGCTGTAATATATTTGGCCGGGGTCTTACTCCAAAATATCTTTCCAGTTTTTGTTGGGGTAGCGATGGAATTGAACGTTATCAGTTTGACCGGGCTTTAGCAGATATAGAGAATTGGAAAAAATTAAAGGGGAAAAAGCTTACAAAAAACGAAAAAAGTATTTTGAAGTATATCTTCGAGCATTATTAATAAACCAGTCAAATAAGTTATATAAGTCAAATCATTTTGCCTTCATTTTGTGTGGTCTCTTTTCACTGATATGGCTTATATGACATTTAAAAAGTACTTATGAGAAAGCAAATTGCCGCAGCCAACTGGAAAATGAATTTAACTTATCAGCAGGGGGAAAAATTACTGGATGATATTTTAGAAGATGGTATAAAACTGAAACTACATCAGAAAGTAATATTTGCAGTTCCTTTTCCTTATTTGTTAATGACCAGAAGTGAGGTAGAAGAGGAAAGAAACTATTATGCAGCTGCTCAAAATTGCTATCACAAAAGAAACGGAGCTTTTACAGGAGAAGTTTCTGTGGAGATGCTGCACTCGTTAGCCATTCCTTATTGCATAGTTGGTCATAGCGAAAGAAGAGAATATTTTAACGAAACAAATGCGATTTTGACTGATAAATTAAATCTCTGTCTTGAACATTTTGTTACTCCAATTTTTTGCTGCGGTGAGCCCTTGCCTATACGTGAAATCGGGACACAAGAACAATTTGTAGAGATACAATTAAGGGAATCACTTTTTCATCTTTCAGGGGACGAAATAATGAATGTAATTATTGCTTATGAGCCCATCTGGGCCATTGGAACAGGAAAAACAGCTACTACAGGGCAGGCACAAGAAATGCATGCATATATTCGTTCTATTCTTACAAACAAGTATGGTCAAGACGTCGCCAATGAGATTCCAATTCTATATGGAGGGAGTGTAAAAGCAAATAATGCAAAAGAATTGTTTAGTTGTCCAGATGTAGATGGAGGATTGGTTGGCGGAGCCTCACTGGTCGCCGATGATTTTATACAGATCATAAAGGCCTTGAAATAGTACTGCACTTGAGGTTTTCAATTTCTGAAATTCAATGTATTCGTGATTTGAGAACTTCAAGCCATAAACTTAAAGCTATCTCTACTCCCTATCATATTGTCGTTACACGGAAAAAACAAATTTTGCTTAGCTTTTTAAACATTAGAGTAATTGTAAATGGAAATCAAATTTATCCTGTAAAACAAGGCCAACGTGTAATAATTTCAGTTGAAAAGAACAATCCCAAAATTGTAGTTACGGATGGTTATCATTTTACCAAACCACTTGAGCTAGTATATCATCATCTGCATGTTTATTATTTTAAAATTGTTTGTGCTATTGATGATACACAGCTATTGGCCGGTTGCGGAGTACTGGTTCTTTTTTATCTTATGGGCTTTGTCACGGGAGTTTTTATTTTAAAACTACTGAGCCTGTTTCCTATTCTTTATTTTCTTTTCTTGTATTATGTAAACAGAAAGGAATTTATCCAGATACAGGCTGTGTAGGATTTACGGGCTGCAATAGATCAACCTTGTCATAATCATTAAGCATGTTCAAATCAAGAATAGTCTTTGTTTTATCTTCATTAGGATAATACATGACCTTAAATTTAGCTCCCCATATAATTTCATGGGCGATGTATGATGTTCTCGCCATCACAGTGTTCGAAAACGCTTCATCAAATGCTTTTACAAATACTAAAATCTCCAAACCAATATTCTTCATGTCATCTGTATTTAAATTATACAAAGGGCTTCTTTCATTGATAGGGTGCACAACTGTCCAATTTAAAGTAAGCGCATTTACTTTTGCGATTTCAACCTCAAGGGGATAAAATTTATTCATTCTTTTTCCATTTTCTTCAATTTGCATGGCCGCAGTCAGTTTTACTTCTGCTTCAGATAAGGTATTGTTTTTAAATGGAGACATCCTGAACATCATTGCAATACTTTCTTTGAAAGGAGATATTAAGGCATGATGACTGAATTTTAAAAACGCCTGAGGACGTGAAAAACGTCCGTAAAATAAGCCAGTAGCAATTGCAAAACTTAATAAACCCAAAAAAGCTTCAAGAGTGGCTATGGAGCTAGCTAAAAAGCCGGTAGGGCTGATGCGGCCGTAGCCAACGGTGGTAAAAGTTTGTGTGCTAAAAAAGAAAACTTCAGAGAAATTTTTCATAGCTGACCCGGAATTAACCCCTGCGAGGTGTTCAATGCCGATGAGATAATAAATACATGCAAAAACAAGGTTTATCAGAATGTAAATGGAAAAAATAAGGATCAGGAATTTTATTCTTGGCATAGCCAGCATAGTATGGTACCAACTATACCGGTTAAAGATATTTACTCCTTTTTTTAAAATATTAACTCTGCCACTGCGATTATAAAATCGCCCAGCATTATATTCACTACTGGTGCCAAAACCAGTGGTCATATCAGACTGGGGATTTGTGTGTTTTTTTAAAACCGCCATATATATTATACAAAATATGAATTAAATTTTTTTAGTTTTTCACGATGAACGAAAGCAATATTTTCCTGCGAAGCAATTTCAGGCGTTTTTTGTAAAAAACCGTTTTTAGTTATAGTAAAAGGCAGGTAATCCAGATTATTTAAATAGTGCATTACATCCATTGGTAATAGGTTGAAATAGGCAAGTGTGTCAGGATTTATTTCAACAATTAAAACCGGTTTAAAGTTCATTAATATTTCTGTCATTCCATGCAAGGCAAAGAGTTCACCTCCTTCAACATCCAATTTAATTATATCTACCTGCTTAATTCCTGATTGTACTATCCACTGGTCTATATTTATTATTTTAATGGCTTGTGTTATACCCGAAAAATTTTCAGGTGGTTTTAATGATGACATCCCGGCATTATCAGTGCTGGAAATATATATAATTGAGTCTTTTTGTGATTCGCCAACAGCGGAGTTGATCAATTCTGTATTTTGAAAATTATTTTCCACAATGTTTCTTTGTAGTTTTTGAAATAATTCTTTTACAGGCTCAAACGCATACACTCTTCCAATTTTTGCTCTTTGAGCTGCGATCAAAGTAAAATAGCCAATGTTTGCTCCAATATCAAGAATAATACTATTGGGGTTTATAAGATTTTGAAGCAAAAGAGCTACAGGCTTTTCATAGTATCCATACCAGAATAATTGTTGTTGTATATGTTCCGAAGGCGTTAGGAGCATAAATATGCCATTGGATAGTTTTTTTCGGTATTCCTTTGTATGTATACCCCACCATTTTAGCAAGCGGTGGAAATATTTCCATCCCTTGTGAGGGAAGGAAAATCGTTGGGTATAAAAATTTATCAGTTTATACACAGCTGTATTAAATAGTCATTTTAGAATCATTCAAATTTATATTTTATTTGCACAAAACTTACAGTTGCTCACATCACTCATCAGGGCAGTTATTTATCGGTTATCTTATCAGTTGCTTTTTTTTGTTACCGGCTTGTTGTTGGCGGCGATTACAGGGGCGGAGCTATTCGGTATTATCTCACTAATGATTGTGAATGCTGCCACATTTATTATCATTACCGATTTTGGAACGGGTGCTGCCCTGGTTTGGCACAGAGCTGGAAATGAAATACAGCAGGAAAGAATATTTTCTTTTGCAGCGGGTTCAGGCCTATTTCAACTGCTGTTATTTATTTTTATCGAATTGGTAGTAGTAAAAATATCTGGAAAAACATTATTAACGCGCCAACCCGCTAATACTTTTTACTTTCTTAGTGACCTGCTATATTTTACCGGCTTAATTATTATAGAAAAATATACCTCCCTTTTTTATGGATGCAATAAAGCTGCTCTTGCCAATAAAATTCTTTCGATTGCTACAGGATGTTTTCTTGCTATTTTCATACTTATGTACGCAAAAGTCATTACAGCTATAAATCCATTAATTTTTTTTTGTTTAATGATTTTTGCGCTAGGCCTTAGTGAGGCCATTGGTTTTCATACCACGATTGATGGAGGAAACTTTGCGATGCCGGCAAATAAGGAATTAAAATCATTGCTTACTTTTTCGGCAATTGTTTTTATTACCAATATTATCCAGTTCTTTGCCTACCGTCTTGATTTTTGGATTATTGATCATTTTTATACTCATACAGAACTAGGAATTTATGCCCAAGCAAATCGGTTTGCTCAACTTACATGGGTGCTGCCTGGTATAATAGCTACGCTACTTACTCCTGCTGTCCGGAATAACATAAATCCCCTTGATGACAAAAGTTTCCTAATGCTTGACAGAGCTTTGAATTTTGTAACGTTTTTTATCGGTGTTGGTGTTATTGTTATTGCTTCCTTCTTTTATCATTGGTTTTTTCCACCAGAATATTCAAAAGGGCTGCCTGCTTTGCTCTTTATGTTGCCAGGGTATTTCTTTTTTGCGACAACCACGCTGTTGGCAGCCTGGTTTTCCGCAAAAAGACTTCTGAAGGTTAATCTTATCGGCTCATTTATTTGTTTTATCATCATTCTTGTTGCTGATTTGATTTTAATTCCTATCTATTCACTAAAGGGGGCTGGTCTTGCCAATACAATAGCATACTCGATTACGACATTGTATTTTATTATGCAGTTCAAAAAATATACTTCTGTCAAAATGAAAGATTTATTTTTATGGAGAAAGAAAGACATTCTTGTTTTTAAGACGTTTATTTCTTAATGAATTCTGATAACTACGCATATATTTTATGGCTTCCTTCCTGGTATCCGAATAAATTATCGCCTTTTGATGGAGATTTTATACAGCGGCATGCTCAAGCCGCATCGATATTTATTCCTATACGCGTTTTATATTTTGTCAGGGATAAAGAGCAACTTGTAACAAATGCAATATATGTTGAAGAGAAGCAGACTGGTAATCTTAGAGAAACGATAATTTATTACTCAAGTCGCATTTCTTCATTGGGGATAGCCGATAAATTTTTTTCGGTATGGAAATATAGAAGGTTATACAAAAAATTTATTTCAGATTTTTTTGAAAAACAAGGAAAGCCACAATTAGTACATGTGCATATAGCTTTTAAAGGGGGGATAATTGCAAAATGGATCGAGAAAAAATACCAAATCCCCTATTTTCTTAGCGAGCATTGGACAATCTATCTTGATGAAGCCAAGCCCAATTTTAGTGATTTTAATTTTATTACCAAGTATCTTATTTCAAAAACACTCCAAAAAGCGGCAAAGTTTTTTTCTGTTTCTGATCACCTAGGAAAAGCGATTAGAAAAAGATGGCCGTCTATTCGTTATAAAATAATACCAAACGTAGTTGATACTAATATTTTTTATCCTGTTGAAAAAAGTATGAACGAAGCTTATCAGCTTGTTCATATTTCAAATCTCAATTATCAAAAGGATCCTGAAAAATTATTTAAGGCAATGGGAATATTGAAAGTAAAAGGTATTGTATTCTCGCTTGATATTTTTGGACATGCTGACAACTATATAAAATCACTGATAGATAAAGAAGGAATACGAGAGTCTGTAAAATTTCATCAGGAAGTGCCGCAGCCTGTTCTGGCAAAATACGTAAGGAGGGCCGATGCACTTATTTTGTATTCCCGATATGAGACCTTTGGATGTGTAATTATTGAAGCCAATGCTTGTGGAGTTCCTGTTATTGTGACAGAAACTCCGGTAATGCATGAACTAGTGAGAAATAATGAAAATGGTCTGCTTGTGAAACATGGCAGCGCAGAAGCACTTGCTGAAGCCTTGGAAGATTTTTTTAAAAGAAGAAATCAATTCAGTAAAGAACTCATCGCCAAGTCGGCACAGCAATATAATTTTCAGAAAATTGGTAAAATGTTTTTTGATGAATATTCGTCTTTTATACATCGTGACTAACTCTAAAAATGGGTGACGGATTAATTAATGCTGAAGCGAAAATAAAAATCCCCCGAAATGATCGGGGGAAATTTCTTGCAGGCGTTGAGGATTAATCGTTTTCGATAAGTACTGGACGCTGCTTTTTGATTTCACAAAGGATTGGATAAAGGGCCTTTCACATTTTGGACATTGGACATGGAATTCTTAAGATTGGATTTTATTAGTTCGTGACATAAATTTCAGACAAAATCTTTCTAATTGCAATGATAATCGTCATTAATTTATTTGTTTACCGGATAATTTTAATACGCTATAAAGAAATGTACTTAGTGAAAAGATCATTACTATGAGCCACTTGATCAGCCTCAACACAAATTTGCCTACTTTACTTATGAATAAAGTAAAAACCCCAAGAATTTAAACGAATTTTTCCAGCACAGCAGATTGCAAAGGGTATTTCGCTATTCCAAAATAGTGGCATCAGTTTTTCCTATGAATTAATGACAAACATCAGTATTTTCATTAACAAATAAATACGAACTTAGTCTAAACTCTTTGTTATGCGCACTGTAAAAGATATTCTCGATAGCAAGCCGAAAACTTATAATTATATTGAGCCAACTGCACTTATTATCGATGCCATTAATCTTTTAAACTCAGTTAACCTGAGCTATCTCATTGTTATGGATGGTCATGAATATAAGGGTATATTTTCCGAAAGAGACTATACTCGGAATGTGATTTTGAAAGGAAGAGCAAGCAATACAACAATGGTAAAAGATGCTATGACAACGGATTTGCCAATAGTAGAGTCAACCGATTCAGTTGAATATTGCATGAACCTCATGAATTCACATAAAACCCGTTATTTGCTGGCTTATGATGCTAATCAATTTGCCGGCGTGATCACTATTCATGATTTGCTGAGGCAGGTAATTGCAAATAAAGAACAAGTATTTGATCACACAGCAGCAAAAACATTGCTTGATAACGATGAAAGCGGGCGTATTTATTAATGGCGCTTGAAATACTGAACATCCCGTTCATGCTTTTGTGCCGCCTCTAATGAGTCAAATGTTCCAAGATTTCGCCTTTTATTTGTTTTTGGATTTTTCTTTCTTGAATACAAGCGGTATTTACCCGATTTTAATTTGCGTATCATAGTAATTGGGTTTATATAGTCGGGGCAATGAACATGCCATAACATTAAACATAAATAAATTGGGGGGTAGGAATCTAAAAGAAGTGGAATAACCTATTTTCTCAATTCTTCATATAAAAAGGCATAATTATAGTGGCAAACATTGAAAGGATGTTATATGAAGAATTTTTCTTTATTACTTCTCTTGATCCTTTCTTTCGTATTGTTTTTTATTGGTATTCTCATACCCGATAGAGGGAGCCTGCTTCATATAATTTTTGTAGTTACAGGTATAATACTTGGCTTTCTGTTTTACTTATTGACATTTATACAAGTTTTAAAAACCTCTTCTTTAAGCGAGGGCAGAAGAATCTTTTGGATTGTAGCTATCATTTGCGTACCCATGATCGCAAATTTTATTTATATAATTATGCACGACGCTGATACAAGAAAGCAAATTCCAAAGCCGCAGATATAAAATAGTTTTAAATGGAATCAATATGAAAAAAAATCAAACTGCAGGAAACGATAAAAGGAGGAGTTCTCCTGAAAAGGATTTACAGACGAATCATAACAAGCAAGGAGTAGATAAAGTACCTGGCGAAGAAGTTGGTAAAGGTGAAAAAGTAAATCCTAGAGATTTGAAAGGAAAAAAAGTGGACGCCGATCCTTCGCAAGAAAGTGATAGGCCTGCCGAATAAATTTTCTATTGCGATACACGAGGAACAAAAAACTTTATAAGTATCAAACCTGCAATAAAACCGCCAATATGTGCAGCATAAGCTACACCACCTGCTTCGGAACCGCCAAGCATTCCCATTCCGTTTATCAATTGAAAAACTATCCAGATGCCTATGGCCCAAAAAGCAGAAACATGGGTAATAAAGCGGAATAAAAACATGGTTACTCTTCTTCTTGGATATAATAAGATATATGCACCCAATATACCTGAAATAGCCCCTGACGCTCCCAAACTAGGAATAAAAGGATTTTGACCCAAAAGCTTTGTAGCAAATACATGGCTGAGTGAAGCAATAATTCCACAAAGCAGGTAAAAAAATAAGTATCGTTTATGCCCTATGGCGTTTTCGATATTGTCTCCAAATATCCATAAATAAAGCATGTTGCCGGCAATATGAGCTAGCCCTCCGTGCATGAACATGGAGGTGATCAAGGTAAAATAAACAGGGATGGGTGTGGGTTGCAAAGGAATTAATATCTTGTCATGGGTAATAGGATCGGAAATAGTTTGAACCTCAGCTATGTCGTGGCCTGTTAAAATTTCCTGCGGAACCGTGGCAAAAGCAAACGTAAAAGGACTATTGCCGCTCATGCCTTGTAAAAAAACAAATACAATTACGTTCAGTGCTATGATCAAATAATTAACGTAGGGAGTTATTGTACGGTCTGAATTATCATCGCCTATCGGAAACATACATGCTGTTTAAGTATATAATTCTATTAAAATTTATGCCATGATAATTGCCATGCTTGAAGAATATCAAGGATAAGCGACCGGTTCAAGACCCAAGATCTGGTGTAAATGATGAAGCAAATGTTTAATGTAATCTTCCGCCAGCCATTTGAGACTATGCAAATCTTCGGTTTGACTTTCTTTAACAGCCATTTCTGGCGTAATTCCTTTTAGAATATGAGCAATGTGTTTGTTTAAAAGATACCATAAGCTAATAAGATCTTGTAAATGATATTGCTGATAATTGGTTATAGCCACCCATTTGTCCTGATTGTAAATGATCTTTGGTCGTTCCTCATATTGCGCCATAATAAAACGACGGATATTATTTTGCGCTGAATCTACTAAGTGACCAAGTATCTCCTTTTTGCTCCATTTAACCGGAGAGAGTTTTAAATTGAATTGCTCAGCAGGAATTACTCGTAAAGCGTCCAGATGCTTATCAATAATATCACTGAGTGTAGAAGCAACAGATTGCATGATCCATTATTTAAAAAATCTAAAATAGTTTATTTCTTTACGGTAAATTCCAGCAAACCATTTAATTCAAACCGTCGATATAAAAATGGCCCGGAACAACCGTTTTCATTCATTTATTAAATATATTTAAACCCAAATTTTAAATCAATGAAAAAATACTTTATCATGGCAGCGGTAATAGTGGCTGTCATTTTGCTCTCTAACTGCCATAGCGCAAAAAAAGCTTCAACCGAAACCGCTGCTCCTAAAGTGACTTATCAAACCAATATTCAATCACTGGTCGCTAATACATGTACACCTTGCCATATTCCTTCCAAAGGCGGCAATAAAAAACCTTTCGATACTTATGAGGCTGCAAAAGCAAATATTGATTCTATGATAGCCCGGATTCAATTAAACCCTGGCGAAAAAGGTTTTATGCCTTTTAAGAGATCCAAGCTCAGCGACAGCACTATAAATGTATTTAAACAATGGCGCGATAGTGGAATGCCTAACTAATTTTTCCTAGTGGTAGCTGCTGATTTCTGAATTATACGATTTAAAAGTTATTCCGACAAGAAATGACAAAATCATAATTCTGATGATCAGTGCGCCACTTTTATATATCCCCATCCTTCATGTTGCTTGCTTACGATTTCATAAATACCATCCGGCACAGTTTGAACGCCCGGTAATAACTGGCTTTTGTCGATCTTTTGATTGGCCATGGCCACAGCACACACTTTGAAAGAAACATTTTTATTGGTTGCCAGACTGGTAACAGCATCTGCCATAACAGATTTGTCTTTGATGACAAGAGGCAGGCCTTTTCCAAACATTACAACTTCCACTTGAGCATTTGGGTCTGCTTTAGACACTTCGGTTACCCACCTAATGGCAGTTTGCTGGGAGAGGCTGTCACCGCTTGTAAGATCAAACACTACTTTATAATCTTTTTGAGCTCTTAATAAGAATGAACAAAAAAACATGACCAATGCAGATAAAAGGATTTTTTTCATAAACAAAAATTTTGGGTTTCAAAAAAAGCCAGAAAGGATTAAAATATTTTCGATAGATGCTAAAGTTAATCATTTTTGTTTTTATCGGCTTCATAGACGTGATTCGAAAAATTGTTTAGTTTTAGCCTGTAGATTTTATGTCAGCTCATCCTTATAATCAAATTGATGATCAGCGCTTAGGGTGTATTGAAGGCTAGAGAGAGAGAAATATCATTTCAAACCTCACAAAACAGCTATAAAGCTGCTTTGGTTTCTTTTAAACCTTTCGATTGGAAATATTCAAGAAGCTCCTTTGAGTCATCGCCTCCTTTTTGTGCATGATGCAAAAAAGTAAAGCCATGTGGGCCTCTCGCATTTAGATATTGTGGAAATGTGTCAAGAAAATTTTTAACAATCGTGGTTTTGCCAAGCATGGTTAAAACAAATAAATTGGTTCTGGCTCCAAGACCAATTAAGTAATTAGCAATTTCTTTATTTCCAACATGTCCTGCGCCTTCTAATGCTGTTTCAAAATCGCCATTTCCCCAATCCCATGTTGCATATAAAAGAGTAGGAAATTCTGTAAGTAATTTCTTTACCTGATCAAGGTTTCCATGTCCGGCAATTACAAATTCTTTGACCTTATCAGAAGGCAGAGGGTCGTTTTCGGGGGGTGTAACACCTGCTGATACAAACACAGGAACTCCGATAATGAAACCTGCGCCAGTAACAGATTGTTGCAAAAACTTTTTGCGGTTCATAATGAGTTTTCTTAAAGTTCCAGAAATAAAATGAATATCATCGACCGCTCGTCATTTCTTGCAAAAAGATCATCCCAAATGCAATCATCTTAATTTTGGCTCAAGTAATTCTAATATTATGCTGGTGAGTGCTATTTACTTCCTAAAAGAATTTTTATCTGTTTTCGATATAGAATCATTGATAAAGTATGGAGGCTTGTTACTTGTATTTCTGGCGGTATATGGGCAAACGGGATTGTTTTTTTGTTTTTTCTTACCCAGTGGAGGCTTAATGTTTACTACGGGTGTTTTTGTTGCCACTGGTGTTTTGCATCATGATATTTTTATCGTTTGCAGTCTTTTGGTACTTGCTTCGTTGCTGGGAAATATGACTGGCTATTGGTTTGGCAGAAAGACCGGCCCGCTGTTGTATAAAAGAAAAGATTCAAAATTCTTTAAACGAGAACACTTAAGGGCCGCAGAAAATTTTTATAACAAGTACGGTGGAATCGCCTTAATGGGAGGATTGTTTTTTCCTATCATTCGCACATTTGCTCCTATTGTCAGCGGTATGATCAAATTGAATTTCAGGAAATTTGCCTTGTTTACATTTATTGGCTCCGTCGCGTGGATATCAAGCTTTGTTTTATCCGGTTATTTCCTTGCTAGGATGCCATTTTTAAAGCCTTACTTAAAATATGTCATTATCGCCATTATCGTATTAGTTACAACACCAATTATTATTCGCATTTTAAAAGAGTTAAAAAAAGTGGGAGGACAGAACAAACAGAACCAATAGTTTTATTTATGATGGAACAAGGAAAAAAGAATGCCGGCATATATGCCGTTGATTTTATCAAACAGGGGATGAATATTGGAGTAGGTTCCGGGAGCACTGTTTATTGGTTTATTGAGGAGTTGGGAAAAAGAGTGAAACAAGGTTTGGAAATAGTGGCAGTCCCGACTTCTACAAAAACTGAACAGCTCGCAAAAGATGCTGGAATTAATTTGTCAAGCTTAAATGATATAGATAGGCTCTCGCTTACTATTGATGGCGCCGATGAAATTGATCCTCACGGACAACTGATCAAAGGTGGCGGAGGCGCCTTGTTGCAGGAAAAGATAGTTGCTGCTGCTTCAGATCATCTGATCATTATTGCAGATAGTTCCAAATTGGTTCAGCAATTAGGAAAATTTCCTTTGCCTGTCGAGGTAATTCCTTTTGGGGATAAACAAGTAAAGGAACAAATTATTCGCTCAGGCCTTTGCAAAAAGATCAGTTTAAGGCAAAGAAATAACGAAGTTTTTATTACGGACCATCACCATTACATTCTTGATTGCGAGTGTGAAAAAATAGCTGATGCCTCTGCTTTGAACCTTGCCTTGCATTTAATTCCGGGTATAGTTGAAACAGGACTGTTTATAAACATGGCAAATAAAGCCATTATCGGATATGAAGATGGAAGGGTAGAGGTGTTGAAATACAGATGATAGGCATCTTTAGCTGACAAACCTGTATCCAATACCGTGAATTGTTTCAATCATGACATTAGGATCAGTAGATAAATATTTTCGAAGCCTCATAATAAACACATCCATGCTGCGACCAAGAAAAAAATCATTTTTGCCCCAAACATTGATCAGTATTTCCTCCCTTTTCAATACAACATTAGGATGAGTACATAAAAATTCAAGCAAATCCTTTTCCTTACTTGTCAAAATAATTTCCTTATCATCTAATACCAGTTTTAGCTCATTTGGTAAGAATGTATACCGCCCTATATCGATCTTAGTTTGGGCATTACGAAACATCATCCCGCTTCTGCGTTGGAAAACCTGTATTCTTGATAATAATTCCTTCATGTTGAAAGGCTTTACTATATAGTCATCGCCGCCGGCGGCAAACCCTTTCAATTTGTCTTCAATTAATGATTTTGCTGTAAGAAAAAGTATAGGCATTACATCGCTTCTCTGCCTTATTTTTTTAGCAAGGCTAAATCCATCTTTATAAGGAAGGTTAACATCAAGAATGCAGATATCAGGACTTTTTTTTTGATAATTATTCCAGGCAATTTCCCCATCAGGACAATTAATCACTTCATATCCTGCTTCTTCGAGATTATCTTTTATGATAAAACCCAATTGAAGGTCATCTTCAGCCAATAGTATTTTTAGTTTTCTTTCCATTAAAAAAGTTTACTGCTCAGGCAATTCTACCCTAAAGGTACTGCCCTTACCGGGAACACTGTCAACGGATATGATCCCCCTATGTGCTTTTGCTATTTTTTTCACAAAAGTTAATCCTATTCCAAATCCCTTCGATGTATATTCTTCCTCATTTTGAATCCTGTAAAACTTCCTAAATAATTTTTTCATTTTATTTTTTTCAATTCCAATACCATTATCTGTTACCGAAAGAATAAAATGCCCTGGCTTATCGGCGGTTGCAATAACAATTACAGGTTGTTTCGAATATTTAATTGCATTCTCGATCAAATTGATGATCATAATGGCCATATAATCTTTATCCGCCATTAAGTAAGCATTGCTTGCATTTAATTGTAGCTGAAGGCTGGCATTTTTTTGTTGGATCAATGGTGAAAGATTGGTAATCGCTTCTTTTATCAGCGTATGCATATCGACCTTCTTCTTATTCAGGCGCAAGCGGTTTGACTCAATATGAGCAAATCTTAATAATTTCTCAATTTGCTTATTTAAATAATCTGCCTGATATTTTACAATACCTGCGTATGTGGCAAGTTTCTCAGGTTTCTCTATGATTGTTTTGTTCTCAAGAGTTTCAGCAGCAAGAGTAAGAGTTGCTACAGGCGTTTTGAATTCATGTGTGAAATTTTGAACAAAATCTTTTTGGATTTCGTTTAACGATTTTTGCTTGTAAAAAAAGTACAGGCTTCCTCCACAGATGATGAGGGCAACAAGTAAAACAACGCTGCTTATGGTCCAAAAGTTCATTTCATAAAGAATGTATTGCTGCCTGTTGGGAAAATAAAATGCCACATAATCATAGTTTCTTTCAAAAATGGGTACAGCAGGGTTTGATTTGTCATGTGTGCCGGCTGCAAGCAGTGTAGTATTATAGATATATTTTTTAAGGGCCGAATCATATATTCCAATACTGCAGTTTGTGTAAACATCAAAGTCCTCTAATTCGAATTGAACATAGCTTTTTACACTATCAAAATTTACCGGTAGTTTAATCTTGGCAAGATAAAGATGTTGTTCGGGCCGTTCAACCAGTTCGTTTAGGTTCGAATAATTATAAAGATTAAGGTCTTCATATACACCCCGAATGGCTTTAAGAACGCTAATATCAAATCCTTTCTGTTCAAACTTATAAACTTTCTTCAGCCATATTAATTGAAATATAACAATAACAGTAATGATCAATGCACTGATCAAAACACTTAGGCGAGCTGTAGATGAGCGAATACTGAATTGCATAATCGGGAAGCTATTGCAAAGATCAATCCTTTGCCCGTAAATTTGTTAACATCCGTTAGAGGCGGTAATGATAAAAAAAGACGGTCCGTTAAAGACCGTCTCGCCGAATCAACCCTTACCACTGCCTATTTTCCTGAAGATTTTGTAGCCTGTTTTTTTGCTTTATGATGCTTTTTCTTTGTTGTAGTAGCAGCCATTGTTGTTTTTGATTTGGGTTTAGTAGTATCTGAACTGCTCACTGCTTTTCCAGTCATTGCTTTACTAGGAGAAGTAGTAGCTAATGCTTTCGTTGGTGAGGTTTTTTTACTTGTCTGTGCATTCACTGTTGCTGTTAAGAGTAATACGGCAACAAGCGGTAAAATGTACTTTTTCATAATTGATTTTTTAAATTTAAAATTGAGACCACTAAATTGGAGTAAGCTTGACCTTTAGACAAATAATTGAAGGCGATTAACGAGTGATTAACCACAGTTAATGGAGTATTAAGAGAAAGGCCAGATATCTGCAAGAGAGGCAATCTGAATTTGCGAATTGAAGGTTAGTTATCCAGATCTATAACAAAAACCTTTTGCTGTTTGATTTCCTTAAAACCAAGATGCTTGTAAAACAAATGTGTTTCGGTTCTTTTTGCATTGCAGCGGAGCCTCAACTGATCATTTCCTTTTTCTTTGCTCCATCGCTTTGCTTCGTTGATCAGCATTTTTCCGATGCCCATTTTTCTGTATCCCTCATCTATCACTAACCCCCGAAGTTCACAAACTGGCGGGGACTCCAGTTGGATCATATACGAAAGGCATATCCACCCAATGACTTGCTTTTCATGAACGGCAACAAAAGCTGTATGGTCTTTATTTGCCGTGATAGCTTTAATATTTTGAAGAGTTTGTTCAATAGAAATGGAATAGCCAAGCTGGTGAGTGAGCATGGTGATGGTTGCAGCATCTTCCGGAAGGGCCTTCCTTATAATAATATTCATGATTAAAATTAAGAATGAGCATCTATAAATTAATGCCACCCGAGGCTTCAATTCTTTGGCCATTGATCCAGCCTGCATCTTTGGAACATAAAAAAGCGACAATACCACCAATGTCTTCTGGCTCTCCCACTCTGCCCAATGCGGTTTGAGATCCCAAGAAAGCTTTCCTTTCCGGATTGTTACGGAGTGCAGCATTATTAAAATCGGTTTCAATAGGACCTGGGGCTACCACATTTGCTGTAATACCTCTTGATCCAACTTCCTTTGCCACATATTTTGTAAATACTTCTATTGCTCCTTTCATAGGTGCATATACTGAATACCCAAAACCATAAAATCTTGTTGTGCCTGTTGATATGTTGATGATGCGACCGCCATCATTCATTATTTGTAGTGATTTTTGCGTAAGAAAATAAATGCTTTTGAAATGAATATTCACAAAGCGATCAAAATCTGCTTCAGTAACCTGAGTAAATGGAATCGAGGCTCCGATACCCGCGTTGTTAATTAAAAAATCGAATTTATTTGTATTCCATTTGGTTTGTAATATTTCTTTAATCTGCTGTACGAAATTATCAAGCGATTTAAAATCAGACGAGTCATATTGCAGGGCTGCCGCTTTTTTTCCGTTCGATTCTATTGTTTTTATAACCTCGTCAGCGGCTTGTTTTTGAGAATGATAAGTGATGATAACATCATTCCCATAATCTGCTAAGCGCAGAGCCATATTTTTCCCTAAACCTCGGCTGCCACCTGTAACCAGTGCAATTTTATTTGTCATGTTATGCTTTTATTAGAAACAACAAAACTAAGACGGGATGGTTTAAAAGTTATTCTTGAAAAACAGTGAGACAAATTTGCTTAGAAATTGGGAAGATTGGATCCTCATCTTATTACGCTAATATTCCCTTTTTAAAAACTTTGCTGCAGTTTGTTTTTGCAGTGATAAGGAAACATAGATATCCGAGGTTTGTTTTTCGATTATATCGGCGATCTTAATTATCAAATAACCTAGGAGAAATATGCTGATTATGCCTTATTTAAAGTTTACCACACCCGTGTAATTGTGAGGCGAGATTTTCTTTAATTCTTTTTTTACTTCATCATTAATCTTAAGCCCATCAATGAATTGATGAATTGATCTTTTATCCAATTGATTATTTCCTCTTGTCAGCGCTTTCAAAGCTTCATAAGGATCGGGATAATTTTCCCTTCGCAAAATAGTTTGAATAGCTTCCGATACAACAGCCCAGTTGTTTTCAAGATCTGCATAAATTTTTGAATCATTTACAACAAGGCTGGTGAGACCTTTTTCTATTGACTTAAATGCAACCAATGTGTGTGCAAACGGCACGCCGATATTACGTAAGGTAGTAGAATCAGTCAAATCTCTTTGCAGACGAGAGATGGGTAACTTCGATGACAAATGTTCAAATATCGCGTTCGCTATTCCAAGATTTCCTTCCGCATTTTCAAAATCAATAGGATTTACCTTATGGGGCATTGTAGAAGAGCCTACTTCATCTTTCTTTACTTTTTGCTTGAAATATTCCATTGAAATATAAGTCCACACATCACGGCATAGATCAATAAGTATATTGTTTATGCGCTTCATGCAATCAAAATGAGCAGCGAGGTTGTCGTAATGTTCTATCTGCGTAGTGTACTGCACTCTTGTTAAACCAAGCGTTTTTTCAACAAATTCATTTGCAAGTTTTATCCAATCTAATTTGGGAAAGGCTGCGTAATGTGCATTGAAATTTCCAGTAGCCCCTCCAAATTTTGCCGTGAATGGAATGTTGATCAATTGCTCGATCTGGTTTTCAATTCTTTCAACAAACACCATGATTTCTTTCCCGAGTTTGGTAGGACTTGCCGGCTGACCATGCGTATGTGCGAGCATAGGAATATCTTTCCATTGTTTTGCCAGCAATTTCAATTGCGTATTTAAATTGAGCAGGAATGGCAGGTACTCATATTCCACAGCATGTTTCCATAAAAGAGGGATGGCTGTGTTATTGATATCCTGCGAGGTTAAGCCAAAATGTATCCATTCTTTTGCATCATTTGCGCCGTATTTTTTCAGTTCATTTTTTAAAAAATATTCAACAGCTTTTATATCATGGTTAGTTGTATACTCTATTTGTTTTATTTCTTGCGCATCTTCAAGGCCAAAACCTTCCTGCAGCTTTTTTAACTGCTTTATCGCTTTGTTTGAAAGTTTGAACAATTTTTTATCAGCCAAGAAGAAAAAATACTCAACCTCAACCAGCACTCGATATTTCATTAAAGCATATTCCGAAAAATATTCATCAAGGTGTTGTACATGTTTTCGGTAGCGACCATCAATAGGAGAAATAGCGGTAAGAAAAGTTAGTTCCATGTTTTAATTTTAAAAAAGCACTTCCGTCCTTTACCTTTGCTGCCGCAAAAATAACTGAATTGAATAAGAAGATAAAAGTTGGAAGCGTTAGTTATTTGAACACGAGACCCTTGGTATATGGCTTAAAATTACCTCCGATAAATGAGGAAATTGAGCTTGTTGAGGAAACTCCTGCACGATTAGCCGAATTACTGATGAACGATGATATTGATGTAGGATTAATTCCTGTTGCTATTATTCCTCAGTTAAAGCAATATTTCATTGTGAGCGATTATTGCATCGGCACGGAAAGCGAAGTGGCCTCGGTGTGCTTATTTAGCGAGGTGCCATTGGAAGAGATTCAAAAGGTTTATTTGGATTATCAGAGCCGCTCATCTGTTGCACTACTGAAGTGGTTAATGAAGGAATATTGGGGCATTCATCCACAAATAGAACAAGCAAAAGACGACAGTTATCGCAAGGAGATCAAAGGAACAACGGCCGGATTAGTAATCGGAGACCGCGCTTTTGAACAGCGAAAAATTTCTACATTTATTTATGATCTTGCATCAGAATGGCGGTCTATTACAGGACTGCCATTTGTTTTTGCAGCTTGGATCAGTAACAAGCCATTGCCAGAAGCTTTTATTCAAAAATTTAATGAGGCGAATGCTATGGGCTTAAATCATTTGGATGAGATAGCAAAAACCCAGCAGTTCGATCTTTTTGATCTTAAAAAATATTATTCGTTGCACATGAGCTACAAATTAGATGAGAGAAAAAAGAAGGGTATGGAGTTGTTTCTACAATACATTAAGTTATATCCATTTTTACAATAGATTTGCGCCAATCAATAGTTACCATATATGAAAGTAGTCATATTTGCAGGAGGCCTGGGTACAAGAATTTCAGAAGAAACAGATGCTCGTCCTAAGCCTATGGTCGAGATTGGCGGCAAGCCGATCCTCTGGCATATTATGAAGATGTATAGTCACTATGGGTTTAATGAATTCATTATTTGTCTGGGATATAAAGGATATATCATCAAAGAATATTTCATGCATTATTTTCTTCACAATTCTGATATAACGATCGAGTTAGGAAATAATAAGGTTGAGGTCCATGGGAGCAATACCGAATCATTTACTGTCACTTTAGTGGACACGGGAGTAAACACAAAAACCGCAGGAAGGCTTAAGCAAATAAAAAAATTTTTGGGCAATGAAGAATTTATGCTCACCTATGGTGATGGAGTAAGTGATATTGACTTGAAAAAATTACTTGCTTTTCATAAACAACATAATAAGATCGCAACGGTCACAGCCATACAGTTAGACGCTCGTTTTGGAGGAATGGATGTAGCCGATAACGGAGATGTTATTTCATTCAGAGAAAAAGCAAAAGATGAAAGTAAATGGATCAATGGTGGCTTTTTTGTTTTAAAGCCGGAGGTCTTCAATTATCTTGAAGGCGATATGAATGAAATGATGTGGGAAGATGAACCTTTGGAAAAACTAACCGAAGACAATCAACTTGCTGCATACAAACATGCCGGTTTCTGGAAATGCATGGATGCATTACGCGATAAATTGGAATTAGAAGCACTCTGGCAATCGGGTCAGGCAAAATGGAAAACCTGGTAATGCACGCTAAACTTTCTTCATATTACTTAAATAAAAAAGTTTTTGTAACTGGGCATACTGGTTTTAAAGGCTCCTGGCTGCTTGCTACTTTGCATTACTTAGGGGCAAAAGCAAAAGGCTATGCATTGGCACCGGAATATAAAAATGGATTATTTGATTTATTAGAATCTCTTCATTTTTGCGAAAGTGTTATAGCCGATATAAGAGATAGGGACCGTTTGCAAAAAGAAATTGATTTGTTTCAGCCCGATTATGTTTTCCATTTAGCGGCACAACCCCTTGTGCGTCGTTCTTACAAAATCCCTGCTGAGACATTTGAGGTGAACGTGGTAGGAACGGCAAATTTGCTGGAAAGTATAATTCATTTGCAAAAGAAATGCACGGTAGTCGTTATTACTACCGATAAAGTTTATGAAAATAAGGAGCATCATATTTTATATAAAGAAGATGACACCCTTGGAGGCTATGACCCCTATAGCGCTAGTAAAGCTTGCACAGAATTAGTTGTAAGTTCCTTTCGTAATTCTTTCTTTAATTCTAAGAATTACGATTTGCATCAAAAAGCTATCGCTAGCGTGCGGGCGGGAAATGTAATAGGAGGCGGCGATTGGAGCATGGATAGGATTATTCCGGACATTATTCGTTCGCTACAACAAAAGCAGAATATTGAAGTTCGCAATCCAAATGCTATCCGCCCTTGGCAGCATGTATTGGAACCTATTTCCGGATATTTATTACTTGCAGGATTATTGAATGAAGGATCACTGAAATACGCAAAGGCCTATAATTTTGGCCCTTCTCCAGCCGATCATTTAACCGTGAAACAATTAGTGGAAACTGCTATTAAATATTGGGGAAGTGGAAATTGGAAAGATATTTCTGAACCTTCTCAACCCCACGAAGCAGGGTTACTTAAGCTTGATATTAGTCTCGCGAAAAAAGAACTTGGCTGGGAACCATTATTAAATGCTGATAAAGCTATACAGTGGACAATTGAATGGTATAAACACTCTGCTGATAAGCAAGCCAATGTTTCTTTTCAGCAAATCAAAGAATATTTTACCTCATGATCTTTAACCCTACATCATTGGCCGGCAGCTTTGTTATTGAGCCGAATGTTTTTACTGATGACAGGGGGTGGTTTGCACGTTTTTATTGTAAAAATGATTTCAAAGAAATTGGGCACGAAAAGGAATGGGTACAATTAAATCATTCGTTTACTAATAAAAAAGGAACGATCAGGGGTATGCATTTTCAATTACATCCCTTTCGTGAAATTAAAATGGTAAAATGCATTAGCGGCGCCATATATGATGTTATCATTGATCTGCGAAAAGATTCAATCACCTTTCTAAAATGGTTTGGAGTTGAGCTATCTGCCAAAAATAAAAAGATGCTCTACATACCCGAAGGCTTTGCACACGGCTTTCAATGTTTGGATGACAATTGTGAATTGCTTTATCATCACTCGGAATTTTATACGCAGGGTTCGGAAGGAGGGATACGGTTTGATGATCCAATGATCCAAATAAAATGGCCGTTACAGGTTACCATGTTATCGTCGCGAGACGGGTCGCATCCTTATTTGGATAAAAATTTTAAAGGAATTTAAATATGCTTTGCAGATTTTGTAAAACAGAACTTGAACATGTATTTATCGATCTGGTAAATTCGCCGGCGTCCAATTCCTTTCTTGGGAAAGAACAATTAAACGAACCTGAAACATTTTATCCATTAAAAGTTTATACCTGCCACAATTGCTTTTTGGTGCAAATAGATGAATATAAAAAATCAGACGCTATCTTTAACAACGAATATGCTTATTTCTCATCCTATTCTTCTACTTGGCTTCAACATGCAAAAAGTTATACAGAGATGATGATTGGCCGGTTCGGGTTTAACTCAAAATCACAAGTCATCGAGATCGCCAGCAATGATGGTTACCTCTTGCAATATTTCAAAGAAAAAAACATCCCTGTGTTAGGCGTTGAGCCAACTTCTAACACGGCCGAAGTTGCAATGGGCAAGGGTATCAAAACAATTATTGAATTTTTCGGCACCGAACTCGCTTTCCGTTTGGTTGATAATTGGGATGTAAAAGCCGATTTACTTTTAGGAAATAATGTGCTGGCACATGTCCCGGATATTGTTGACTTTGTTCGCGGCATGAAAATAATTCTTGCCGATACAGGAATTGTTACCATGGAGTTCCCTCATTTAATGCAATTGGTGGACAATAACCAGTTCGATACCATTTATCATGAACATTTTTCCTATCTCTCTTTTCATACAGTAAAACAAATTTTTGAATCGGAAGGACTAGAGTTATTTGATGTTGACGAAATTCCAACTCATGGAGGGTCATTGCGTATCTATGCAAAGCATAAAGAAGATGCTAGCAAACCAATTTCGATCAATGTAGCTGATTTATTGAAAAAAGAGGCTGATAAGGGCATGACCACCTTGGGTTACTATAATAATTTCCAAGAAAAAGCTCTGCAGATAAAATTGAATTTGACCTCATTTTTGATTGATCAAAAGAGAGCTGGCAAAAAAGTAGCGGCTTATGGCGCAGCTGCTAAGGGAAATACTTTGTTGAATTATTGTGGTATCAAAAATGATTTGATTAGTTACGTTGCTGATGCAAATCCGCACAAACAAAATAAATGGTTGCCCGCGAGTCATATACCAGTCGTCAAGGAGTCTCATCTTAAAGAAGATCACCCTAATTTTGTGATCGTTTTACCTTGGAATTTAAAGGAAGAAATTACAGAACAACTTTCATATATCAGACAATGGGGTGGTAAGTTTGTGATACCAATACCACAATTGGAGGTGATATAATGAAGAAAGTGTTAGTGACAGGTGCTACCGGCTTTATTGGCAATTATGTTGTTGAGAAGCTTTTAAAGCATGAATGTACTGTGATTGCTTCGTCGGCAAATCAACAAAAGGCCAAGCAGGCATCATGGTTTGATAAAGTAACTTATATTTCTTTTGACTTCAATCAGTTTGATGCAAATACGAATTATTACAGTTTTTTTCAGCAACCTCAGTTATTGATCCATTTGGCCTGGGAAGGATTGCCAAATTATAAATCAGCATTTCATGTAGAAGAAAATTTACCACGATATCTTAGCTTTCTAAGCAACCTTGTCAAAAATGGACTTCAGGATTTGGTAGTAACCGGAACCTGTTTGGAATATGGCATGCAAGAGGGGCGTCTTAACGAAGATATGCCTGTCTTCCCATCAAATCCATATGCGATTGCGAAAAACGAATTGAGAATATCTTTAGAAGCATTGCAGCAGAATTACCCGTTTTTTCTTAAATGGGTGAGGTTGTTTTATATGTATGGGAAAGGACAAAATCCGAATTCATTACTTTCGCAGCTTGACAATGCTTTAGCCAATAATGAAGAGATATTTAATTTGAGCGGTGGTGAACAGGTAAGGGACTATTTGCCTGTAGAAAAAGTAGCTGACTATATCGTGAAGATTGCGTTACAAAACAAAGTAGCCGGTATAATCAATTGTTGCAGCGGTGAACCTGTAACTATCAAACAATTTGTAAAAAATTATTTGCAGAAGACCAATAAAAATATCTCGCTAAATTTTGGATATTACCCTTATACTGATTATGAGCCAATGCATTTTTGGGGCGACGATACTAAACTTAAAATGATCTTAAATAATGAGTGATCCGATACAAGCATTTATCGAAGAAACAAAGCAGCGTGTTGAGCAAAATGGAATAAATAATGCCTTGCAAAAAGCGGCTAAAGAATTTAATGTAGAATCAAACAGGTCTCAATACTCCTATAATTTTTCATGGATGGGCCGCCCTATTATTCAATATCCGCAGGACATGATCGCGATGCAGGAAATAGTTTGGAAAGTAAAACCTGATTTGATCATTGAGACGGGCATTGCGCACGGAGGTTCTTTAATTTATTATGCTTCTTTACTTGAATTGATCGGAAAAGGAGAGGTATTGGGAATTGATATAGATATTCGTGAGCATAATCGTAAAGAGATTGAAAAGCATCCCATGTATAAGCGAATAAAGATGATTCAAGGTTCCTCAATTGATGAAGAAGTGGTTAAACAGGTTAAGAAATACACAACAGGAAAAGAGAGAATTATAGTTTGCTTGGACTCTAACCATACCCACGAACATGTTTTGAGTGAATTGAATTTATATTCACCTTTTGTTAATACCGGCTCTTATATAATAGCGTTCGATACAATTGTTGAAGATTTACCAGAAGGATATTTTTCTCAAAAAAGGCCTTGGGGTATTTCAAATAACCCCAGAACAGCCGTTGATGAATTTTTAAAGACGAATAAAGATTTTGAAATAGACACTTCAATTGATAACAAACTTCTCATTAGTGTAGCACCAAAAGGATATTTGAAAAGAATAAAATAAGTATGGATATAAAACCCATGGCTAGTTTTTGTTTTACTACTTTTAAGCGATTCGATTATTTGAAAAAGACTCTTGAAAGTGTGAAAATTCAATCCTTTTCAGATTTTGAAGTCATCGTATCAGATAATGACCCCGAACAGAGTGGGAGAACTGTTGTTGAAAGTTTTGATCGGCGATTCAAATATTTTCCCAATGAAGAAAACCTGGGAATGAAAAAAAGCTTTAACAAAAGTCTTGAAAGGTCTTCAGGTGAGTTTATCGTGATGATCGCCGATGATGACCCCGTTTACCCAGACATGCTGGAAACACTTTTGAACCTGGCTGAAAAATATCCTAATCATGGTATGTATTTAGGTGGCTGTAATTGGTTTTGTACTGATCCTGACCTTGCCGATTTCTACAACTGTAAAGTAGGAGTTAACTCATGCCTTTCCCACAGACCCATCGATGAGATACAGGAATTCTCAGCAGATAAGTTTCTTATGAATTTTTTCAATTTTCGAATATTTCCTAACTATTTATGGTCTTGTGCTATTGTTAAAAGAGATGTGATGATCAAAATGGGAGGGGTACCTGATTACGGAACTGCATTTCTGGGTGATTATGCATATATGAGTATAATGGGAGGCCATTCTGGATGTGCTACTATTAATAAAGCTCTTGGACATCAAACCTTACATAAACAAAATTTTGGAAGAGCTCAAAATGAACAATTAATTACTGCTGGGCCTAATTTTATTGACTATGTTTCGAAACGATTATCTCATTTAGAGAATTGGGCTGCGATAAAAAAAAATATGGAACATTTTGTTGCCGTTTGGCTTGTCAGGCACCTTGCTTTTTTGAAAGCCTATAGTAAGCATACTAACGATGTTGAAAGTATGAGGGAAATAAGAGATTGCGAGAAACAAATCTTTAACATCGATTTTATGAAACCATATAAAATCAAGTATATTCTTTTAGATCAATTTCCATGGCTGCATGATAAAGTGGTAGAATGGAAAAGGAAATTAAAAAATAATTAATCACCATGCCTACTATGGTGAAATATAGCATAATACTTCCCGTTCGTAATGGTGGAGAATATGTAAAAGGTTGTGTGCAGAGTATTCTTTCGCAAACATATTCCGATTTTGATCTTATAGTTTTAGATAATTACAGTTCGGATGGAACACTGGAATGGATAAGATCATTGAAAGATGAAAGAATAAAGATTTTTCCTTCCGATCAGCTATTACCCATTGAAGGAAATTGGGCAAGAATCAAAACCATTCAGAAACATGAATTCATTACGTTGATTGGTCATGATGATCTTCTTGACAAAAATTATCTTGCTGTAATGGATGATCTCATCAATAAACATCCCGAGGCGAGGCTTTATCAAACTCATTTTCGGTATATCGATTCTGAGGGAAAAACAATCAGGCAATGCAAGCCGATGGATGAAGTTCAGACAGCAACTGAATTTTTGGCGGCTTTTCTTTGCAGCATTATTGATACTATGGGTACAGGTTTTATGATGCGAGCTGCAGATTATGACGCTTGCGGTGGTATTCCGATGTATCCAAATTTATTGTTTGCGGATTTTGAGTTATGGATTAATCTCACAAGTAAAAGTTACAAGGCAACTGCGGCAAACGAATGTTTTGCGTTCCGACTTCATCAGAGTATGACAACAAAGTCTCCTGATATAAAATTTCATAAAGCATTTGAACAATTCATAAAATACCTTGCTCAATTGAAACAGGGTAACAGTGAGTTCGCAAATGCAATTGAGAAATATTCCCTGTGGTTTATTGAATTTTACTGTAAGGGACTTTCTCACAGGCTATTGAGAACACCAAAACAAAAAAGAGAGGGGCAAACAGTATCCTCATTTTTAAAAAACTGTAAAAGCTATGCAGACATGCTTGTTCCCGGTAATGATTTCGATCCCTGCAAAAAATACAGTGTAAGGCTGGCAAAACAAATTGATAGTAACTTTTTATCCCGTTCACTATTCCTGTTATTCAAGAAAATCAGGTCAAAGCCTGTTTTGACTTAAGTCATGGATATTTCTATCATCATAATTAATTATAACACATTTGATCTTACTTCTGATTGTATTCGTTCGGTTATCCAGTTTACATCTGGTATTCAATATCAAATTATTCTTGTTGACAATGCTTCCACCGAATGTGATCCGGAAATTTTTTTAAAAGAATTTCCGGGAATTATTTTGATCACAAGCAAAATAAATGGAGGATTTGCCTATGGTAATAACCTCGGAATTAAAAGAGCAACAGGCGAGTATATTTTATTGTTGAACAGCGACACAATCCTAAGAGAAAATAACATTTCTAAAAGTTTGAGCTATTTCCGAGAGCAAAAAAATGCAGGAGCTTTAGGTTGCCGAATGGTTTTTACTGATGGAGCAACTCAACACACTGCCCGAAAATTTAGAAGCATTAGTTGGGAATTGCTCGATCTATTTCGTTTTATTCCTTTGCTTATGTCGTATAAAAAAAGATCAAGATTAATGCTGGGGCAATACTTCCGATGTGATGAGAATATTGAATGCGATTGGATCAATGGAGCTTTCTTTATGTTTCCTCGAAAAATTTTGGAACAGCTACCCGAAAAAAAACTGGATGATCGGTTTTTTATGTATGGTGAGGATCAACTTTGGTGTGAGCAGATAAAAAGCTTGGGATACAAAATTCTGTTTTATGCAGGAACCACTATTATACATATAAGCAGTGGAAGCACCAATATAAAAAAACAACTGGCTTTGCGTAAAATAATGATGAAGCACGAATTGGAAATAATGCGGTTACGAAAGGGAAGTGGAGTCTATTACTTTTTTTTTACCATAATTTATGGTTTGAAAGAAGTTATTCGGAATTTTTTAAAGCGCATAGTTTTTAGGATTAACCACAAACTAATAAGATAAGTTATTATAAGAAAGCAAGACTTTAGTTGATATTAAAGATAGGATGATTCCTATTATTAACTGAAAACCTTTACTCATCTTACCGCTGCGCGCCCCTTATTGTAGCGTCTTGGACGAACGATTATTTGACACTTTAGCACGTTTATTTCCAAATATAGCTCGTTCACCAAATTCTATTGCTTAGGCTCTTGTTTAATTCGCTTTATTTGTATTTTTCAAAAGCAAAATCAAAATGATAAATTTTGCTTGAAATGTTATTCAGTCTTTTTCGTTTATAAATCTTTATTTATTTTTTTTTGAAAACTCTAAAACCCTGCTATGAAATCCATTAACCGATTCCTTCTGTGCTTTACACTTATATCTCTTGTTTTAACTGGCTGTCAAAAAGATGATGACATTGATCCAGTTCCGCCGGTTGCTGAAGCGGGGACCTCCCAAACAATACAATTGCCTGTAAGCACGGTTACACTCACTGGCTCTGGTACAACTACAAATGGTAGTATTACAGGATATTTATGGAGCTTGGTTTCAGGACCAAATACACCCGTTATCACAAAACCTAGTTCTGCATCAACCACTGTTACAGGAATGATCGCTGGAACTTACCGTTTTCAGTTTTTGGTTGTTGATAATGCAGGGTTAACAGGAGTTGATACTACATCAGTTATAGTTAATCAGGCTGCTCAGCAAACTATTACGTTACAACCGTCCAATAATACCGCCAATGAAGCAAACATTGCAATAGTGGGCAGCCAAAATGCTACTTCACATGATAAAGATTTAGATGCCGGTGCGTGGACTAATAACGGTTCACCTGTCTATATTAGAGGATCTTTTAAATTTGATCTAAGTGGAATTCCTGCAAATGCAACTATTATTTCTGCTAAGCTCAGTCTTTACTCAATTCCTGATCCAACAAATGGAGATCTTATAAATGCAAATTCGGGTACGAATAATGCAATGTATATACGCCGTATTATCAGTAATTGGGATGGAAATACAGTGACCTGGCAAACTCAGCCCGCTACAACAACAGCGGATCAAATTTCAATTCCACACACAAATCAACCCTTCCTTGATTTGATTGATCTAGATGTAAAAACGTTAGTTGATGCAATGCGTACAGGCGGCAATTATGGCTTTATGATGACGCTTCAAAATGAAACTGCCTATACCATAAGACAGTTTTGTTCAAGTTTTCACTCAAATGCGGCCAAACATCCCAAATTGGTTGTTATATATCAGTAAAAAATGTCTATTGTTGGTATATGCTTTCATAGAGCCGCGATATCAGCGGCTCTTTTTTATAGCTCTATCACTTTTTTTACAATGTTTCCCCAATAATAGTATTGATAATAGGAGAGAGGAGTAACCTCAACTTTATCAACATTTTCTATAATTGCCTTTGAAAAACCCGGCCAATCATTATCAGGGACAACCACTAGTTTTTTCCCGCAAAAATTTCTGTGAATTCCTATGGCCCCAGTTTCGGTTGTAATAACGGTTGTACCAAAAGCAATGGACTCAACCATTTTTGTTTTGATGCCACCTCCTGTTTGTACAGTGTTTAAAAAAAGATCAACTCCTTTAAAGTACATTTCAATATCATCAACAAAGCCTGCATATATAATGTTTCTATCGGCATAATCCTTCAATTCATTTAATTCTGAAGGAAGCCGTTTGCCACAAATGATAATCTTATATTTAAAGCCGGAATGTTGAAACAATATCGGATTGATCTGCTTCAAAATAATCCGTAAAGCATCGAGGTTGGGTTTGTAATCAAGCAAACCATTAAAGAGAAGTATTTTATCATCGCTGGAAATCTCATGCTTTGCCTTGATCATTTGCCTTTTTTTTTCTTTATCCAAAGGATATTCACTAATCTCAACCCCAAAAGCAACTTCAATACATTTCTCCTCTTTTATTTTCCATGTTTCAATTGCAAATCTTTTGTCTTCGGGTGATACAAAAAGAATTTTATCCGCTTTTTTAAAAAACCATTTCTCATATTCTTTTAATATCCACCACCACCATTTTTTGGTAGATTGAAAACGCTGGTATTCTATATTGTGAATATGAAGGATGGTCTTTATCCCTGTTCGCTTTTTAATGATGCTCGCAAGCCAAGCATAATACGGATGTTCCCAAATAACAGCATCAAATTTTTCCTTTTTTATAAGTGAAATAAATTTTGATATTAGGCTAAGATCGAGGTAGCGGGCAGACGAACTCTTTAGCAACGCAACATGCTTGTATGTTTTTATTAGCGAAGGATCATTTTCAGGAACGCTTACTACTGTAAGATCCGTTTCATTGCCAAAATGATCAAGAAATTGTGCAATGGATTTTTGACCCCCGGAAAAATAAGGTTGGTACTGATATGGAGCTATTACAAGAAATTTCTTCAAATGGCATTATAATTATAAAAGAAAATAGATGATAATTGACAGATGATAGATGATAACATTATCATACGCCTGTTATTCATTTGGAGTTGGTTGTTGCCAAATGCTATGCGTTTTTGACTCTTGCTCTTGACCTGCTTCTCCATTCCATGAACAGCCCACCAACAACTAAAATAACTATTAGGAACGATGCAGCATAAGCAATCTTTACCCCTTTCTTGTATGACGACGGTTCAAATATAAATTTCACTGCATGTTGACCAGCAGGCAAGGATAAGCCACGAAGAACATAATCAGTTTTGCAATACTCTACTTTCTTTCCATCAATATAGGCATTCCAGCCATAAGGGTAATATACTTCGCTAAACACTGCGAATTGCGGTTTAGTGCTGCTGAATGAATAATCCATCGTATCATTATCAAACTTTGTAAGCTTGATTATGGCAGTAGAATCCCATTGCGGTTGCACCACTGCATGGCTGAAAGCTTTTTGAACGATGGCGGTATCCTTGAGGTTTATATTTCCTATAGCTTGTATTTCTTCAACTGGCCCATCCACAATTCTTACATTTTTTACCAGCCAGCAAGGACCATAGGCGTAAGGATTTGGTGCCAACTGTTGTTGGTTTGTTTGAGGATTAGTAAAAATAATATACTTGGTGTTCAGCATATTCAATATATTCTGGTTAGGCTGACCGAAAAGATATTTTTCAATTATATCCTGGTAAATGCGCAGTTTGGCAGGGTGATAACCCCCGACCGATTTATGAAAATATGAGGTTCTGGATTCCTGTGTCCAATCGCCTGAACCATTAAAGACCCTGAAATCAGGATCACGATCCTGTAATATTTGTTGATCAATCGTTGTTGGCGTAAAATTTTGAGAGGTTATTTCATCCGGTGCAACAAAATTATCTGCATTCAGGTATTCTTTATCTACAATTAATAATTCGATAGTGCTAATGAGAGCTAAAGAAACAACAACAATTATCGGCTTGATGATATTCCTCAGGTATAAATATAAAAAGCCAATTACAACAATGGAAAATGCAAATGTTCTCAGCAATTGCCCGCCGAACATAGACTTTCTGTCGGCCTTCATTCCAGCTATGATCGCTCTCGCAATTTCATTGCTCCCAGTCTTTGGATCCGTATAGCCCATCAGTATTCGCTGGTCAATAGCTGTACTATAATCCATCATCACATACATGATAATTAATAAAGCAAAAAGACCCCCTGTAGCATATAATATCTTTCTGAAATCAGCTTTAAGTAGTTCTTTGCTTTTTTCCCTGAATAAGATATATTGAAGCGTTACCACAGCCATTATCGGAACAGTAAACTCAACAATTACCATAGTCATGGAGGGAGCTCTGAATTTGTTATATATAGGAAGGTGAGTAAAAAGAAAAGTATTAAACCCCGGCAAATATTTTCCCCATGACATTAATATTCCTAAAAAAGTTACGGCCAGCAAACCCCATCGCAAAGGATTTTTTACAATTACAAAACCTATTAGTGTCAATAAACAAACAATAATACCCAAATACGGCGGCCCTGCTGTAGTTTCACTCGGATCTGACATACCGCCCCAGTATTTGGGCAAGCCCGTTGCAGCTTGTATGGCTGAAGTTTCGGGAACCCCTTTGTCAGTTAATTTTTCAACAACATGAGAATTTTCATCCAAACTTTTACTGCTGCTACCGCCAAATGCCTCCGGCATTAGCGCTACTACTGTTTCGGCTTTTGAAAGACTCCAACGAAGAGCATAAGAAGTATCAAGGCCTGAGGTATTTGCTTGCTTTACTACATCACCCTCAATAGAAATAGTTTTGCCCCCACGCATGGTGGCCTTGGTATATTCATAAGAAGTCATTAAAGTTACTGCAGACCCGGCCACACCGATTAAAGCTGCAACTATAATAATACATCCTGAGATAAAAATATGCCTCCACTCTTTTTTTATTATCCAATCAATTAAGTATGCAATCGTAATGGCAGCAGCTACTAACAAAAAATAGAAATTTATTTGTGGATGATTTACTGCAATTTCCTGGTAAGCTCCAAGCGTTGTAATAGCCAAACCGAGCCAATATCTTTTGTTGAAAGTAAACATCATTCCTGCTAGTAATAAAGGCATAAAGCCAATAGCAAGCATTTTTGATTCATGACCTACACCAATAATTACGGCATTGTAAGTTGAAAACGCATAGGCTAAGCTTCCAAAAATTCCAATTACAGGATTTAAATTCAATGCAAGACAAAGAATATAAAAACAAATACAGGCTAAAAAGAAAAAATTCATTGGCTTCGGCAACCATAAGCTCAGAATTTTTGTAAAATCGGGCAGAATGCTTTTTCCTTCCATGGCCACCTGGTAGTTAGGCATACCACTAAACAAATTTGGATTCCACAAAGGATAATGGCCGTGCTTTGCTTTATATTCAAACGCATTTTGAGCCATCCCTTTCCACCCTGTAATATCGTGCTGGTTAAGAACATTTCCTTCAAGAGTTGGTTTACAAAAAATAGCCGTTATTATTAAGAAGACGGCAATAGCAATAATATGAGGCAGCCCTTTTTTTACCAATCCGCTATTCATAAAAATGTTGAATGTTAGGCCGCAAAGTAATAGTATTTTTTTGAGTTATAGTTTAAAGGGTTATTGTCAGCATCTAACTACAAGTTTCAAATTTCGGTCTGTAGAATTAACTTCGAACCTTAAACTTCGAACCTCAAACTTTATGCGTTGGCTTTTAAAACTATCAAGAGTGGCTTTCATTTGCAATATTTTTTTCCTACTCGCCTTTTCAATACAGATCAGCAATTGGGTAAAAAATCGTGACTTAATCGATTATTTTGTTATTACAGGATATGTTATGGGCTTTATATTGAACCCTGTTACTAATTTTTGTTATATCGTTTTTGGAATTTTTTCCAGGAATGTCTTAAAGATCGTTCCCTCATGGCTTATTGTTGCTAATGTTTTATTTTTAGTGATTGATGCGTTTTATATTCTTTACCTCAACAGCCGCTAATGATACATAATATTCTTAAGGATAAACCCACTAAACTTTTTTTGGGAATGACAGCTTTTTTTTGCTGCAACGCGCTAATTGCCGAGGCCATCGGTACAAAAATTTTTTCACTGGAAAAACTTTTTGGTTTTAATCCTTCAAGTTTTACCCTTTTTGGTCAAAGCGGCCTTTCAATTAGTCTTACTTGCGGCGTTCTTCTCTGGCCCCTTGAGTTTGTGATGACGGATATTGTGAATGAGTATTTTGGCCCGAAAGCAGTACGAAGAATTTCATTTACGGCGATCATATTGATCTCTTATGCTTTTTTAATGTTTTACGCTGCTATTAAAGTACCACCAGCTGATTTTTGGATCACTAGCCATGCTCAACAAGATAATATTCCCAATATGCAAAACGCGTTCAATGGCATTTTTGGACAAGGAATGAGGATCATTGTGGGCAGCCTTGTAGCTTTTTTAGTTAGCCAGTTAGTGGATGTGTACGTTTTTCATAAGATAAAAAAAGCAACAGGAGAAAAAAGAATATGGCTAAGGGCAACGGGCTCAACACTGGTATCGCAGCTTGTGGATAGTTATATCGTGCTATTCATTGCTTTTTCCGGAGTTTTTTCATGGCAACAAATTCTGGCTATTGGGGTAGTGAACTATATTTACAAGGCATCAATGGCAATCATTCTTACTCCGGTTATTTATGTAGCAGAAAAAAGAATTGAAAAATATTTAGGACATGAAACCGCCATGAGAATGAAAAAAGCCGCGATGGGAGAGGAGCAGGATGCGTTTCTGAATATTCCAACTGCCGGCTAGTTAAATTTTTCTTTCAGCAATGTTGCCACAATTTTATCGATAGGCAGCGTTACACTATCTGAAGAAAAATGTTCCCAGTCTATGAATCGGAAGGTTTCTGTCATCTTTGTTCGATTGTAAACTTCCATTTGTTGTTCATCAAAATCAAATTCTTTGGTTCGCAAAGGAACTTTGATCTCTTCCAACTGATGGGCGAGATAATAGATAGAAATGATCTGGTGAGCAGGATTGAACGCTGAGACCTGATAGAAATCAGTAGTATAAAGATGTTCGCCGATCTCAACTTCAAGATTCATTTCTTCTTTGAATTCCCTTTTTAGACAATCTCTGGTTCCCTCGCCTAATTCTAAACCGCCACCAGGAAATTTTGTGTAATAGCCTCCGCGGATGTATTCATCGCTTACTAATACTTGCTTATCCTCATTGATCAATACTCCATACACACGAATATTGAAGCTTCCGGGTGAAGAATTTTGATTTTCCATTTAGTTGAATTGTTCGGCGAGTCTTGTATTAATGATACTAAGATGGTGCTTGGTATGATAAATGGTGAAATAACAAAGTTCTCTTAACGTTATTTTTCCCAGCAGCGGATGCGGGGCTATGTATCGATCCAATTGAAGATCGCTCCATTTTTGTTCAAGGGAATGCAGGTATTTTTCATTTTTCATTTGTAATTGTCGTACAAGCCGGGATTTATTTGCAAAAATCCTTTTAGGAATAAAGCGGCCAGTGGCCATGCCACCCTGTTCTAGTTTCAAGCTGTACTTTGCTACCAGGTCATCATACGATCTTGAAGAACGATTTGGCCTTCCAAAAAGAATTCTGACGAAAAATTTAGGAAGTGAATATGCCAGTTGAGTCGTCTTTATAGAACGAATTAGGTGATCAACGTTTTGAGCGATTGACCATTTTTCTTGTGGCTGAAAAAAAAACTTTTTATCTGGAATTGCTAAACAAGCGTCGGCAAATTGTTTGAAAACTTCTCTGCTCTCTTGAATAATTTCCTCTTTGCGCATACTTTTTATTGTGGCTCAAAGTTCAATAGAACCATCAAAGACTTTTTCAGCAGGTCCGCTGAGCCAGATATTGTTATAATGAGTATCATCGAGGCGATCAAACTCAACATTCAATGTACCACCCAATGTTTTTACTTGTACATCATTAAAACCATTTTCGTTATGATAACAGATAAGGGCTGCAGCGGTAACGCCTGTGCCACACGACCATGTTTCATCCTCAACACCTCTTTCATAAGTTCTAACCAATATTTTATCTTCATCAGGCAATTGTTCCACAAAATTTACATTAATTCCATCTTGCTCAAATTCTTTGCTGTAACGAATGTCACGTCCTTTTTTGAACACATCCACATTCATTACGTCATTAACCATTTTTATATAATGAGGTGAACCTGTGTTAAGAAGATAATCACCATGGAATTTTGAAATATGATTCACATCCTGCATTTTTAATGAAACAGTTCCATCGGTATCAATTTCCGATTCATGCGGACCATCGTTAGCAAGAAAATGATAAACATTTTTATGAATGCCAAGTTCGTAAGCAAATTTTACAAGACAACGCCCTCCGTTACCGCACATGCTTCCCTCTCTGCCATCGGCATTATAATATTTCATTTCAAAGTCAAATCCTTGTTTTTCATTTAGCAGCATTAATCCATCACCACCCACGCCAAAACGCCGGTCGCAAATATGCCGGATGTGCGATGCCGTTAAAGCTGAGTATTCTTTCTTCCTATTATCAAGAATGACAAAATCGTTACCCGTGCCCTGATATTTTTGAAAGTTGATTTTCATGATTAAATATAATCACTTATAATGTTAAGAACTTTTTTTATTAGGTTGTCAACAGCGCTTGCGGCATCTTTTGAGAACTCTTTTTTAATCCGATTTGCAACAACGGCATTTAACGAAAGGCAATGATGGCCTAGTAATTTCCCCAGGCTGTAAATTGCTGATGTTTCCATTTCAAAATTAGAAATACGATGTTGACCCAACCTAAAACTTGTTAAGCTGTTTATCAGGTCGGGATTGCGAATACCTAATCTTAATATTCTTCCTTGTGGCCCGTAAAAGCCAGGGCAGGTGACTGTAATGCCATGATGAAAATCTTTTACAAAATGTTTTATTAATGAAGCGCTTGCGCCGGCGATGTAAGGATAACCCATTTGCCCATGCAGTTGCGTGTGAGTAACAAATGAATGAAGCAGCTGTTTTTCCTCCTCGTTTTGCTCAAGCCGATAGAAATTTAATAAGTTGTCTATACCCAAGCCATGCGTGCCTGCCACATGACTGTCAACAGGAATATCTGCCTGCAAAGAACCTGATGTACCGATGCGAAAGATATTTAGGGAAGTAAGTTTTGATTTTATTTCACGACTGGCAAAGTCAATATTCGCCAAAGCATCAATTTCATTCAGGGTGATATCAATATTGTCTGTACCGATACCCGTGGAGATAACGGAAATTCTCTTTTTTCCAATTCTACCAGTGTGTGTGATAAATTCTCTGTGCTGCATCCTCACCTCGATACTATCAAAATACTTGCTCACAAGTTTTACGCGATCAGGATCACCAACAACAATAACCATTGGGGCAAGTTCCTCAGGACGAAGGTCGAGATGATAAATAGCTCCGCGATTATTGATAATTAATTCCGATTCCTGGATGCGACTCATAACTATTTCATTCAAAAAAATGGCTGAAAGATATTATCTTTGAAGCTTTCAGACTTTACATCTTATCCCGATAAAGATCGGGATAAAATTTATAATGTGAAATTGGTCCTTATCCGACTGAAGCGGATAAGCAAGAGCAATGATAGAATTTTTGGGTCTATCTTTCTTTCATTAATGGTCCTGTGGCCGAGTGGCTAGGCTGAGCTCTGCAAAAGCTCCTACAGCGGTTCGAATCCGCTCGGGACCTCAAAAGGAAATCAGAAGTGATCTCCTTTTTTGCATTTATAAAATCGATTCTAAATATTCTGTGTCCGCCTTAGGCGGCTAGGCTGAGCTAGCTCTGCAAAAGCTCCTATATCCCGATTAGTATGTGGATCGGGACCTCAAAGGAAATCATTCCTGAATTTCTTTTTTTTATTGCTCTGCAAATGCTTTTTTCTTGTTTAAAGCTGGATACCAAACGGTAAGTGAATCGGAAATTCTTGCTGTATCGGCGGGCGTTGCTGGTATCACAAAAAATAGTTTGAAACTAACCGAATCATCTGTACTCATTTGAATGGGAATCATTCCTTTTTTTAACATGGCATAACGCTGAAATGCTCGCTTTTTATTTGCTACTTCAATTACAAAACGAAAAGTATTGCTGGCCGCTGTTTGATTTTTTTGTCCCGAGGCAGCGTTAGTATCGGTGTTTGGTGAAACATATTTTACAGTATCAGTTGCGGGAACCGTTTCCTGCGCCTGTTGCTCTTCACTTGCACTGGTTGAAGAATTGTTTTTATATAATTTATAACCTGCCCAGATAATAAGCGCGGTTGTCGCAACAACAAGAACTCCCAAAAAAATTCTCTTATAGGGCGGACTTTTTTCTACATGCGGTTTTAGGCTTTCATAAGTAGTTAAAGATTCATCAGAAGTTGAAGTAGCAGATAATTCCTTTATTCCACTATCCTTTACCTTATCAATCAGCAAATGATCAGCGGTAAATTCAAATAACCCGCTTTTATTTTTTACTAAAGTGCCAATACCTTCTATCTGGAAAGGCTTTCCGATATTCAAGAATTGCCTGGCCAGTTCAAGATAAGAATTGAGATCGGATGAAGCTAACGCTTTCATTTTGCCAGTATGTGCTGAAATATAACTGATCAGTTCATCATCCTCTTTTACGGCGGCATTATTTTGAAAGCTAATTCCTTCTGATGCATGTTGTGCATCAGGATTTTTTCGGGCAGAAGGATCGAGCAAAAATGTGCCGATGCCGGCAAGGTCGATTTTTTTCTTTTCGTAAAGGTATTGAGCCAGTAAAGGGGCAAGTTTCAAGGTCTTGGATTTTTGTCTGCGCAAGATAATCAATTTGTATTACCGTTGCAAGCACGGATAGATACAATTAAATGGATTATAGGATTTTGCAAACAATTGTCACTGCCGCAGGTTAACTTTGCACCCATGCTTACACAAGACGAAAAAAATTTTATTCAATATTGGGAACATAACCGGATTAAAAAAAAGAACGTTCTGAGACAATTGTCAGTTGGTCTTCCCTTGGGGGTTTTGTTTGTAGCGGCCATTTCCATAAACTTTTTCTCTGGCTGGTATAAACGAGCTCAAATGATGATCAATACCGACCCATCACTCATAATTATCATTATTATTGCCTCTTTGCTCATTGTTGTCTTTATTGCAATATTTTCCGCTCGACATAGGTGGGAGATGAATGAGCAGCACTATAAAGAGCTATGTGACCGGATTGAAAGGGATTCATCGTCTTAATTGCAAATAACATATTTTTTCTTTAGCCGTTATTCAATAATTATATCTTTGCGCTCAAAATTTTTACCAATGAAAACTCGTCTATTGGGGTTTCTCGTCTGTACAATAATATTATCACAGACAAGCTGTTTAAAGAATAACCAAAAAGACCAATGTGAGCCCAAATCGGTAGCAAGCGAAGAACCAACTATTATTGCCTATGCTTCTGCCAAGGGCATAAATGCCACCAAGCATAGTAGCGGTTTGTATTATGAAATTGTTTCACCAGGCGGCGGGGGTTCTCCAAACATCAATTCAAAAGTATTTGTAACCTATATTGGTAAACTATTGGATGGAACTATTGTTGACCAGCAAACAAATGCTGATAAGACAGGATGGTATCTTAGTCAACTCATCGCAGGCTGGCAAATTGGATTGCCCTTAATACAAAAGGGTGGCAGCATAAAACTCATTGTCCCTTCTTCCTTGGCTTATGGTTGCGATAAATTTGGTGATATTCCGGCTAACTCAATAGTTTATTTCGAGATTCAGTTAGTAGATGTTCAGTAAGGTTTTGAATAGTATAGTACTGTACTGTCTTCTGAATCCTGTATTCTTTTTTCCTGTTTAACTTTGCTAAATGAATCCCCATGACTCTTACGAGCCCATTTCCGTTTTTGATATTTTTAAAATTGGTATTGGTCCATCAAGCTCTCATACTCTCGGTCCCTGGCGGGCAGCGCAGCGTTTCATCCAATCTCTCAATGAAAAAGATGTTTTGTATGACGTAGCTGAAATAAAGGTTTTGCTCTATGGCTCATTGGCTAAAACAGGCCATGGACATGGAACCGATATAGCTGTGCAATTGGGATTAAGCGGTTATGATCCTGTTAGTTTTGATGTGAGCAGCATTGCAGCCAGGATAGATGACATTGCGGCTATGAAAAAAATACTTTTGGACGGATTGCATGAAATCGATTTTGATCCCAAAGAAAATATTGATTTTCTCATCACTGAATCTCTTCCTTACCATCCCAATGCGCTTAGTTTTTTGGCCCATCTAAAAACGGGAAATGATATTGCCGAAACTTATTATTCTGTTGGCGGTGGTTTTGTAAATAAAGAGGGAGAGGAAACTTCAAGTAGCGGTGCAGCACAACTTAGCTTTCCCATTGAAAGAGCAGAAGATCTTTTGCATTGGTGCCGTAAAACAGGAATGCCTATTCATGAAGTAGTAATGGAAAATGAAAATGCATGGAGGCCGGAGACAGAAACAAAGCAAGGCTTGCTGAACATATGGAAGGTAATGAAAGAATGCATGTTTCGCGGTTGCCATACTGCAGGTGTTTTGCCTGGCGGATTAAATGTAAAACGCCGCGGGGCTGACCTCAACAAAAAATTATTGAATAATAAGATTTTTGATAATTACGATGATTGGGTAAGGGCCATTAAATCGGGGGGAAATAATTTTAAATATACGCTGGATTGGGTAAGTTGTTTTGCTCTTGCGATCAATGAAGAAAATGCATCCTTTGGCAGAGTTGTTACCGCACCCACAAACGGAGCTGCAGGAGTTGTGCCTGCTGTGCTGCAATATTTTTTAGTTTTTGTAAATGAAAACAACAGTGAAGAAAAAATTATTCAGTTTCTTCTTACCGCGGCAGAAATAGGAAGCATTTTTAAAAAGGGCTCAACTCTCTCAGCTGCTATGGGTGGATGTCAGGCCGAGATCGGCGTTTCTTCGGCTATGGCGGCTGCGGCATTAACCGAGTGCATGGGTGGTTCACAACGGCAAGCAATGATGGCGGCTGAAATTGCTATGGAACATCATCTGGGTCTTACCTGTGATCCTATTGCCGGTCTTGTGCAGGTTCCTTGCATAGAACGCAATACCATGGGCGCCATCAAAGCCATTACAGCTTCGCAGTTGGCGCTCCAAAGCACTCCTGATTTTGCCAAAGTTTCGCTCGATGGCGTCATCAAAACCATGTGGGATACAGCTAAAGACATGAACACAAAGTATAAGGAAACCGCCGAAGGAGGGTTGGCAGTAAATGTGCCTTTAGGGCTGAAAGAATGTTAAATAGTGAGCGACGAAGCGGCATAACAGGATTGCAAACATTACTTGATCTATCTCAACTACTCACCATGTGGTATTTCTTATCTTTGCGCCTCAAATTTCTGGGCCTTTTTTTCATGAATTTTGAAGTTTATGAATCGTATTTATCTCGATAACGCCGCCACAACACCTTTAGATAAGGAAGTGTTAGAGGCTATGTTGCCTTATATGACCAGCCATTTTGGTAACCCTTCTACCATTTACTCGTATGGAAGGGAAACAAGATTGGCTATTGAAACGGCTCGCAAAACGGTGGCCAAATTATTAAATGCTCATCCGGGTGAAATATTTTTTACCAGTGGCGCAACTGAAAGCAATAATACCGCTATCGCCGCTGCCGTTCGTGATTTGGGTTGCAAGCATATTATTTCTTCGCCTATCGAACACCACGCCGTGCTACACACGGTGGAGTATTATGGCAGTGGTGATGTAAGCCACAGTTTTGTAAAGCTAATGCCGGGCGGCCATGCTGATTTGAATGATCTTGAGCAACAGCTTGTTTCTCGCTCTGAGCGTTGCTTGGTTACACTCATGCATGCTAATAATGAAATCGGCAATTTGCTCGATATAAATGCGGTGGGTAATCTCTGCAAAAAATACAATGCTATTTTTCATTCAGACTGTGTACAAACGATAGGGCACTATCCGATTGACCTGAGAAAAACACCGGTGCATTTTATTTCTGCTACAGGTCATAAATTTCACGGGCCCAAAGGTGCTGGCATTTTGTATATAAATGACAATGTAAAAATTCATCCCTTTATTTTAGGAGGAGGACAAGAGCGTAACATGCGAGCCGGTACGGAAAACCTTTATGGCATTGTTGGATTTGCGAAGGCGCTTGAGCTTGCAATGGCAAATTATGAAAAAGATAGCGCGTACATTCAATCGCTGAAAACTTACATGATTGAGGGGCTAAGAAAAAAAATAAATTGTGTTTCATTTAATGGGGATGCGGAGGGAAAAAGCTTATATACCATCTTAAGTGCAAGCTTTCCCAAAACTGAGAAATCGGAAATGATCCTTTTCAATCTAGATATTCATCATATTTGTGCATCTGGTGGCAGCGCTTGTACGAGTGGCGCTGATCAAGGGTCACATGTAATTCGAGTGATTAATAACGATCCGAACAAAGTAACGATTCGCTTTTCCTTCAGCAAGCATAATACAAAAGAGGAAATTGACATGGTAGTGAGTAAGTTGACCGAGTTGATTTGAATCCCACACCAAGAATTACCCTTTCACAAAACAAATTTTCCATTCAAAATAAAAATTTGATTTTCTACGATACTTTCGTAGATTTACGAAAATTTCGTAGAAATGGAAAAATTAACTCACACTGAAGAAGAAACCATGCAGGCAGTATGGCGCACTGGTGAAGGGAATGTAAAGTCCTTTATGGAACATCTTGATGAATCGTTGCCCTATACCACTGTAGCTTCAACAATTAAAAACCTGGAAAAAAAAGGTTATCTCAGCAGCCGCTTGGTGGGCAATGCTTATCTGTATAAACCTGTTGTAAGCGAAGCTGATTATAAGAGCAAATTTATGGGTAAAGTGGTGAAGGAATATTTCGACAATTCATACAAAGAGCTTGTGAATTTTTTTGTGAAGCAAAAAAAACTTTCCACAAAAGAACTCAAAGAGATCATTACGATGATCGAAAAGGGGAATAATCAATAATAACAATTAATTTACTATGCCGGTATTATTAACATATTGCCTCAAACTTTCTGTCAGCCTTGCCCTGATATCCCTTTTTTATCAGCTTGTGCTTAGAAAACTAACCTTCTACACATGGAACCGCTATTATTTACTTGGATACAGTCTGCTTTCCTTTTTTGTTGCCTTTATTGATATTTCACCGGTGTTGCAACAAAACGAATGGACGGGAACACAGCTTGTACAGTTGGTCCCGGTTTTAAACAGTACGGAAATTATTACCACGAATTCAAATATTCCCGGCTTTTTTACAGTATGGAATATTGTCGGTCTGTTGCTGATTATAGGCATAGCCGTGATGTTCTTCCGGTTATTACTTCAATTATTTTCCTTCAGAAACCTGATGAAGAAAGCGGAATCCATCTCAGTTGAAGGAATAAAATTTTACCAGGTCAATGATACTATCATTCCTTTTTCTTTCGGCAATTCTATCTTTATGAACCGTCATCTTCATACTGAACAGGAACTTAAAGACATTATCCGGCATGAATTTGTACATGTAAAACAAAAGCACAGTATTGATATTATCTGGGCTGAAATAGTTTGCCTGCTTAACTGGTATAATCCCTTTGCATGGTTATTAAAATCTTTTATCAGACAAAATCTAGAATTCATTGCTGACAATAAAGTATTGGAAAATGGAATTAATAAAAGAGAATATCAATATCTGTTACTGAAAGTGATCGGCAACAATCAATTTAGTATAGCCCCTAAATTCAATTTTTCTTCATTAAAAAAACGTATAGCCATGATGAACAAATTAAAAAGCCCCAGGCTGAACCTGGTCAGGTTTCTTTTCATTTTGCCTTTAGTTGTTGTCTTATTACTTGCATTTAGAAATAAAGGACCTCAGCATCGAATGATACGAAACCAAAATACCGTTCCAATAAGTTCAAATGTTTTGCCAGGATATATATTAACAGATACAGTTCCAAAATCTTCAAAATCGTCAAAACAACCAGTTGCTAATGAAAAGCTATTTTCAACCGTCAGCGAAGATTACGAGATTACTGACGAAAGAGCAGTAATTCATTTAAAGAACGGCACAACAGAACAATACAATCTGAACAATAAAGAAGAAAGAAAAAAGTTCGAGGAAAAATACGGGAAGATCATTAACACCACAATCCATGCCGCCCCGGTAACCGCTGTATCAGCAGTAACTGTCGATGGAGTGGTGACTGCTGTTGCTCCAGTAAGTGTAACGAGTAATATCAATAGCAACGTTAACACAAATGTTAACGCCAATGCTGTAGTTGCTGCCACTTCTGCTGGCAGCACAGTGACTTCAACAATAGCTTCTTCTTCTATAAATATGAATGGAGAGGTTACTTCAGTCATTGCACCTTCGGCTATTTCCAATGGATTTATTGCAATTGCAGACGACTATGGAAATACTGTCACCGGCCATGAAGATGTATTGATTACGATTACAAAAAACTCAAGCCGCCAACAGCTGGAAGAATTCAAAAAACAAATGAAGGAAAAAGATATTGACTTAAACTTTAATGAAATTGAATACGATGATAATGGCATATTGATAAGACTTAGAGGTACGGTCAAATTAAAAGATAACACCAGCAGTTTCTCTGCTTTCGGTTTCAATAAATTGATATTATCAATGATTACTGATGGGGATCATTTTTACTTCAGGATGCGAACAACGAGTAATAAAGAAGTGATCTGATAACTTAACAAGTTTCTGGATCTGCCGTCTGCAAAACTTCAAAGTTTGAAAACAAAAAACACATGAGAAGCATTGGTAAATTATTTTTATTACTGCTGACAAATTTTACTGCATCCGGACAACCGGCAAATCCTGCTGACAGCTTATACAACATTCAGGATAGCGTTCTCATTAAGACAAGAGATGGTCATTGCATATCATCGATAATAGTGAGGAAAAAAGAGAATGCGCAGCCGCTTCCTGTCATTCTTTTTTAAGAAACCTATAAATAATACCACGGATTTCTCCTGGCAGCTTTCATATATTTTTTGATATTCATCCAGAAAGCAATTATCATGTAAATAACTATGGGTGAACCCATGGTAAGGAAAGAAATATAGATGAACCACATACGGATGCGGCTGGTTGCTATGCCTAATTTCTCGCCAATGGCAGTACAAACGCCAAAAGCCTGCCATTCGATGAAATTTTTTAGCTTGTTCATGCTGCTAATTTAGATTTTTCTGATTTTAACGGCAAGTAAAAATCGCTCTCTTTATCTACATTAAACTTTCTTGATCAAAAAAAATTTCTGACATAGACAACTGATTTTTTTAAAGATTGTTATTATAGTAAATTTGCACCCTCTTTAGTTTGATGTTCGAAGTTGGAGCTTCGATGTTGAGGCATTCGGATAACTTTAAACATTAAACCTTAAACTCTCAAACGGAACTATCATGTTATTTGATCTCAATCTTATCAAGAAAGTCTATGCTGAACTACCCGGTAAAATAGAAACAGCTCGGAAATTAATTGGCAGACCGTTGACTCTTGCTGAGAAAATTTTATACTCTCACACATATCAACCAGTGACAAAAGCTTATGAACGGGGAAAAAACTATGTTGATTTTGCTCCGGATCGGGTGGCCATGCAGGATGCTACGGCTCAAATGGCTTTGTTACAATTTATGACCTGCGGCCGTGAAAAGGTTGCTGTGCCCTCTACAGTACACTGCGATCACTTAATACAGGCAAAGGTTGGAGCTGAACAAGATCTGGCCACTGCGCTGGATACAAATAAGGAGGTATATGATTTTTTGGCAAGCATTTCAAATAAATATGGGATCGGTTTTTGGAAACCTGGTGCGGGAATTATTCATCAGGTAGTTCTTGAGAATTATGCATTTCCAGGAGGAATGATGATTGGGACAGATTCACATACTCCTAATGCCGGCGGATTAGGAATGATAGCAATCGGCGTTGGTGGCGCCGATGCGGTAGATGTAATGGCTGGCCTGCCATGGGAACTGAAAATGCCGAAATTGATTGGTGTAAAATTGACTGGGAAAATAAACGGTTGGACTAGTGCAAAAGATGTGATACTTTGGGTATCAGGTCAATTAACTGTGAAGGGAGGCACGGGCGCCATTTTAGAATATTTTGGGGAAGGTGCTGATAGTTTGAGCGCAACCGGTAAAGGCACCATTTGCAATATGGGTGCTGAGATCGGCGCTACTTGCTCGTTGTTTGCATATGATGCCAAAATGAGTGCCTACTTGCGCATAACTGGCCGTGATGAGGTAGCTGCATTAGCTGATGGCATTCGCGAACATCTTCGTCCAGATGAAGAAGTTTATAATGATCCTGAAAAATATTATGATCAAGTATTGTATTTAGACTTGAATAAGCTTGAGCCCTATTTGAATGGCCCCTTTACACCAGACTTGGCAACTCCTATTTCACAAATAAAACAGGTTGTTGAAAAACAACAGTGGCCCGCAAAACTGGAGGTTGCCCTGATTGGTAGTTGTACCAATTCCTCTTATGAGGACATGAGTCGCTCTGCTTCCATTGTAAAAGATGCATTAAGTAAGGGATTAAAGGCTGTCAGTGAGTTCACGATTACGCCAGGTAGCGAGCAGGTGCGTTACACCATTGAAAGAGATGGATTCATTAAGGAATTTGAAGAAGTAGGAGGTGTTGTGCTGGCAAATGCCTGTGGTCCCTGCATTGGACAATGGGCAAGACATATTGATGATCCCAATCGCAAGAATACCATTGTTACTTCCTACAACAGAAATTTTGCAAAACGAAATGATGGTCTTGCAAGCACGCATGCCTTTGTAGCATCACCTGAAATTGTAACTGCTCTCGCTATGGCAGGTACTATTGCATTCAATCCTCTTACCGACAGTTTGCGAAATGATAAAGGGGAGGAAGTGAAGTTGGCAGAGCCTACAGGTTTTGAATTGCCTCCGCTTGGTTTTGATGTTGACGATCCCGGCTACCAGGAGCCCGCTAAAGATGGCAGCCAGATACAGGTAGTGGTAAAAGCCGATAGCCAACGCTTGCAATTACTTGCTCCTTTTCCTGAATGGGAAGGTACCGATCTAATGGGTTTAAAATTATTGATCAAAGCAAAAGGAAAATGTACAACTGATCACATCTCTATGGCCGGTCCCTGGCTTAAGTTCCGCGGACATTTGGATAACATCAGTAACAATATGCTTATCGGGGCGATTAATTTTTTCAACAATCAAACTGATTCAGTAAAAAGTCAAATTTCGGGAGAATATGGTCCCGTGCCGGCTACCCAAAGGCAATACAAACAATTAGGTATTGGAACTGTGGTGGTGGGTGATGAAAACTACGGCGAAGGTTCATCAAGAGAACATGCAGCTATGGAACCCAGGCATTTGGGCGTACATGCAATTATTGTAAAGAGTTTTGCAAGGATCCATGAAACAAATTTAAAAAAGCAAGGCATGCTGGCACTTACATTTGCGGACAAAGCCGATTACGATAAAGTGCAGGAAGATGATACCATTGATATAATCGGGCTTACGGAATTTACTCCTGGCAAATCATTGACAATGGTTCTTCACCATCGTGATGGTTCAACCGATAATGTAACATTAAACCATACTTACAATGAGCAGCAAATAGAATGGTTTAAAGCGGGAAGTGCATTGAATTTAATAAGAAAGCAGTTTCAGGGATGAAATGGTGTTGGTTCTTACCACTAGCAGACGAAAAGCTCAAAAAACAAATTTCAAATTCGTAAGCGGTATTTTTTTCGATTTTTTATTTATTTGGTTCTTGTCATTTGAATTTTGGTTCTTCACGATGTCTCAGGTAAGTTGTCTCTTATATAGTTGCACCGCATTTTCATAACCCAAGTAAATGGCATCGCAAATGAGAGCATGACCAATGCTCACTTCATCAAGCCAGGGAATATTTTGTTTCAGAAATTTTAAATTGTGCAGATCCAGATCATGGCCGGCATTTAAGCCTAATCCCAACTCTTTTGCTTTTTTTGCTGCTGCTACATAGGGTACAACGGCCTGGTCTCTTTTTCCCATTGCATATTGTTTAGCGTAACCTTCAGTATAAAGTTCTATTCGGTCGGTTCCCGTTGCCGCCGCCCCTTCTACCATTTCAATTACAGGGTCAACAAAAATAGAAACGCGAATACCTGCAGTTTTAAAGACAGAAATGATCTCTCGTAAATAATCTTTGTTTTTAATCGTGTCCCAGCCATGGTCTGATGTTAGCTGGCCGAGGTCATCAGGCACCAGGGTTACCTGGTCAGGTTTCACCTCCAATACAAGGTCAACAAATTTTTTTTCTGTGCAATTACCTTCGATATTAAACTCGGTGCTAATGATCTTTTTTATTTCTCTCACGTCGTTATAACGAATATGCCGCTCATCAGGTCGGGGATGCACGGTTACTCCATCGGCGCCAAAGCGCTGGGCATCAACAGCAGCCTTTACTACATCGGGATTATTGCCACCTCTTGAATTACGAAGTGTTGCAAACTTGTTGATGTTGACTGAAAGTTTGGTCATGATATTTAAAGTCTGAAATCAGAAAGGGCAAATTTAAATCTAATTATATATGGTGAGTTCTGAAATTTTATATACGTACACTGTAAACTTGATGCTTTAGCAATTTATATGGAAATGGTAAGCTTGCTTTTTTTAATTTTATGAAAAGCTTTTTCTATGAAACTGCACCCTTTGCTATTACTAACCATCTTCCTCTTACTTGCACCATTTATATATGCGCAGCATGGCCCTCTGGCTGCGGATGAAATTATGAAAGAAGCCATACAACAAGCTGCTAAAGAAAAAAAGAATGTGCTTATTATTTTTCACGCTTCATGGTGCGGATGGTGTCATAAAATGGACAGCTCGATAAATGATAAGAATTGTAAAAAATTCTTTGACGACAATTACGTGATCAGGCATCTTGTAGTGCTGGAATCTCCCAATAAAAAAAACATGGAAAATCCTGGTGCCATGGAAATGATGACAAGGTATGGGGGAGGAGATGGTATTCCCTACTGGTTGATTTTTGATAAAGATGGTAAACTACTGGCCGACTCACAACTTAGGCCGACAGGAGCTGGATTTGACATTAAAGGTGAAAATGTTGGCTGTCCCGCTGCAGAAAAAGAAGTCGCTCATTTTATAAGCGTACTGAAGAAAACTTCACATCTTACTTCATCTGATCAGACAGCTATTGAAAAGAGATTCAGGCAAAATGAATAATGAGTTATGAGCGATGATTAATTTAAAGATTAGAACTCACAGTTCTAATTTTCTGCCCTCTATAGCCATTTTATTCACCCAAACAGACACACTGCCGCCTTTGCAATAAAATTTGGCGCCTCCATTTTTATCGATCATTATTTTTTTCTTGAATTTTCCCAGACAATCTATAAACACCTTTCCTGCATGTTGTTTTCCGATCTCCATGTACTTCCAACCATCGTCACCGTTACTTAACAGCACGGCACAGCCGCTGAATTTTTTTTCGTCAATGCCTTCTCTGGTCCAGCCAATGGTATTTTTATGGTCAAGATAATCACGCTGATGACCATAGGCAATATGCTTACGAACAAGCAGCATACTTGAGAGTTCATTTACTTTTTTTAGAATGATATGATGATTATTTCCATCTTTTCCCTTGTCCTCATATTCTGCACCGTAAAGGTCAGGATAAAAAATACAGGGGATGCCTTGCTCCCTAAGCAATATTAACGCGTAGGCTAGCGGATTACACCATTCTGCAATGGGTTTTTCCAATAACTGAAGCGGTTGTGAGTCATGATTGCTAACAAAGGTGACCGATAATGTGGGTTGATGTTGAATTAAAGTGTTTTCGAATATTTTGCTCATGTCGTAATCCCTTCCTCCGCACGACAGGCGATAAAAATTATGATGCAGAGGTGCATCAACTAATTGCATGCGCCCTTGCGATACTTCAATATATTTTTTCAGACTGTCGGCATTTTGATCATTCCAGTATTCACCTATATAAAACAATTTTTTTTGTGAAATACTGTTCATATAATCAATCCACTCATTTACAAACTCAGGGTTAATATGTTTAACTGCGTCCAACCGAAAACCGTCAACATTGGTTGTCTCTAAAAACCATTTGCCCCAGTATTTCAATTCTTCTCTCACTGACCTATTCCTGAACTCAATGTCCGAAAAGCTTAAGTAGTCATAATTCCCATACTCTTCCTCAGCTAATTTTTCCCAGCTTTCACCATATTCATTAAGAATTTTAAATACTCCTTGCTCTTTAAGATTCTCTGCCCAATCTATGCCAGTGAAACAATGGTAGTCCCAAATAAATTCAGAATATTTTTTATTTCTTCCCGGGAAAAAGAATTTTGTCCAAGCCTCTATCTCCATTGGTTCTGAAATAAATTCATTCCGATTATCGGGATTTACTTTTTTTACCATGATTTTTTCTAACTCGTCGCCATGCGCCTTGTGGTTAAAAGGAATATCGGCAATAATTTGTATGTTATTTTCATGGGCTTTTTGTATAGCTCCTATAAATTTTTCCTTTTTGCCATATTTAGTAGCAATGGTACCCTGCTGGTCAAATTCCCCAAGATCAAAAAGATCATAAACATCATATCCCACCGAAGCGGCGCCAGTTCCGCCTTTATAGGGAGGGGGAAGCCAGGCGGCTGTAATACCTAAATGTGACAAATGAGCTACTTCTTTTGCAAAATCACTCCATAACATGCCGTCAGCAGCGTAGTACCAGTGAAAGAATTGTATTAGGGTTTGATTATTTATTGGCAAAAGAAGAGTGATTTATCGATATGGTTATCATCTTGGAAATATAGTCGATAGCTATTATACAAGACTTGTACCGACGGAGCGAAAATTATTTTTCTTTTATCTCAAAAATTCTTTCACTGGCATAAAATTTTCGGAAAATAAATACTCTGTCAGTTCGAAAAATTTCTTTTTCTATGAATAATAGCGCACCACTCCCAAATTTAGAGGATATTACTATCAGGCCCTTGGCTCCTGTAATTCCTATGAAATCTGTTACCACGGAAAACGACAAGCTAAAAAGAAAAGTTTCAAGGGTAAAATTGGAAAAGGGTATGCCATTATTTTACAATAAGCCGATTTACAAATCAAAAAAATACGATTTGTTATAATGGTCAATTATTATTGACAAAAAACGGATTATAGATGGACGGTTGGGTTTTCAGTAGAAATTTTTCTACACTCTTTCAAACAAAGCGAATCTTACAAAAGATTCGCTTTTGTTTTTTGAATAATTTTTGAATAAATATTGAGCGGTAAGCATTAATTATACTTATTACCAATCGACCCCCAAAAAATGAAATTATTTTTTTAATTAATTCGTGATTCCTCAAGCTTTCTTCTTTCGTTTTTGTGCTTAAGTTTTTGGTTTATATTATTATTCATAATCTTTATCTGACTATCCCGAACATGGCACAGTTTTTCTCTTTCTTCTATCAAAAAGGTTATGAAGAAAAGTAAAACAATGCCACCGAAGAAGAATACAAAGTTTAATACTCACAAACAACCTGACATACGTGATGATTTGGATAACCGGAAAAATGAGGAGCAACTTTTCAAAGGTGATGACATTACGCATAATGTAAAGTATCATCACAACCAATCCAAAAAGCATAAATAAAAAATAATAAACTTCAATTTATGAGCAAGGCAAAGCAACCTCAAGGAAAGGCGAACAGAAATACTGACTTGCCAGATTCGGCACGTGATGAGGAAAAATTAAAGAATGAGGAGACGACGATTAACCTACCTGACGTAAAGGATATTCCGGGGCAAGAATATATTCATGCACCTAATCCAAGTGAATATGCCGACACAACTATTTCCTCTGCCGACGAGGAGGGAGAAAATGTTTGGACTGATGAGGAAATAACAGAGGACAGTTCAACAGTTTCAGATATGGAAAAAAGATTATTGGATGACAGTGCGAATGATATGCCTACCCGAGATGAGCAGTCGTTGAGAAGGGCAAGTCTTGACAATACCGACAATGAAGAAGAACCATTGAATGAACTGGCTTCATCCATTAGCGGAAGTGACCTTGACGTACCTGGCGCAGAAGATGATGATCCAAATGAAGATATCGGAGAAGAGGACGAAGAAAATAACCCCTACAGCCTCGGCGGCGATGACAATTCATTGAATGAGGAAAGAAGCGGAACTTAAAATTACTAATTATTAAATTATTAATTATTCCCTTGGCCTTAAATATCAAAACTGTTGTGAAGGAGCTGAAGGTAATAATCAGTAATCAATAACTAATAATGGCGTTAAGCATGCTGTAATTCTTCTTCAATTAAATCATTAAAGACCCGCTCATTTTTTATTATCCAATCAGGTAAAGGCTGATCGACAATCTTCCACGCATTTTCATCTTTATGCATCCGGAACATGATGCGATTGCCACGGTCGTCAACTACATCAACGGTAAAAATTCCCTCCTGCAAACCGCCAAGTTTTCTAAAATTAAATTCGCGCAGGCGATTATCTGCTTTGATAGTCCTGGTAAATTGTATGTTCTTGACAAATTTCATTTTCATAATTATGTTTTTTCAGCAATTCGTATGCTACAGTTTGCTAATAACTTGAGAAAGTTTTGAAAAGTTTTTCACAATCTTAATCTCAAACAATTACTTGCAAGTTACGATTTTCAGTTCGAGTTATGAGTGGCGAGTAACGAGAAGAGAAACTTCAGCTATAAACTTTGATAGGGTACAGTTATTGTATCAAAAATAAAAAAATATTTATGGAAATAAAGAGAAATGATGCTACGCTAAACCGGCCTGAAGGTGACAGAGTGCTTGATGCCCCTTATGTATTTATGGATTTAGATGAATTTACCAAGCAATTAAAAGACGAAGAGGCTTGGGAGAAGAATGACCGCAATGGCATAACCATATTTAAAACAGATAACCTGACTACAGTTTTAACCTGTATGCATAAGGAAGCATCCATCGAAAATAATACGGTAGATGGATTATTTCAGGTTCACGTAATTGATGGAAAGATCAGAGTTACTACTGATGACGGTGATGCTGAAATGAAACAAGGGGAAATAATGGTGTTTCACCCCAACGTGCAGCATAGCATTAAAGCATTGAAAAAATCAACGCTCCTTTTACAAACGATCAATGAAAAAAATGCTAAGCAGGGATTTTTTTAGGAACATGATTTTGTATATGCTCTCTGATCGTTGAAAGAAGAGTTTCTACCTTAAAGGGCTTTTCAATGAAATCATTAGCTCCTGCTAAAATGGAAAGTTCCCTAATGTTAGGATAAGCTGACATCATAACCACGGGTATCTCTTTCGTATCCCTATCATTTTTTAAGTGCTTGCAAATCGAAAGTCCGTCAGCCCCTGCCAGTTGCTTATCAATCAGAAAAAGATCAGGAATTGTGTAATTATTTTCAAAAATGGCTTTACCATCAGAAAATATATTTGTTTCGTATCCCGCCCTTTTTAAAATGATCTTTAAAACATCCTGAATACCTTCATCATCTTCTATTATGCAAATGCTAAAACCCATCTGTACTCTTTTACAAATGGCAAGCCATACATATTTATTTTAATTTAAAACGACGGGGGAGGAGAAAATTTGATGGGCACCGTAAAGACAAAAACAGACCCTTTGTTTTTTTGGCTTTTCACACTGAAGTTACCGCCATGCCTTTTAATAATTTCTGCGGCAATGTATAAACCTAACCCTAATCCGGGAAAACTTTTTATTTTTTCGTCATATACCCTGAAAAACCTTTCAAACACTTTTTCTTGCAATTCAGGAGCGATGCCGATTCCAAAGTCCTGCACAGAAACGGTAATTTTTTCCTCATCAGATGAAGATGTTACAACAACTTTGTCCGCATTAGGTGAATATTTAATGGCATTGGAAATAAGATTAATCAATACCTGGCCGATTCTCTCCTTATCCGCATCGATCGTTTGGCGGGCATTGAGGTCTGCTATAATAATGTGTGATTTGCTCATTAGTTGCATTTCTGCTGCAACTTCTGTAATCAGTTTATCAATGTCAAAATTGCTTTTCGTTAATTCTATTTGTCCTTCCTTGATCTTTGCTACATCAAGCAGGTCTTTTATCAGGTTACTAAGCCTGTCAACTTGCCTATCGAGCTTACCAATTAGTTCGCTAGCCACTGAATCATCAGCCGATGAAAAAATATCCTGCATGATTTGTATATATCCCTTCATGCTTGTAACCGGAGTTTTTAATTCGTGGCTGGCGATACTCACAAATTCTTCTCTCTGCTTTTCTAGTTTTCTTCGTTCGGTAATATCATGGTAATTGGCCACAATGCCTCCAATGCGGGGATCGGCAAGTAAATTCACATATACAGCTTCAATATCTCTGTAGCTGCCATTTTTATGCCTTAGCCTAAATTCGGCCATCATCTTTCGATTTGGGGTTGCTATGGCCTTTTTAAAAGCATTTTCTTTTATGGCTATATCCTGAGGATGGACAATGGGGTCCTTAAAAATATTTTTACCAATGCGTTCATTTGGAGCATAGCCTAATATTTGCTCCACTGATTCACTTTCGTAAAAGATCACTCCCTCTGCTGATAAAACAGTAATGATGTCGGATGCGTTTTGAACCAGCAGCCGGAAACGGTCTTCACTTTCCTGCAATTGCTTTTCTGCTTTTTTACGTTGTGTAACATCTTCTAACACTAATAGGAGCGCATTTTTCTTTGGGTCGTCTTTATTAATGCGAATGGCTTTCAACCTGAGTATCCGCTCGCCCAGCAACGGAAATACATGCTGCAGCTCGAATTGCTCAAAGTTTTTATCAAGCGAAAAAACTTCAGTAAGCTTTTTCCTAAGCTCCTGTATATCCCATTGGTAATTGCTGATCTCAAAAAAATTTAGCCCTTCTACGGCATCGTCTCTTGTTTTAAAAATTTTGTAAAAGGCCTTGTTTGCCATTTTTACCCGCATATCGCTATTTAAAACAATAAGCGGCTCATCAATGGTTTGTAAAATGGCTTGAGAAAAATCAACCGATTCCTTGAGCTCCTCATTCCGGCGTTGCAGTTCCTCATTAATAGTGGTAAGTTCCTCATTGGCCGATTGTAATTCTTCTTTTGACGTTTCGATCTCTTCATTGATGCTTTGCAATTCTTCATTGGATGAAAGAACTTCTTCATTGGAAGATTGAAGTTCTTCACAGGTTGCTTCAAACTCCTCGCTCATAGTCTTTATCTGATCCCTTGCCTCGCTAAGCTGATCTTCGAGTTCGGCAATGCGTTTGTCTTTGAGATCTTTTTTATTCTTTGCTTCATCCTTTGTTTTATGGTCAGCCGGTACAATAACTTTTTCTTCTTTAAAAATGATCAGGTAGTAAATTTCGCGTGAAGATGATTTAAGGGGCATCACCTCGATACTTAATTCTTTTGAACGCCCATACTCAGAAAGAGTAACATTTTCTTTTTTTACTGGGCGGCCTTTATTTCTTGCACGATGTAAAAGAGTACGAATATCGAATATCAGCTCATCCCTCACCATTTTTAAAAGATACAGGCTGGCCTTGCCCGATACCGGTTGCAAATAAGGAGCGGTATTTCCAATAAAACGCTGGATATGGAGATCTTTGTCCACCAAAAGACTGGGAGGGGCAAAATGAGACAATAAAACTTTTTCTGTTTCTTTATCAATATTGACATCAGCAATGTGCTGCTTCGATATTTTTTTTGTTCCCTTGTTTTCCAGCAATTGATAATGACTGCGACTTGAAAAATCAAAGCCCGCGTTTATATCGATATTTTTCTTCACAAATATTTTTTGTTCCTTTTCCACCTGTGTAAATAAATCTGAATAACTTCCAATACTCTCAGATCTTCCCAGCAGCAGGTAACCCGATGATTTCAATGCATAATGAAATGCCTGTAATATTCTCTTTTGTGCGTTTGTTTCCAGATAGATCAGCACATTTTGGCAACTGATAAGGTCCATTCTTGAAAAAGGCGGGTCCTTCAACAGGTCGTGCGCAGCGAAAATGCAAACATCTCTTATTACCTTTGTGATTTGGTAGCTGCCATCAATTTTTATGAAATATTTTTTTAACCGTTCCGGGGAAATATTTTCCATGGCGCCTTTCGGATAAATTCCTGATCTTGCCCTATTAATGGCTGTTTCGCTGAGGTCGGTAGCAAAAACCTGAATGGGAGTGGTTAGAGCTTTCTCTTTTAAAAACTCAAAAAGGCAAATGGCTGTGGAATAAGCTTCCTCGCCGCTTGAACAGGCAGGTATCCAAATGCGCAAGCGATCAATTTGCTTGCGATCTTTCAGCAGCAGAGGGAATATTTTTTTTGTCATCGTGGCATACAAGGCATCATCGCGGAAAAAGCTGGTTACATTGATCAAGAAGTCTTTGTACAGCAGGTCAAGCTCATTGGGATTTTTTTGCAGAAGCTTTATGTATTCCTCTGGTTTTGTCATTGAATTCAGCACCATGCGGCGAAGGATGCGGCGATTGATCGTTGAAGGTTTATAAAGAGAGAAATCCACCTTTTTTTTGTTGAGCAACAAAAAGTAAATTTTTTTCAGGTGCGGTTCGCCGATCTCTACCGAAGCGTCTTTATCCGTATTAGCAATTGAATAAATGATCTTTGGAAAAGCCTCAAGCTGCCTGGCAATTTCCTCAGGCGAAAGGATGAAATCAATAAATCCGGAATCAGCAGCGCTCTTTGGCATGCCCTGGAATTTTGCTGACGCATTTTGTGCAAACGTAACACCGCCTTCTGCTTTTATAGATTGTACGCCTATGGTGCCATCGGAAGCAATGCCGGAAAGAATAACAGCTATCGCTTTATTTTTATAAGCAGCAGCCAATGAGTTTAAAAAGAAATCAATGGAATGAAAGCTGCCGTCCGTTTTCACCCGGGGTGAAAGCTCCAGCATACTGTCCTGAATACTCATGTAGGTATTGGGTGGAATAACATAAATATTATTCGGCGCTACGCGCATTTTATCGTCAACCTGGCGTACCGGCATGCTTGTTCTTCTTTCCAGCAATTCGGGTAAAATACTTTCGTGATTGGGCGACAGGTGCTGGATAATAACATAACCCATTCCAAGGTTTGGAGAAAGATTTTCAAGCAGCTTTGAAATAGCTTCAATGCCTCCTGCGGAAGCACCGATAGCGACTACCGGAAACAAGCCGCTTTTTTCTTTCCGCGGCTTTTCCATCTTAGACCGATTATTTTTTGGCCGAGTTTTTTTTGCAGGTGAATTTTGAACAGATTTCTTTTTTTTGAGACCTGGCTTATTAATTTTCTTGATCGATTTGCTGTTCTTTTTCATGGTCGCTTCAATGGCCTTGGACAAAGGGAATTTAAATTTAAGAATTTATAGCTATGTAAGTTTTATTTCTCCTGATAAAAAAAGCAATCTTTAATTCTTGGCAATTGAAAATAAGAGTTCCTTTAGTTTCGCGATATGCTGTTCTAATTCTTTTGCCCGTTTACTATATTGTAGATTTAATCGCTGCAACCCTCGGTCATCGTGTTCGTTTGCCATTTTTTGAAGAAGCAATTTCCGTTCCTCCATCATTCTTACAGCTACCCAAAGGGTATGCTCCGTTTCTTCAGATTGTTTTAGAAGCAGATCGCTCTCTGAAAAACTATGGCCTATGTGGCACCTATAATGTTTTAATTTTCCATTTTCAATATTCCATAAGTCTCCGCCGCAGTCGGGACAACTGTATAAAGTTTTTTCACCCAGCTTGCTTACTTGCTCAATAGTTGTTGCAGATTTTTCAGATAACTTTGCTTCTTCAATAATATTCGCCGGAACGGAAACGCTGCGGGGTTCTGCATTGTTAATTATGTGCAGTATTACATCGGCCATATTTTTCAGTGATATGCAATAATCGACTTCCATGTTTTCTAAAACGGCTAAGGACATGTCAGGATAATCGGCTTCATTCGGATCCTGTACTATGGAGTAACCGCCACTACTTTTAATGGCGTGCATTCCTATTGTGCCATCATTTAAAAGTCCGGTAAGAATAACTCCTACCGCCCTGTCCCTGTGGCTGGCTGCAGCCGAGCGAAACAAAACATCTATCGAAGGGCGAAAACGGTTTTCTGCCGGACCATGACCAAGAATAATTTGTTCTTCCTTTACAAGCAGATGCACATCCGGCGGTGCTACATAAATATGACCGGTTTTTATTTGTTCTTTATCTTCTGCGATTTTGCAAGTTAGGGCAGTATTTTTTTGAATTTTTGTTACCAGTATATCGCCAATTGCAGCTTTCGATAAATGCAATACAATAAATACGGAGGCATTTAATTCTTTCGGTAATTGAGAAACCAATTCAATAATAGCATTTAATCCGCCCGCCGATGCACCAATGACTATGATAAATGGAGGTTTTTTATCAGGCATAATATAATATTATCAATATATATGCCTCTTTATTGCATTTGTCACAGCGGATTCCTTTGCTGACCTTTAAAAAATTTAAACATGTTAGACAACAAGATCCCCCGCTGGAACAAGCAAGCGGCTCTACAGCGCGTTGCATTTAAGTTGAAACTCTTGTAAATAATAATTAACCTTTTCAGATAGAGCAGCTTGCAATTGATTGTGGATTTGCGGATCGGAAACTTCCAATATTTTTTTTACCTGATCCTCGAGGCGATATTTTAAGGTGTCAATAAATTTTGCCATTTGCATCCTAAAAACATTTTCTTCTTCATAGCGGTTTATGCTGCCGATTGATTCAGAGAATTGTTTGAACAGGTTCAAATAAATTTTTGCCGCGGTATTGTTAAATAATATGATTATTTCTTTACTATCTGTTTTCACAATCTCACTTTAACAAACAACGTTCATTTCTAATTGAAGATCATTTAAAGTTACAATTTAATTAGCGGGGATGAAGGAGTACAATGAGTGAAATAAAAACAACAAAACCGATTATTAGGCCTACCTTACAAAGATGCGAGAAGAACAGATAGTGCAGTTCGTTTGCTTTGAAACAACCCTTGATCGAGAAAAATTTATCATTGAATGGGAACAATACTCACGACGTGCTAACAGCGATTTAGATGTGACCCTTCAACAATCCGAGAAAAATAATCTTTTCCAATATATTGCGCAACATCGCTGTACTATTAATGAATTCGATTTCATTTTTTTCAGAACACGCAGGTCTCGAAATCAATCTGCAGCCGTGCCTATAAAAACCGAGCGATTAGGAGGATATTCAATTCTGCAATCTGAGAGAACCGGAGATCTCGATAGCAACGAGAGCAAGGTGTTTGGCTTTGTTATCGATACCGCATCCAACCTTGACGTTTACAGGCAAATGAGCTCTTACGGGCAACTAAATATTTACGAGGCTTATTATGAAAGTTGCTGCTATGCATATATCCTGGAGTTTTTTATAAAAAATGAATTTTGTAGCGAATTATTACAGCAATTATCGCAATATAATGCAACCGAAGCGGGGATATACAAAGAATGTGTATTAGAGATATCTTAGCTTACTAATTTAACATTGACAGCATTAGCGCCCTTTGGCCCCATTTCTATTTCAAAGCTCACTTTGTTTTGCTCTTGAATAGCCTCGAGACAACTGTTTACATGAACAAAAACACTTTGCTGGTTTTCAAGATCTCTAATAAAACCGTAGCCCTTTGATTCATTAAAGAAAGTAACCATTCCCTTGCGGATGAGATCTTTTGGGTCAACAGGTTTTTGTTTTGGAACACCTATTTCAATATCCTCTACGTTTATTTCTTTTTTCTTTCTTGGATCAGGTGGAGTTGAAGAAATGTTCCCATTCTCATCAATATAAGCCATCATTTCTTCCAAACTTTTTCCTTTTTTAGCATTTTCCTTTCGTTCTTGTTTTTTTTCTTCCTTTTCTTTTTTTGCTTTTTGTCTTTGTTGTTCTCTGTCTTTCTTATTCCATGTCTGATGAGATTTGCGCATAAATTCCTTAATTTGTTTTAAAATCTGCTTCTGTTAAATGACTGATTATTAGACAGAAGGTAAGCAATGATCTGCAAACAGCTTGAAGGTAAGAAATTTCAGCCTTAAAATAATAATTATAACTTCTTTCGGGGAAAAGACTATCTTCATAATGTGATCTTTAGTTCTTAAGATTTAGTACGATTAGCTAATTTTTTACTCTCTTCAGTAACAGTCAGTTCTTCTTTACTTTTTCCTCTTCGGGCTTCGATCACATGTATTTTATTATTCATTTAAATTCAATTTTTTTATGAACATGTATGTTTCAAACTTGAGTTTTCACACAACTGATGAAGAATTACGAAAGTTATTTGCTGAATACGGCACAGTAACTTCCGCCAAAGTGATCACTGACCGGGATACCGGCCGCAGCCGTGGATTTGGATTTGTAGAAATGGAATCTGAGAAGGATGGTAACGAAGCGATGAAGAAATTAAATCAGAAAGAAATTGAGGGCAGAATGTTATCTGTTACCATTGCCAGGGAAAAATCTCCAAAAACTAATAATAGAAGATGGTAAAATAAAAGAATCAAAAAGATTGAGAAATGGTGAGATGATTATGTAACCTCATCTCACCACTAAAATATTTCACTTAGCTACTGCCGCAACACCATGTTGAGCAACCTCTTTAGGAAATTTATCCGCTATCAGGTTCAAATTGATATTGTGCTCCAAAAAGGCTTTGAGTCCATCCAATACAATTGTAAAGCCGCCTGTTGAATCTTTAATGGCTTCCAATAATTCATCACCGGTTTTGTTAAAGCCATAATGTTTGATAGAAACAAAAGTGGAGCCATCACTTAATGTTTTAAAACCAAACTCAACAGTTGTCGGAGGTTCATCCCATTCAATAACAATTTTCTTGTTCTTAATAATTTCCTTTGCGACTACTGTTGTCGAAACAGTATACATTTCCCATTCCCAAGTTATTTTTTTATTCACTTCCAGTTTTCCACTCCCCTTGGTGAACCAAAAATTCTTTGTTAATTCCGGGTCAATAAACGCTTCAAAAACCTTTGAAACAGGTTTTCTGATCAGCATTTGTGCTCCTGCATATTTTAGGTTTTTCTCTGTCATAATATTGCCATTTAATTGTTGTCACAGAATTGCCGTAAACAATATAAGTTCATTTTCTTTTTTGGTAATGGGCCATCAGCTCACCTGAAGCAAGCACATGATCCTTCATTGCTTCTTCCAATACTTTTTTGTCTGAACCCGCCTGAATATCCAAATCGGTGTCTAAGGCATATACTCTAAAAAAATAACGATGAGAACCAGAAGGCGGGCAGGGTCCTCCGTACCCCGTATTGCCAAAACTATTTCTGCCGCTAATTCCTTGCCGGCTGTTTTCTGCAATCGCTTCATTGGGAGGGATATTCCAAACAAGCCAGTGAGCAAAATCTTTATTCCTAGCATCCGGATCTTCCACTACCAATGCAAGCGACTTTGTGTTTTCGGGAAAGCCGCTAATCTCGAGTGGAGGATTTACATTTTCCCCTTCGCAAGTGTATTTAGGCGGAATATGCCCATCGTGACTGAATGCAACACTCTGCACTCTTAGTCCCTTATCATTTTCTCTTGGCATAAAAAAAAATTTAAAAAAATGTAAGCTGCAAGCTAGGCTTGCAGCTTACAAGAAGGTTTTTTATTATCTGATTGCTTTTTTAATCGCCTTTGCTGAATCCAAGTGCATCCTTAATGTAGGCAAGGTTTTATCAACCCATGCTTTTATATCCGGATCCTTTGTATCCTTTGAAGCTCTTTCAAAATCATTCACAGCTGATTGATGCCCATCTACCATCATATCAATATATGCTTTATCAAAGTCTTTTCCTGTCTTTTTATTAATATCATCTATTTTCTTTTGATGATCCTCGCCAATTGTCGATGGCAAGGTTACATTTTTCTGACTGGCCAGGCTCTTCAATTCATCACCTGCCTTTGAATGATCTTTTGTCATCATAGCTCCAAAATCTTTTACTCTTGGATTGGTTGATTTATCCTGCGCAATTCCCCCAAGTTTTACCTCCGTCATTCCTACATCTGCAACTTTCACCATAAATGAAGAAGTAGGTTCATCAACAGCTATCATTGTTTTTGCAGAAGTAGTTGTATCATTAGCAAGTGTAGTATCAATTTTTGCTTCATTGGCTGAATCAGCTTTCTCTACGCTGTCCTTGCCACCATTATTGCAAGCCGCAAAAACAAATGGCAATCCTAAAAGAACGAATGATATCTTTTTCATAATGATCATTTTTCTTGTGAGTAATAGTTATCTATTGTAAACACCGAAAACTTTATGCCAGTAAAAAAAAGAGACTAGCAATAACAAATAATAAATGGAACGAATTACACTTGTTGATTTTTTGCCACTTATTAGGTAAACTTCTTTATGGGAGTTTGCATTAAAAAAGAAGTGTAGATTGGAATAGAAAGATTGTTAACCGCTCCGATTAAAGCCATTTCAGACTCTCTATTTTATCCTGTCCAATTTGCTTTACTAATTCATCAAGATTATTAAACTTAAGCTCTGCTCGCAGATATTTTTTTACATAAACGCGGATGGTTTCGCCATATATTTCTTTGTCAAAATCAAAAATATTCACTTCAACCACTCTTTTTTTAGCATCAACGGTCGGGCGGAAGCCGATGCTCATCATGCCTTTATAAATGTTACCGGTTGCCTGTTGCCAGTTACCGGAAACCGGAAATTCCACATGCACTGCATAAATTCCGTCGCCTAAATGAATTTTTTCTTCATCGGTGATCTTTAAATTGGCGGTAGGATAGCCCAGTTTTCTTCCCAATTTATCTCCGTCAACCACAACGCCTTCAAAAAAGAATTCGTAACCAAGCAATTTATTAGCTGTTTCAATATCACTATGGATAATGGCTTCGCGAATATTGGTCGAGCTGATGGCAATTTCATCTAGCACATGCTTGGGAATTTCTTTCAGAACATAATTATAAACAGGAGCCATTTTTTCCAGCAAACGGTAATCGCCTTGCCTGTCGCGCCCAAAGCGGTGATCATAACCAATAATAATGGTGTGCGGATGAAATTTTTCGATCAGAAAATTTCGAACATAATCTTCAGCAGGCTGGTTAGCAAAAACTTCTGTAAAAGGAACAATTGCCAAATGATCAATACCTGTTTTTTCAAGCAATTCAATTTTTTCGTTTAGCGTGTTGATCAAGCGAATACCAAGAATGGCCGATGATACTACTTTTCTTGGATGAGGGTGAAAGGTGATGATGACTGTTTCGCCGTTTATTTTTTGGGCTTCCAACTTCAGGTGTTCAAGGATCTTGCGATGTCCTTCATGAACGCCATCAAAAGTTCCAATGGTAATTACCGCATTTCGAAATGGTGGTAGCTGGTCAATGTCTCTGTACACTTTCATGGGGAGCAAATATAAACCCCCGCTCCTAAAGAGGAGTAATAATTTCATCAGTACTTTTCCTAATCCACTTAGTTTTGTATGGATTTTAAAAATCAGCTAGAGTTTATAATAAATAATGACTCGTAAATGAAAAAACTGTTTCAATACTCCCCTTTAGGGGAGGGGAGTAGCCTGTATTCTCAACGTGGTGTTTCAGCGCAGAAAGAAGAAGTACATGAAGCGACCAAAAACCTTGACAAAGGGCTTTTCCCAAATTCATTTTGTAAGATTTATCACGATGTTTTATGTGGAGATGATAATTGGGTGAATGTAATGCATGCCGATGGGGCCGGAACAAAGAGCATTTTGGCTTACTTGTATTGGAAGGAGACAGGCGATTTATCCGTTTGGAAAGGAATTGCGCAAGATGCGGTTGTAATGAACTTGGATGATCTGCTGTGTACCGGCATCTATGACAATCTTCTTTTTTCGTCTACAATCGACAGAAATAAAAAATTAATCCCCGGTGATGTGTTAGAGGCCCTTATTAGTGGGAGCCAGGAATTTTTCGACAGCATGAAAAAATTTGGCATTAATATTCATTATCTAGGTGGCGAGACTGCCGATGTAGGAGATGTAGTAAGAACAATTGCTGTGAACGGAACAATGATGGCAAGGTGGCCAAAACAAAAACTGATAACGAATGAAAAAATAAAAGCCGGCGATGTAATTGTTGGTCTGGCGAGTTTTGGCAGAGCGAATTATGAAACTGAATACAATAGTGGTATTGGCAGTAACGGACTTACAAGTGCAAGGCATGATATACTCAATAAAACCTACGCAAAAAAGTTCCATGAATCCTATGATACTTCTCTTGATGAGCAGGTTGTTTACATCGGGCCGCATTTGATGACAGATGAAATTGCAATTGACAATGAGCAATTGGCAATTGGCAAATTATTGTTAAGTCCTACAAGAGCCTTTGCTCCGGTGCTTAAAGAAATACTGCAGGATCATTTCGATGCTGTTCATGGGTTGATCCATTGCAGCGGGGGTGGACAAACCAAGTGTATGAAATATATGCCCGACAACATTAGAGTGGTAAAAGATAATTTATTTGAAGCCCCTGTTATTTTTCAATTGATACAAAAGGCCAGCAAGGCGGATGATAAAGAAATGTATCAGGTGTTTAACATGGGAACCAGAATGGAAATTTATACGAATGAAAAAGATACTGATAATATTGTCGGCGTCGCAAAAGATTTTGGTGTAGACGCGCAGGTAATTGGCAGGATAGAAGAGAGTGGAAAAAAAGAGTTGGTGATAAAGTTACATGATACTGAACTTCATTACTAATTGTTCTTGGTGATATAAGTTTCGCCGATTTCTATAAAGACAATTAGCTCATTGCGGCCAACTGCGAAAAAAAATTTTAATGATAGTGATTCTAGTGGCGCCGTTTTCTACCGACTTCTTCTATCTCAAAGGTCACTGGTTGTTTTCTATATGCTTTGACGGCTCTTCCGTTTTGACTTGCCGGTGTCCATTTAGGAGACTTTTTTAGTACTCTTATTATTTCGGCTTCCATTACATATCCGTGATTAGTCAACGGTTTTAAATCAGACACATTTCCTTTAGTATCTACAATAAATTGTATCCAAACTGTGTATGCGCCAGCCGGTGCTCCGTGTTTAAGAGGAACATCGGCTCTTAAATTTTTTTCAAGAAAGGTTCTCCAGGCAGTTTCACCACCGGGAAAGGAAGCCTTGATATCTACGCTCTCAAAAATTTGTTCCAATGTGTCCACAACTGACATCGTTATTGAGTCCCGATCTCGTTGTTGCGCCGAAATAGAAAAAGAGATTGGGGTGAGAATGATGAGAACTGAAATAAATCGAAATTTCATGGTAAAGCTTTTTATGAAGATATAAGTAATTTCCTTTTTTTGAAAAATTTTTGCCAAATGCTTACCGACTTTAATTTATTTTGCACAATCAATTGAATAGAATGGTAGAAGTAATTATTGAACTAAAGCATGCAGCTATTTTTCAGGGCGATAACCTGATACTGCAAGATGTAAATCTTGCTGTACATAGAGGTGAATTTGTTTATTTGGTGGGAAAAACGGGCACAGGTAAATCGAGTTTATTAAAAACATTGTATGGAGAATTACCTTTACGAGAAGGACAGGGGAGAGTGGCAGGGTATGACCTGTCGGGATTGGACTGGAAAAAAGTTCCTTACCTGCGCCGTACATTAGGAGTAGTGTTCCAAGATTTTCAACTGCTTACCGACCGCAACGTAAATGATAACCTGAAATTTGTTTTAAGAGCAACCGGGTGGACAAATGAAAAAATGATGGATGAAAAGATCATGGATGTTCTTGATAAGGTTGGCTTAAAAGCAAAAGGGTTTAAGATGCCTTTTGAATTGAGCGGGGGCGAGCAGCAAAGGGTTGACATTGCCAGAGCCTTGCTCAACTCCCCCAAAGTTATTTTGGCGGATGAACCTACAGGCAACCTTGATCCCGAAACTTCTGATGAGATCATGCAATTATTATTTCACATTGCAAGAGATTTTGGTACTTCAGTTATCATGGCTACCCACGATTATATCGTTATTCAAAAATTTCCGGCAAGAATGGTGCGAACAGAAAGAGGTAGAGTCATAGATAACGCTAATATAACCATGCAATAATTTTTTGTGCCTGTTCTTCATTGTCAAACATATCGCCCAAAATCTTTTTTCGCAATCTTATTTCTTCCTCTCCAAATGGCTGGTGGTATAGCTGCAAAATAATTGAAGCAAGGGCATTGGCGTTGTTTCCAATATGACAGGTTGCTTCCAGCTCAGATCCTTCAACAGCGGCGTCGTTGACCACGCAATGGCGGCCTCTGTATAGCGCATGCAACATTTTTAGTTTAACGCCTGTATTATTAAATGAGGGCAATATATTAATATGAGCTTTTTGTACAAGATCGTTTATTTCTTTTTCTGAAGGGTCAGCAACAAGGCAAGTGTGCTGGCATAAATGGGCCCATTTACTCAATCGTCTCGATGGATTCTTCCCCGCAATGACAAGAGGAACTTTGATTTTTGTAAATACTTTATCCAATAACCAACAAGCCGCTTTTTCATTTTCTGCAACCGATAAATTTCCGTGATAGAGACAAAAATTTCCAATTCCTTCCTGGCAATTTACTTGTGACCAACAAACAAAGACGGGTAAGAACTCAACTTTAGGCAATTTATATTTTTCAGTAAACGTACTGGCATCTTTCTTTGAGACACAGACGTACAAACAATCCTTGGGTAACCCAGCCTGGTATTTTTTCAGCAGCCTGCTTTCATTTAAAAAATACATTTTTTTCAAAAGATTGCCTTCGTAATGAGCTAATTTTTTGTAATATAGATTTTCATCGTTATGCAGTCTCACCATTATCTTTCTTTTGCTAGCAATAATTGCATCCAAAATTCCTGTACAATGAACGCCCTCAATGATGACCGGGTAATTGTCTTTATTCAAATTGAAAATCAATTCGTCGTTGACTCTTGAGGAAACGATATATGGAATTGTAAAAGAGAACCCCTTGCGGCCAATTTTTCTTTTATAGCCTCGAATCGTTTCGCAGTAATTATTTAATTCTTCAATACCACCACGATTCTTATAATCGAAATAATGAAGATGGATTTTAATGCCTGCTTTATGCAAAGCTTTAATTTTTCCGTACATATCAACAGCGCCGCCATAATCGAGCGGATAGGGCGCATCAAGGCAAACGATGTGTAAATGACGACTCAAGAAAAAATATTTTGGTAAAACCGGATCAATTTCTTTTCCTCATTTTGCCAGTTCAACTCCTCCCTGGCTTTTATGCAGTTTTGTTTTAGTTGCTCTAATAGAACAGTATCAGCCAGCAAATTGTTTATTGAAGTTGCAATTGTTTTTGGCTCAATATTATTTACAAGGATGGCGATATGATATTTATCATTTATTTTTTTGTATTCAGGATAATCGACGGTTATTTGAGGCAGGCCAGCATGTATATAATCAAAAAACTTATTGGGCAAAGCCAGATATTGATTGATTCCTGTGTTTTCAGGGAAGGCAACTCCAATTGTGGCCTGCTGCGCTATTTTCCATAATTCATCTGGCAATAGCATTCCTTTTAATTCAACTTTATGGGTAACTTGATTTTTAAGGATCAATTCTTTTAACTGATCCATAAAATTGCCATCGCCGCAGATCACCAATTTGCAGTTGACCACTTTCATAGCAGGTATCAAATATTCAAATCCCCTGGCTTCATTTACTGCTCCCTGATACAAAATAAATGGTTCTGTTGCGGCGGAATTAGTAAGGGGCCTTAAAGCGGGGATATTCCTGATGGTCTTATAATTTACTCCATAACGGCGATTAAATTCTTCAGCAATGCTTTCGCTTACGGTATAGCCATATTTAAATTTTGGAACAACTCTTTTTTCAACTTGTGTCCACATCTTTTTAACAAGAGGTCTGGTAACCACTTCTTTTAATCCGGTAAAAAGTTCGTGAGCATCATATACTCGAGGTATACGTTTAAAAACTGAGACGGTATGACAAGGAATAATCGTATCAAGATCAATGGCACAAATTGCATCCATTTTTTTCAGCATCAAAAAATTGGAGAGGCGTAAATTATATTCAAAGTAAAACAGCTTACCCTTAGTGAACCAACATCGTATGCGCTTTTGTTTATAGCTTTCCTTTTTTAGAGGCGGCGAATGTTTAAGCTTTCTGCCTATCAAGGTAACATCAAATCCATTTTTAGCCAGCGAAGAACAAATGCGGTTCATTCGCTGATCATAGACAAGATCATTAGTGACAGTAAAATAAATTTTTTTCAAGGCTTGATTTGGCAGTGGCAAAGAAACAGAAATCTTTTCAACAAAAAACCCCGCAAAAAAGCGGGGGTAAATATTGTTTAATATCCGATTATTGTTGTACGCCTTGCATGCTGTTCTGCATATTTTCCTGATCGCCCCTGATATTTTTCTTCTTGAATAAGGCCACATCAAACTTTCCAAATCTTACGGCAAAATTTAAGCGAAAAAATTGTGCATCGCGAGTGCGCAAAGCATGCTGTGTAAAATCGTCCGATTGGGTGTAAACATCATTCTTCCTTGTTTTAAAAATATCGCTTACACTTAAAGTGAGTGAAGCCACTTTATTTTTGAGAAACTCGTATCTAAGAGCAGCATCAACTCCATAAGTCGGTTTTGAATAACCTTGAGCATTGCCACTAATTGAAGGGCCAAAACCTCCACGACCTCCGCCCATTCCGCCACCCCCGCTGCTTGCGCTTCCACCCGGCGCCAATACAGTTTTTGATGTGTAGTCACCAGATAATTGAAGAGTAAAGTTTTTTGGCAGCTTAAAATTGTTATTAATTTTCCCAAACCAACTATAAACCTGATCAACAGTAGTTACATTGTCATCATTTATTTTTGAAGTATAAAGATTCAGGTTTGTGGTTAAATCCCACCATTGTGCGATCTTATTCTTTGAAATAAACTCCATGCCTCCTACAAAACTTGAATTAGCATTGATAAATGTGTTTATAAAAACAGTTGAATCTGTTAAAGGATTGATTTCACTTGATTGATAACGGGTGATTAAATCATCGGTATGCTTATAATAGGCTGATATTAACAAGCTATTATTTTTTGGAAAGGTTTTTTGATAGGATACTTCAATGGAGTTCGTGAACTCCGGCTTCAGGTTTGGATTACCTCTGCTTAAGTTAAGTGAATCGGAATAATCTGTGAATGGAAATAATTGGAAGAAATTTGGTCGATTGATCCGTCTGCTATAATTCAATTGTAATTCCTGATTGTGCTTTAATTTTTCAGAAAGAAATACACTGGGGAAGAAACTTATCGCATAGCTATTGCTGTATTTGCTGGCAGTGTCTTTAAAACCAGATCCATTCTTTACACTGGTATGTACTGTTCCCGAATAATCTGAACTTTCGAGCCGTAAACCTAATTGGTAACCAAAGTTCTCTTTTATTCTGCTGCTATATGTCGCATAGCCTGCATACACCCGGTCAGTATAACTATAGTTTGATGAAAGCGGTGGCAATAAAATGATTGTTTTGTCGGGAAGAACCTGTGCAACATCTGTTTGACTTGCAACTTTGCGCTGCGTCATCCTTGCGCCTGTTTCAAATTTTGTTTTATCGTTGATAGGATTTGTATAATCGGTTTGTGCGGTCAGTTGCTCGTTGGTGCCTCCACCGATCTGTTGCTGATTGTAAATTCTCGATTGAGGATTTCCATATACGGGGTAAATGAAATTGGCTACATCATTCGAATTCTCGTTCCTGCTTTTATTGTAGTTCAAGTCTGCGGTTAATTGATGACCGTTTTTAGGAAAATTGTGAAGATAACTCAAAACACCACCCCGATTATTAAATATTCCTTCGCTATGTGAAGTACGGTTCGTGTAAGAAGTTTTATTAATGCCAGAAAGAGTGTCAACAAAAATATCGCTGTTTACATTTGATTTAAAATGTCCATGCACGGCAATTCCCGAAACAGTAAAAGTGTTCCGATTATCCATAAAAAAATCAAGGCCAACTCTGCCAAATGCAAAATAGCCCTGGTTCACTGTTTTATCTTCTTGATGAAGATTTGTAAATGGATTTTTTAAAAATGTATATCTATCAGTTGTTCCTCTTGAAATAGATTTTCGTTGACCATAGTTTGCGTTGGCAAAGAAGTTCACTTTACCCTGACGTACATTTATATCACCTCCTCCATTTACTTTTCCCCGCATATCTACGCCTGCTCGAATATTGCCATTATATCCAGCTTTACGATTTTTCTTTAATACAATATTTAAAATACCTGCTGTGCCGCCGGAAGCATCAAATTTTGCAGAAGGATTGGTGATCACTTCTACACTGGCTATTTGGTCGGCAGGGATTTGATCAAGCGTAAGAGTGGTAGGTCGTCCATCAACATAGATCTGAGGGCTGCTGTTGCGAAGTGTTACATTTCCATCAATATCTACTGAAACCGATGGAACATTTTTCATTACATCTGCCGCAGTTCCTCCCGCAGCACTTAAATCTTTTTCTACATTATAGATTTTGCGGTCAATGCCGAGCTGCACCAAAGGTTTTGTTCCGGTTACGGTTACATTGCCAAGAACTTTTTGATCGATCTCCAGTTTAATATTTCCAAGGTCTTTATCAAAATTGCCCAGCAAACTAGCCATGTCCTGGTTTCCAGCATTATTATTACGGAAACTATTCATATCGATCAATGAAACATTTTTTTCATAATTCTTAAATCCTATGGCAGTGATTTTAAGCTTATATTGTCCCATAACTGGCACACCTTCAATGCTAAATTGACCATTTGCCTTTGTAAGCATACCGCCGATGATAACTTCTTTCCTTTTTTTTGTGGCAGTGTCAAGTCTGTTTTGAATTAATTGTATGGAGGCCGCTTCAATGGGTTTACCGGTTATAGAATCAAGTACTTTACCATAAAAACCTCCGTTCAACTGCTGTGCCATGCCGCCTCGATTGCCGCCTGGCATTTGAGCGAAGATTAATGCAGAAATTAATAAGGCCGTAACTACAGATAGAAATTTTCTCATTATGAATTTTTTAATTGGGTGCAAATGTCTTAAATCTTTTAACCCCAGTCGTTACAAATTGATAAGTGGTTTGACGATTGTAGAAGAAAAACCTTGCGAAATTCTGGCCATTTGATGTAAAATATGATTAACATAACGATCAATCCAATGAATGTACCGATGAGTGTGCTTATTAGCCCGGCAAATTTTATTTCCCTTGAAAGATTTTTGCGAAATGTAGCTTCAACATCATTTATTGAAATAGCAGCTATTTTTGAGACACGAGCTGCTCAATATTCAATTCAGTTGCAGATTAGACGCATAGTTGCGCGTAATATTGGGAAACATGGTCTCTAATTCTGTAATAAAAACTTTTTTGAGTGAATGAACTGTTTAAAATGCCTGCACTCTAAAGACCAAAATTGTTCTGGGCTTATAAGGATGAAAAATGATTGTAAAAAAAAGCTTGATAACAAGCCAGCAACCAAATGCTAACGAAATAGGTATGAGGAACAACCACCACGAGGCCGTAAGATTCAGTTAGAAAAACAAAATCCCGATTCGTAATCGTATCGGGATTTACAGGGTGACTGATGGGCTTCGAACCCACGACCCTCAGAACCACAATCTGATGCTCTAACCAACTGAGCTACAGCCACCGTGTTTTTGGGCGACAAAGATATATAAAAGCTCCCGTTTTTGGTTTCTGGTTACTGGTATAATTTTTTCTTTAGTTGACGACAATACAGAACAACCGATAGTAATTAGTGAGCGGAAACCTTTCATCAAAAAGATTGGTTAAAAGCTTTAAAGAGTACGAAATCCTCCGTTTTTACGTTATTTTTGGATTATGCTTAAAGCATTAAAATATATGACAAATATGAAACGACTCCCGATCCTAGTGATGCTCCTGGTTACAGGTACTTTTCTTGCTTTCCAATCCCTTGGAAAAAGCTCAAATCCGCCCTCGAAGTATGAAAAAATTCTGAGAAATGTAGGGCAAATGCTGGCAGAAGCACACTATAGCCCTAAGGATATCAATGATGAGTTTTCAAAAAAGATCTTCAAAAAATATTTGAATGATCTGGATCCCGATAAAAATATTTTTCTGCAGACTGATTATGATGCGCTGAAAAAGTATGAAACAAAGATCGATGATGAGATCAAGGGTGATGCACCTGTAGAATTCTTTTTAGCTGCTGGTCAGATATTTAACAAAAGAATTGAGGAAGTCGCAAAAATCTATAATCAGATACTGGATCAGCCTTTCAATTACACGGTTGACGAAACAATTAACCTCAATGATGATAAATTAAAAGTATCGGCAACAGAAAGCGATTTGCGAGAGGCATGGAGAAAGCGTTTAAAATATCTTGCTCTTGATCGCTATGCTGAGTCAGCGGATATAAGGGAAAAAAATAAAGGCAAAGAGAATTTTGTTGCAAAAACAGATGAAGAATTAGAAAAAGATGCCAGAGAAAAAGTAAGAAGAGCGATGAACCGGACCTTTGATCGTTACCGTCATAAATTTTCAGATGATGATAAGTTCAGCATATTTGTAAATGACATTACCACAGCAATGGACCCCCACACCGAGTTTTTCCCACCGGTTGACAAACGTTATTTCGATGAGCAAATGAGTGGTAGTTTTTTCGGCATTGGCGCGCAATTAGCGTACGACGATGGAAATATCAAGATTGCAAGTCTTGTAACGGGCACACCCGCATGGAAATCAGGAGAAGTACAGGTAGGAGATATTATTCTTAAAGTAGCTCAAGGCAGCAATGAACCGGTTGACCTTACTGGATATGTTGTTGAAGATGCTGTAAAACTAATACGTGGATCAGAGGGAACTGAAGTAAAACTTACTCTTAAAAAATCCGATGGTTCTGTAAAAGTAATTTCATTGATCCGTGCTAAAATCGTACAGGAGGAAACTTTTGCTCGTAGCGCTATTGTAAAGAATGGTTCAGAAAAGATTGGATACATTTATCTGCCTGAATTTTATGCCGATTTTGAACACTCAAACGGCGCCCGCTGCTCTGCTGACGTTGCTAAAGAAATTATGAAGCTGAAAGAAGAAAAAGTGGATGGTATTATTATGGATCTGCGCAACAATGGAGGTGGTTCATTATATGATGTAGTTCAGATGGCCGGATTGTTTATTGAAGAAGGTCCGATCGTTCAGGTTAAAGATCGTGAAGGAAAACTACCGCAGGTATTAAGGGATAAGGATCGTTCTGTTTTGTATGATGGTCCTTTAGCTGTTATGGTAAACGAATTTAGCGCTTCGGCCTCTGAAATTTTTGCGGCAGCTATTCAAGATTATAACCGCGGAATAATCATAGGAAGTACTTCTACATATGGAAAAGGAACAGTGCAACGCAATATAGGCCTTGATTTTGCCTCAAATTTATTGGGCTCAAATTCTGAGTTAGGAACTATTAAATTGACCTTGCAAAAATTTTATCGTATCAATGGCGGATCAACTCAATTGAAAGGCGTTTCTTCAGATATAGTTTTGTCAGATAAATATGAACAGCTTAAGTTAAGGGAAAAAGATGATTCAGACGCATTACCGTGGGATGAAATATCAAAAGCAAATTACAGCCCTTGGAATCCCGGTTATGATGTTGCCACTATAAAAAGACTTGAGCAGGACAGGCTAAACAACAGCGATATATTCAAAACAATTAAAGCAAACTCAGAGTGGCTTGAGAAGCAAAAGGACAAAGAACGTTCTTTGCGATTAGACAAATATCGCCAAGAAGAAAAAGCGATTCAAGCAACAGTGAAACAGAACGAAACATTGGAAAAATCAAAAGATTCTTTAGATATTTCTTTTGTTCCAAGAGATGAAAACATGTTTGCAAATGATAAAATAAAGCAAGAAAGATTTAATAATTGGTTGAAAGGCCTCACAAAGGACATTTATCTCGACCAGGCTGTAAAAGTGATGAATGATATGATAAATCAAAAAAATCTTGCACAAACTTCTAAACAACCCGCAAAAGCATTTTAATTCAAGATATTTTAAGAAAAAGCTCCGTTACAAACGGAGCTTTTTTGTTATTATAAATACCGCTCTTTAATAATATTCGTGTGATGAATGGAATGGCCTATTGATATATAGCCAAAGGCAAGAACATAATTCGAAGCGTTATTTGCAACGCCAGTTGCCTCTAACTGCTCGTCATCGAATGAGCGATACAACCACTCGGTTGCCAACCGTACTATTTTAAATTCCTCAATTAAATCATCCCAGTTTCGTTTATCAGCCTTTGAATTTTGTGCAAAAAGATTTTCATCAAAACCATGAAGAGGAGTTGGATCTTTTCTGGCAAACCGAAGCGCCCTGTAACAAAATACTCTTTCAGCATCTATTATATGCTGAAGCATTTCTTTGATTGTCCATTTGTTTGGCGCATATGCATAATTGATCTTGTTGGCGGGAATGCTTTTTATGAAATCAATAAAAATCGGAGTTTGATTTTTGAAAGCAGTCATCAAATCGTTGGCGGGAACCTGATTAATATAATTGTGATAAAATGATGGAACACGTGTTAAATCTGGGCGCATAATCTCTAATTTTAATTTCTACTTTTTCAAAGTGTCTTCAAACAGTTTAAATATTCTCTTGTACTCATCTGTCCAGCTACTGGGCTCAACAAATCCATGATCTTCTAATGGATACGGAGCAATTTCCCAATTATCTTTTCCTAATTCAATTAACCGTTGAGTGAGTTTTACTGCATCCTGAAAGTGGACATTTACGTCAATCATGCCATGACAAATGAGTAAATGTGATTTCAGGCCTTCCGCAAAATAAAACGGAGAGCTTCTATGATAGGCAAGACTGTCATTATAAGGCTCATTCAAAATATTGCTGGTGTAACCATGATTATAATTAGCCCAGTCTGTAACAGGTCTTAATGCTGCACCGGCAGCAAAGGCGTCGGGTTTAGTAAACAGGGCCATCAAGGTAATAAAACCCCCGTATGAACCTCCGTATATGCCTACACGTTTAGGATCTACACCGTAAGTTTTTACTAAATAATTCAAGCCATCTATATTATCATCCAGATCTTTTCCACCCATGTAACGATAAATAGCGGTTCTCCAATCTCTGCCGTAGCCAGCACTACCGCGGTAATCAATATCCATTACATAGTAGCCGTTGTCTGCAAGCAAATTGTTGAACAAATACTCTCTGAAATAACTGCTCCACCATTTGTGCGCATTTTGCAAATAGCCCGCACCATGCACAAACAAAACAGCAGGCTTGCCTGGTGCCGGTGTAGCAGGCTTATAAATTCTCGCATATACCTGTGCTCCATCCCTTGTCGTAAATGTAATTAGTTCAGGGTCTCTCCATGGATACGATTTAAATTCATCACTCATGGCTTTTGCTGTGATCTGCTCTATTTTTCCTCCTGGTTTATTTTCTTGCAAATACAGTTCCCATGGCTTATTAGAATAAGAGTAAAGAATAGCAATGTATTTTTCATCAGGAGAAATCGTAACCTGGTTTGCGCCGGTCATCGTAGTAATTCTTTCTGCTTTTCCTCCGGACACAGGTAATCGATAAAACTGTTGTTCACCAGGATGAACTTCATTGGTGGTGATATAAAAATATTTTTTGTCTTTTGAAAGTTGAGTTTGCTGTACTTCGTATTTTCCTGAGGTCAATGCTCTTTTTTCACCGGTTTCTACATTTACGGTATATAAATGTGAGTAACCTGTTGCTTCGGATTGAAACCAAACAATGTCTTCGCTGATCCAACCCGTATTCTGACCACCGAATATGTTTGTTCCGGGGCCGCCGACCCACGCCTCATCTCGTTGCCTATCGAGTAATTTTAATTTCCTTGTTGATGTATCAAACATCATTAACCATCGATCTTTATTGTCTTGCGAGCGAATATCAACAATGGCATGAGAGCCTTTGGGTGACCAAGAAATATTTCCAATAGTTACTGTACGAATAGGAGGATTTTTTATTCTTTGTTCAAATTTTGCGGGATAATCTTTTACGTAATCGGGTAGATCACGAATACCAGGTATTGAATCCACCTTTATCGAAAGCACAGTATCCTTCTCCTGGTCATAAATAAAATATTCAGAATTATTTTGTAGTGCGCCTACCTTGGTGCGGCCTGTGATATCGGTTGTAAAACCGGTTTCGGTTACATAACTGGGAACAATAGTCGTTTTTGCATCAGTAGCGATTCTATTCAAGCGATAGCTGATAAATCTTCCATCTGGGCTAATATTTAATCCTTGTAAAGTTCGGTCGCCAATCTGTATCGTTCTCAGTTCCTTTGGCTTCGGTAAATTTTTGTTGTAGCTGTCTGTCGCATCTTTTTTTTCCTTTCGTTCTTTTAAAACTTGAAAATATTGCAGCTGATCGTTCTTTAACCACTGTTCTTGAGCGGCATTGGGAGTTATTTCTTCGGTTCTGCTTCCTCTTCCACCAAAACCTCCACCTCGAAATTGTGGTGTTTGTTGTGTTTGGTTACCGGTTATTTGCTGAGATTGCAAATTGGTAAGCTGCACAGTTTCGCCAGTGACAATATCCCATGCGTATAAATTTTGATTGCTGGTGTAAACAATTTTACTATCATTAAAAGAAAATTGAGGATTGGTTTCTCTTTCTGTAGTTTGAACAATATGTTTGATTTTTCCTGTTTTACTATCTCTAAAAAAAATATCGCCGTCTTTTGCATACACATACGATGTTCGGGTGGTATTCCATATAGCACCACTTGAAGCCGTCATGTTTTGTTTCTGAAGAATAGAAGCTTTTATAGGGGTATGATTGGACATAGTAATGAAATAAATAGAATCGGAAAGTGCATTTTCAGGATTCCAATTAAAATATAAATATTGACCGTCATGGCCCCATGAGATATTTGACGGCGAAGTGCCCATCCATTTTGGATCGCGCATAATTTTTTCAACAGTCAGCTTCTGGAGTTTTTGTTGAGCTGAAGAGGTAAGTGAAGAGGAAACTAATAAAATAAATATGACCATTTTTGGCATAGTAAGCAGTTTAGAGCATAAATATATTGAGAAAGGGGAGAATGAGTACCAGAAAATGGGTGGATGGAAAGGTTAGAAAGATGGTAAATGATTGAATGAGGATTCAATCTTTCCTCAAATGAATTGCTGCAATAATTTTGACAGTACAGTCTTTGCCAGTAAAAATTAAGCCGGTACTTGGACCGGCTTAATTTTGAAACAATTAGAATTTATTGATCATTGCTGCTTTTGGGGCGCATTCTTTTTTTCCATTGATTCTTTTAGCTCCTTATACTTTGATTGTTGTTCTGTAGTAAGGAATTCAAGTAATCTTGTTTCTTTTTCCTTTTTCAAGGCCATCTTTTTTTCTTTTTGTGCATCAGGAGTTAAACTGGCATCTTTTGCGATAACTTCAAATTTGTCGCTGTACTCCTTATTGAGTGCATCATACTTTTGTGCCTGCTCATCTGTTAGCTTTAAGTCTTCTTTGAATTTTTTCTCCCAAGCAGCACGATCCTGTGCTACATTTTTTTGATCTTGTGTCGGTTTTACATCCTTTTGTTCCTGTGCTGGTTTTTGGGGTGCCGGTGTTTGTTCTTTTTGTTCCTGCGCAATTGCTGCAGTAGCTACCATGGCAGTAATAGCTAATGATAGAAATGCTTTCTTCATACACTAAAGTTTAAAGATTAATAAAATGATGAGATAATTCGGCTAACAACCACCAATGTACAAACTGCAAGCTGCGCAATTTTTATGCCATCGAACATATTATTTTAGCATAATATCTGCACACCAACATTGAGTAAAAATTTAATTGAGCACATATTTGGAAAAATTATACAGAGAATACGCTATGCAATCGTAACATCTTTATCTAAATAAACATCCTGAACCGCATTCAAAATTTCTACTCCTTCTTTCATTGATCGTTGAAAAGCTTTACGGCCTGAAATGAGACCCATGCCGCCGGCACGTTTATTAATTACAGCAGTTGTAACAGCCTCTGCAAGATCGCTTTCTCCGGAAGAAGCTCCACCAGAATTGATCAAACCTGCGCGGCCCATATAACAATTGGCAACCTGATAACGGCAAAGATCAATTGGGTGATCAGATGAGAGCGTTTCATAGATCCGTTTATCATGTTTGCCGTAAGCAGATTCTTTTGTATTCAGTGCTAGATAACCGCCATTATTCTCTGGCAATTTTTGTTTAATAATATCCGCTTCAATCGTAACACCAAGATGGTTCGCTTGCCCTGTTAAGTCGGCTGACACGTGATAATCTTTATCTTTTTTAAATGCAGGATTGCGCAGATAACACCAAAGAATGGTAGCCATTCCTAATTCATGTGCCATTTCAAAAGCCTTGCTCACTTCCTGCAATTGTCTCGCTGATTCATCACTTCCAAAGTAAATGGTGGCACCAATAGCAGCGGCGCCCAAATTCCAACTAGCTTTTACAGAAGCAAACATGATCTGGTCAAACTTATTTGGATATGTGAGAAATTCGTTGTGATTAATTTTTACAATGAAAGGAATTTTGTGCGCATATTTTCTTGCTAAAAAGCCAAAACCACCATATGTAGTTGCTACTGCATTGCAACCCCCTTCAACGGCCAGTTTAATGATATTTTCAGGGTCGAAATAAATTGGATTTTTTGCAAAGGATGCGCCGGCACTGTGCTCAATACCCTGATCTACTGGGAGTATGGATAAATAACCGGTGTTGGCTAATCTTCCAGTGGAATACATGATCTGCAGATTACGTAAAATCTGAGGATTTCTATCGCTGTTTACCCAAATGCGATCTACAAAATCAGGACCGGGTAAATGCAACTGATCTTTTGAAATTGTTTTTGATTGATGACCTAATAGATAATCGGCTTTGTCACCAAGCAGTTCGGAGATTTTTTTCGGCATGTGGTTTTTTTATAGTTTGTTGATTGCCTTGCGTTTTTTTTAAGCTACGAAGTTGCATTCGGAACCCCAGGCTCACAACTCAAAGCATTTTATTTAAGGGTGCAAAGATAAAAGTTAAAACCATTCAGTCGAAAGATGATCTTAACGAATGCTAGCCATGGTTTACACTTGAAAAGGTCTGCAATGTTTTAAACGAGCGTTTTTAAAATAGGATGAGAAAAATAGGGTAGAAGAATGACCTCATTCATTAAAACATTGCTTGTTTAACTGAAAAAAATATTCGGGAGCATTTAGCAGCCGACTTCCATACCAACTAAACATTTCACCGTCAACCAAAATAATTTTTGTTGAAGGAAATTGAAGCTGTAATTCGTCAACATGCTTTTGTTTAAATGGAAAAGGTTCCGAAGAAAGCAAAATTAATTCTGGGTTCTGTGCCTTTAGTTCTTTAACTGTTATTTCGGGATAGCGCTTTTGCTCTTTAAAGAGATTTTCAAATCCAGCAATTTCCATCATCGCATTAATAAACGTATCACCGCCAACGGTCATATAAGGGTTTTGCCAGATAACATAACAGCTTTTCCGTTTTGGGCCCCGGATTTTAAGTTGCGAGAAGTTTTTTTGGATCCGTGAAACTATATCTAAAGCGTTTTCCTCTTTTCCAACTAATTTTCCTATTTCACATATCATATATTTCACATCTTCCAAATCTTTTACATCGCTGATCCAAACGGGAATATATTTTTCTAGTTCTTCAATTTGCTCTTTTATATTTTCTTCTTTATTTGCAATCACAAGATCTGGTTGAAGATGAAGTATCTTTTCCATATTCAACCGTTTTGTTCCGCCCACTTTTGTTTTGTTCTTGAACCATGTTTCAGGATGAACACAAAATTTTGTGATGCCAATGACCTCATCATTTAAGCCAAGATCACACAATAACTCAGTTTGAGAAGGAACAACAGATATAATTCGGTCAGGAGATTTATTAAATAATACTTTTCTTCCTGTTTGATCTTCAAATACAGGCATGAAAGATTTTCAGCAAACTTAAGAAGCAAAATTTATTGGGGGAAAAATGAAGATTTGAAGGCCACCGGGACACCACCTGTTAGGATTTCTAACAGGCGGGTCGGATTTCTTAGCTTCTTTCAACGGATTTGGACTACGGCGGCTGGTAAGTCAATTTTGGCGTTAACCTTAATTGGTTTCCATTGGATTGGATGTCTAAGGACGTTGGATCTTAACGACGGTTTTCAAGGATCTTGTTGTTTGGTCTTTTTCCGGTTAAGGCGGTTTTCTTAGGATCGGTTTTCTTAGGATTAATTGGTTTTCGTTTTTCTTAGGATTGATTGGTTTTGGTTTTCATTTCCTGAAAAGGAAGAAGTTGATCGATATTGGATTTTTTGTTTTTGGTTTTTCCGGGATTTGGATAATTTCTTAGGACGGTTTTCTGGACATTGGACAGATTGATGCTATATCAATCAACTTCTGACTCAAAAGTATGCACACATTGTTAAATTCTATAGAGCACTATTGCTCTTTTTTGATGTATCAGTAATTACCACACAGAGCGTAATACAGCGAAATATCTAGCAGAAAAATCACGGAAATAGATTTGGTAGAATTACGAATTCTCGTTTAAGAATAAGGATTTAAGATTTATTAGCTACCAGGAACTGGCTCGAATTTCAAACTTCGAACCTTGACAGTTATTTGCCCAGGGCCTGAATGACATCATATTTGGTAACTATATGATAATTGCCTGCTTCATCTTTGGCAAGCACGGCACCATTTTCTCTATTGATAAGCGAGCTTAATTTTTCAACAGGTGTGTCAAAATCAACAATGGGGTAGGAAGGTTCAAGAACAGATTCGACTTTTGAATTCTTTATTTCCGGGTTATGGAAGATTTTTTGAAATAACCCGCCTTCACTAATGGCACCCACCGGGCCGTTGCCATTCATTACCGGAATATGTTCAATATCATATTTCTTCATTAATTCAACCGCCTCTGATACGGTTTGCTCTGCGTCAACAGTTACTAATCTTTTTGTGCCTCTGGCGCTGATAATATCTTTGAATGTTTTTACATCTAAAAAGCCTCGCTCAATCATCCACTGGTCGTTATAAATTTTAGCAACATACCTGCTTCCATGATCATGAAAAATACAAACAACTAAGTCATCTTTTTTTAGCTTGTTTTTCAATTGCATTAGCCCTTGCAAACAGCTGCCAGCACTGTACCCACAAAATATTCCTTCTTCTTTAGCCAGTTTGCGAGCCATTATAGCTCCGGATTTATCTGTTACTTGCTCAAAATGGTCAATCACACTCATGTTATAATTCTGTGGCACAAAATCTTCTCCAAAGCCCTCGCTGATGTAAGGATGTACTTCATTCATATCGATCTCACCTGTACGAAAATATTTTGTAAGTAACGAACCATATACATCAATTGCCCAAACCTTGATGTTTGGATTTTTTTCTTTCAAATACATTCCTACTCCGGTGATCGTGCCTCCTGTACCTGCGGTACAAACAAGATGAGTGATCTTTCCATCCGTCTGCCTCCATATTTCCGGCCCTGTTGTTTCATAATGTGCTAATCGGTTAGCCAGATTATCATATTGATTACAGAAATAGGAATTAGGAATCTCTTTTGCCAAACGCCTTGCAACTGAATAATAACTTCTGGGATCTTCAGGTTCTACATTCGTGGGACACACGATTACTTCGGCGCCTAATGCTTTTAAAATATCCGCTTTTTCTTTTGACTGTTTATCAGTCGTTGTAAAAATGCATTTATATCCTTTTACGCAGGCTGCAATAGCTAAACCCATTCCTGTGTTTCCCGAAGTACATTCAATAATAGTTCCTCCTGGTTTCAGATTGCCATCTTTTTCTGCAACTTCGATCATCTTCAAGGCCATGCGGTCTTTAATTGAGTTTCCTGGATTGAAATAATCCACTTTTGCCAGCACCATGCAAGGAAAGTCTTTTGTGATCTTGTTGAGTTTGATCAAAGGCGTATTGCCAATCGTTTCAAGAATGTTATTCTTAATATCCATGTGATTGTTATCCCTACAAATTTAGCATAAAAAATCCCCCAGATTATCCGGGGGTTTTTTTATTATAAGCGAACCAAGATTCCTAGTTTAATATCTAACTGATTTATGCGACTCGTATATACTTCCGCAACCTGATGCTGATGAACCTCATTGGTTGATACATTTACAAAACTCACATTAAAACCTTTGGGATCAAAGTTTGTATCATCGTTATGTTCCATCAAATGTTTTACGTTCAAATAATTTACAGTTCCACCTGTTAAATAATTTGCTGACAGATCAATCCACCAATCATCAGAATGAACTTTTTTAAAAATCTTACTTCCAGCAATCTTTACGCCAGCGCCCACACCTGCTGACCATGTTTCGTCTTTATAAATGTTTTTGTTTTCAAGAGGCTTGCAACTGCCTTGGTCATCTGGATCAGGAATGTAAACCCCCGTATAGAAACCACTTAAACCTCCTTTTGCAACGACATACGGCGTTATGGGCTTGCTTTGTACCAGATCAGTACCAGCAATGAGATGGGCGTTAATGATATTGCTTGTAAATCTTACATCAGCTTCTGTAGTAGAACCATTTGAAAACTGATAAAGCTGTCTTTGTGTTTTTATTGCATATACACCTGCTCCTAATTGAGTGCCTAGCCAAAAATTTTTTGCTGTTTTTTTAAATTGGTAACGAAAATCAACAACGGCGCTGTGAGTAAGGTTGATATTTTTACCCATTTCTTTGAGAGGTATTGCCATTGAATAATTGAAACCAGCTTGAAATTGGGCATTTGCACAAATGGTAATGCAGACTATAGAAATGAAGAGTAAATTTTTTTTCATAAACGTAGGTTTTGAAGATTGATAAGAGAATAAAAAGTTACCAAAATTGTGTGAAAAATAAATGTTAAGAATTCGGCATAAAAAACCCTCTCGAAATCGAGAGGGTTTACCGGACCTGATGACAAAATCATCAAGCTTCTTTGGTTTTTTTCTTTTTTGACGCCAAGTATCTGTCCAGCAACACTAATCCAAGCACCACGTTGATCATCATAAAAATGTTTATGTAAGTATTATTGAAGAATTTGCTGAAATCTATTTTGTCAAGATCAAAAGGCAAATTAGAGTCACTCCTGGCATTCCAGTCAATTTGGCCAAAACCATAGATTACAAATCCCGCGATCAATACGATAAAGAAAATCCCAATGCCCCAAATAATTTTATTATTGATATAAGTTTTAGTTGCCGGAGCAATATGATATTTAGCAATCTCTTCCATCACATTTTTGGTAAACCGTAACGAAGGCTCTTCCATGGTGGAAGACTGCAGGAATTGATGAAACTCCAACAATTCATGGTATTTTTCTTTCCATTCATGGTTTGTTTGGAGTAGCTTTTCAATAACGGATTTTTCTTCGTTAGAACTTAATCCATCAATGTATTCCCATAATCTGTCATCAATGCTATGTTTCTTTTCTTCCATATAATGGGTTTTAAAGGGTTCAATTCAAATCTCTTACCTCGTCTGCGAAATATTTCTCCATTTTTTCCTTCAATCTCACTCTTGCCCTGTGCAGCCTAACTTTCGCGGTGTTTACTTCAAGACCAAGTATTTGGCTGATTTCTTCTAAACTTTGTTCGTTTTTATAAAATAAAGTTATGATCTCACCATCATCAGGATTCAACATAGAGATAGCCTGGTTTACCATGTTCTGCCTTGACTTTTGTTCTACCTGGTTTGCTTTAAAACCTGAATCTTGGCTATCAGCTACTTCAAAAGTCCTTTCGTCATCTAAAGACTGAACTGTCAATCGTTTTTTTCTTAAAAAAGTTATGCAGGTCGTATTTACAATAGTATAAAGCCATGTACTAAATTTTGCCGTTCCTTTGAAATCAGCTAATGAACGATATGCTTTAACAAATATATCCTGCGACACTTCTTCCGCATCCTCTCTGCTTTTTGTAAAACGCAACGTAAGTGTAAAAACATACGATTTATACCGCTCTACCAATAAAGCATAAGCATTATGGTCGCCTTTCAGCACCTGGCTGATGATTTCACTATCTGAAGGTCCGGTTGACATTCTGCTTTATATGACTACTTATTGAAGCTTAGGGTTACACTAATCAAAACACAAGGTACAAGCGAGAAAGCATAAAATTTTATGAAGTATCGACCGTTATTTTTGTAACCTGCTTGAAAAAGGTGTAGTCATAGTTGTTGTCAACCCGGTTCGATAAAAGTTCTTTAAGACTGTAACCTGCTCAACCAGAGAGTAGTCAAAGAGCAAAACAAATAAATTCACTAACATGTCTGCCGAATAAGCAGACACAAAAAAAATAATTATGCCAGCCACAGTATCACTTTTTTTGATCGTAATGTTTACCGGCTTTTTTGCTATGATATTTGGAATTGTTTATCTGGGAGTTCGTCAGAACTTAGCAATGATAGAAAAAGGAATGAACCCTAAAAACTCTGTAAAAAGATCAGCGCCTCGTTACCTTAAGTGGGGATTGTTGTTTATAGGGGCAGGAGTGGGCCTTCTTTCCGCTTTCCTGATAGATACTTTGATGATTCCGCATGAGATTGAACCCGCTGCTTTATATTTTTCTTTAATAGCAATAGGAGGCGGTTTAGGCTTAGTAGCTTCTTACCGCATTGACAAGAAAGATTTTATTGAAAAAGCTAATGATGAGTAATTAAAGAATTGACCTTATCCGGCGAGCAATAGTTTTTACTTTGCTTTTTTGCATTGCTTACTCATTTAAAACCTCTAAAGCCTTTTTTACCGCAATATCATTCATATTCAACACTTCAAAAAAGCCTTCTGTTCTCCATTTATATCGAGCCAAATAAGCTTTTAAACTTTCTTTGATACCTTCTTGATCTTTTGGAGGAATATTCTTTAAATAAATTGTGTCCCTGAGCGCATAATTCACTAATTGACTCCATGCATCATTAATACCGGTGAATTTTTGTGCAAACTCGGTAGCAGATCTGTATTGATTGAACCGAGAAAGATTGGCAACATAGTAATTGTAAACAAAATTATTAAATGTAGTTTCCAAATATAACTTAGTTACATTGTGTTGTATGTAATTTGTGTCAATGGGTACAAACACATCAGGCATAATGCCGCCACCGCCATACACCGGCCTTTTTTCGATAAAGGTTTTATAAATCTGCCCTTTATTTATTTTGTTCGAATCAGCATGCAATAACTCACCATTGCGATAACGTTGCCAAATCTCATCCATATAAACCTTCTTGCCTTTATCGTAAGATCGCTGAATGCTTCTGCCTACGGGTGTATAATATCGAGCCACCGTTAATCGTATCGCAGAACCATCACTCAACTCATATTGCTCCTGCACTAAGCCTTTACCAAATGTTCTTCTTCCAACTATTGTAGCTCTGTCCCAGTCCTGCAAGGCACCCGAAACAATTTCGCTGGCACTCGCAGAAAGCTCATCCACTAATACTACCAACTTACCATTTTCAAAAACACCATGACGGCGGGCACTATATTCATGTTTTTGAGTATTGGCACCTTCTGTATAAACGATCAATTTATCATCGTCAAGAAATTCATCGGCAATTTCAACTGCTTCACTCATTAAACCACCTCCATTACCACGTAGATCCAACACCAATTTTTTCAAGCCCTGACCTTTTAGTTTCTCCATTGCCTGCATAAATTCCTTATAAGTATTTTCAGAAAACTTATTCAGCTTAATATAGCCAGTATTTTTATCTATCATGTAGGCAGCGTCCATTGAGGGAACAGGGATCGAGCCTCGCAGGATTGAAACATTCATTTGCTGATTATTTCGCAAAATGGTTAGATCAACTTTAGTGTTGATTGGGCCCCGTATCAATTTTTTAACATGGTCTGAAGTAATTGTTTTACCAACAATGATTTCATCATTTACCTTCAAAATACGGTCTGCTACTTTCAGTCCTCCCTTTTCGCTGGGCCCGCCGGGCAATACATATAGCACGTGCACCGTGTCGTAAAAAATATTGAACTCAACACCAATGCCTTCAAAGGCTCCGGCAATATCTTCATTTACTTCTTTCAGACTGCTGGCTGGAATGTAGACAGAATGAGGGTCTAATCCGCTCATCATTTGTTGAATGGCGCCTTCTTCAAGGGTATCCATGTGTACAGAATCTACATATCTCAGCTTAATGAGATCAAGGGCCTCTTCAAGCGAATTGCGTTTGTTAACTGCAAAAAAACCTTTATTGCTGCCTGTTTGTTTATGAAGATTGAAACCGAAAAACATCCCGGCGATCATAACCATGGAGAATATAAGTGGCAGCCAAACTTGTAATTTTTTATTACCCATCTCTTTTCTTCTTTGTAATTTGTTCGCAAAATACTGGATTTGCCTTTAACGATTTCAGGCGGCTCCTTATTACAACAAAACTTTTACCCTTCTTGTTCCAAGCATGGCCATAACTAAATTAATTGCCGACAGTGGAGCTACAAAAGCCGAATGGTGCTTGCTAGCTGGCAGCCGAAGAAAAACAATTTTTACACAGGGCATTAGCCCTTATTTTTTAAATACAGAGCAAATTCATGATCTTTTATTGAAAGAATTATGCCCATTTTTTAAACAGAACAGGGTAAATGAGGTGTACTATTATGGAACAGGAATGCGTAATCCCAAGAATGTTCGTATGTTGAAAAGCTGTTTGAAAATGGTTTTTGAAAGTGCTGCTATTGAAATTAACGATGATATGCTATCTGCTGCAAGGGGTTTGGCAGGCAATAAAAAAGTGATTGCATGTAATCTAGGTACCGGATCATTCTGTTGCTACTATAACGGGAAAAAAATTGTAAAGCGATCACCTGGGATCGGATATATTTTGGGTGATGAAGGAAGTGGCGCTTATCTTGGGAAAAAAGTAATTCAATATTATTTGTACAATACATTTGATAATGGGCTCAGGGATAAATTTGAAGAGAAATATAAAACGAAACCAGTCGAGATACTTGAAAATGTTTATCGCAAGCCATTAGCAAACCGATATCTGGCGGCGTTTTCTTTGTTTTTGTCAGAGAACCGTGGTCATTATATGATTGAAAATATCATTGAGGATGGCTTGAATGATTTTTTCTTTAATCATTTACGAAAATACAAGGAAACTTCGTCATTGCCTGTTAGTTTTGTGGGAGGTGTAGCTTATGGATTTAGAGACATTTTGCAACAACTTTGTATAACGTATGAAATGCAATTGGGCAAGGTCTTGAAAAATCCAATGCAAGGATTAATTGATTATCATGGATGAGACAATTACAAATATGAATGAATTTCTGAAGATCACTGAACAAAGTTCCACATACCACCATCTGGAAAAGATGAGTGTGCTTGAACTGCTTACTCATATAAACAAAGAAGATCAAACTGTACCACAAGCAGTTGCAAAAGCTATTCCTCAGATAGAAGCTTTGGTACAGGCAATTACCGATAAAATGCTCATGGGCGGCCGATTATTTTACATCGGAGCCGGAACCAGCGGCAGACTAGCAGTGGTTGACGCCAGTGAATGCCCGCCAACTTATGGTGTTCCTGCCGGTTTAGTGGTTGCCATTATTGCAGGAGGTGAAAAAGCAATTACTACTGCTGTTGAATTTGCTGAAGATGATAAAGAGCAGGGATGGAAGGATTTGCAACCCCATCGTGTAACAGATAAGGACGTGGTCGTAGGGATTGCGGCTAGTGGAACAACACCTTATGTAATAGGAGCATTAGAGGAATGCAGAAAAAGGGAAATCGTAACAGGTAGTATTTCATGTAATCCAAATTCACCGGTAAGTGCAGCAGCTGATTATCCTATTGAAGTTGTGGTGGGCCCTGAATTTGTTACAGGCAGCACCAGAATGAAGAGCGGCACCGCTCAAAAACTGGTATTGAATATGATTTCAACTACAGTAATGATACAGTTAGGCAGGGTAGAAGATAATAAAATGGTTAATATGCAATTGACCAATGAAAAACTTGTTGATCGCGGCACTAAGATGGTGATGGAAAGAACTGGCATGAAGGATTATGATGTGGCAAAAAAAATATTACTGAAATTTGGCAGCGTGAAAAAAGCTGTAGAGAGTTTGAAAATTTGAAAATATGCTAATTTGAAAATGCAGTTTTCCTTGATAAATAATACATTTTCAAATTTTCAAATTGCGTGATTTTCAAATTAAACCTATGCACAATATCGAGCCCTTTTATAATTGGCGGCATATTTATACAAGCGAAGAAGATGAAAAATCTCCATTCTACGGAAGAGTTTATTCTGAATTTGAATACTCTCATACCGTTTACAATTATTACATCCATCCCCAATGGGATGATTTTGGTTCGAGAACGCTTTATCTCAAAGTATTGATTGCAGATTATGAAGAAAAATATGCAGTCATTGAGCTGATGGGTGAGTGGAATGATGCTATAGAGAATGATATTATGGAACTAAAAAGAGAGGTGATTGATGTATTTGAAGCTGAAGGAATTTTTAAATTTATATTGATCGCTGAAAATGTTCTCAACTTTCACAGCGATGTAAAAGATTATTACCAGGAGTGGTATGAAGAAGTAACTGATGAAAATGGCTGGATCGTGATGCTTGATATGCCTGAAGCTACACAACAAGATTTTATAAAAGCCAAACTCAATCGCTATATTGAGTTATATGATCTTCCCAACTGGCGTACTTATAAACCCTTTCACCTTTTTAAGAAAATCGATAATGAATTAATGGCCAGATTAAAGATGTAATTACTGAAACTGGTTGCTAGTATTGGTTATCGATAGCTAATCCAGTCACAATTCTTAAAAAGAATACAACAAAATTACAAGAAACCAGAAACGAGCAACCAGAAGAAAAGTTATTCCATTTGGCGTTCCGATGCTAAATTTGCAAAAAATTTTTTAGCTCTACGTTTGATTATGAAATGGTCTGAATTCTTCACTTCATCGGTCGGAAAAAAATTTGTAATGGCCGTTACTGGTTTAAGCCTCATTCTTTTTTTAATTGTTCATGTTACTATTAATGCATGTATTTGGGCGGTAGTTTTTGTTCCGGATGATAATGGAGAAGTTTTTAATAAAGCGGCCCACTGGCTGGGCCAAACATTGGTTCCTCGTGTGCTTGAAATAGGTTTATTTGTCTTTTTTATTATTCATATAGTGCAAGGATATGTGCTGGAAATACAGAACAGAAAAAGAAGGGGGGTTAGTTATGAAGTAAAAATGGGTTCGAGAGGAAGCAGATGGTATCGCAAGTCAATGGGTTTGTTGGGTACCATAATTTTCTTGTTTCTCATTGTACATATTGCCGATTTCTGGATTCCATCAAGGTTTGGCGGGCTTAATGAAGTGTCTTATGATGATACGCCAGGAAAAACATATCATGAATTGTACGGCAAAATGATTGAAGTTTTTCAAAACCCATGGATTGATGTATTGTATGTCATTGGTTGTTTTTCGCTTGCATGGCATCTTATTCATGGTTTTCAAAGCTCATTCAGGACCTTGGGAGTCTATAATAAACGATATCTGGCATTATTGGATGGTTTTGGCTGGGCATTTTCAGTTGTCGTGTGCTTGGCATTTGCCATGATGCCCGTAAGTATATATTTAGGATGGATCAAATAGTGAATGGTGAATTGTGAAAGGTGAGTGGTAATCAGTTATGAGTAATGAGCAGTGAGCTTTTTATTGATAATTCGCAATTCACAAAAAATAATTGCTTCGCAGGAGCAAAAATATTAATAGGAACGAGCGTAAGCTCGTTGAAGAAAAAGAAAAGTTTCGGACCCTGAAAGGGTTCAATGTTTGATGAATAGAATTGTTGCAGCACAAGAGTGCGACGCAACAGAAGATGAGTAGAGAACTGAACGTTGGGGCATTAAATATTTAAGAGATAAAACAGATTTTGACAAAGAAAGAATAAGCACTCAAAATCATTTTAATCAGAGAAATCTGTGGTATATGTTAGATTCAAAAATTCCTGCAGGACCGTTGAATGAAAAGTGGACAAATTACAAGGGGCATTGCAAATTGGTAAATCCCGCGAACAAACGCAAGCTGGAAATAATTGTAGTGGGCACGGGACTAGCAGGAGCATCAGCGGCGGCATCGTTGGCTGAATTGGGTTATAAAGTAAAAGCATTTTGTTTCCAAGATTCTCCCCGCCGCGCCCATTCCATTGCAGCACAGGGCGGAATTAATGCAGCAAAAAATTACCAGAACGACGGCGATAGTGTTTATCGTTTATTTTATGATACAATAAAAGGCGGAGATTACCGGGCCAGAGAAGGAAATGTGCATCGGCTGGCAGAAGTAAGTGTGAACATTATTGATCAATGTGTAGCACAAGGCGTACCATTCGCGAGGGAGTATGGCGGTTTGCTCAGCAACCGGTCTTTCGGGGGCACTCAAGTACAAAGAACCTTTTATGCTGCAGGACAAACCGGACAACAATTATTGATTGGCGCATACCAGGCCTTGGAAAGACAAGTTGCTTTGGGTAATGTAAAAATGTATGCTCGGCATGAGATGCTGGATATTGTGATTATTGATGGAAAGTGCCGGGGTATTATTGCTCGTGATTTAATTAGCGGACAATTGGAAAGGCATTCTGCACATGCGGTATTATTGTGCACCGGCGGCTACGGAAACGTTTTTTATCTCTCTACCAATGCCATGGGCTGTAATGTAACCGCGATTTGGAAGGCGCATAAAAAAGGGGCTTATTTTGGCAATCCTTGTTTTACTCAAATTCATCCTACTTGCATTCCCGTCACCGGCGAACATCAAAGTAAATTGACACTCATGTCTGAATCATTGCGCAATGATGGCCGTATTTGGGTGCCAAAAAAAAAGGGCGATACAAGAAAACCGAATGAGATCCCCGAAGATGAGAGAGATTATTATTTGGAAAGAAGGTATCCCGCGTTTGGAAATCTCGTTCCTAGAGACGTAGCGTCAAGAGCAGCAAAAGAAAGATGTGATGCAGGTTACGGAGTAGGCACGTCAAAACAAGCAGTTTATCTCGATTACGCGGATGCTATAAAACGTTTTGGATTAACAGAGGTTGGTAAACAAGGATTGAAAAATGCAGACGAAGCGACCATCATTGCGCTTGGCAAAGCGGTAGTAAAAGAAAAATATGGCAATCTCTTCGATATGTATGAAAAGATCACGGGTGAAAATCCGTATGAGGTGCCGATGAGGATTTATCCTGCTGTGCATTATACAATGGGCGGATTGTGGGTTGACTATGAATTGATGAGCAATATTCAAGGATTGTATGTACTGGGCGAAGCTAATTTTTCTGATCATGGTGCCAATCGCTTAGGTGCTTCTGCTTTGATGCAGGGATTAGCTGATGGATATTTTGTGATCCCTTATACAATTGGAAATTATTTAGCAGATGAAATTAGAAATGTAGTTACTCCAACGAGTCATGATGCATTTGTTGAAGCGGAGAAAAAAGTATCTGAACGCATCGATCAACTAATGAACGTCAAAGGATCGCAATCGGTGGAGAGTTTTCATAAGCATTTGGGAAAAATAATGTGGGAAAAATGTGGCATGGGACGCAGTGCCCAGGGTTTGCAGGAAGCCATAAAAGAAATCAAAGAATTGAAAGCAGAGTTTTGGAAAAATGTAAGAATACCTGGTGAAGTGAATGAAATGAATCCTGAACTGGATAAAGCACAACGAGTGGCTGATTTTATTGAGCTGGGTGAGTTGATGTGTATTGATGCCCTTCATCGCAATGAAAGTGCAGGGGGGCATTTTAGAGAAGAATATCAAACCCCCGATGGCGAGGCCTTAAGACAAGACGATCAGTTTATGTATGTAGCAGCTTGGGAATACATAAGCGATCATCAATGGCAATTGCACAAAGAAGAATTGAAGTATGAGGAGGTTAAGCCGACACAGAGGAGTTATAAATAATACCCCAAACCCCTAAAGGGGCTTTTGGATATTCTGATAAAAGAAATGATCATACTAAACAGAAATATGTAAATCTAAGTTCCCCCTTTAGGGGGACAGGGGGTTATATGGAACATTACACAATGAACCTGACATTGAAAGTCTGGAAGCAAAAAAACGCAACAGAAAAGGGAAGATTCGAGACTTATAAAGTTGAAAATATTTCAAGTGAAATGTCTTTTCTCGAAATGTTTGATGTACTGAATGAACGGTTAGTTCACGAAGGAAAGGAACCGATTGCGTTTGATCATGATTGTCGTGAAGGTATTTGTGGTACCTGTGCCATGTACATCAACGGTCAGCCCCATGGGCCCTGGCATGCTACAACCACCTGCCAATTGCACATGCGGGCATTTAAAGATGGCGATACGATTGTTGTTGAGCCTTGGAGAGCAAAAGCATTTCCCGTGATCAAGGATCTTGTTGTTGATCGCAGCGCTTTTGATCGCATTATACAGGCTGGCGGATATATTTCCGTAAACACAGGTAATGCTGTTGACGGGAATGCTATGCCCATCGAAAAGGAAAATGCTGATAAGGCGTTTGCAGCCGCTGCCTGTATTGGTTGCGGAGCCTGTGTAGCAGCTTGTAAAAATTCTTCTGCCTTATTATTTGTATCTGCCAAAGTGGCCCATCTTGGTCTGTTGCCACAAGGCGGACCAGAAAGAAAAACAAGGGTAATAAATATGATCGCTCAAATGGACAAGGAAGGCTTTGGAAGTTGCACGTTTACCCAGGCCTGCGAAGCGGTTTGTCCAAAAGAGATTTCCATTACGAATATTTCGAGACTCAAGAAGGAATATCTTATGGCGGGGTTAGAAACAGAAAAATAGCTCTTCATTTCCCTTTAGAAGAGCCCCTTTTGCCTAATTAACAGCCGGTAATAACTTAAAGGGCAATAAAAGCCCGAATTTTACGATTTTGAAGATAAACTCACTGCTATTGAAGCAATTGAGCCGGATATTACTGCTGCTTTTAATGTTTCTGCTTTCCTTGTGGAGCAGCGGTCAATTGCCTTTTCAAAATCAGAATAAACTCTCCAATCTCCGTCAAAAAAAACTTCCGGTTGCTGATACCTTGATCTTAGATACGATCAGCATTGTTCCAAAAACTTTATCTGTCGCCGGAGTATCTGACTCTGATTATCATTTTGATTTCATAAAAGCGATCCTTTATTGGAATAAAAAACCTTCATCTGATAGCGTGTTAATCACTTATAGGGTATTTCCTTTCAAATTAAATCCCGTTGCTCAGCATTTAAACTATGATAGCATATCGAAGATCCCATTCATCATTCCATTTTCATTTAATGATAATCAAAAAACCTCTTCCAAAGGAATGTTTGATTTTGGTAAGTTGAACACAACTGGATCGTTTGGCCGGCAAATATCATTTGGTAACAGCCAGGATGCGGTGCTTAATTCAACACTTAATCTGCAAATGGAGGGCATGCTCGGTGATAGTATTGAAATTCATGCGGCAATCACCGATAATAACATACCTATACAACCAGAAGGAAACACTCAGCAGTTAAATGAATTCGATCAGGTATTCCTGCAGTTTAAAAAGAAGAACTGGCAGTTAAATTTGGGAGATATTGATCTGCGGCAAAATCAAAGTTATTTTTTGAATTTTTATAAGCGTCTCGAAGGAATTTCTTTTGAAACGAATAATTGGATATCAAGAAAGACCAATTCAAACACTCTTGTGAGCGGCTCAATAGCTAAAGGAAAATTTACAAGAAATGTTTTTCAGGGGCTTGAAGGAAACCAAGGCCCGTACAGGCTTATAGGGGCCAACAATGAATTCTTTTTTATTGTGCTGGCTAATACGGAAAGAGTTTTTTTAGATGGTGAACTCATGCAGCGCGGCGAAGACCAGGATTATGTGATCAATTACAATACGGCAGAAATCACTTTCACACCAAAAAGAATGATCACAAAAGATACCAGGATACAAGTTGAATTTGAGTATTCAGACAGAAATTATTTGAACGCAAATTTGTACCTGTCGCAGGATTTCAATATCAATAAAAAATTAAAATTGCATTTAGGTGTTTTTAATAACAGCGATGCTAAGAATTCACAGATCAATCAAACTCTGGATGCCAGCCAGAAACTATTTCTAACCAATTTAGGTGATAGTATTCAAAATGCATTTTATCCTAATGCCTCGCTTGATACTTTTGCCGCGGGCAAAATTTTGTATGCAAGAATTTACTACAATACTGGTACCGGGGTTGATTCATTCTATCAGTATTCTACTAACCCTGATAGTGCTAAATACAATCTTTCATTTGTAAATGTAGGAGAGGGGAAGGGAAATTATATTCCTGATTTTAATGGGGCAAATGGAAAAGTATATCGTTTTGTGGCTCCTATTAATGGGGAAAAACAAGGTAGCTATGAACCTGCATTGATCTTGGTTACACCCAAAAAACAGCAAATAATCAATTTGGGAATTGACTATGCAATCAGTAAAAACACTTCACTAATAACTGAAGTGGCCAGAAGCAATTACGATGTAAATACTTTTTCGAAAATAAATAATGGGGATGATGCCGGGTATGCAGCAAAAATTTTAATAAACAATGTAGCGCCGCTTAGAACAAAAAAGCCACAAGAATTGAAGTTTATAACCAGGCTCGATTACGAATATGTTCAAGATAAGTTTAAACCGCTTGAAAGATTAAGACAGGTGGAATTTACAAGAGATTGGGGTTTACCATTGGTTTTAAATACTGCGACTGAAAATATTATTAAAGCCTCAGCACAGCTAAAAAATAAATTCAACAATTCTATTGCCTACCAATTCACTAATTATAACAGAAGTGATCACTACAACGGCATTCAAAATTCAATTTTGCAAACTCTCAATTTAAAAGGTTGGCGGTTCAATAATCAATTTATTATTACCAATTTCAAAACCTTAAGCTCATCAGGATATTTTCTTCGTCCTATTGCGGATTTAAGCAAAGAGTTAAGCAAAGTTTGGGGTCTTCGTTTGGGAGTGCGTTATGCTTTAGAACATAACGAAACAAAAAGCAAGGAGACTGATTCACTTGTCAATAGCAGTTTCTATTTCCGTACTTATTCCGTTTATCTCCAATCAAGCCCAAAAAGAAAAAATCAATATGGTATAACTTTCTTTACTAGGTTGGATAAATACCCATCCGGTAAGCTGCTTTACTATGGCGATAGAAGTTATAATATTAACCTGCAAACAGAGCTCACTCAAAATGAGCGGCATAAGTTTTATTTCAATACTACGTTTAGAAAGCTGAAAGTGCTGAATCCTTATGTTACCTCTCAAAAAGATGACAATACTATTTTGGGTCGTACTGAGTATGTAGTAAATGAATGGAAGGGATTGTTAACAGGAAATGTGTTATATGAGTTAGGCGCGGGGCAAGAACAGAAAAGAGATTTTGTTTATCTCGAAGTACCTGCAGGAACAGGGCAGTATGCATGGATCGATTATAACAATGATGGCGTGCAGCAGTTGAATGAATTTGAGTTGGCTGCTTTTCCTGATCAGGCCAAATTCATTCGCATATTTACTCCTACCAATGAATTTGTAAAAGCAAACTATAATACATTTAACTATAGCGTAGCTTTAAATCCACGCGCCGTTATGAATATTGCGCAGTTGAAAGGATTTCCAAAGTTATTTTCGAGAACCAACTGGCAATCTTCTTTGCAGATATCAAAAAAGTCAATTGCCAAGGGGGATTTTGAATTTAACCCATTTAAATATGGTTTGCATGATACGGCACTCATAACCTTAAATACTGTACTGCTCAATACATTTTCATTCAACCGGTACGGCAGTGTTTGGGGTTTTGATGTGAGTAATTTGCAAAATAGCGGTAAGTCATTGCTCACTTATGGTTATGAAAGCAGAAAGCTCAATGATTGGATATTTAAGATCAGGTATAATTTAAGCCGTTCAATTACATTTGATATTAGCACAAAGAAGGAGATAAACTCATTGAGCACGGCTAACCCTCAATTTGAAAATCGGAACTATAAGATCCATGATTACTTGGCAGAACCGAGATTAACTTTTATTCGCGGCACCAGTTTTCGATTTATAACAAGTTATTCTTTTGACAATAAGAAAAATGATACTGCATTTAACGGAGGCCAAAAAGCCGTTTCACATGCGTTGAATTTTGAAACAAAATATAATATACTAAAAAGCGCTTCCGTAACAGCGAAGTTTACATTCAATACAATTGATTTTACCACTGAGCATGTTGTAAATGGCGCCAACAGCACCGTTGGTTATATTATGCTCAACGGATTGCTGCCCGGAAAAAATTATTTATGGAATTTAAGCTTTACAAAAACCTTGTTGAATAACCTTGAGCTGCGTTTTGAATACGAAGGCCGCAAGCCTGGTGATACAAGAACAGTGCATAGGGGAACAGCGAGCTTGAATGCACTATTTTAACCCCCAACCCCTAAAGGGGGCTGCGCTTTAGCAAGTCTATTTCAATTATAAAGTCAATATTGAACTCTTTAGATTGACTATAAAAAGATTCAATTGAAAATGATTTCGATTACAGGAGAAAGTAGGATCTAAGTTCCCCACCTTAGGCGGGGACAGGGGGTTAAACATTAAACCTGAAGTGCATTACATCTCCATCTTTCACTACGTACTCTTTTCCTTCAATTCTCAGTTTGCCAGCATCACGACAAGCGGCTTCCGAGCCGTAGCTCACATAATCATCGTAAGAAATAACTTCAGCTTTGATAAATCCTTTTTCAAAATCAGTATGGATAACACCTGCGGCCTGAGGCGCTTTCCATCCGTTGTGAATGGTCCAAGCTCGCACCTCTTGTACGCCTGCAGTGAAGTAAGTATATAAATTTAAAAGTCTGTAGGCAGAGTGAATTAAACGATCAAGCGCAGGCTCTTCCATTTTGTATTCCTGCATAAATAATTCCTTGTCGGGACTTTCCATAGACGATATCTGCTCTTCAATAGAATTATTCATGATGATCATTTCGGAGTTCTCTTTTTTTATGGCTTCTTTCAACGCATCCGAAAATTTATTTCCTGTATGCATGGATGCTTCATCCACGTTCGCAACATATAATATAGGTTTATCAGTCAGCAAAAAGATATCAGCTATAGCCGTTTTTTCTTCCTTGCTTAGACTTAACTCACGAATATTTTTTCCTTTCTCTAAATGATCGTAACAGCGCTTCAGTATTTCCAATTCTACTTTCAGTTTCGGATCGATGCGTGCCTGTTTTTCTGTATGCTGAATTTTTTTTTCTACACTTTCAAGGTCTTTTAATTGAAGCTCCGTATCAATTACATCTTTATCACTGATGGGATTGATGGGTCCTTCTTCGCGTAATATGTTTTCATCTTCAAAGCAGCGCACCACATGAATAATAGCATCCACCTCGCGAATATTTGCTAAAAATTTATTTCCCAGCCCTTCTCCTTTGCTTGCGCCACGAACCAAACCTGCAATATCAACAATTTCGATTTGCGTTGGCACTATACGGTTGGGGTGAACCAATTCAGCCAATTTGTATAACCTTGGATCCGGCACATCAACCAAACCCACATTGGGTTCAATGGTACAAAAGCGATAATTGCTTGCCTGCGCTTTTGCATTATTACTAACTGCGTTGAATAGGGTTGATTTGCCCACGTTTGGAAGACCTACAATGCCTGCCTGTAAAGCCATTCTGTTTAGAATTTAAATTTGGAGGCGCAAAGATAGGAATAGCTCGCCTTTCAAAGGCAAGCTATCAACACTATTCAAAAGAATGTTTATTCATTCTCGGGAGGTACATTCGCTACGAGATCATTCAGGTAAGTCTTTCCTTTAATGTTATGCGACACCCAACGCAACCTCCAGATGCCTCCTTGCAGAACATAGACATTTTTATAACCTTGGTCAACCAGCCATTTGGCTGACTCAAATATTTCAGGCTGGCTGTTGAAACCATAAACGACTACATAAGCATTTTTAGAAACAGGCAAGTTTGTTGAAGTTTTTAATTCTGCTGATGGCAGGTTAATAGCGTTTTTGATTTGGCCGATATTCTGCCAATAATTTTTTGAAGAATTATTAAACTCATCTTTTGTTCTCACGTCGATTAAAGTAAATTCCTTTTTGCCGGCTATTAATTTATTGAACTCTTCGGCAGACAGTAAATTGTAAGAATTAAACTTTGTCCATTTCACAACGGGCTTGTCATTAGTATTTGTAACATAATCAACCCAGCCGTTCATGCCATCAAACAAAATGCTTACATCTTTATAGCCTTTTCCAAAAAGCCATTTAGCAGCTTTTGGACTCACATCTCCATATTCATCTACTAATAAAATAGGTTTTGTTTGTAAATCACTTGTAATAGTTTCTAATTTTTCGAAAGGAATGCTAACTGATTTATCAAAATGTCCCTCTGTTTTTGTTTTTTCAATTACTGAAATTCCTTTGTATATAGAATCGCTTCTCAAATCAATTATATAATAGGATTTACCCTGTTTAACATTGGATGCAAATTCTTTGGCCGAAACAATTTTATATGGAACCGACGTTTCAATTGCAAAACCAGCGCAAGGGTTGGATTGAATTCCTTGGGCATAAAAATCCGTAAGGCCACCGTTAATATTATAAAGATGAGTGAAGCCGCTATCAGCAAGCAATCGGGAAGCTCTCCTGCTGCGCTGACTGTGTGAGCAATAGATAAAAACAGGTTGATCTTTATAAGAAGATATTTCTTTCCACCGTTTATCTAATTGAGTGATATTTATGTTCACTGCATTTTTTAAATGCCCAATGTTTAAACCGTTTGAAGAGGAGGTGTCATCGTACTCTCCCGGGCTGCGAACGTCAAGCAGCAAATAATTTTTGTTTGCCATTAGAGTTTTGCAGAGGTCTTCAGGAAAAACGGTGGTATATTTTACGTTATCTGCTTTAAATTGAGCATTTATTGCTGTTGCAATCAGCAAAGGCAGTATAAGAATTAGCTTGCGCATATAGAAGGATTTGTTTAATTAAGTTAGATCAAAATTCTTGATTGACTAAAAGCAATTGATAAAAGGAAATCTGACTACACGAACAGTGAGAAAACCTTAACTTCAAACCCGAATGTCAAATCTGAAACCATATGGCTCTTAGCAGAATCTGGGCAGCTTTCATCATTACTGCGGTATTAGTAGCTTGTTACAAATGGATTTTTACGAATGATCAAAGCATGTTCAGCCGCATGGTGGTAGGAAAGGCCGATGATCCCTATGATTCTGTTTCTTACATCATGATCGGGCATCCTGAAAGACCATACACGAATGAAAAATTCTCGAATTATATCGCGGGTTATGGATACAAGCCAGATTCCGTAAATAAAGCTACTGTTTTGATCACTGATAACAGGAATGCAGATTCAGTTTTGATCCTTCAATCTATCAATCCATCGGTGAAAGTTTATACTTACAATTCCATTCAGTGGAAATTGACAAAACGAGCTGATGGCATTATCGAAACCTGTAAAAGCGCCGTTAACATTGCTATTGGTCTTATTGGTATCATGACATTGTTTATGGGATTTATGAGCATTGCAGAGAGGGCAGGAGGCATAAGGTTACTCTCGCGAATCATCGGTCCATTTTTTTCAAAACTTTTTCCCGAACTTCCAAAAGATCACCCGGCTATGGGCCATATGATGATGAATTTTTCCGCAAATCTGTTAGGGCTTGATAATGCTGCCACGCCGTTCGGACTTAAGGCCATGCAAAGCCTGCAGGAAATTAATCCTAGTAACGAAAGAGCATCAAATGCTCAAATTATGTTTCTATGTCTGCATGCATCTGGTTTAACTTTAATTCCTGTTGCCATCATTGCAGCACGAGCAGCAGTGAAACCGCCGGCAGCCAATCCTACTGATATTTTTGTGCCGTGCATGATTGCCACATTCGTTGCAACTATCGCTGCCATGTTCATTGTTTCCTTCAAGCAGCGCATTCAAATTTTTCAACCGGTCATTCTTGCTTGGATAGGGGGCATCTCGGCCATCATCGCTGCCTTGATCCTTTATCTTACTTCATTGAACACAGCAACGGTGCAGACTGTTTCAGGTGTAATAGGCAACGGCATTTTGTTATTGATTTTATTTCTTATCATACTCGGAGGATTATATAAACGGATCAATATTTTTGATGCTTTTGTTGAGGGTGCAAAAGGCGGTTTTGAAACAGCTGTACGGATCATTCCTTACTTGGTGGGCTTGCTTGTTGCTATCAGCATGCTGCGTACAAGTGGAACGTTTGATGTAATCATGAATGGATTTAAGAATTTATTTGCCGCGGTAGGAACTGATACAAGATTTGTTGATGGATTACCAACTGCATTGATAAAGCCATTAAGCGGAAGCGGGGCGCGGGGCATGATGATCGATACGATGAAAACATTTGGAGCCGATTCTTTTGCCGGTCGTTTGTCTTGCATATTGCAAGGTTCATCAGATACTACGTTTTATGTAATAGCTGTTTATTTTGGAGCTGTGTCCATTAAAGACACTCGTTATGCAGTTGGGGCTATGCTGCTGGCAGATCTTGTAGGGATCATCACTTCTATTTTTCTTGCCTATTTATTTTTTGGATAATTTGATTTATCGTTTATATAATTCAAAATCCCTGTATCCTTCCCCATGTAGTTTTTGTTCCCCATATTCCTGATCGCAAACATTCCAATTGAACAATTTGGCCGTGATCTACAAAAAGATTTACATGATGTCCATAATTTTTAATATACCATTCAAACGCCGCCGGATCAGCCGCTTCAAACATTAGTTTTTCCATTCCAACCTCATTGATAAAACGTGCTGCTATGTCCGTGCGCCACGGTTCTGTATTTTCTGTGATGCCTTCTGATTCTATCATGATCATATAAACACCTTCTTGTAAAAAACGCTTCGCTTGATGAATAGCATAGCCTGCGTCTTTTGTTCCCTCCGCTTTCAATTCTGCAGCAGCAGTGGCACCACCGGCGCCAAATTGTATTCCTATTTCGGGCTTTGCTTTTAACCCTTCTTTATGCACCAAGTCTATCAATCGAAGCCAATCATCCGTAGGGATCGTAACAAATCCTGACGAAATTTCAATAATATCAAAGCCAACCGATTTACATTGTTGAATATATTTTTCAATTGCACTTCTACCTTGAGTAAGAACATATTCGATAAAACCACTGGTAGAAACAAGCACATTGTGTGAATGTGCTGTTTCAATAATATTTTGTAACGCCTTGGGATGAATTAATGCAAACGAGCCACCGGCAAATTTTAAAGAATCTATGTATTCGCCCATTGTCTCCAATACATCATGCAAATAGTTTGTACCCATCACGGAATAGTAAGGGCCTCGAATTTCTGTAATGCCGGCTGTGCGTGGTTTTGCTGGTCGTGGATTTCGTTTGATAAAATCAAATAAATTACCTCCTGTGTCATTATCAATTTGCACAGTGCTCAGTTTGAATTATTGATTATTCATTATTAATTATTCATTTCCGCCGGTAAGCGCTTTCAATATTGCGCATATAATAATCAGTAATCAATAATGAATAATTACCAAATAGCATCAGCGATCTTTACTTGCCGGATCTAGTTCAAAGCTCACTTTACCTGTAACCCGATACTCCGTTATCTTTCCGTTTTCCACTACGGCATTGTGATCTTTGATATAAATAGAGCGGATATTATGCAATGTTTTTGAGGCTTCTTCAACAGCTCTCTGTGCGGCATCTTCCCAACTCTTTGTTGAGTTCGACATGACTTCGATCACTTTTACTACAGACATGATAAAAAATTTTTATAGTTAAAAAATCTATGAAAATCCTGGAGGGAAGAAAATGAGCGCTTAGGAATTTATTGCTGAAAAAAATATGCCAGTCGAAATACAAGGCGCCTTCACCAAATCTTAAGTTCTTAGTTTTTCGTGAAGATTGGTTTATATTTTATAAAGTTCCTACTGTTAATGTTCTAGTAATCACCTTGATTATTCCCACCATCACTTTCTTTGGTCATATCTAATAAAAAAACTGTCCGGTTAAGACCGGACAGTTCATCACTTGTGCAGAAATCAGTTGTTTGGAAATGAAGTTAATACTCTCGGATTAGCGGCCGAACCTGCTTCGTTTGTTCTCCAGCGACCGCGGAAGATAAGTGTGTAACTCCGCAGGCGAGTAGGAAAAAAACCATTTAGCGTGTCTAGTTTATTCGTGGGGTTACCTGCTTCATATACATATAGAGTATCGCTTACGGCGGAAGCATAAGGAATAAACTCGGTTACCTGTGTTGATAAGAGGTTTTGCACAACATAAGCATTTCTGGCTTTTGAGAAGATATCAATCCCAGCAGTGGCCGTGGGGTAATAAGCAAAGTTTGCAAATCTTACTCTCGATGTGGTATCGTCAGGAATCTCTATATTCGTTTGCACCACCTTTTGTTTGATTACATTAAATGTATCATACATAAAAACGGTGTAGTGTTTTGTGGATTCCAAATTCGGAGAAAATGAGAGCTGCGGTTGTGTAGCAGAAGGCAAGGTATCTTTTATTAGAAATGCTTGTGAGCCACTAAGAATAGAAACTCCTGGTCCAACAGCAGGGAAAAGACTTCCATACCCAACAGCGGCCCCTGTCACGGGTGTGCCGTTTACAAAAACATAGTTCTTTCTCGGGTCGGTTGCAGCAGACGGTATTGAAGCATTATATACTTGCACGAAAGAACTGGCTGTAAAATCCGTGTCTATAGTAGCTATGGGCTCAGGAATATCTCTCGTACACGATAAGAGAATACTACAGATGCCCATCGCTCCCAAGCTTATTTTAAATATTTCGAAAAGTTTCATTGTTAGAGATTTTTTCTTGTTAAGAAATTTATGGGATTGCAAACCAGGGTTTGTAAGTGTTATAATTTGGATATTGATAAGCTCCGATTCTCGTGAGCTCGGGAATATCATAGAGATATTCTGAATTAAATCTTGGCCTCATCCGATATGTCAATTCACCAAGGTTGGTAGATACCAAATTATTGCCCGATGGAGGAATGAAGCCTGCATAGACTCTCTTACCGGTTGCCGGGTCAGTATCTATGTAGTGAAATTTGCGCATGTCCACCCAGGTTTCGAGCGTACCCCAAACGTATAAGGCTATATACTTTTGGTTCATTATGTGCGTAAGTGTGAGACCATCTGCAGTGGCCGGAACGATAATAGGATTTGACAAATAAGCGCTTTTAACAGTAGGCGTGATTTGTTTACCAGCAGGAATATTCTGCGGGTAATCGTTCGTTAGCATATCAAAATTCAAGTTTATTCCATTCTTATATGCCTCGAGGGCCAGGGTTTTATCGCCCTTGCGGAGAGCAGCCTCGGCAATGATGAACTGCATTTCCGAAGCAGTCATCAGTGGCCATGGGCTTGTATTCTGATAAAGATAACGGCTGCTGTCTTGGCTGACAGGAGGTGTTGAAGTTGAAGGGGGATAAATGGGGTAGGTGGTAGTGCCGACTTTAGTTTGAGGGGCATACCGCCAGAAATTCTTTGGATAATCATTACTCATCGTCGAATTTCCTGCCCATGGAAGTAAACCTTTGAATGTACCATTCAGGTTTTCACTCAGCATATACCAACATCTTGGGTCGGTGACACCTGCAAAACAGGTTGTATCATCACCATTCATCAGACGTGCAACATAAGAACCTTGCCTGTAAGTGCCAAAATTTGCACGAAATGGCCCCCAATAATTATTAAGAGCTGAAGTTGAGCCGCCCGCCACTTTAACGGTAGCATTATCTGCATTAGTTGTCATTGCAAGACCCGCATATTTAATAGCCGAATCGGCATAATGATTGGACAAGAAAATACTCTTGTAACTTAAATCAATATAAGAACGCGCAAGAATTCCGTATACGAACTTCTTCCATTTATTTACATCTCCCTTATTAAAGAAAGCGTCGCCTATTGCCAGGTTGGCTTGGCTTACATTCCCATCTGTTCTGTTTAAAAATTCCAATGCACGATGGCATACAGCACGGCAGCTGTCAAAAATTTCCGGCTGATCCTCGTAATGAAATGAAGACAGATTTGGATCAAACGCCTCTTTCACAATTCCATAATTGTACTCTTGGGTTAATTCCAGCCATCCCCAGGCCCTGATGGCCCAAGCCGCACCTACATAGTCCCATTTTTCCTCCTCAGTGCCCCATTGAATGATCTTGTTTACATTTCCTCCCTGGCCATAATAAACAGTGCCCCATAGAGAGCCGCCGTTATCTGCAGCGCCACCCAGCATACTCATTTGCCCCCAGCTATCGGCGCCGGTATTGATTCCCCAATATTGTATATAACGGCCTACAAAAGTTCCGTCAATGACAACGCCAAATGCTGTGCCTGCAGTTGAAGAAAACCATGTAAAGCCTCCGATCACACCTGGAAGAATATTCTCAATTGGCTGCCTGGTAGCGGCATTTGGATTCAGATAAGCATCATCAATTTTTTTTGTGCATGCCGTCACTCCAATCGTGATGACAGCAGCGGCAAGAAATATTGATTTCAAAAATTTATTCTTCATACAAAAATTTTAATTGTTTAAAAAAGGATAAGCATTAAAAATTGGCGCGCAGTCCAAAGTTTATACTTATTGGAGTCGGGGCGCTGCCCAGGTCAAGACCGTATCCTCCAACACCTCTGGTACCGGGATTGTTTGCATTTACGGCTGCATCCGCTCCGCTATAATTGGAAAAAACAATCAGGTCGTTTCCTGTTATAAAAAAGCTCATTTCCCTTACGTGCTTAATGAATGGTTTTGTCAGCCTGTAATTCAATGTCAGGTCTCTCAATCGCATCCAATTTACATCATGTTCAATAAACTCTTCGTCCGGCATAGTGGTATAATAAGTACTTTGGAAGTAAGGTGTAACAACAATTGTGTTTGCAGTTGGATGGTCGGTATTCTCAAAGCCATCTGCAAGAACGCCCTGTACTACCCTCGGAGTCATACGGTCAGCAGTCCTCTGGCTTTTGCCTAGGCCGGTAAGAACCTGGTCGGTGCCATTATAGATATCACCGCCTACTCTAAGATCCCAAAGGAAATTCAGACTCCAGTTTTTATATCGAAACGAATTGATCGTTCCCAATGTAAAATCAGGAGTTCTTTCACCTATGAAACGATTATCGCCTGCAGCCGTAACCTTGCCGAGGCCCGTTAGTGGGTCAATAAGAATTTGCCCCGCTTTATTTCGTTGGTAAATAGAACCTGTAATACCCCCTGTTTTATGACCCCTTACCAGCCCACCCCGCACATTTGAAATATAAGTATCAGAATTGTAAAAATCATTCAAAGGGCCGATAGATTCGGGAATCTTTAATACTTCGCTCCACATGTGGTTAAAGTTGAAATTGATATTCCATGTGAAATCCTTTTTCTTTAAAGGCGTTACACCAAGCGATACTTCCAGCCCTTCATTGCGCAACTCCGCAGCATTTTTTGTATTCAGTACAAATCCCGTCGCATAGCTGGCTCTGTAATTTTGTGCTATTTGATCGGTACACAATGTATTGTAATAAGCTATTTCAAAGGTTATCTTATTGTTCAGCAGCCTCAACTCTGCACCCGTTTCATAGGTCCTCTGTTTTTCGGGCTTGAGATCAGGATTGGTTCCAGTAAATCCATAGGTATAACCAGGTACAACTGAACTGCTGGTATTATTAACGAAAACAGCCTGGTTAGAGTAAGGATCGTTCAGTCTCGCAGTATTGGCAGAAGAAGCTCTCAGTTTTAGGTAATTGATAAAATTGCCCTTTTTAATTTGAGGAAATATATCCGATATAATGGCGCTTATGCTGGCACCAGGGTAGTTATAATTGTTGTTCTTTTTTGGAATTGGAGACGCAGTTTCAAAACGATGCGAATAAGTTACAAATACAACATTCTTAAACCCGACGGATACTTCACCGAAATATGCCAGCTCGCGGAAAATATTCAGGTTTGGCTCGCCGAAATAGTTTCTCAGCAAACGTGTTCTTGACCCTGGCAATGTAATGCTGCTGTCCTTCGGATTAAAACTGGTAACTATATCGCCGTTCTTGTATAACCTGCCAGCCACCAATGAATCTGCCACGTGATTTCCGAACACACCATACGCCTCCGTTTCAAAATCTTGCCACACTGTGCCAACGAGCAACCTCGTGCTAAAGTCGCCGAATTTCTTTTTCGCAGTTGCGGTGATGGTGTGGTTATACCCTTTGTATGTTCTGTAATAATTATCTAATGTTCCCAGCGTACTAGCCGATAACAAATAAGATTGTGGATGAGTAAATACATATCCATCATTTTGATAAGTATCATAACCAAACCTTCCCGTTAATGATAGCCAAGGGAGAGGATTATAATCTATGCCACCAGTTGCAATCCAACGCTCATTCTTGTCACCTATTATATTGTTTTTAGCACTCCAAATTGGGTTATCAAAGTCAGAATTATAATTAGCATTGAAAAGCGTCAACTTGCCACCGTAATCATCTTCAAAATTTCGAACATCATTGTTTGCGGGCCATTCATATAGAGCCATCAAGAACGAATTTGCCCCCTTTACTGGTTTACGATTGTCAGCATTTGAGTAAGCAATTGCAGGGGTAATGGTTATATACTTTCCAATATTTGTAGTATTGGAAACCTTGAAACTGTATTTAGTGTATTTATTGTCCGGTATAACGCCTTTGCTATCGAAATACTGACCCGAAAGCCTGAACGCTACATTTTTGTTCCCCCATTCTATACCTAAATTATGGGTTTGTGAAAAACCTGTTTGATAAAAATGATGAAGATTATCATATAAAGTGGTGTTGGGTGCCCATTTAGGGCCAAACGATGTGAACTGCCCTGAAAGTGGCGGAGCGGTTGGTATCCCATTACTTGTCCCAGGTCCATATTCATTATTCACGTCAGCAAACCGCGTAACTTTCTGGAAACGGAAATCATTATCGTAAGTCACTCTTACCTTTCCTTGTGTGCCTCTTCCTTTTTTTGTGGTAATTACTATGGCACCTGAACTCGCCTGGCTACCGTATAGAGCGGTAGCTTCCGGACCTTTCAACACAGTGATTGACTCAATGTCGTTTGGGTTAATATCGGCAATGCGGTTTGTATTATCGACGTTCCTGTTAGCCCCGTCTGAAGCGAGACCAACCCCAGCTCCACCGTAAGAATTTGAGTTGAAACTATTGTTATCTACAATCACACCATCGACAACGAAAAGAGGTTGATTAGTTCCACTTGTTGAGTTAAAGCCTCTCAACACGATACCGGTTGAAGAACCTGCAGCTCCGGTTGTAGGTGTAACTGTTAGACCCGCCACTCTGCCTTCCAGGCTATTCACAAAATTTTCTCTCTGCGTTTCTTGGATATCACTTCCTTTTACAGTTTGTACTGAATATCCTAACTCCCGGGGATTTCGTTTTATATCCATTGCTGTCACTACAACTTCACTCATAGTGCCTTCACTTGATTTCAGTGAAAGTGAAACTAGATTTGAATCTCCGATTTTTACGGAAGTTGGCTCATAGCTAACATGGGTAATCTCAAGAGTTTGTCCTTTGCTTACTTTAATGGAGAACGAACCAGTTGCATCAGTTTGAACAATCCGGTTTGTACCTTTTACTCTTATAGTTGCTCCAGCCAACGGTTGATTGTCGGTGCCAAATATTTTACCTGTCACTGTTTTTTCTTGTGCGAATACTTTTGTTGCGCACAAAAGAATCAAGACCGGCAAAAACATCAGTCGCAGAAATTTTCTCATAGCAATTTGTGTTTAGTTTACTTAAAGAATTTAGAGCGTTTATTCAAGAACTTTGCTGCTTTCAAATAGGATAATTATAAACGACTACATGATTTCAATACCACTTTCATGATAAGGCTTTAAAATGGGGTCATCAACGGGCAATTCGGTGATTAGTACATCTATATTTGCAACGTCGCAAATTTTGATAGGCTGCAATGTGTTTATCTTTTCTGAAATAGTTAGGCTAACACTTTTTTGCGATGATTCGATCATACTTTTTTTAAGCTGCACAACATCCCAGTCACTATCGGTTATTCCATTGGTAAGATCAATGGCGTTGGTGCCTAAAAAACAAAGGTCAGCTCTGATCTGTTTTATTTTATTGATAGCTTCTCCACCAGTTGTGATTTTTGAACTTTTTGAAATTTTATCTCCGATTACTATCACATCAATATTGGGATGATTCATATACTCAAGAATAGCCGGAATACTGCCAGTAATAAAAGTGGCTTTCAATTGTGGGGGAAGTGCTCTTGCTAATTCAAGAATAGTGCTGCCACCGCTGGTGAGCACAAACATTCCATCCTTTATTAAGGAAGCTGCTTTTTTTGCAATGATCGTTTTTTGTGGACGGGAATATGTGGTATTTGGTGAATAATAAACTTGCCCGAAAGATGGTGATAAGGCACCACCATGAACTTTTATTAGCTTACCTTCTTCAGAAAGTTCATACAAATCTCTTCGAATGGTATCTTCGGAAACATGTATTTCCTGACTTAGCACTGAGGATAGTACTTTATTATGCAGGTTTACCTGATGAAGTATATAAGCTTGTCTCTCTTTCTTAAGCATCGCTAGTTGTTGGTACCCAAAATAAAGTAAATTCCTGCACAAAAACGCAAAAACTTGAAAAAAATACTGCACAATGCAAATAAAAAATCCCGCTCAAGACGGGATTTCTAAAAATATGCATAGATGCCGATACTACTTTCCAAAGGTAAACCTTGCCGAAAACCCAATAGCGGCGGGCTCAAAATTGATGTCGGTTACAAGATTTAATTCAGGCTTCCAATCAAGGGATATATTAATGGGTATGCTTGCAAATTTATAATCCAAGCCTACAACTCCTTGTGCTCCAAAATAAGTTGTATTTACATCTCTATCTTTATTTACGTCGTACTCTTTTCCAAAACCAACATAGGCCCCGGCGCCATAAAACCATTGAAGTCCGGGTGTGCTAAAAGGTTTATGTATTTCACCTAATGCACCAAAACCGACAAGGTCATGATTAAATGATAAAAATCCTTCTATGGCTGTCTTTTCATTCAAAAAATGTTTTAATGTAATAGCATTGCTGATAATAGGAGCATTATTGCTTAACCTGATACCAATAGCTGTTTTATAGTCAGTACCGATTGCAGATGCATTGCTTGTTTCCTGTGCAGATAGTGTATTGATAACTCCAACACCAATAATACAAAGAAAAGCAAGAGTAATTTTTTTCATTATGATTTGTTTGTTTCGATGTTAACGAAAATGGTGCCATCAAATTTTAAATAAAATGCAAAAAGAAGGCACAAGGGGAAAAGGAACAAGACACAAGCTGCAGGCAGAATACTACTTAGTTATTGTTCTAGTATCTTGAGCCCTTGAACCTTGATCCCTGTTCCTTGTCCCTTATCATTACTTTTGGCAAAAACAACCAGCTTTGGGTTTCATCATTCTTATTTTTATATTAGGTTATGCAGCTATTGCGTTTGAGCATACCATTCGCATCAATAAAGCAGCTGTTGCATTGATAACGGGTGTTCTTTGCTGGACAGTTTACATTTTTTTAAGCGATTCAAAGGAACAAGTAAGCGAACAATTAACTAGCCATTTGGGAGAACTTTCACAAATCCTTTTCTTTTTGATGGGAGCTATGACCATTGTGGAGCTCATAGATGTACATGATGGGTTTGAGATCATTACACAACGGATAAAGACTACAGATAAAAGAAAATTATTGTGGATTGTAGGACTCCTTAGTTTTTTTCTTTCAGCCGTTCTCGATAACCTCACTACTACTATTGTGATGATGTCATTGATCAGAAAATTGATGGCAGACAAAAAAGACAGAATGAGGATGGTAGGACTAGTTATTATTTCGGCAAATGCCGGAGGTGCCTGGTCGCCGATCGGTGATGTTACCACTACTATGTTGTGGATAGGAGGGCAGGTGACGGCGACTAATATTATTATAAAATTGATCTTACCAAGTCTTGTTTGTTTGCTGATACCCTTATTATTGATGAGAACTTATGTGAAGGGCAGATTTCAACCTCCCGGCGAAAAATTCGAAGAACACACAAATGAGCCGACCTCTCCTTTACACAGAAAGATTGTTTTCCTTACAGGTATCGGAATTCTTTTGCTTGTTCCCGTTTTTAAAGCAACCACACACTTGCCGCCATTTATGGGAATGCTAATAGGCTTGGGCATTATGTGGTTAATCACCGAAATTATCCATAGCGATAAAGACGAACAGGATAGAAAACATTATACGGTTTCTTATGCCTTGCGTAAAATTGATACCCCAAGTATTTTATTCTTTCTGGGAATATTATTAGCTATTGCCGCATTAGAATCAACAGGCCAGCTTTTAAAAATGGCCACCTGGTTTGATGGGCATTTGAAAGATCAAAATGCCATTGCTATTACAATGGGTTTGTTATCCTCTATAGTTGATAATGTTCCCTTGGTAGCTGCTTCTATGGGGATGTATGATATGAATCGTTTTCCCACCGATCACTATTTCTGGGAATTTCTGGCATACAGCACAGGCACCGGTGGAAGCGCATTGATCATTGGTTCAGCTGCCGGTGTTGCGGCTATGGGCATTGAAAAAATAAATTTTATCTGGTATTTAAAACGAATCAGCTGGCTCGCCCTTTTGGGTTTTTTTTCGGGAGCTGTTGTTTATATTTTGCAGGAAAAACTTTTTTAAATAGATGATAACTGATAGATGGTAGCTTGAGATTCTAAAAATTCGAAATCGAAATAACTATCATCTATCATCTTTAAAATTATCATCTACTCGTACAAATCATATTTTGTCTTAGGTCTCCTATTATCAAGCCATTTAAAATTTCGAAGTCTCAGCTCCTCAGGAGTTTTGGCATGCATAGGCCATAAAGTTCCCTTTACTGCACTTCTGAAAACAACTTTCTGTAATCCTTTTTCTTTTCCTGCAGAGTCAGGAGCAAAGTAAATATCCATGATATCGGATGAGGATTGATTTATGCCGGTGAATGAGCTGTCTTCATTTTGTATATAGTAAATGCATTCTGCTAAACCTCTGGCTCGTACTGAATCAATGGAACCATCTGTAAGGTAGCCATCCATTCTGGTCGATTTTATTTGGTTATAAAAGTCTGCTTGTACTTTATTGATCAATAAACTATTTTCAAATACCTTCATCCGGTCGGCTTTTTTATTTTTTGTAAAAAGCAAAATAGTATCGCCTGTTACCTGATTTTCTTTCGACCATACAACTGGATCCTTATACAAGCGAAAAACAGAATCTTTGAAAGAGTAAAACATGCTATCGCAAACAGACTGCACTGAATCAGAAAATATTCTTACGTGGTAAAAAGCTTCAAAATAGCGGTTGGTGCTGTCTTTTGTTTTTGTATCAACTACCTTTACACCTTTTACATTTTCTTTTTGTACGGTATCTTTTACGCCATACAGATCAGTTAATCTTGCCGAAAACAAAGTATCGGCTGTAATGTAAATCGAATCTCGATCCTGTTTCACGATCATCAAGGGTTTATTGAAAGCAAGAAAAGTTTCAGTTTTATTATTGGCTAGGATTTCTCCCGCAATAATCGTTGTAGATTGAGCACTATCTACGATAATTGCATTCCCAGTGATCTGGGAAACATGGGTGCTGTCATTCGTAATTATTCTGTCTCCCGTGTATCTTCTTCCTCCATCTTGTATGATCGGTCTTCGTCCAAACTCTGCTTTTTTATTCTTGGAATCATAATGACCTTCTTTTGTTATTATAGTTCTGTTGCTGCTGTCACGAATAAATGTTTGAGCAATAAATGTTGCTACTTCTGACTGAGTATTGTATAATAGTGAATCTGATTTTAAAAAATATGCCGGATCCTTTAGCTCAACATTTTTTTTGAAATAAATATCTTTCAGATCAGTATAGTAGTATCCTTCAAGACTCGTAAGTACAGAATTTTTATTAATTACTTTGCCGCCATTTGTATAAATGCCAAGTTTTGTGTCCACATCATATTCCAGATTGTCCGTTGTCAAGGTTGCTTTTCCATCGGTGAGCCTTACATTTTTTTGTAAATAAGCAATCCGTTTGTCGGTAAGATAACGCAGGTAATCGGAATAGGCATTTGCAGTATCTGCATCATTGATATGAACATGGCCAAATGCTTCAAAAGTATGAGCGCTGTTATTGATCACGCAGCTATCGCAATCGAAAAGCGTATTTGCCTGCTTTAATCTTACATTGCCGGCGAGTATTTGTAGCTGGGTGCTATCGTTTATCCTTAAAAGCTCAAGCTTTTTGGCGTTTAAAATTTCTACCTTTTTTACAGTATCTGTAGCTGGAGTAACCGTTTGCTGTGACCATGCGTTTTGATATGCCATCAAGCAACAGAAGAAAAAGAAACAGATCAGTTTTAAATTCATCATTTATTAGAGCTGACCCCAAGGGTGTCTTTTTTAACAGGCGAAGTTAAATAGCCACTCTTGTCCTTTTTGCCAAACACGGAAATATTAACGTAGCGTTTAGGGTGAACCTTGATGTCATCAATCAATATTTCAAGTCCTAACGCTGTGTTGCGGAGATTATCATACAGCTTGCTATCATTCATTAACAATCCCAATGTGCCGTTGTTATGATTGATCTTATAAATTGCATCATTCAACTGGCTCACGGTTGCTTGTACCGAATCAAGTGTTCGAGATATTTCAAGACTGGCAAGCTTTTGCGTTGCCACATTTGTATTGTGCAAAATACTGGTAACAGTATCACCGTTGGTTTTAAGATTTCCCGTAACCGCATTCAGGTTTCCGACTGTCTTTGCAAGCAAGCCGGTTTCTACATCCAATAATTTCTCAAGTGAGGCAGACGAAACCAAAAGATTATTAACAATGCTCCGAACATTATTTTTTGTTGAAGGATCAAATAAGCTATTGATAGTACCCAAAACAACCGTCAACGAATCAATGGCAGTGCGAACCTTTTCAAGAGTTGGGTTTACCTGCGAGGTAAGATCGCCTATGAGCCCACCGGCTAGTCTTGTATGAATCGTGTCCCCATTTTTAAGATAGACAGCTGAGTCGCCCAATTGAATATTGATATAAGGAGTGCCGGCAATGGGTGATGCAATAGATGCCACGGAGTTTGCCGGAATATTTACGTCAGATGTAAGATTGATAGTGATCACTATTCCTGTTGCATTCTTATCTAAAAATTCCTTATCATACACTTTGCCTATTGAATTTCCTTTGATCTTTACATCATTCGATTTTTCCAAAGAGCCCACTTCACTAAATACAGCATAAATTTTTTTGCTTTTTTCAAAAACATTATTTCCTTTCAAAAAATTAAAGCCAAGGATCAACATGGTGACGGCCACTATCGTCAAAAGGCCGACTTTCGTTTCATTACTGATCTTCATGTAAAGTTATTTGCGGTACTATCAGCTTTGTTGGTTAAAAATGAAACGCCAAATTAACTAATTATTTTGAGAAGGGAGTAATTGAGAGTGGGAAATGACAAATGGTAAACAATGTGTAAGATGATAATTTTACAGATGAGAAATGATAGTTGTTTTAAATTAGCTTCCTAACTATCATGTGTCAGTTATCATCTATCATTTAAAATGCTTTTTTCTCTTCGGAGCTGATTTGACGGGATTCCAGCTTTTGTTTGTAATCTTTTAAAGCAGTCAGGATATTGGTTACAATTTCTTCTTGACCTTTTTCGCTATTGATGTATTCTTCTTCTTCTTTACTTGACATAAATCCAATTTCAACAAGCACACTCGGCATTCCCGTGGCTTGCAGCACCCAGATTCCTTTGTCATTTCTTTGCTTCACACCTCCGCGATAAACCCTGCCCTGATTTTGAAATCCTTTTTCAATCAGGTCTGCAAACGTCAGGCTCTTGCGAAAGTAATTTTGAGTGTAGACCAGCATTCTTGCTTTTTCTGCGGGATCAGAAGGATCAGGAAGTGTGATCGTTGAAGTAGAATCAATTTCACCGTAGTACTCGTTGTTCTTAGAAATGGAATTTATTTTCGCGTCATTTTTACTAAGTGCCCAAATATAGGTTTCTGTTCCTGATGCAGGATTCGGCGTAGTCCAGTAATGATATTGAGGAACTTTTTTTGTGACCTTTTTTCTTTTCTTCCCTTTTTTTACATATGTAGTTACTGATTTATATCCCGTAAGCTCACTGTGCCTAATTGGTGGCGCCGAATTGCAGTGTATAGCAATATACAGGTCACCTCTTGATTCATTAGCCATTTCAGCCCGATAGCGATTCGCAATATCTTTGTTGCTTTTATTTCCGGGTAACATGTCTGTAGTACGAGTATAAATAAGCTTGATCTCAGGAAATTCTTTTTTTATAGCTTCCCCCAGTTTTAAAGTAACAGCAAGGCTTACATCAGCTTCTGTTGAAAAGCTTCCTTTGGCGCCGGGATCTATGCCTCCATGCCCCGCATCAAGTATAATGGTTTGAAGAAATTTTTTTGAAGTTTGTCCCGATGCAATGAAAAATAATAAAACCAAGGATGAAACTAAGGAGATTGCTTTTTTTTTCATGTCGGACACTAATTAATAAATTTTGACTAAAAGTTTTTTTTCTCTTTGCTTTCAACCATCTCCAAAAAATCCTTTGTATCCTTTACCGGCACGGGTTTGTTATTTTGGGTTGTGCTATTCGATTGTTGTTTTTCCAGCCAGGTAATATAATTTTTTACCGCCTCTGTAACGCATTTGGCAATTTCCTCTTGGCCGCTTTTACTATTCAAGTAATCTTCCTCTTCCCGATTAGTAATAAAGCCCGTTTCTACAAGTACGCTTGGCATGGCTGTGGCCTGCAATACCCAAATACCGATTTGCCGCTGCTGCTGGCCACTGCTGGTTCGTCCTGCCTTCGTAAACTCATCTTCTACAAAACCCGCTAACGTGGCACTGCGTTTAAAAAATTGCTTTGTTTTTAAGAGTGATAAAGCGATAAATTCAGGTGAGTTCGGATCAACATCCCCATAGTTTTCTTTGTAGTTTTCTTCCTGTAACATAGGGGCATTTTCACGAACCGCTACTTCTTTATCTTCATTTTTATGCGCTCCCCAAATATAGGTCTCTGTTCCCTTTCTGGGGTTTGGCGTAGTCCAATAACGATATTGGGGAACTTTTCTTGTCACCTTTCTTCTCTTTTTTCCTTTTCCCACATAACTAGTCACCGTTTTATATCCTGTAAATTCGCTATGCTTAATAGGTGGCATTGCATTGCAGTGGATAGAAATAAAAAGATCGCCTTTATTTTCATTAGCAATTTCGGCACGCCGATGAAGAGGTGTAATATATTCAGTCGGTCTTGTTTCAACAATTCTTACTTCCGGCAACACCTCGTGTAATTGATTCACCAGCTCTTTTGCTACTGCAAGTGCAATTACATCTTCGTAGGAATAACTGCCTTTTGCACCATTATATCCCCCGTTTTCCATGATACCATGACCTGCATCCACAATGATTGTTTTCAAAATTTTTTGCTCCCCCTTATTTGGAGGCGCAAAAGAAAACAACAAAGGGATCAGCGATATAAAAACACTTACCAAAAAGGCTCTCTTCGTCATGCCCAAAAATTATTTTTTACCATTAAAGGCTCTCCTGCGGAGAGGGTTTATTTGAATCTTCACAAATTGTTTAGAGTTGCTTCATGAACTCCTTACATATAAAGAACTATTTTTGTTCAACCCGTATGAATCAACTGCGCAAATTTAGAGCAAATTATTTTTCAGCCGGGGTACTGACTGCCGTTATTGCCTTGATATTTTGCACCATAACGCCGAAAATTGCTTCAGCTCATGCGCCATCAAAATATTTTTACAGCACTTTAACAACCAGGCAAGATACCATTCCTACTCGTAAAAATGACAGCCTTCAAAATAGAGTGGATAGCTTAAGAGACTCATTGGTTGCAAAACCCCTCATTGATACAACAAAGCCCAATCAAAAAATTGACACATTCGCATTTAAAGTTTCAAAAGATTCACTGGATGCACCTGTGCATTATGAAGCAGAAGACTCAGCGGTTGTGCTGATCAAGCAAAAAAAGATCCTGCTCTATGGAAAAACAAAGACAGATTATAAAGACATTACCCTAACTGCCCCAAAAGTTGAAGTGGATCAGGAAACACAAATCGTAACTGCATACAACAGCGTTGATAGTTTGGGAGAGATTATTGAAAGAGCAAATTTTAAGCAAGGCGAAACCGCTTTTCAAAGCGACACGATACGATTTAATTTTAAAACGCAAAAAGGGTTAACTAAAAACACATTCACTGAAAGTGGTGGTGCATTTATTCAGGCGAAATATGCCAAAAAAATAAATCCGAGTACCATGTATGCAAAAAATGGGGTGATGACTACCTGTGATTACGATGATCCCCATTTTGGATTTCATTACGACAAAATAAAAATTATAAATAACAAGCTTGCAATAACAGGGCCTATTCACCCTGAGTTTGAAGGTGTGCCTGTTCCCATTTATTTACCATTTGGAATATTCCCTCTTAATCAAGGACGACATTCCGGCTTTATTGCTCCTACGTTTGAAACCAATGAACAATATGGCTTAGGGCTTGTAAATGGCGGTTATTATAAAGTGCTCAATCAATACTTCGATATAATGCTTCGAGGTGATATTTATTCTTATGGCGGATGGAGAGCAACGATTACTCCCACTTATCGCAGGCGGTATAAATTTAACGGTGGATTAAATTTCAGTGTTCAAACTACCAAACAAAATTTCAAAGGCGATCCTGATTATACTAAGGTCAGAACTTTCAACATCAATTGGAACCATAGCGTTGACACTAGGGCAAGGCCAGGAACAAGTTTTAGCGCCAATGTAAATGCGGGCTCAACAAAATATAACCGCTACGTGAGTAATGTTCCCCAGCTCAATTTTCAAAACCAATTAACATCCTCTATCACTTATTCAAAAAACTGGATAGGCAAGCCTTATGTGCTTACAGTAAGCGCTAATCATAATCAGAATAACAATCTGCACTATATAAATCTGAATTTACCCGATATTGGTTTTACGGTACAAACCTTATATCCATTTCAGCAGGCCGAAGTAATTGGCACGCCAAAATGGTATGAAAAGCTTGGTATCGGTTACAGCGGATCATTCAGTAATAGCATTAGTTTTTACGATACAGTAAAATACGGGCAAAATGGAGTAAAGCCCTTTTTACAATATTTGCTTGATACAGCGCAGTGGTCCGCCCACCATAGCATCCCTATCACGCTTTCTCTGCCACCCGTTTTAGGAGGGGCTCTTTTAATTTCTCCCGGAATTTCTTACGGACAGGATTGGATTCAGCGAATAACTAAATACAGTTGGGATACCGCCGCCAAAAAAGTTGACACAAGTTTTCGCAAAGGTGTATTTATCGATCAACGAGCTAGTTTTTCTTTGGGTTTTAATACAGCATTATATGGCACCTATCAGTTTAAAAATTCAAAGATCATTGCTATCCGCCACGTTGTGAGGCCTTCATTGAGCTTGAGCTATACGCCGGATCTAAATAAAAGCCATTTGCAAAAGGTTATAATAGATACAACCAACAGGGAATTAACCTACAATGATTTTGGTGGAAGCATTGTTTCTTATGGCGGCGGCAGAAGCTTTGGCGGCTTGAGTTTTCAACTGGATAATAATCTTGAAATGAAAGTGAAGTCAAAGGATTCTTCTGCAGACAACGGACAGAAAAAAATAAGACTGATCGATGGTTATGGATTTTCAACAGCTTATGATCTTATGGCCGATTCATTTCAATTAAGCAACCCTAATTTTTATTTTCGAAGCACTTTATTTGAAAAAATAAGCATAACGGCCAATGCTACCGTGAATCCCTATGATTATGATACAACGGGTTTTCCTGTAAACAAATTATTTTCTCGTAACGGAAAGTTTTACTTAGGAAGAATTACAAATGGTAATCTTTCTATTTCAACAGATTTCAAAAGCAAGCCAAAAGATCCCAAAAAAGAAGAGTCTCGAAAAAAACAAATGAACGAGATTTTAAACGATCCGAATCTCATCGATCAACAAAACCTGCTTGATTACATGCGACAAAACCCCAATGAATTTGTTGATTTTAATATTCAATGGAGTGCAAACCTTGGACTCAGCCTTTCCTTTTACGAGCAAGCGAAACCCGATTACAGCGGGTTCGAAAAAAAGTTTAGCTCCAACCTTAATTTTGGCGGGAGTTTTTTGCTTTCGCCAAAATGGAATTTTAATGTAAATGGATACTATGATCTGGATACAAAAAAATTACAAACCTTTCAAATGAATATCTCAAGGGATATGCACTGCTGGCAAATGTCGATCAGCGTTACACCTGTAGGTCTTTATCGTTTTTTCAGTGTTAATATCAGCCCGAAATCTTCCATATTGCAGGATCTCAAAATAAATCGTACCAGATCATTCACCAATTAATAATCGATCTGCAAGTAAAATTTGAAATTTGATATTTCAGATTTGTGATTTTGTTACGTAATATTCTTTCATCAAATTGAAAATATGTTCCTTTAAATTTTCAACTGAAGAAAAACTTGCAGGTGAAATTGCCGGCAAATAATGCAATTCAATTTTTGCCGGCCAAAAGAAAAAAAATTTTCTTGGCAATACCTTGGCTGAATTAAAAATAAGAGCAGGTAAAATTGATTTGCCGGAATCAAATGAAAGCCGGAAAGCTCCGTCATGAAATCGCTGCAGAGGCTGAGCAGTTTTATTTCTTGTTCCTTCAGGGTAAATGCACATATGCAAGCCCAGGTTCAGCACTTCTTTCATTTTTACATAACTCTGCTTGCGGCTCTCTTCATTCTTTCTGTTCACCAACACGCTTCCCCTTTTATACAACAAACCAAACAAAGGGGTTTTTGCCATTTCAATTTTGGCAATGGTTTTATTGGCTCCGGGCGTAAATGGAACTGATACGGGAACGTCCATCATCGAATTGTGATTGTACACGATCACATAATTCTCGCCCTTTTTAAAATTCCCCCTCCCTTTTACTCGCAACCGGATGCCAGTTAGAAAAAAGAATACTATCATCCATACTCGATAAATTTTGTGCATGAAATAGGTTCGCTTTGGCTCTTTCCACAGACCTATTATCCACATAGGAATAAAAATGATCAGCATGGTCGAAATAAAAATGATGACTGCCCATAATGCAAAGATTCTTCCAAGTATGTTCTTTAGTATTGACAAATTGCTTAATTGTTTAAGTGTTAGGTTGGTTGATTGTTTGTGGCCGACAGTTTAACCGTTTAATACGACCTTAAAACTCCAATCAACGATGTCACTAAATATGCTCTCTTTCAACCCCGGCCATTCATTTTTCAACACGCTAAAATAAATCGAATCGCGGCGGCGGTTATTCCACATGGTCATATGACTGCGAAGCACACCTTCTTCCTTACCTCCAACTTTTCTTAATCCCTGTTTTGCTCTTTCATTCAATACATCGGTTTTGAATTCCACTCGTTCAAAATTCAACTCTTCAAAGGCATATCTCATCATGGAGTATTTGGCATGACGGTTAACACCGGTGCTTCTGAAATTTTTTCCTAACCAGCTCCAGCCAATCTCTACCCGCAGATCATGATAGGCAATATTTCCCATGCTGCTGCTCCCTGCAATTTGACTCGTTGCTTTATCAATGATCGTAAATGGTCTTCTCGTGCCTGCATTTGTGTCCGCAAACGCAGCATCCATCCATTTTCTTAAATGCTTTTCATCGGCAAGGTTGAGAGAAAAATACTCCCACATTTGCTGATCCTGCTGTGCAAGGTGAAGAAATGTTTCAAAATCCGATTCCTCAATAGGCCGCAATAAAACTTTGTTAGTTTCCAACGTCAATCCAGCTTCAATGATTTTCATTTTATCTATTCTCGTTTATTTTTTATCAAATTATCATCTACAACGACCAATCAATCGGATCAATACCTTTTTTTACCAACCACTCATTGGTTTTTGAAAAATGTCTGCATCCTGAAAAACCCGAAATAGAAAGAGGGGAGGGGTGAGCCGCTCTTAAAATAAGATGTTTACTCTCATCGATCAACACTCTTTTTTCCTGTGCAAATTTTCCCCATAATAAAAACACAACATGATCTTTTTGATCAGAGATCTTTTTAATCACAGCATTGGTGAATTCAGCCCAACCGATCTTAGAATGGCTCATGGGATCGCCTGCGCGAACCGTCAGTGATGCATTCAACAAAAAAACTCCATGCATAGCCCATTTGGTAAGATTACCGCTTGCCGGAATTTTTACTCCAATGTCCTCATGCAATTCTTTATAAATATTGATCAGTGATGGAGGAGGAGGAACGCCATCCTGAACGGAAAAACAAAGGCCATGCGCTTGCTTGGGACCATGATAAGGGTCTTGGCCCAAAATCACCACTTTTACTTTGTCAAAGGGAGTTGTATTAAATGCATTAAAAATTAAGCTGCCAGGCGGGTAAATGACCTTTCCCTGTGATTTTTCCGTTTTTAAATGGTGAACAATATTTTCAAAATAAGGTTTGTCAAATTCTTCTTTCAAAACATTTTTCCAGCTTGGGTCAATTTTTACATCCATCGGTGTTTGAAGTTTGAGGTTTCATGTTCGAAGTTTGAAGTTAGGAAAACCCAAAACAAAAAATCCCTTCAGAAACCGAAGGGATAATTATGGTGAGCCACACTGGAAAGTTTTCAAACCAAAAAGAAATGCTTGGTACAAACAAAAAGACCGCCTTCGCTAAAGCTTCAGCGGTCGCCGTGATCCGGACAGGATTCAAACCTGTGACCTACTGCTTAGAAGGCAGTTGCTCTATTCAACTGAGCTACCGGACCATTTATTTTTTATATACTCTTTTCCCGAACCTGCCTTTAAAAATTTTTCTCTTTTTCTTGCCTCTATCCTCGATGAAAACTGTTCAAAGAAAAATAATTTCCATGGACAGTACCCCTTAGTTGAAAAAGTTTTGCCTGCATTATGTTCTTTCAAACGTCTTTCTAAATTTGTACAAAATCCAACATAAAACCTTCCATCAACCTCACTTCTTATTACATAAGCATAAAACATATTAGAAGGCTGTTGCTCCCTGCCTGCCGGCAGGCAGGTATTCAACTGAGCTACCGGACCATTTTTATGTAAGAACTAATGAGCAAACCGACCTTTTAATCGGGGCCGCAAATTAACTGAAAATTTCTTGCTTGGCAAAAGTCAATCGAAGCGCTTAATATAGAAATAGATGTCTGACTTTTTAAATAATACATCCAATAAATTTTTTTAAACTTCCATCTGTTTGTGTAAATAATTCCCAAATCATAAAAATTCTGTTTAAAAAACCGGCCTTCTATAAGTAATATTTAGTTTTTACTGAACACGACACAGCATGGTATGATTTTTTCGCTGTTTTTATTCTTTAATCAAAAAGATTAAAATCGTTGACTGATGTTTGTAGCATCAGCGATTTGGATTTCGAGAATAATTATATTTTACAATTTTAAAATTTAATCTATGCCTAAAAATCAAGAAAATCAGGATAGGGGAACCAGAAGTGGCCAAGGAAATACAGCTAATCGCGGTTTTGCCTCAATGGATCCCGAAAGGCAGCGCGAAATAGCCAGCGAAGGAGGAAAAGCTGCACATGAAAAAGGTACTGCTCATGAATTTGATTCCGAAGAAGCAAGAGAAGCTGGTCGCAAAGGCGGCGAAGCGGTAAGTCAGGATCGTGAGCACATGGCTCAGATAGGAAGAAAAGGCGGCCAATCTTCCGGAGGTGGTCGAAGACAAAATCAGCAAGAAGAATAAAATTAATAACTAAAAACTTTTCAATATGGCAAGAGGTTCAAATAGAGAAACGCAGAAAAGAGGCAGAGGTTCCCGGCAAAACATTTCAAACAGAGGCTTTGCTTCTATGGATCCCGAGCAGCAACGTGAAATTGCAAGCATGGGTGGAAGAGCATCACATGAACAGGGCACAGGTCATGAATGGAATTCAAATGAAGCTCGTAAAGCAGGACGTAAAGGCGGACTTGCTCGCGGAAAAAATTCCTAAACTGCAATAGCAGTGTCGAACAGTCCTGATTATCGGGACTGTTTTTTATTGCTATTTCTTTCGATTTTCATTTGGTACATATTCATTTACTTTGACACATCTATGAGTATGTCTCAAAATTTCCATTACGGAATGGATAAGCTTGCGGCGGGCCAAGCGATCGATATTGCATCGGGAAAAGAAAAAGCGATTTTGTCTGATGCTGCTATCAAAAAAATTCAATCCTCTCAGCAACATGTCAGGCAAATAGTTGAAAACAATAAAACCGTTTATGGTGTCAACACTGGTTTTGGTATTCTTGCTAATACAAAGATCTCTGAAGAAGATACGGCCACACTTCAGCATAAAATATTGCAAAGCCATAGCGTTGGAGTAGGAGAGCCCATTCCTGCTGAGATCGCTAAGCTCATGCTTATTACCAAAGTGCATGCACTGGCACAAGGTTACAGTGGCGTGCAATTGCAAACCATTAAAAGAATTTTGTGGCATATTGAAAATGATGTTATCCCCGTTGTGCCTGCAAAAGGAAGCGTCGGTGCATCGGGTGATCTGGCGCCTCTTGCACATTTATTTTTACCATTGATCGGGTTGGGAGAAGTTTTTTATAAAGGCACAAGAAGCAAGGCACAAGAGGTGTTGAATAAATTTTCATTATCACCTATTCAACTTGGGCCCAAAGAAGGTCTTGCACTCATCAACGGAACTCAATTTATTTTGGCGTATGCGGTGAAAGCTGTGCAGCGCATGCACAATTGTTTAGAGGCTGCAGACATTATCGGCGCCATGAGCCTTGAAGCCTTGACAGGAACTAAAGCCCCTTTTGATGAACGATTGCATGAGCTGCGGCCTTTTGCTGGGAATAAATTAGTAGCGCAACGATTAAGATTGTTATTAAAAGACTCGGCCATTATGCAAAGCCATGTGGATTGCGGTCGTGTGCAAGATCCTTATTCATTGCGATGTATGCCGCAGGTGCATGGTGCTAGTCGCAATGCCTGGCTGCATTTAAAGGAACTCACCGAAATAGAATTGAATGCAGTGACCGACAACCCTATTATTTTTTCACACAGCGACACTATCAGCGGTGGAAATTTTCATGGTCAACCATTGGCTCTTCCTCTCGACTATGCTTGTTTTGCTGCTGCTGAGATCGGGAATATTTCCGATCGCCGTTGTTATTTGTTATTAGAAGGTAAATGGGGATTGCCCATGCTGCTAATGAAAAATGTTGGGCTCAATAGCGGATTCATGATACCTCAATACACAACGGCAGCGCTTGTAACAGAAAATAAAACCATTTGCTTTCCCGCCAGTGCGGATAGCATTCCTACTTCGCTGGGCCAAGAAGATCATGTGAGCATGGGCAGCATCAGTGGAAGAAAACTGAATAAGGTGCTGGATAATCTTGAATATATTTTGGCGATTGAGTTATTAACGGCCTGCCAGGCCATTGAATTCCGGCGTCCACTCAAATCGAGCGAGATACTTGAATTTGCTCATGAATATGTTCGGAAATTTGTCTCCTTTGCCGAAGAAGATCGGATCTTTGCTAATGATATTGAGCAAATTAAAAACATTATTGCAAATTTTAGTTTTGTTGGTAAAGTGAATGAGTTTGCGGAGTCGAAGAGAATAAAATTGAATAAAGAATTCAGCGAGTTTAATTATTAATTGTCACCCTGAGCTTGTCGAAGGGTGACTAGTAATTATTCTGTAGAAAAATATTTTTTATGAAGCTGGGCCATAATTACTATGTCTATATTGTTGAATGCAAAGACTGGAGCTATTATATTGGAATAACCAATGATCTGGACAGAAGACTGTGGGAGCACAATACTGGTCATAACCCAACTTGTTATACGTATGAAAGACGGCCAGTCGAATTAAAATATTTTGAGCATTTTACTGACGTGAATCAGGCAATCTCGAGAGAGAAACAATTGAAAGGATGGTCAAGAAAAAAGAAGCAAGCTTTATTTAGACAGGATTTGGAGGCACTTAAGCGATTCGCTAAATCCTCAGCTATCAAATCCAATCCCGGCAACCCTTCGACAAGCTCAGGGTGACATTCTCAAGTATTAGAGTCATAGTTTACGAGATTTCTCACTGCGCTTCGTTCCAAATGACAAACATCAAACCATGACGACAACAACAAAATACGATCCCGTCAAATACAAAACGCCAACCGGCACGGCGATTAGTTGCAAAGGTTGGATACAGGAAGCAGCTTTGCGCATGCTGCTGAACAATCTCAACCCCGAAGTTGCCGAAAGACCCGATGAACTCATCGTATATGGTGGCAGAGGCAAGGCTGCAAGAAATTTCGAGGCGCTCGACGCCATCATTGCTGCACTTAAAATTCTTGACAACGATGAAACTCTTCTCGTCCAAAGCGGCAAGCCCGTAGGCATTATGAAAACACATAAAGATGCACCACGGATCCTCATCAGCAA
>DASYQS010000005.1:0-129929 GCA_036005185.1 Chitinophagaceae bacterium | reverse complement strand
CGGTAGCGGGATTGTTACCCTTAAACGCGAAAACGGAATGCTGCAGGCAAAAAGGTATATTATTCTGGGTTTGAACATACCCGGATATTAAAATAAATTTCAGGTAGAACAAAGAGAAAAAATCCAGTTAAAAATGTTGATAGAATTGATGTAGTTGAAGTGTGCGACGCAACGAAAGCCTAATAGTAGTAATTTAGCCGGCTACAAAATAATAGTCATCATGAATAAAACGATTGTGCCGGTTTTTTTATTGATAGCTCCGCTATTTGCTCTTGCTCAAAATACAATGACGCCCGCATTATTGTGGAAACTCGGGAGAGTGACCGGGCTCGGCATTTCAAAGGATGGAAGATATGTAGTGTATTCCGTAAGCACACCGGATTGGGAAACAAATAAAAGTAAAAAGAAGTCTTATCTATTGCCTATAAACGGAGGTACAGCTATTGAGGTAAACAATCCTGACAGTTTGTTGAATAATAAAAATCTTTCGTCTGACGGGAAGTACCTGCTGAGTAATAAAGAAGTTAAGGTGAAAAAAATTTCGGGCAGCGATTACTATCCTGAGCTTTCCAAATCGAATGCATATATTTTTGATAATCTGAACAACCGGCATTGGGATGAGTGGGAAGATGGAAAATTTAATCATGTTTTTGTAACGCCTGTGGGCAAACCGGAAGAAGAGAAAGATATTATGCCCGATGAGCCTTACGATAGCCCCCAAAAACCATTTGGAGGTGACGAAGATTATGTTTGGAATCCTGATGGGAAACACGTGGTGTATGTAACTAAGAAAAAATATGGAAAGGATTATGCGGTGAGCACAAATACCGACCTGTATGAATATGACGTTACAACAGGAACAACAAAAAATTTAACGGAAGGAAGAATGGGATACGATGTAAACCCCTCTTTCAGCAAAAGTGGAACGCTAGCCTGGCTAAGCATGAAAAGGGATAGCTATGAAGCCGATAAACAAGACATTGTTGCTTCTACAGGCTTGGGAACAGTGAACTTGACAAAACATAGGGATGATATTCATGTAACAGGTTTTAGATGGAGCGACGATGGAAGGAAAATTTTTTTCTGGGCGCCGATAAATGGAACGCTGCAGTTATTTGAAGTGGACTATACGGGGGCTACTATGAAATTACCTGATATAAGGCAAATAACGAATGGAGATTTTGATATCGGCGGTATTGTTGGCCAGAGTGGAAATGTGTTAATTGTTTCAAGAGCGGATATGAATCATGCTGCTGAATTATATGCTGTTGATATTGGAAATGGGAACATGAAACAGCTGACCTATGTAAACGATTCTATTTATCGTTCTATCGGCATGTGTAAAACGGAACGCCGCTTGATAAATACTGCTGATGGAAAGAAAATGCTGACTTGGGTTATTTATCCTCCGAATTTTGACCCCAATAAGAAATATCCTACTCTTTTATATTGTCAGGGAGGGCCGCAAGCTTCGTTGACGCAATTTTATTCTTTTCGTTGGAATTTTCAACTGATGGCATCGCAGGGCTATATTGTTGTGGCGCCAAACCGCAGAGGAATGCCTGGTCATGGAACGAAATGGAATGAGCAAGTGAGTAAGGATTGGGGTGGCCAGGTAATGAAGGATTATTTATCAGCGATAGATGCTGTAAGCAAGGAGAAGTATGTTGACAAAGATCGCTTAGGCTGCGTAGGTGCCAGTTACGGAGGCTATTCCGTGTTTATGCTCGCGGGCATTCACAATAATCGTTTCAAGACTTTTTTTGCTCATGATGGAGTATTTGATCTTAAGAGCTGGTATGGTACTACTGAAGAAATGTGGTTTGCTAATTGGGACATGGGCGGACCTTATTGGGATAAAAATAATGCGCAAGCACAGAAAACCTATTCACAGTTTTCTCCCAGCAATTTTGTTGATAAATGGAATACACCAATTATGATTGTGCAAGGAGGAAAAGATTATCGAGTACCTATTGAACAAGGCATGCAAGCTTTTCAGGCTGCACAGCTCAGGGGCATAAAAAGCAAATTATTGTATCTGCCGGAGGAAAACCATTGGGTGCTAACTGCCCAAAACGCATTGGTGTGGCAGCATGAGTTTTTTAAATGGCTAGATGAAACACTGCCACCAGCAGGTAAGAAAGCGGCTGATGATAAAAAGGCCTTCTAGCTTTAGTATAATAATCAATAATTATTAATTAGTAATCATTGATTATTACGGGCGCCAAAGATGAGACTTCCCACTCTCATCATAGTACTTCCCTCTTCAATGGCGATTGAATAATCAGCACTCATGCCAATGGAGAGAGTTTGAAGTTTGAGGTTTGAGGCTTGAGATTGGGTGTACTGATCGAAGAGCGATTTAATGTATTTGAATTCATTCCTTACTTTGCTTATATCATCAGTAAAGGAAGCCATGCCCATAAGTCCACAGATCTTTATGTTTTTTAATTCGTGTAACCTGCCTGCCAGCGAGGCTGATTCGGTTAAATTCGTGTTTATTAATTTGCTTAATTCGTTTTCGTCCAACCCGAACTTTGTTTCTTCCTGTGCAATATGCACCTGAAGCAAGCAGTCAATGACCCGGTTATTTTTTTGCGCTTGCTTATTTATTTCTTTAAGCAGTTTTAAACTGTCAACGCTTTGGATCAAATAAATGAACGGCGCGATTTGCTTTACCTTATTGGTTTGCAAGTGGCCAATAAAATGCCATCGGATATCACGAGGTAGCTGAGATTGTTTCTCGACCAATTCCTGTACATAGTTCTCACCAAAATCTCTATGGCCAAGATCATACAGTTCTTTAATTTCTTCTATCGATTTTGTTTTTGAAACAGCCACCAGTGTAACCTGATGTGAGCCAAGATCGGCTATAAGTTGTTCATATGCTTCTTTATTTATCGCCATCTTTCAAAATTAAAAATGTGCGAACGAGTTTCTTCGTTAGCACATTAGTATACTAGCATATTGGTATATTATTTCAATATCTCCCGGCTGATAACAATTCTCTGCACTTCACTGGTGCCTTCATATATCTGGGTAATTTTTGCATCACGCATCAAACGTTCAACATGGTATTCTTTTACAAAGCCATAACCGCCATGTATTTGCACTGCCTCTACAGTTGTCCACATAGCTGTTTCGGAAGCAAATACTTTTGCCATAGAAGAACTGAGACTGTAATCCATATTATTATCTTTTTCCCAAGCCGACTTCAGACAGAGCAATCTCGCCGCTTCAATTCTTGTAGCCATGTCGGCCAGCTTAAAGGCAATCGCCTGATGATTCATAATTTCTGTTCCAAAAGCCTTTCTTTCCTTGGAATATTTTAGAGAAAGTTCATAAGCGCCACTGGCAATTCCCAACGCTTGTGATGCTATACCAATACGACCACCTGACAAAGTTCTCATCGCAAACTTAAAACCGAAGCCATTTCCGCCAATTTGATTTTCTTTAGGCACTTTTACATCATTGAACATGATGGAATGCGTATCACTGCCCCGAATACCCAATTTATTTTCCTTAGCCGCTACTGTTACCCCCGGCCAGTTTCTCTCTACAATAAGTGTATTAATACCCCTTGATTTTTTTAAAGAGTCTGTTTGTGCCATAACCAGATAAACTGAGGCTGTGCCGCCATTGGTGATCCAATTCTTTGTTCCGTTCAATAAATAGTAATCACCTTTATCTTCCGCCGTTGTTTTTTGTGAAGTAGCATCGCTGCCTGCTTCCGGCTCACTCAATAAAAAAGCACCAATGTATAATTCCCCGTCTTTTTTGCCTTGTGCCAGAGGCACCAAATATTTTTGTTTTTGCTCCTCTGTGCCAAATTCTTGTAATCCATAACACACGAGGCTATTGTTTACACTCATGCACACACTTACGCTGGCATCGATCTTACTGATCTCTTCCATGGCCAGCACATAGCTAACGGTATCCATGCCGGCACCGCCATATTCTGGTTTTACCATCATTCCCAAAAAACCAAGGTCAGCAAGCTTTAAAACTTGCTCACGAGGAAATTTCTGTTTCTCGTCACGTTCAATTACACCTGGCAAGCATTCAGTATAGGCAAAATCCCTTGCTGCTTTTTGAATCATCAAATGCTCTTCATTCAATTGAAATAACATGTGGCTTTATTTTCGGCCGCAAAGATAAGGTGTTATGAGTTTCATGCTGCGGGTTACGAGTTACGGAGTGTTCGTCTTTGCGAGGAGCGAAGCTTAGATTTGTGCTATGGGCGATGAAGCAATCTAATCGACAGAGGAAGTTTTTTTTAGCCAGCTGTATTGCTATTAAGCTGCGATGGGTGCTCCGTTTATCGTTCGGTAATACTATTCGGCATTATTCTTTGAACTTAATACATGTAGCATGTTCCATATCAACTGCATCAAATATAATCGCATCTGCAGTGGGGTAATCTTTTTTTACTCTCCGCAAGACGATATTAAACATTTCTTTTGGCTTACCTGACCAAACTACCCCCGTTTTTGATACAGTTCCAAGTACAGTATATTCGCTTGTCGGAGTACATTCCATGAAGATATAATAACCTTGTGATTGATTTACTTGAGCTGTCCGATGGTCAGAAATATTACGAAAGGAAAAAAGAATTAATGCTGCGATACTTAAAATAAAAATTGATTTTTTCATGTTATTTTTGGTTTAATGGTATCATTTTTCAATTTGCTTCAAGATAATAATAAGTGCATTTGCAATCTTTAGCTTTCCTTACAACCTCTGCCACTGACTTTTCATTTTTTTCTGTCGAAAGCCCTATGACAATTAACATAAAATTCCCTTTAAATTGTCTTGTATAAAGTTCAATTTGGCCTATAGCTTTTTGGCTTGCACTTGCTTTCGATAGCTCTTTAGCGAGTTTCAATTCAATTCCATAATTATGCTTTGAACCAAGTATTAAATCAATATCGCCTTGGTTACTTCTTCCACCTTTTTTCACTGTCTCAAAGTATTTTTTGAAATGCAATTCAAGTTCTTTATTTATATCCATTTCCTTCATTTGAGAAAGTTGCTTTATTGTGAGATCAAACTTGTGTAGAACTTCCAAAATCTTATCTTTTGTAATTACACTGTCAATCCAAAGGCCATCAATATTTTTATTTTCATCAATAAGTTGAATATTGTAATAGTTAGAAGAAGAAAATAAAGAATCAAGGAAATCAGGGCTGGATAGCATCAAATTACCAAGAATTATTTCTTTTGCAGGATCCCAGATATTAAGTTCTGTTAGTTCAGAAGTATTAATTTTTTTTGTTCCATTTTCAAAAAGATTCTTAACTCTCGAAATGAGTTTTTTATTTTCCGAAATTAGGTTGCCATCTAAGTCTTTTTGATTGTCTAATACTGACACCGTCAAGCCGTTCAAAAAATCGTTAGTGATTTTGACATTTCGAAATTGTTGTGTTTTAAGTGTTGTCTCAATGCCAATATTCTTAAGAGCATTTTTATTTACTTCTTTGCCGGATAGTAGTAGTGCATGTAAATCCTTAATCAATTTATCATTTTCAAGTGTGTTGGTTGCCATAAATAATTTTGTGATTTGGTTATTAGTGGCTGCGTATTATTGCCATCACCGTGTTGTCATCCCCGAAGAAAGTCCCTTCGGAGGTTTTGCGCTTGCTTCCGAAAGGATTTCTTTGGGATAATTCTATCCAATTAATTTTCCAGCTCCTTTTCAAAAAATTTTTCTTCGGCCAAAACAAAACTAGGGGTTACATAAGTAAGTAGGGTTCTCTTTACCAAAGCGTAAAGCTCGTTGCGGCTGTTACAATAAGCAGCATGAACATATGAAAGTTTTAAAGTCGTAATTTTTTGGTGTGCTAACTGAGCCATTTGGCAAATGTGGGTATCTAGGAAAATGAACTGTTCAGCAATAGCGTGCTGGTCGTTGTATAAAGGTTTATTCATAGTGACGGTGGTTTTAGATCACTAATATTGGATTTTCATATCACTAACGCATAAATAAAAGATAAATTGTTTCAAGATAGGCGAGTAAGTAAATAGGCTATGATCTAGATAAAGATATTTTCATAAAGCTGGTATGCAATTCGCAAACTACAAGCCGCCGAAAATCAATAACTTAAAGTTATAACCCGAAACTCATGCCGGGCGATTTTAGCGTCCCATTTGTCTTAAAAATGCTACGTGAGAAGCCACAGCAAACCGAACATTTTTGTATTCAATGTAATGAATACCATGTTCTTCGCAAGCCTTTTTAATGATCTTGCGAATGGCAGGATAATGGACGTGCGATATTTTAGGAAAGAGGTGATGCTCGATCTGGAAATTCAGTCCTCCAACAAGCCATGTAACCAACTTATTCTTTGTAGCAAAATTTGCTGTTGTTTTTAATTGATGAATAGCCCATTCATCTTCCATTTTTCCAGTTTCCAAATTAGCAGCGGGAAAAGATGTATGCTCCACTGTGTGTGCAAGCTGGAAAACAATACTAAGCACAAAACCTGCCACCAAGGTAAAAATTAAAAAACTGATAAGCCATGATTCAAACCCAACTACGTAAACAGGTAAACCGACAAATAAAAAAAGATGAACCATTTTGAAACCCCAGAATATAAAATGGTCGCTTAATTTCATTTTCTTGACTGACATATTACCAATTCTACCTTTAAAATATTTTTGATAGTCCAGAACAAATACCCAAAAAATGTAGAGAAGTGAATACAGTATCCAGAAATACAAATGTTGAAATCTATGCATCTTGTATTTTTTCTGGGTGCTGCTCATCCGTAGCCAGGGCTGAATATCGATATCATCGTCTATTCCATCAATATTAGTGTAAGCATGGTGTATCACATTATGTTTCATATTCCACATAAAACTATTGCCCCCGAGAATATTCAACGAAAAAGCAGCAAGCTGATTTACCCATTTATACTTGCTAAAGCTGCCATGTGCACCATCATGCATCACATTGAAGCCAATTGCAGCCACCAGGCCTCCCAATAAAATGCTTTCTAATACCTGCCACAATACATTAGGAGTAAAAAAAACAAGATGAATATAGACAAAAATAAAGCTCACCATTAAGATTATAGCTTTAATGAAGAGCTGATAATTGCCGGTTGTAGATCTGCCTACTTCCAAAAAATACTCAGTGATTTTTGTTTTAAGTTCTGAATGAAAGGACTGATGGATATTTGAAAATTTAGGAATATTCATGAAAATATTTTATTAGGAATAATTTGCAAAAGTACCTTAATAAAACCAATAAAACGTATCTCTTGAAAACAATAACAAAATGGTTTGAGACTTAACATTTTGATGTTTATTGATGAGGTTGCTTTAACGACAGTTTATGTTTCATTTAGGATCAATGCCTCTAAATTGCGGATACCGATCTTTTTTTCACTTATAAACCCTTCAGCATATTTTACACCTATACGCTTGCCTAGCATTCTGGCCCGGGCAATTACACTGTCTAAAAAATCGGGGGTAGAAATATAAGTTTGGGGTCCTTCATCACTGTTCACTGAGGTATGAAACTGTGTTCTGTAAGCTTCAATAGCTTCCATCCGTTGATCAAAAACATCGGTTATGTCGATCAGGATATCGGGTTCATGATACCAATCCTGAATATAATGCAATAGATATTTTGGACGCCATTTTTCCTGAGCCTTTCCTTGCTCATCCTTTGTTATAATTTTTGCAAGTCCGGATAAAAAACAAGAGTCACTGATCATCTGTCCCGCCCGGCCATGATCAGGATGGCGATCATGTAAAATATTTCCTATGACAACCTCGGGCTGATATTTGCGAATAGCCTGTATTAACTTCATTTGGTGTTCTTCGTCATTCTTAAAAAACCCATCACGCATTTTCAAATTTTCTCTTACATGCACGCCCATAATGTTGGCTGCGTTCGCTGATTCTCTATTCCGGGCTTCAATACTTCCTCTTGTACCCAGCTCACCTTGTGTAAGATCGAGCACTCCAACTTTTTTTCCTCTTTGAATTTCATTAATGATAACGCCAGAACAACCAAGTTCCACATCATCGGGATGGACGCCTATAGCAAGAAGGTCAAGTTTCATGTCAGGTTATGGTTTGTCGTTTAACGTTTAAAGTTATACCAAGTTTAAAATTATTGAACAATTGCAAAGTAAAAGAAACGATAAACTATGAGCGATAGCTATTGGGAGGCAGGGATTCCAGGTTTATAAGGATTGTTGTACCACACGCCATCAATTTCTTTAACAATATTTTCTATCTGGCGGTCGGTTTTATCGTTCAGATCCCATTCTTGTTTTAGGCTGCTGCCAAAAAAGAAAGCGACAGTTTGATATACCCGGGCAGTGACTCCATTTTTATACTCTTTAATGATCTCATAGCAGTCATTACCGGTTTGACGGTTGATGAGTTTCATTAAAATCTTTCCTTGATAAACAGAAAGATTCTCTAATGGATCTGAGAATTGAGCTCTCAGCTCTTTTTCTCTTGATTTGATATAGGCCTTTCTTTGTTTTTTTGAAGATACATTAGCAAGATGGGTATTGATGTCATTGATTGTGACGCCGGCAATCCTTGCATAGGGATAGGTAACATATACTGCATTTCTTAACCGGTTCCATTCTTCAATGTATTTAGCTAATTTATCGGGCGGCATGTTTGAAACCCAAACCATTTCCAATTCTTTGTATGGCAAGCTTTCACCTTGATAAACAATGGCTGGTACTATCAATGTATCGTTTGGTCCCCATTTGCTTGCATTAGGATTAGATTGGGCTGTTGATTGAAGGCCCATAGATAACAATAAAAGAGTTACGCCCAGTAATAAGTAATATTTTCTGCGAAAAACCATTTTTAAAAATACAAAAAATGCTTCGAGGTTTTTATATTCTCAGACAAAAAAACCAGCCTAATCGCTGTTTATAGGGTTAAATTTTCAATTTCCTTACCGGATCTGTTTAATTGAATCCGTCTTATGATGCTTATGACTATGCCGGTAACCATGATAATAACGCCAGCCCATAAGAGATTTATAAAAGGAAATTTATAAGCCTTTAGAGTTATGTATTGTAAAATACTGCCCGATTCCTTAATACCCACTTTTATTTTATTTTCTTCAACTCCGTTTGCTCTGAGTACTATGTTTTGTGCCAGCACTGTGTCAGGTAAAGAATTGATCTTTCCATCTTTTATCAATAAAACCGGTTGTGATGTATGAATACTGCTATCTGCTCCATATACTGTAAAAGTTGTTACAAGCGCAGTGTCGTTTGCTGCGAAATTATATTTCGGATGCGCGTCATTTAATTTTACTCTATTCAAAACAGCGAATCCCTTAGTATAAAAAATAGTATCGCCAACATTCATCAATGTTTCTTTAAAGCTGGCGGTGTCTTTATTTTTTTCTGGATCAGGCAGCGAAGTGATGTAGGTAAAAATATCATAATCCCAATAGTGCTTGGCATCAGGGTTGGCCATTAATCCTTGATTTCCTTTGTAGTTTACAAAAGCATTTGGCGTTAAAGTAAATTGTTCATTGCTTGTTTTGCTTTTGAATTGGATTTTGTAATACCATAGTGATTTTTTAGGATGCGCTGAATCACTTTCATAAATAACATTATAGTTACCCATCGTTGCTGGCAGCCCTTTTATCAATGTGAGATTTTCACCAGCCTTTCCTGTTATTTTGTTCTCCCCAAGAGGCACAAAAATGCCATTGGTATTCCAAGAGATCACTTCTTTTTTTGAAGAAGAAATTAAAATACCAACTAACATTAATCCAAAACCTGTATGGGCGATAGATCCACCTGAAAGATTGAGGTTCCCTTTCAGGCCCAACCATATGTATCCTATATTGGCAACGACCGCATAAATACTGCATACCATAGCCAGCCAAATAGCTGCTAAAAATTCAACACCATGATCCTGATAATTAATGTTTCCGAATGCCAATACCAGCGAAGCAATAACAATAGCAATAATTGTAGGCAAAAAGATTTTCTTCCGAAAAAATTTTGAATCAGTTTGTTTGTATTTAAGGTATTGGGCAACGGCGGTTAAAATGCCTAGGATGATAGCGACAAAGATGATTACACGATTATAGGAAAATGCGGCGTCTTCACCCATTGTAAAATTGCTGCCAAAAATTTTATTGATTACTGGTAATGAAGTAGCGATAATGATAAATAAAGCACTTAAAAAAAATATCAGCGAACCTATGAACATCCAAAACTCACGGGATGAAGTTTGTTCTTCTTTTGCGATATGAGGTATTTGCTTGTAGCGAACGACAAATAGAGTAAGTGCTGGAAACAACATGAGTCCCATAAAAATTAGCAAATGATTAAAAAGGGAATTTCCTTCGCCGGTAAAAGCATGGACAGAAGTATCGCCTAAAACACCGGTGCGAGTGAGGAATGTTGAATAAAGGACCAGGCCAAAACTCAACATGAAAAATAAATGTGTTGCCCTTAACGAGTGACCCGTGTGTTTATAAATAAGTAAAGTGTGTATGCCGGCGATCAATGTTAGCCATGGAACAAGTGAGGCATTTTCTACAGGATCCCAGGCCCAATAGCCACCAAAACTAAGCGACTCGTACGCCCATGCTCCACCCATCATAATGCCCGTGCCTAATACTGCGGCAGAAAATAAAGCCCAGGGAAGAGCAGCTTTTGTCCACTCGCCAAATTTTTTTGTCCATAAGCCGGCTACGACAAAGGCAAAAGGAACTATAGTGGAAGCAAAACCGCAGAACAATACAGGAGGGTGTATCACCATCCAATAATTTTGAAGCAAAGGGTTAAGATCATTGCCGTCGCGAATGAAGTTTAGATAATTCTTATAATTATCGCCAACACTTAACATTGGTATTTGCGACTTTAGATCGAATTCATTTCTCAAAAGAACAAAAGGATTGGAACCCACTCGTGAGTCAAAAAAATAAATACCTACAATCATCGTAGCAAGACAAACTTGTGCAATGCTTATCACAGTCATTACTGGCGCTTCCCATTGTTTGCCTTTGCTGATTAAAATTAGCCCCAATACACAATGCCAAATGCTCCATAAAAGAAAACTTCCTTCCTGACCTTCCCAAAAACAACTGAGCAAATATTTTATTTCCAGCGAGCGGCTGCTATGTTGCCAAGCATATTTGTATTCAAAAAAATGATTGCTAATAATATAGAAAAGAATTCCAAAAATGGCAAAGACGGAAACAGTTTCTGTAATGAACGCACCGCGGGCCAAATTTTTCCATGAAGCTGTGTCTGATTCATTTTTTGATTGAACGGCTTTGAAATAAGCAAAACTGGCAAGCAATGAAGCAACCAAAGAAAGGATTATAAAAAAATGGCCCAATAATCCAGGTAATAAATGCTCGCCGGTGTAGTTCATCCCTTATTGATATTGTGTTGTGGAGTTCTTGGGTGGTGTTGTCGCTGCGTTTTCCTGAAGATTCTTTTTCGCCTGGTTCATGTCATCCTTATATTTCGATGGGCATTTCATTAAAATTTCCGAACACTCAAAATGGTCATCATTCATTTTACCTTTCAATACCAAACGTTCGCTATGTTCCAAGTTTGTAGGCTTTTCCTTTCTGTAAATCACTTTCATATTGCCGCCTAAAGAATCATAGGCCATAAAGCTTAGATAATTTGGATTTTTTACCGCATCATATTCTACAGGGTGGGTGCGATCTAGCTTGGCTATTATGCTTACAACTTTTCCTTTCTTTTTCAGAGCAGTTTCCACTGTATCATAGGTACTTAGCGTTCCCATAAAACTAATAAGAACAGCAATCGTGGCAGCAATAAAAATCAACAGAACGATATGTATTTTTTTCATAATCCTATCTAGCAGTGATGAGTGTGCAAAGGTAGCACAGAAATTGGTGATATAACCCGTTAAAATGTATATGTGGCACGAATTAGAGTTGCGAGTTAGGGAATTATAGAGCATTCCTTGAGTTATGCGGCACAACTGTGTCTCTTGATGAAAATCAAATTTTTTTGCAACTATTGTAAACAGGATTAATTTGCACCCCGCGTTTTTTGAAATTTTTTATATGGTTGATCTTTCACAATTTGATCCGAACAGTGCTGGTAATCCCAACAACAATATTTTTGGCTTGCCTTTTAGCGAAGAAGACGCAAGATTGATTGTTTTGCCGGTTCCCTGGGAAGTGACGGTAAGTTATGGTGCCGGAACGGCCAGAGCAGCAGACCATATTCGTAAGGCCAGTATTCAAATAGATATTTTTGATGATGAAAACCCCGAAGGATGGAAACAGGGTTTTTATTTGCGTGAAGTGGACAAAAAGCTTTTGATGAAGAGCGATTACCTGCGTAAAGAAGCCGAGCTATACATTGATTACATATCGAGAGGTCAGAAAGTAGAAGATAACCAGTTCATGCGAAAAACCTTAAAGGATGTAAACGAAGGAAGCACTTATTTGAACAAATGGGTGTATGATCAAGCAAAAAGTCTTTTAAGCCGGGGTAAATTAGTTGCACTGTTGGGAGGCGATCATAGCACGCCGCTTGGATATTTTAAAGCAATTGCTGAAAAGCATGGCGATTTTGGCATTTTGCAAATTGATGCGCATTGTGATCTGCGGATTGGGTATAGTGGCTTCACTTACTCGCATGCAAGTATCATGTACAATGCCTTGCAGGAGATTGAAAATTTAAAGATACTGGTACAAGTAGGCGTTCGTGATTACAGCAGTGGAGAGTTGGAAATAATTAATAGTGGCAATAGTCGCATTACCACCTATTTTGATAAAGATGTCAAGCGCAGGCAATACGAAGGCGAGACATGGAGACAAATTGCGGATGAAATAATAAACAAATTGCCGCAAAAAGTGCACATTAGTTTTGATATTGATGGCCTGGATCCCAAGCTTTGCCCGCATGCCGGAACACCGGTGCATGGCGGATTTGAAATAGAGGAATTGTTTTACTTGTTCAATAAGTTGCTGCAGAGTGGCCGTCAACTGATCGGCTTCGATCTGCTTGAAGTTGGCGTTGGTGAAACCGACTGGGATGCGAATGTGGGTGCTAGGGTGTTATGGAAACTTTGCAATTTGTTAGTCAAATCAAATCCTGCCTAAGATTTATGATCCCAATATTATTGCTACTATCAAACCTTGTTGCGTTACGTGCCGGCGCTTATGATTGGCGTCCCGACATTTATCGTCAGAGCTCTTGTAAAGCAGAAATTCGGCTCAGCATTATTTAATCCAGTTCTGGTGTACACATTTCAAATAAAACAAAAAGATCGGTCAACAATATTATCCGCCTTTCATATCCTCATTGCCTTAATTTTTGTTTTTGATTTATTACATACAGAACAGGAAAGCCCAAAAGATTGGATTTTTTCAGCAGTATATTTTATCGTCAGTATTTTTTTATTGGTTGTGGGTATTTTCAATAAGAAGTTTTTGAACAGCTTAGCAAAACATTTATCATTACTATTATTTGAATCTGTACTTATCATTAGCGGCAGTATTTATTTTTGGAGCAAGGGAGCCTCACTGGTGGCTGTCAGCCATGCCATATTATGTGGAGCGATTGTTTTGTTCTGGATCTATTTAAAAAAGAGGGAAAACGGGGAAAAAATTATTGTTACCGAAAGGAATATCGTTTTACCTGGTTTAGCCGGAGATAGAATAGTGGAATGGAATGAACTGTTAAATGTGATTAAAAAACATGACCTGCTGACTCTTGATTTTAAAAATAATAGAATTCTTCAGGTACAAGTTATTAATGCTGATCATATTCATGAAGATGAATTCAATCAATTCTGTCAACAACAATTATCTGTGCAAGGGAAATAACCGAAATTTGCAAATAACTCAGTCAAATAAATCATACAAGTCAAAATAGTCAAATTTTTGACAAGGTGATCTATAAGACTCATATGACCATACGATTTTATGACCCTTTATCAATCACCATATATACTTTACTCGGATGGAAAAGGAAATATTTTTGAAGATAAATCACTCTATGCTACGGGCAGAAGTGGTTGGGATGCTGTATCTGTGCCTGAAGAAGAATGGATAGAATTGCCAAATGGTGGTCAATGTTATGAATTGCCAGGGCGCAGGGGAATCGGTGTTGATGTAAGAACAGGTGAAATGAGATTGTGTGAAAAAGGTTGGGCCGTTGCTGCATTTATTCCACCAGCGCACACGGGATTTTATTTAGCAGCTTATGAAACTTTAAAGGATGCACCAACGCTGCCATTGTTTTGTTATACAGCAGTGGGATGGTTCAATGAAAAATTTTATGTTCCGGCTATAAGAATCGAAAGAGATATACGTCAGGACTGTGAAGGATATGATCAGCAAAAAGTTGAACAAGGAGTAAAGCAGTTGTTGAAAGCCTACCCGCATAATCGCTTAGTGAAGCATTTGGCAAATAATTGTGCTCTTACTTACAGTTGCCCTGCTGCACGGAATTATTTTTTAAAAAGATGGGAATGTCCTATTCCCGTATCACCGGCGTGTAATGCTAATTGTGTGGGATGTATTTCGCTGCAGCCAGATGAAGAACCGATTATTTCTACTCAAGATCGATTGACATTTCTACCATTCCCTGAAGAAATTGTTGAATATACTGTGCCACATCTTGAGTCGGCACCATATCCCATCGTAAGTTTTGGACAAGGTTGCGAAGGCGAGCCGCTGCTGATGTGGGAAACTATTCGGGATGCCATCATTGAAATACGGAAACACACTTCAAAGGGGAGCATTAATATCAATACAAATGGCTCAAGACCTGATGCGGTCAAAATACTTTGTGAGGCAGGGCTAAATTCCATTCGTGTGAGTACAAACTCAGCGAGAAGAGAAGTTTACATGCCTTATTACAGGCCGAATAATTACGAATTTGAAGACATCATCGAAAGCCTAAAAATTGTTAACTCCTTTAATGGCTGGACATCTATTAATTATTTTGTTTTTCCTGGCATGACGGATAGCATGGCAGAATATGAAGCATTACGGAAATTGATCAAAGAAACAGGATTAAAAATGATACAGTGGCGCAATTTCAATATCGATCCTGACTGGTATCTTGGAAAGATTGGTGTAACAGATACAGGAGAATGCATGGGCGTAAAACAATTGATGCAAGAAATTCATCAAGAATTTCCTCAACTCAAATTTGGTTATTTTAATCCGCCGATTGAAAGGATCAAAGGAAGCTTTGAATTAGATTTTGCACACCATTAAAGCAAATTGCACAATTTCCTCAATTCATAATCAAAGCCTCATATCTTCGTAAGCTCATAAATTTTCAAACTTAAGATTAGTTATTTCTATGTCAAATAGAATAATTTCTGCTTTGCTGTTATTCTTGTTTTTGCAAGGTTGCTCCTCTTCCAAAAAAATCGGCAATCTCAATCAATCAAATAGTATTTCGCAATTACAGTTTTTAGGTGAGTATGATATTCCCAATTCGCTGCCATTTAAAGGAACAATTGTCGGAGGCTTATCGGGGATCGATTACGATGCAGACAAAAATGTTTATTACCTGATCAGCGATGATCCTTCCTCTAAAGGGCCCACCCGATTTTATACAGCGCAGATACATCTCAGTGAAAAAGGAATTGACAGCGTGCCAATCCTTGAGGTAACTGCATTGCTTAATCCGCAAGGAGAACCTTATGCTGACATTACAAAGGATCGCATTCATTCTGCAGATGTTGAAGCAATGCGCTATGATAAAACCCGTGATGAATTGATCTGGGCAAGTGAAGGACAAAGGTTCATGAATGCGCAGACAATGGTGTTACAAGATCCTTCAATCGTAATCATGAATAGAAACGGACGTTATAAAGATAGTTTTGAGCTACCAGCTAACATGCATACCCAAGCGGAGGAAAAAGGCCCGCGACATAACGGAGTATTTGAGGGTGTAAGTTTTGATAAGAATTATCGCAATGTTTACGTCAGCGTCGAAGATGTTATTTATGAGGATGGCCCGAGAGCCGGTATTGGCGATTCAACAGCTTGGATACGAATTTTGAAATTTGACAGAGCCACAAAAAAGCAATCTGCTCAATATGCCTATAAAATAGACCCTGTGCCTTATCCGCCAAATCCACCAGGAGCTTTCAGAATTAATGGAGTGTCGGATATTTTATATTTAGGAGAAAACAAATTCATGGTCATTGAAAGAGCTTTTTCAACAGGGCGACAATCATCTGCCATTCGGGTTTACTTGGCCGATATCAGTAATGCAGAAGATATTTCATCAGTAAATTCTCTTTTTCAAAACCCTCCTCAAAAACCGATCAAAAAAAGGCTACTATTGAACATGGACAATCTCAACCGTTTTATCGACAACATTGAAGGAGTGACGTTTGGCCCAGTATTCCCTAACGGTCACCACAGTTTAATTTTTGTAGCCGACGATAATTTTTCTAAAACTCAGAAAACGCAATTTTTGCTGTTTGAGGTAATACCATAAATCAGGGAATAGTTTTTGTGACTGACTCCTTAAAGTGTTATTATGAATGAGTCAGTGCATCTTATTGGAATTTCGGGAAGCTTAAGAAAGGATTTTACAATACTCACTTATTATACGCTGTACAAGAATTGTTACTTTAAAATATAACAGCACAAGTGAGTGACACCTGCCTACCGGCAGGCAGGCAACGGATGCTGATCGAAGAACAAAAGTTGGCAACTAAAAATTCAAAAACTATGGCAACTAAAAATATTGCCACCAAAAAAAGAACCACAGCAAAAAAGGCCACAAAAAAATCAGCCTCGAGGAAAAAATGGTCACATAATGTTACAGAGCATAGTAATGCGCTTGATCTGCAGCAAGGAGTTTTTAAAAACAGGGATCCAAAGAAAATTGCCCAATCACTGAAGCGTTCGGCTGAACATAGTAAAAGAAAAAAAAGTGGCCCCTATCAATCGGCTATGTCTATGCTGAATTTTTATATTAATCGGGCAGGTAAAAGTTTGACAAAAAAAGAAAAACAACCTCTTGAAAAGGCAAAAGGTGAACTGAGAAAATTGTTTCATAGGGATGAAGAATAAAATCGCAAGAAATAATTTACAAGAGCCAAATTATAAATTAACAATTTAATTGGTTCTTGTTACTTGTGATCTAACATTTTGTCCAAAATGGCAGGGAAATTGAACGCATTGTATTACTAATATTTTTTATTATGATACAAAGAGACGGAACCCGCACAAGTTTGTGGCAAAACAACATGCCTGTTTATAAACCGGTAAATGACCCGGATATTGAAACAATTTATGATGTGGCAATCGTAGGTGGAGGAATCACTGGTATTAGTATCGCTTTATTATTACAAAGCGCTGGAAAAAAATGTATAGTGATCGAAGCAAATAATTTATGCTTTGGCACATCTGGCGGCACCACAGCACATTTAAATACCTTGCTTGACACTCCTTACACTACGATCGTTAAAAATTTTGGAAAAGAAAATGCACAATTGGTGGCAAAGGCTACAGCCGAGGCAATTGAATTAATAAGAACCAATGTATCAGATTATAAAATTGATTGCGGATTTGAAGAAGCATCAGCCTATTTATTTTCTCAGACAAACGAACAATCTGAAGAACTCGATGAAATTTATGAAGCCTGCCAGGAGGTGGGTCTTGATGTTTCCTATAATCTTTCGCTTCCGGTAAATATTGAATTTGAGAAAGCAATTGAAGTAAGAGGTCAGGCGAAATTCCATCCTGTAAAATATGTGTATGCGCTGGCAAAAACTTTTGAAGAGGCCGGCGGAATAATTATGCAACATTGCCGGGTAGAAGGCATTGAAGATACTGAGGGCATTACTATTGAAACCATCAATGGAAATTTTCGTGCAGCAAATTTAATTTATGCCACACATACACCGCCGGGAATAAATCTTATTCATTTGCGATGCGAACCCTGGCGCAGTTATGCCATGGCCTTTACGCTGCAGAATGGAAAATATCCTCACGACCTTGTGTATGATATGTACGATCCATACCACTATATCCGCTCGCAAAAAATTGATGGGAAAGAATTTATGATTGTTGGAGGTGAGGATCATAAGACCGGCGAGGCGGAAAATGCAGACGCAAGTTTTTTGCGGTTGGAAAGTTATATCCGAAAACATTTTAAGGTAGATGAGGTTTTATTCAAATGGTCGTCGCAATATTTTGAGCCGGCAGATGGTCTTCCTTACATTGGTCATTTGCCAGGCAATCCGGGAAATACTTTTGTAGCCAGCGGCTATGGCGGTAATGGTATGACTTATAGCAGTGTTGCTGCATTACTATTAAGACGGATGATCCTTAAGGGAGAAAGCCCTTATATCGATTTATTCGATCCTAACCGGATCAAGCCTATAGCAGGATTTACAACGTTTTTCAAACATAATGTAGATGTTTTGAAAAAATTCATCGGTAAATGGTTCGATAGAGAAAAATTAGAGGAGTTTGCAGAACTAGCGCCTGGTGAGGCAAAGGTGGTGAAATACGATGGAGAAAAAATAGCCTTGTTTAAAGACGAGCATGGTGAATTGCATGCGATTAACCCTATGTGTACACACATGAAATGTTCAGTGGCTTGGAATAATGCAGAGCAAACCTGGGATTGCCCTTGCCATGGCTCAAGATTTTCAGTTGAGGGCAAAGTATTGACTGGGCCAGCAGATCATGACTTAGAAAAAATTGAGGTGAAGACTTTGGTGGAGCATGATTAAGCATTTGTGATTTCAAGACGATTTTGCAAAAAAAGAAAAAGGCGTTATTCGGTGCGAAGAATTATTATCGGCAGTTAAAGCTCTGTACTGTCATAAATTTCTGAAAGAGGCAGATCAAGATCAATTGTTTTGATGGTGAGTACTCCGTTTGGATCAGAAATTTGTTCAAATCTCCATGAGCCATCGAACTGTTTGCGTCCAAGCTGAATAAATCTTTGTAACGAATCAATCATGATATATTCCATTAATGAAGGTATTTGCTGATAGAAGAAAAACTTTCTTCCTTTATCGATCATAGCGGTTGAGAGTGAAAGTATTTCAAAAATAACAGAAGGATTTTTTAACGTGTCAAATTTGTCATCTTCCAATTCCGGTTTGCCACAAACGATCAGAGCATCTGGGTACATGTATGAATCATGAGATGGAGTACTAACTCTCATTTCTGAGGGAAGGATTTCACAACTTTTTTCCTTCAGAAAATTGCCAATGGTATTATATAGATTTCTGGCTATTCTATTATGTTTCAAGCTGGCACTGCTCATGGCTCGTACATAGCCATCATAATATTCACTTCTGTACTCCGCTGCTCTTTCCATTTCCAGGTATTGAGCTGGGGTAATAAAATTATATTTTGGCGCCGCTTCTTTAACTTCATTTTCCATGACTGTAAATTTAATTCTTTTAGTTTTGAAACATAAACTCTGTTTTCATGAAGAAAGCTTTTCTTGTTGCTGGTTGCTGGTTACTTGTTGCTGGTTTGCATGCACAAACTGTTAAGGAGAAATTGCAGAAAGCTTATCAGCAATTTGAATCGGATACTCAGCTCAGACATGCTAGCAGCTCCTTATATGTGATCAATGTAAAAACGGGAGAGGTGGTGTTTGATAAAAATTCTCAAGTTGGTTTAGCGCCGGCATCTACACAAAAAATTATTACGGCAGCCACAGCGTTTGAATTGTTGGGAAAAGACTTCAGATATGAAACAAAATTTGGTCATGTCGGAAAAATTAAGGGCAACGTTTTGTTTGGAAATTTTTATATCAAATCTGTCGGTGATCCGACATTTGGAAGCTGGCGCTGGGTAAGCACTTCGGACAGTACAATTGGCGAAAAAATTAAAACAGTGATTAGAAAATTGAGCATCATAAGCTATGGTGGCATTTCCGTTGATCATTCAGGATGGAACGATGAAACCATTCCTGATGGATGGATTTGGCAGGATATAGGAAATTATTACGGAGCTGGTACCGGCGGTTTTAACTGGAGGGAGAATCAGTATGATATTATATTGAGATCGGGCAGCAAGGTTGGCGACCCTGTTAGAATCGTGAGGAAACGTCCAGAAATATCGACGACAATTTTGACCTCTTTGGCTACATCAGCAGCAAAAGGCACAGGTGATAATGCTTATGTGTATTATCCTTTGCACGATTTCAGAGGTGTCATAAGGGGTACTATTCCGGTTGATGAAAATGCTTTTACTATTTCATCAGCGTCTCCTAATCCTTCACAAGAGTTCAAATCGTTTCTTATATGGGAAATATTGTCAAAAATGAAAATTGGGCAAATACATTATGAAGGACCGGTCAATGATACAACGATATTATTTTCTCACTATTCCCCACATCTAGACTCTATCATCTATTGGTTTTTAAAAAAATCCATTAATCTCTATGGCGAAGCATTAATAAAAACTATCGCCTATGAGAAGAAAGGTTTTGGAGCAACAGATACCGCCGTATTGATCGTAAAAGATTTTTGGAAGCAAAAAGGGCTTGATCCTGAGGAACTGAATATTAAGGACGGCTCTGGTCTCTCACCCCAAAATCGCGTGACCACTCATGCGCAAGTTGAAGTTTTAAAGTTTGCAAAAAAACAATCTTGGTTTTCTTATTTTTTCGATGCCCTGCCCGAATATAACAATATGAAAATGAAAAGTGGCACCATCAGTGATGTAAAAGGCTTTTGCGGATATCATACCTCGGGTGATGGGACTCAATATATTTTCTCTTTCCTTGTAAATAACTATAGTGGTTCATCATCTTCCGTTGTGCAAAAAATGTATAAGGTGCTTGATGTGCTCAAGTGAGTAGTCGAATGGTGAGCGGAGAGTAAAAGCCCTGAATGACTCTGCTGCTTCTGTCATCCGCTTTGTGTGCCCAGAATATTTTTGCGAGGGCACTATTGTAATATGTGAACAAAAGATTGTTTCCATATACTGTGAACAGAATTCTACTTAAAGCAAACAGCTAGCTGGAATAAAGTAGCCATAGCTGCACAAATAAAAATATTTTATGAGAAGGATAATCATATTGGGGCAATGTGTTGATTTATTGTGAGCAGGTGTGTGAATATGCGGACAAAATGATGATGATGGGACGGCAGATAGCAGTTAAAACTCTTTGTTACACATGCAGTTTGCGAAACCGAGCAGTTCTGGAAAGAAAATTGCATACCTCCTTACAAAAGGAATAATTAGTTATGGATGCAGCTTCTAACCAGGCCCCAAAATATTTTATTTCAAAGGGCATCGACCGGTTTTTTACCGGAATTCATGATGTCTCCAAATTTATTCTTCAATTCTTTAAAGAAGCTTTTATACCGCCTTACGAGTTCCAGGAGGTAATAAAACAATGCTACCAAGTTGGGTATAAATCTCTTTCATTGATCACATTAACAGCTTTCATTACCGGAATGGTTTTTACTGATCACTCAAGACCAGCTCTAGCAGATTTTGGAGCTACATCATGGTTGCCTTCATTAACAGGCATAGCTATCGTAAAAGCCCTGGCACCTTTAATAACTTCATTAATCTGCGCCGGAAAAATAGGCTCGCAAATAGGAGCCGAATTGGGTTCTATGAAAGTGACCGAACAAATAGATGCAATGGAGGTATCGGCGGTAAATCCATTTAAATTTTTAGTTGTTACCCGGGTGCTGGCAACTACTTTTATGGTTCCTCTTTTAACGATCTATAGCGCTTTTATAGGATTGATGGGTTCATTTATAGATGTGCATGCAAAGGACCAAACCGGTTTTACCCTTTTTATTCATGATGCTTTTTTCAAAATTGGTTATGCTGAACTTACTTCTTCACTTTTGCGCTCAGTTGTCTTTGGATTTACTATTGGGATTATAGGATGTTATAAAGGGTTTACAACTACACAGGGAACCGAAGGAGTAGGAAGAGCTGCAAACTTATCTGTAGTCATCATCATGTTTTTAATTTTTATAGAGGAAATCACTATTGTTAAGTTTTTTAACCCCCTCTATTTTCAAAAATAATTATGAAGAGTAAGCAGGTAAATAATAAGAATGAGGCGGTGATTTCAATCAGTAAATTGTATAAGTCATTTGACGATAATCATGTTTTACAGGGGATCGATTTAGAGTTGTATAAAGGGGAAAATATCGTGGTGCTCGGACGTTCAGGTTCAGGAAAATCTGTGTTAATTAAAATTATTGCCGGGCTGATGAAACCAGACAAAGGTGTTGTAAAAGTTTTTGGAAAGGAAGTGCATAAACTCGATAAGAAGGAACTGATAGAGCTTCGGTTGAAAATCGGTTTTTTATTTCAGCATAGTGCACTATATGATAGTATGACAGTGAGGGAAAATCTTGAATTTCCATTGATCAGGCACGAAAGAAATATTTCACAAGAAAAGATAAATAAAGCAATAGAAGATGTGCTGGATGCCGTTGGATTAGCAGAAACAGCCGATCAACTACCAGCAGAACTTTCCGGAGGTCAGGAAAAAAGGATCGCCATTGCTCGAACTCTGATTTTGAAACCCGAAATCATATTATATGATGAGCCAACAGCAGGATTAGATCCTTTAACCAGCGTTGAAATAAACAACCTCGTAAAAGAGGTGAAGGAACGGTATAAAACAAGTTCAATCATCATCACTCATGATCTTGCCTGTGCAAAAACAACCGGCGACAGAATATTTATGCTGGTAGATGGAAAGTTTATACGGCAGGGGGATTTTGAAGAAGTATTTGACACAGACGATGAACGGATCAAAGGTTTCTATGACTATAATTTTATAGAATAAAATATGATTGAGCCCTGATGTTTACAGTCGGGACAATTGCCGGCATAGGGCTAAAATAAAAATATACACATGAAAGCAGTACAAAGCAAACGGGCCATAATTGTTGGAATTTTTATTTTTTTGGGAATAGTTATTTTTACAGCAGGCGTGCTGGTATTGGGAGGACAAAGAAAAACTTTTGAAAAAACAATTACTCTTAACGCTGTCTTTAATGATGTAGGCGGATTGCAGAAAGGGAATAATATTTGGTTTTCGGGAGTAAAGATAGGTACGGTAAAAAAATTAAAAATTGTCAGTCAATCCCGTGTAGAAGTAGAAATGAGAATGGAGCAAAAATCAGAAGATTTTATATATAAAGATGCGAGGGCAAAAATTGGTTCAGACGGATTGATTGGGAACAGGATCATTATCATTTATGGAGGAACGCCAGGGCGGCCTACTGTTGAATCCGGGGATACGTTGCAAACCGATGTGCCATTTAACAGCGCAGCGATGATGAATACATTACAGGAGAGCAACAAGAATCTTTCAGCTATTACAACCGATTTCAAAGTAGTAAGCAAAAGACTGGCGGAAGGAGAGGGCACCGTTGGTAAATTACTTACAGATGATGATATGGCAAGACAACTTGCGGCTACTGCCGCTACCCTGCAGATGGCCTCAACAAATATTCAACTGCTTACATCGAATCTCGCAGACTATACTTCAAAAATGCAAAAAGCAGGCTCCCTAACCAATGATTTGATAAATGATACTATTCTTTTTGCCAGATTAAAAACTGCTTCATTGCAAATTCAGGAGGCGTCGACCAATGCAAGGGAGCTTACTAAGAACTTAGAGGATGTTAGTTACAGGCTTCGGGACAGCAGCAACCTGGCAGGAGTAGTGTTTCAGGATAAAGAAACCGCTGATAATTTAAGAGCTACTGTAGAAAATTTGCGCGCAGGCACAAAAAAATTTGATGAAGACATGGAAGCACTTCAGCATAATTTTTTATTTAGAGGGTTTTTCAGAAAAAGGGCAAAACAACAACAAGCGCAACAGAAACAGCAAGAAGTAGCACAGACGCAACAAAAAAGTAATTGATAAATTAATTTTATTTTCGATTACTGAACAGATCCTTATGAATTCATCTGACATCGTCAGTCATCGCCTAATCAATCAACAATTACGAGATGCAAAATTTAAGAAGCCACAGGAGCTAATATCATGGATGGGAGCTATGCAAGCCCAAGATTTTGGAATGGCGAAATGGGCCATTGGCTTGCGATTGCAAGGGTTGAAAGATGGTGATGTTGAAAAAGCTTTTAATGAAGGAAAAATTCTTCGCACTCATGTTTTAAGACCTACTTGGCATTTTGTAACTCCCAAAGATATTCGATGGATGATTGAATTGGCCGCTCCGCATATTTTCCCTTTATTGGCATACAATGATCGGCGAGTTCGATTAAGCAATAAAATTGTTAAACAAAGCAATGATGTATTAGCAAAAGCGCTGCAGGGTCAAAAGCATCTTACGAGAGATGAGTTAAAAACTGCACTTCAAAAAGCGAGAATTGCTACAGATGATTTACGGTTCATACATATTATGATACATGCCGAATTGGATGGCATTATTTGCAGTGGACCGAGAAAAGGAAAACAGTTTACTTATACTTTGATTAATGAAAGAGCACCCAAAGCGAAATTGATAGATCGTGAAGAAGCATTGGCAGAATTGGTGAAACGATACTTTACCAGTCACGGACCTGCTACTCTTCAAGATTTTTCTTGGTGGTCGGGTTTGCCAATGACAGATGTGAAAAAAGGCATGGAGATGGTCAAATCATATTTCAAAAAACAAGTTATTGAAGGGAGAGATTATTTTTTCAAGCCTTCCGCTTTAATTAAAAAGGATGTGCTTCAATCATCTTACCTTTTACCAAACTACGATGAATATACCATTGCTTATAAAGACAGGAGCCTTGTGCTTAAGGCTGATCACTCTGGAAAAAATGTAAGCAGAGGAAATGCGATCTTCAATAATACGATTCTTATCAACGGAAAGGTTGAAGGCACTTGGCAACGTACCATTAAAAATAACTCTGTAGTTATTGAAACAAATCCATTTCTTCCTTTTAGCAAAACAAAACAGCAATTAGTGATGAGGGCTGCAAAGAAGTATAGTAAGTTTTTAGGAATGACCCTCAAAGGGAAATAAATTTAACCGTGCACATATTGGTGATATGGCTGAAATCTAAAACTGTATTCAAACCTATTAAGGTTAAGAAACAGTTGAACTATAACATATTTTAAAGCCAATACAACTTGATTAATGACTAAATTTGCAGAATGCAAGCAATGACAATAACACCGATAAATTTTACTGAAAGCGCTGTTAAACAAATAAGGAAATTAATGGCAGAATCAGGTTTTGATGACACTCAACTGTTAAGAGTGGGAGTGAAGGGTGGCGGATGTTCCGGCTTGAGCTATATTTTGGGATTTGATCATAAACAAGAAGGTGATATTCAATTTACTCTAAGTGATATCGATTGTATTATGAACAAGGCACATGAAATTTATTTGTATGGAATGGAAATAGATTGGGAAAATGGTTTGAACAACCGAGGATTCACTTTTAAAAATCCTAATGCCAGTAAAACTTGTGGGTGTGGAACAAGCTTCGCCGTGTAAATAGAACCATGATTTAGAGGATTATAACAGATTATCAAGAAATAAATAAACCCTCCGATTTTGGAGGGTTTTATATTTCAATCAATTTAATTAACGGACTATTTTGCTGTTGCCGGTTTGGACGATGGTGTTGAAGAAACTTTTTGTTTTACTTCAACTACAGTATCTGCTTTACCCAAAGGTTTATTTCTTGCAAGGTCAACCAAGATTGGAGCGGCAACGAATACCGATGAGTAGGTACCCGTAATAACGCCCACCAACATAGCGAATGCGAATCCGCGAGTTACTTCGCCGCCAACAATAAACAAAATAAGTATAGTAAGGAATACTGTTAACGATGTCATTATAGTACGGCTCAGCGTATGATTAATCGCATTGTTAATGATCGATTCTTTTGTAGCACCTGTCATTTGCCGGCCATACTCACGAATTCGGTCAAATACAATTACGGTATCGTTCATAGAGAAACCAACTACCGTTAACACGGCTGCAATAAAATGCTGGTCAATTTCTAATGGAAATGGTACAATAGACCTTGCAAAGGAAAATACAGCCAAAGTAACAAATACGTCGTGCAACAGAGCTACTATTGTGCCTAATGAATATCTCCAATCGCGGAAACGAATGAAGATATATAGCGTGATGATCAATAGGGCAATAATTGTTGCTTTTTTAGCACCCGACTTTAAGTCGTCTGAAATGGTTGGCAAAACTTTCTTTGAACCCAATTTTCCAATATTGTTTGGAGCTTTATCAAATTGTGCATAGGTAAAGTTGGTTGGAAAATAAGGTTTCAGTCCTTCAAATAATTTGATTTTTACCAGTGAGTCCACAACTCCTTGGGGTCTTGTATCATCAATAAGATACGATGTGGTGATATCAAGCGTATGAACATCACCTACAGTTTTTATAGAAGGAGCCCCAGCCAAATTAACTTTGAGTTCATCGCGAATTTTTTCTACGGGAGGCTTCTCTGCAAATCGAACTTGGAAACTGCGACCTCCTTTGAATTCAACACCTTCATCAAAGCCATTGAAAAAAGAGGCTACACCCAGAATTAAAACAATTATTGAAATGCCATAGGCAATTTTTCTGTATTCAATGAATTTGAAATTTACATGTTTAAAAATACGCTGGCTTATACCCGTAAAATATTCAAGATGACGTTTTTTATCAGTAAACCAATCGGTAACCCAGCGGCTTACTAGGATTCCGCAGAATAATGAAAGAAGAATACCTAAAATTTGAGTGGTAGCAAAGCCCTTTACTGGTCCCAAGCCAAAAGAGAAAAGAATAATGGCAGTAAGTAACACGGTTACGTGAGCATCAAGTACGGGAGGAAGGGAACGTTTATATCCCTCTTTAATTGCAGGAATATACCCGCTTCCTTTTGTAAGCTCTTCTTTAATGCGTTCATAGATGATCACGTTAGTATCAACAGCCATACCGATGGTAAGTACTAAACCGGCAATACCGGGAGCCGTTAATGTTGCTCCTAACCCAGTTAGAACACCAACGGTAAAAAGCAAGTTTAAGATCAAAGCAATATTGGCAATCCATCCGCTTGTGTTATAATAAACCAGCATCAAAAGAAAGATCACAATAAATGAAATGGCAAAAGCTTTTAAACCACCATTGATGGCATCTTTACCAAGGGTGGGGCCAACTACTTGGTATTGTACGATTTTAGCCGGGGTAGGCAACTTACCAATTTCTAAAAGGTTAGCAAGGTCTTGTGCTTGTTCTATTGTAAAGCTTCCGGTAATGCTTGATCTCCCTCCATCAATTTTTCCTTGTACGGCAGGAGCAGAATAAATAATATTATCAACTGCAATGGCAATTGATCTTCCTCTGTTATTATTTTTTTCAGGAGAATTTCGTTCCGTCATGTTAGCCCAGATTCTCGTGCCGCGAGTGTTCATGGACATAGTCACTTCTACCTGATTATTTTGATAATCCTGATGGGCGCTGGTAATAACATCGCCTTCCAATTCAGGCTGTTGCCTTCCATTTGTTTTTATAGCATACAAAGGAACTTGACTATTTTTAGCGATAGCCTCATTTTCAGCTTTTCCATACATCCATACAAGATCCGATGGAAATTTGCTGCGAATAGCCGGCGATTCAAGATAACTTCTTACAATAGCCGTGTCATTTGATTTTACATAACCAATCTCTCCAACGTCAGCGGCCTGATTACCTTGGTAAATATGAGGAATGATCCACTCTTCAAGATGAGTCTTCGTGGCATTTGTTGCTGTGCTGGTCTTTGCCTTAGAGGTGTCTGCTGGCGATAGCTTATTTGCAGTATCAACTCGGTTTTTTGTAGTGTCTTGTTTTGTTGTATCTCTTGCAACTTTGCCACCCATCATTTCGGTAAAAGCATTTGATGCGTTTAGATAGCTCCCCGTTTTCACAAGATCAGCGAGGCTATAAACTTCCCAGAATTGAAGGTTTGCTGTTGATTGCAGGTAGTTTTTAACTCTTTCCTCATCTCTAATACCAGGCAGCTCAACATTAATAATAGCACGATCCTGATCCGGATTAATACTTGGCTGCGCTACTCCAAATTGGTCAATACGTGTACGTAAGATTTTATAAGTGCGATCAAATGCATCCCTTGCTTCCTTTCTTAAAGAAGAAATAACAGTGGCGTTATTGTCAGAAATTTTTATTTTATCCTGACCGGCAGTGGCAAAAATAGCGGCCAATCTTCCATTAGGATTTAATTTTTGATATTCTTCTGCAAACAACGTTATAAAATCAGCACTGCTGTTCGCTTTTCTTTTGTCTGCATTCTCTATCGCCTTCAAAAATAAAGGGTCGGTGGAGTTATTAGACATCGATTTCAGTAACCCTGCTAATTCTACTTCCAGGGTTACATTCATTCCACCTTGCAGGTCAAGCCCAAGATTCAATTCGCTTTCTTTTGCTTTTTGGTAACTGATCTTTCCATTCAGCCCATAGGTTATCGTAACATTCTTGGTACTATCTTCTAAACGTTTTATGCGTGCATCATAAAATGCCTTAATTGAATCAGGGTAGTCCTCCGGATTTTTAAATTTTTTTGCTTCAGGGTATAATGTCTGAACGTTTTTTTTTGCACGTGCTTCCAATTTTTTTTCATGGCTGCGTACAACCCAAGTAAAAGAGAGTTGGTAAATGGAGTACAGAACCAACAGAATCGTAAAGAAGCGAACCAAACCTTTCAGTTGCATACTTATTTCAGTTTACTTTTTTGCCTTTTCCACTTGGCTATTTTTTTGCGGGACGAGGCTTTGATGGTTTATTTTAAAACAGATCGCATTCGCTAAAGCTATGGCGATCAAGGGCGGCAAAGATAGGGTTTTCAGGCGTCAAAATCCCTTTCCAAATAGCGTTTTTTAACCACTCAATAGCGGGTTCAACTTATATTTGAGATCTGCCCGTCATTCAGATGGGGTTTTAAAATTATGTTTCGTTTATTTTTTATTACACTAACTGCCGTTTTCTTTGCCGGCTGTCACCCGACTAAAAAAATTATGACAAAACTTCCAGAAAAGGGAGACAGTTTTATCACCGATTTCCTTCATTTGCATCCTCAGTATTTTGATTCCCTGCTTCGAAATCAAGATGAATATGGTATTCAAATAATTTATACGCAAATTGACCGCAAGAAAAATGGCAAACCCTTACTCACAGATCATTTTTTTAATATAAATGATAAATATTTTTATCCTGCATCAACAGTAAAGCTCCCTGTTGCTTTACTTGCTTTGCAAGAATTAAATCGATTAAAAAGAAAAAAAATTGATATAAATACTTCCATGATCACGGAAACTGCTTACAGCGGGCAGTCTGCTGTTTACAATGATCCCACTGCAGCAGATGGAAGACCTACTATTGCTCAGTATATAAAAAAAATATTTTTAGTAAGTGATAATGATGCCTTCAACCGGTTGTATGAGTTTTTGGGGCAAGAGAATATTAATAAGTCTTTACATAAACTTGGTTACAAGGACGCAGAGATCATTCACCGGTTAAGTATAAGCTTAACAGAAGACGAGAACCGCCATACCAACCCTATCAGCTTTTTTGACATCAGCGGTCATGTCATTTACCAAAAACCTTTGGAAACCAGCCAATGGATATATGCAAAAAGAAACGATAAAAGAGGAAAAGGATATTATTCGGGCAATAAGCTCATAATGGAACCATTTGATTTTTCTAAAAAAAACCGTCTTTCATTAGTTGATCTTCATTCCATGCTAAAAACCGTTTTCTTTCCGAAAGAATTTAAAAAAAGTCAAAGATTTAAATTGAAAAAGAAAGATTACCAGTTTGTTTACAAGTATATGTCTATGTTTCCAAGGGAATCAGCATATCCATCCTACGATTCGTCTTATTCAGATGCATATTCAAGATTTATTTTGTGGGGTGAAAGAAAGGAAAAACAAACGGGCAACATCCGCATCTTTCATAAATCAGGGGAGGCTTATGGGTTTCTTACCGATGTTTGTTATGTGGTGGATTTTGAAAATGAAAATGAATTCATGCTCAGCGCTACCATTCATTGCAATAGCGATGGTATTTATAACGATGATCATTACGATTATGAAACAGTCGGGTTTCCATTTATGAAAAATCTCGGCCAGGTGTTTTATGATTATGAATTAAAAAGAGAAAAAAAATACAAACCTGATCTTTCGTGGCTTAAGTTTGACTATACTGAATAAACAAGATGTGAGCATGAGGCAGATTCAAAGAGCATTGTGAGTAAAAGTCTTAAAGTTCGCAGCTAATAGCTCGCCGCTTTCCTTTACCTTTGCGCTCGAAATTTTTTAATTCATGCAATTATCTTCCCGTTTACAACGCTTTAATGAGCCTGAGACTTTAAAAATGGCCAAGCTTGGCCGCGAGTTGAGGGCGAAAGGAATTGATGTCATTGACCTGAGCTTGGGTGAACCTGATTTTAATACGCCGGTACATATAAAACAAGCTGCCAAGAAAGCGATTGATGATAATTGGAGCCATTATCCCCCGGTGGCGGGTTATCCTGATCTGCGTGAGGCTATTTGTGCAAAATTTAAAAGAGATAACAATCTTGATTATAAGCCCGAAAATATTGTTGTGTCAACTGGCGCCAAGCAAAGCCTTGCGAATGCAGTGCTTGCAATTGTAGGCACAGACGATGAAGTGGTTATTCCCACACCTTATTGGGTCACTTATTCTGAAATTGTAAGATTGGCAGAAGCTGTTCCAAAGCTGATTAAGACCTCAGTTTACACGAATTATAAAATAACGGCTGAAGAGCTTGAGAAAAATATTTCAGATAAAACAAGACTTTTTATTTTTTCTTCTCCTTGTAATCCTACCGGTGCTGTTTATTCAAAAGAAGAATTAAAGTCATTGGCTGAGGTTTTTGAAAAACACCCAAACGTCTTTATTGTTTCTGATGAGATATATGAATACATAAATTTTGTTGGCCCCCACGAAAGCATTGCACAGTTCAATAGTATAAAGGACAGGGTTATTATCATTAATGGTTTGAGTAAAGGATATGCCATGACGGGTTATCGCCTGGGTTATATTGCCGCAAATGTTAACGTAGCGAAAGCTTGCGAAAAATTGCAAGGACAGTTTACAAGTGGAGCCAATGCAGTTACACAACGGGCTGCAATTACTGCTTTACTTTCCGATCTTCGTCCAACGCATGAAATGGTAACCCAATTTGAGCATCGTCGTCAGCGAGTAATGGATTTGGTTGAGGAAATTCCCGGTATTGAGTGTTCAAAGCCTGATGGAGCCTTTTATATTTTTCCTATTATAAAATCATTTTTTGGAAAAAGTGATGGTGAAACAACCATTCATAATTCTTCTGATCTTAGCATGTATCTTCTCAATAAAGGTCACGTGTCAACAGTTTCAGGGAACGCTTTTGGCGATGATGATTGCATTCGAATTTCCTTTGCCAATAGCATGGAAAATATTGAAAAAGGTTTTTTAAGAATCAAGGAATCACTGGCCAAGTTGAAATAGGATAATATAATAGGCTATTCATTGTTAGTACCAAAAATATAACCAATAGAAATTCCAAACATTCTTGTCTTTGCTTTTAGATTACGAGGTGCAGAACCATCACCTTGATAAATATTTGTAAATCCAGGAGAGAAGTTAATAGTTACCAACAGGCCTTTTTTGAAGATATAGCTAATCATAAAATTTCCTCCAAATTCAAAACGCTTTAATGTTCTTTCAAAAGATTCGCTGACATCATAAACATCCCTCTTGTTTCCATGATCTTCTATTTTGCCATTAATTCCGTAAGAAAAATTGGGCCCTACACCTATCATTAGCTGCTTATATCGGTAAAGAAAATTGATCGGTAATTCTATGTTCATCAATTTTATATTCATTGTGCTGTCAATATCCCTGATCTTGCCGCCATGAATAGAGAACAACAAAGCCGGCTGCAGGGCAAAGCATTTATTAATATTCCGTTGAAACAATAATCCCGCATGAAAGCTTGTGTTTGTTCCCTCAATGGTTGTTGCCTTATCATAATAGTCCAGGTAGTTTAAATTAGGGCCTGCAAATATTCCAAATAGTTCCTGTTTCTGCTTGCTGGTTACTGGTTGTTTGTTATTCTTGGTGAGAGGTTTTTGCTGTGCTTGTGCAGAATTGAATGCTAAAATGGTAAATAGTGGGATAATTATTTTTTTCATGGCTATTGCTCTTGTTTTTCTTCAGCAAGCTTGAGCAGTTTTTTATGTAGCTCTATGACCTGTGGTATTATCAATTGTTGCTCATCATTGTGAATGACAAAATCGCATAGCTTCATTTTTATATTTTCATCGATCTGGTTATTCATTCTTTTTATTACCTCATCATGATCTATTTTATTTCTTTCCATAGTTCTTTGAATGCGCAATGATGTAGGGGCATACACGCCAATAACGTAATCCAATTGTTCTGTCGAGCCAGATTCAAAAATTAAAGCTGCTTCTTTAATAGTGTAAAGGGTTTGTTGTTGATTCATCCATTTTGCCGCATCACGGATAGTTGCAGGATGAACAATGGTATTCAATATTTCTAATTGGAAAGGATCATCAAAAACTTTTGAAGCGAGATAGTTCCTATCCAATTCATCATTTTTGTAAGCCTCTTTGCCAAATTGTTTTTCGATGGCAAGCTTTAGTTCTTCATCTTCATTCATTATTCTTTTAGCTGCATCATCGGCATAATATACAGGCACACCCAGCAGCTCAAAAATTTTTGCTACCGTTGTTTTACCGCTACCAATACCACCGGTCAATCCAACTCTGAGAACCATGATTAAAAGATTCAAAGGATTTTGAGGAAAGTTAAGAAGATTAATTTTGTTCAATCGAGTAACAAAAAAGAGAAAACCAATTCTGATTTCCTCTTAATCTCATATAATCCTATAAATCGCGGTTCTATTTATTTCTTCTCTGCTGTTCCTGCTTTATTCAGTTGTGTGGTCCAGTCCAGGCTGATAGCCGACTTTTCAATTTTAATATAGCTGCCAGGGCTCACTTCAAGATTGATGGTTCCGTCTTCATTTATTTTATTTACGGTACCATGAATACCGGCGATGGTAACTATTTTATCACCTTTCTGCAAACCTTCTATAAAAGTTTTTTGCTGTTTTTGCTTTTTTGTCTGAGGCCGGATGAAAAAGAGCCAAAAAACAAGTATAATTAACGGCAAAAAAATTAAAGGACCAATGCTGCTACCAGTTCCTTTACCTTGCCCTGTAGCATTAGGATCAATACAAGCAGAAAAAGAAGCAGCAATAATCATCGTTGTGAGATAATAGAATTTTGATTTCATCTGTATTTTTTTATTTAGATCAATTTGTTTTATTCGGTTCAACCTCAATATGGAATTTTAATTCTTGGTTAGGATTTTTTGTATTTGCAGTTACATAGATTGATTTATTATTTGTTCCCGGATGTCCTTGCGTGGTGAATTTCGCTTTTATCGTTCCCTCGGCACCTGGAACAAAAGGCTCTTGGGGTTTTTCAGGAATAGTACAACCGCAGGAAGCATGAACATCCGTAATGATCAGCGGTTTATTGCCTGTATTTTTGAATTTATAGGCTATTTCCACTTCAGGACCTTCTTTTACAGAGCCAAGATCTTTTTCCGTAGAATCGATCCATTGCATAGTTGTAAAATTGGTTGAATCTTGGGTAGGATCTACTTGTTTTTCGCCCGCTGTTTTTGAAGTTCTTTGCTGGCAGGCAATGATGCTAACAGTTGCTGCGATAACAATTAATAATTTTTTCATGTGGGAATGAATTTTTTCGAGAGGCAAAGGTAGTTGGTTTCTGGTTATTGATCGCTTGTTTTATCTCTTTTTGTTTATTCTCAGTTCAACAATAACTCGAAATGAATACCTGCAACATTAGTTATGCTTTTCTAAAATCCACTTTATGCATTTTTCCTTGTTGCACCAGCTCTTTATGAATATTATCAAGAATGCCATTCACAAATTGACCACTTTGCGATGTGCTGTATTCTTTGGCCAGATCAATATATTCATTGATGGTAACCTTAGGCGGAATTGTTTCAAAATAAAGGAACTCGGCAACACCCATTTTCATGAGTATCATGTCAAGCAAAGCGATGCGCTCGGGATCCCAGTTTTTTAATTTTGGTATAACAAAGCCTTCCAGGTATTCTGCTTTTTCCTGCACTGTTTGAAAAAGATTTTTAGCAAAATTCCATTTTTCCTCACTGATCATTTCCTTGAAATTATACGTGCCGGGCTTTTGCAGGTAATTTACCAGCAACTGTATTATCATTTCACCGTCGTCTTCCCAATTGCTGAAATTTTCTTCTATGTGGGATAAAAAACTTTCTTTGCTTAGTAAAAATTTGTCAAGGATAAATTCCAGTATTTCCCGTTCCTCTTTTTTTTCTCTTTGGGAATTAGCAATGTATTTTTTGTATTCTTTTGTTTCGATCAATTCATGGTAAATTTTTTTTACCAGCTCTTTATCCAATAATAAATCAATCTTATCCTTTTTTTTAAATTCATTGAATGAGGCATCTTGCAGAATTTTCAGGAGTATTTCATTACGCGCAATTTTCGTATTTACATGAAGATCATCGTAAGTAGTCAAATGCTTGCTTGCACGGGTATGTGCATCGGTTTCAGCATAAAGAGCAACTTCTGACAAAAAATAGGTGAGATAGATAAATAATTGTCGTGTTTGCTCAAAATGTTTTTGTAAAATCTTTACTGCATCACCGGGTTTTGTTTCGCTCTCCACGTTCAAAACAGTGTATAAGGTTTGCATCACTTTTACCCGGATATTTCTTCTGTTGATCATGTTCGCAAAGAACTTTTATCGGACGAAGATAGGGAATAGTCAAAATGGAATGGCCAATGTCAAAAATTAAATTTTAGACATCTTTTAATTTATTTTTTTTAATTTTTTTGCGTTAATATCTAATAATTCATATTCAGAATTACTCCAGTAAAAATGCCACCATTCGGTATTTAAAGCTTTAAAACCATATTTCTCCATAGTAGTTTTTAGCAGTGACCTGTTACGTAAAATTTCTGTTGGCAAATTCATAAAATCCTGGTGTGCCGTATCTGAAAAACTATCGAAACCAGTGCCCATATTTAATTCGCTTCCCGTTGCCTTGTCAATGATCGTAAGATCGACGGCAATACCCCGGTTGTGTCCGCTTCCTTTTTTGGGATCGGCTACATAGCGATCATCTTTGATCAATTCCCACATTTTTACAGTTACATGATATGGTCTGTAAGCATCCCAAATTTTTAATGAAAGGCCTTTTTCATTTAATTCCTGCTGAACCTTAGCAAGGGCATATACTACGGGTAATCGTAAAAATGCCAGGTCGGTATTTTTATAAAATTGTTGGTGCATAAAATTGTTAATAGTTGCATAACGCAGATCGTACCGGATGTTTGGCATGATTGTTTTCAACTCTACCATTTTTTTTGAGCTATCTTTTTTTACTGTCTGTATATAAGCATTATAAGTTTTAATTACTTGGGGTTGGTTTTTTTGCGCATGCAAACCTGGGAATGCTACTGTTAAAAAAATGGATAAACCAATTACCTGAATATTAAAACGATTTATTATTTTGTCGCGCATAAGGACCACTATATCCTGATGAAATTAATTACAAAAAACCATACATATAGTTTTCACCTAAGAAGTTTGACAGGTAGCGCGGCTGTATTTTGTACTGCTATTTCATTGGTTTTTCTTTTGTCATGCAATAATAGCAGTAACATTCCGCCGCACCAGGAAATAGTCAACACCCCCCAACAAATGACTGCCAAAATTCCTGATGTGATCAAGAAAATTGTAAATCATTTTGACGATAATCTTGGCAAAATAGATTCCATTTCAATTTTGCAGCCAGCAACGCTGCAATATTTGTACGATAAAACGGATCACGAAGCAAAGTGGAGCAGGGAAGAACGATGGGTGCCCATTGCTGATTCAGTAATGAATTTTATAAGTAATACCAGGCTTTATGGCTTGTTTCCCGAAGATTATCATTTTAAAAATGTATCACAGCTAAAAGAGAGGTTTGCTCAGGATACAAATGCAAGGAAAGATGCTGTACTTTGGTCAAAAGCCGACCTGTTGCTTACTGATGCGCTGGTTCAGATCATTAAGGATGTAAAGCTCGGACGCTTGCAGAAGGATAGCATTACCCTGCGCAGTGATTCGGCCCTTACAAATGAATTTTATGAGCAACAACTGCAAAAAATAGCTCAATCAAACTCGATATCCGCAGTTATTGATTCATTAGAACCAACGATAAAGGCGTATCAAGAATTAAAAGCCGGAATAAAGCAGTTTTTAGATACCGCTGAGTTTAAGGACTATACTTATGTTCCCTATCCCGTGTATGATTCCATTGGATTTAAAAAGTCATTACCAAAACGTTTATTTGAAGAAGGATTGCTGGATTCTTCGTATTCTCTAATGGATTCAGTAGAGATTGCTAAGGGAATAAAAAAATATCAGCAGCAAAAAAAATTAAAAGCTGATGGAATAGCCGGCTCTGAAACTATTCGATCGCTGAACCTCACTGATAAGGATAAATTTTTTCGCATAGCTCTTAGCCTTGATAAATATAAAATGCTGCCAGCTAAGATGCCTGAAAAATATCTTTGGGTAAATCTTGCCGGGTATTATTTGCAACTATGGGAAAGCGATTCTCTGAGAATTTTTTCCAAAGTTGTAGTAGGCAAGCCATTAACACGAACTCCGGAGCTCAGCAGTTCCATTTCTGAAATGATCACTTATCCTCAATGGAGCGTTCCGCAAAGTATCATCGTAAAAGAATTTTTACCTGAGCTGAAAAAAGATCCGGGCTACCTGGAGAAAAAAGGCTTCAGTTTGCTGGATACAGAGAATCAAGAAGTAGATCCGTATTTTGTCGATTGGTCAAAATATAAAAAAGGTATTCCTTATAAAATAATTCAAGGCAGTGGTGATGATAACGCATTGGGTATCATGAAATTTAATTTTCCGAACAAATATGCCGTGTACTTACATGATACCAACCAACGTTATCTTTTTAGCCAGTCATCAAGAGCGCTTAGTCATGGTTGCGTACGTGTGCAGGAATGGGAAAAGCTGAGCAATTTTATTCTTCAGAACGATAGCACGTATATAGATTCTTTGGGCAGAGGCTCTTTTACAAAAACTGACTCTGTCGTGCAATGGCTAGCGAGAAAGGAAAAACATTATATCCCGGTAAAAAAGAAAATTCCTTTGTTCATAAGATATTTTACCTGCGAAGGAAGAAATGGAAAGATTATTTTTTATGATGACATGTACAATGAAGACCATAGATTGAGAGAAAGATACTTTGCAGGGAAGTGAAAGAAAGTCGAACCAATTACTAGCGGCAAAAATTAATATTCCAAAAATCCTAACAATGAAAAAACAATTTTTTATTTATCTGATCGCTTTTATTTTTTGTTTTCAAGAAATAATTGCGCAAACCAGACCTCCGATTTCGAAAAATTACCCTAAGGTTTTATATGGTACGGCCAGTTTTTATGCCAATAAATTTGAAGGCAGACAAACTGCCAATGGCGAAATTTTTAGCCAAAAAAAATTGACGGCGGCCTGTAATGTTCTTCCTTTAGGTACTTGGATAAGAGTAACCAATTTACGCAATGGCCGCTCGGTAGTAGTAAAAGTAAATGACAGGCTTCATTATAAAATGAAAAGAGTGGCCGATCTTTCAGCGGCAGCAGCCAAGCAGATAGGCCATCGCGATGGATTAACACGAGTAAAGGTAGAGGTGATTGACAGAAAAAAGACATCGTGAGAAGGTGCATAACAAGGGTATAAATTTTTTTCGGATATTGAACTTAGCTGCTATTTTTGTTTAGTTTAAACCAAACAACTCTTTATGAAGAAAGCACTGGCTTCTGCAGCAGTTCTTATTTGCTTGCTTGCTACAGGTTACAGCCAAACAAAGCCCACTGTCCGGCAGTCTGCCATTGGAATAAGCTTTACTCTTACTGATTTTGTGTCTGCTCAGCGTATTCGTAATGCATCGCTAACAAGCGTTCTCAATAATAAACAACTTGCAAAGTTCAAGGAAATGTCTCCAGGCATTGCAATAAGCTATTATCAGGGATTATTACCGAGAATAGATTTCGCAGCTACATTGAATGGAAGTTTTCTTGACTATCCCTTCCCTGACAAGCCGCCTTTTGGAAATAATAATCTTTTACTTGAAGCCGATGCATCTGCTAATTTTAAACTGGTAACAGAAGATTACTGGTTAATCCCTTATGCATCTGCAGGCATTGGCGCACACATGTATAAAATATACTATGGCGCATTTGTGCCATTAGGAATTGGTTTGAGATTGAACTTGTTTGATGAGGCAGGAATTAATGTAACCTCGCAATACCGTATTCCTGTTACCCGTGAAACTGCCAATTATCATTTTTATCACAGTTTTGGTGTGTATGGGATCATTGGACAGAAAAAAGTAGAGCAAAAGCCTTTACCTCCAGTACCTGTTGTTGAGCCACCAAAGGATACGGATGGTGATGGTATAACGGACGATAAAGACAAATGCCCTGATGTAGCGGGTGTTGCTAAATATGATGGTTGTCCAGTACCTGATACAGATAAAGATGGCATCAATGATGAAAATGACAAGTGTCCCACTGTAGCGGGTTTAGCTCGTTATCAAGGATGCCCCATACCCGATACAGACAAAGATGGTATTAATGATGAAGAAGACAAATGTCCAAACGTAGCTGGTGTGGCTCGTTACCAGGGTTGCCCAGTACCCGATACTGACGGCGATGGAGTAAATGATGAAGAAGATAAATGCCCTACTGTAGCAGGTTTAGCAGAGAATCAAGGATGCCCGGCAATAAAAGAAGAAGTAAAAAAGAAAATTGATTTCGCCGCTCAACATGTTTTGTTTGCTACCGGTAGTTACAAACTATTATCAAGCTCAAATAAGGGATTAAATGATGTTGTAAAAATTCTTCAGGACAATCCTGATCTGAAACTTTCTATTGACGGCCATACCGACAATACGGGCACACCTGAAAAAAACCAGACATTAAGTGCAAACAGAGCCAATGCTGTAAAAGATTATTTGGTAAGTAAAGGTGTTGATGCAAGCCGCCTGACAGCAGCAGGCCATGGACAAGATGAACCCATTGCCGATAACAAAACAGCAGCCGGCCGTCAAAAAAATAGAAGAGTGGAAATGAAGCTTAGTTACTAACACAACTATCAATAGGCAAAGCGTCTTAGTAATGAGACGCTTTTTTATTTTCAATAAAAGTTTTTTGTAGTCAAATTGCTCCGATTATGAAAAGAGCCGGAGCCAGATCAAAAATGAATTAATGCAACAATTTGCTGAAGATAATTTTGATCGGTTTCATCAAAATCATTTAAGTGCTCGCTATCAACATCAAGAACGCCAATTATTTCATCCTTGCTCTTAATTGGTACAACGATCTCTGATTTTGATAAGCTGCTGCAAGCTATATGACCAGGAAATTTTTCAACGTCGAGAACAATAATGGTTTCTGCTTTTTCCCAGCTTGTACCGCAAACACCTCTCCCTTTTTTTATTCTTGTACAAGCCACAGGTCCTTGAAATGGACCAAGCACTAATTCATTTTCCAAATTTGTGAAAGATTTATTTGAAGCTGGTTTTACCAAATAAAACCCCACCCATAACCAGCCAAATTGCTCTTTTAATGCGCCGGCAACATTAGCAAGATTGGCAATTAAATCGGGTTCTCCATCTAGCAAACCCCTGATCTGAGGAAGCAATGACTCATATTGCTCCGCTTTTGTACCAGTAATAATATTTAGGTCTTCTGACATAAAGCAAAGATAAGTTTGAGGTAATAATGAATATTTAAGTGATTTGCCATTTTACTGAAAGGAGCTCATTTCAGTTTTTTATCTCTTAACCAAGATGTTAATTCTTTTTTAATGGCAATGCCAATTGTCTTTTGGCCTTCGCTACTAGTCAACAAATCGCGGCTTGCTGCATTATCTCCGACCTCAAGTAATACCCGGTATGGTGCGGAATTTATATTTTCATCAAGGCTATAAAATGAAAGTTTTCCAGTGGTTTTGCAGCGATAATCATTTCGTCCTGTTGTACTGTCGAGCCATACTCCGCGATCTTCTAAATTTGTCGCCGATGAAATGGCTTTGGTTAACCTTGCAGCGAGTTCACTGTTCTCTTGTTCAAATTTGTCTCCGTAATGTATGTAACCCCAAACAGCATTTCGTTTTGTTCCACCATTATTATGTACTGCAATGAAAACTTGCGGAGAATATTTATTAGCTTCTTGCAATTCGTATGCGTAACCTGAAATTTTGTTGTCAATGATGGCCGTGGTATGTTCGATCTTAGTGTTGCTTCCTGAATCTGCGTGATGCACATCGGTTCTGCCCAAACTCCATACCTTGTATTCTCTAAAATGCGGTTTTTGTTTTATTGCAGCTTCGATAATAGCATTACAAGTGACTGCTTCACTAAAGTCTTTCCCTGTATCGGTTTGATGAGAGGGCTGCCACACGATTACAGGATTCTTTTTATTTCTTTTACTGTTATAATTAAATGACTGGCTTATTAAGAAGATAGAGATAAGAAATAACCTGAGTAATCTTTTCATGATCATTTTCCTTTCACACTCAACAACTCGATTTCGAATATCAGTAAGGAACCTCCTGGAATGCCATTGTAATCACCGCTGCCGTAACCCAGCTGATAGGGAACATATACTTTGTATTTCGAGCCTGCAGGCATTAATTGCAATACTTCTGTCCAACCTCTGATAACTCCGGTTACTGCAAATTCAATAGGCGTTCCGCGTGAATAAGAATTGTCAAACTCAGTTCCATTTAAAAATGTTCCCTTATAATGACAAACCACTGTATCAGCAATCATAGGTTTTGGCCCTGTGCCTTGCTTTATTACTTCATATTGCAAACCGGAAGCAGTGGTAGTTACTCCTTGTTTATTTTTATTTACAGCTAAAAACTTTTCGCAAGCTTCGATATTAGGTTTTGATTTTATTGTCTGCTGCTTCGTTAAGTAAGTCATCATAACATTATTAGCCTGCATATCGTTCAATGAACATTGTTTACCAGTCAAAACATCGCTAATGGCCCGGCTAACAATAGCAGAATTGATTTTTGTTATGCCTTGAGATTTATAAAAATTGGCAACGCTCATGCCCATGGCATAGTTCGCTGAATCTTCCAAATTCTTTAATTGAAATGCCGGCGTTGTGGTTTTTTGAGTTGGCTTTACAACGGGTTTATTTGTGGGTTTATCTTGCGCATGTATAAGGATTACTGTAAAAATTAAAACACAGCAATTAACGATCTTCTTCATGATAAAATTTTTGATTAGTCGCAAAAATAAAGGTTAACCAATTAAATCTGCAGCCTTCAATCATTTAATTTCGTTAACTATGATCAAGTCTTCCATTGCAGTTTATCGAAATGCATATCTGGGTTTATCCACACCAATTTGGTGGCTGGCAATGGTGATGTTTGTGAACCGTGCCGGAACTATGGTTCTGCCGTTTATGACAGTATATCTGCGTGAAGAAATGGATTATTCAATTGCTCAAGCTGGCTGGGAAATTGCTTTTTTCGGCATTGGCGCTGTTCTTGGAAATTTTGTGGGCGGAAGGCTTACAGATCGCATCGGTTTTTACCAGGTGCAGTTCTGGAGCTTATTCTTGAATGGGATACTTTTTATTGTGTTAGGGCGAATGCAAACGTTTTGGCAAACCGGCGCTTGCATGTTTGCTATCGGCACCGTAGGTGAAGCCTTTCGACCAGCAAATGCTGCTGCTATAGCTTATCATAGCTTGCCTGAAAATCGCACAAGGTCTTATTCCCTCAATCGCCTCGCCATTAATCTTGGCTTTTCCATTGGTCCCGCCATTGGAGGATTATTATCCTATCAGGCGTTATTTTGGGTTGATGGCATAACCTGCGTGCTGGCAGCAATTCTTTTAAGAATAGCATTGCCACCCATAGCTATTGAACAAAAGCAATACGATAAAAAAATTAAAACTGAATCATCTGTTTGGCATGATCGTGTTTATCTGCGGTTCACATTCTTTGTTTTCTTATCGGCTTTATGTTTTCTGCAAATGTTTAGCTTATTGCCGGTTTTTTATAAAGAACAATTGAATTTTAGCAAATCTGTAGTGGGTATTGTATTGGCTTTAAACGGACTCATCATTGTTATTATAGAAATGGTGTTGGTATTTAAATTGGAAGGCAAGCGATCACCAGTCCAATACATTTCATTAGGCGCTTTTTTTATCGGCCTTTCGTATCTAATGCTTAATCTGCCCTTGGCGGGATTGACAGTCGCAATCATTGCAATGATCATTATTACTATTGGTGAAATGCTGATGTTTCCATTCATCAATAGTTTTTGGATAAACCGCAGCCATGAACATAACCGCGGGCAATACGCATCATTATTCAGCATGTCCTTTGCGCTGGCTCATGTATTTGCTCCTACGTTTGGTTCACAGGTTGTACAGTATTCAAACTATCATGTTCTTTGGTATATTGTTTTTGCATTGTGTGTCATTGCTTCGATCGGTTTTTACAGATTTAAAAAATATGCGTAATGGATAAATTTATAAAAGAAGTGCAATTGAGATGGGCCGACCTCGATCCTAATTTTCATTTGCGCCACTCGGTATATTACGACTGGGGCGCATTGAGCCGGGTGGAATTTTTAAATGAATTTGGCCTTACTGCTCATGTCATGCAGCGCTTGCATTTTGGTCCGATTCTTTTCAGGGAAGAGTGTGTATTCAAAAAGGAGATTCGTGGCGGAGATAAAGTAACCATTGACCTTACATTGCTAAAAGCAAAAAGAAATTACTCAAGGTGGAGCATTCATCACGTCATCAAAAAGAATGTTGATGTTGTTTCTGCGATACTCACAGTTGATGGCGCTTGGATCAATACAATTGAACGCAAGCTGGCGATTCCTCCCCCAGAAGTAGAAAAGGTTTTTAGTCGAATGCCTGTTGATGAAAATTTTCTATGGATTGATTAGAATGATCCAGCCTTACAATTTTTGACGGATATCTGGCTGAGTAGCCGTTTAGTAAATTATGGATAAAACTATTTTCTTTATAAGGTTGTAAATAATCTTTCAAGTCTTCTGCTTCGGTAAATTGAATATCGTCTGGAATATATCCCATGCCGTACAATTTTCCATTTACGACAAGGATACATGATTGATCATTTCCATTCAACCCTTTGTCAACAATTGCATAAGACGGTTGGTTGGCCAATGATTCAATTGCATGCCGAACTCGTTTATTGTAGTCCTCAGATTTTTCTTTTTGTTCGCAAGCTCCACAGCAAGTTGAATCACATGGTTCACTACTTGTCTGCATAAAACAAAGCCTTGGACATAAATTAAAATCACTGATCAGTTTTCTTAAAATAGAATGACCATCTACTAAATAATGAAAACTGTATGCAGGAGTGAGGCGCTTTTTATTTTTTTCAATCGCTAAGCGTAGGTATCCATTCTGATCTTCATAAGTAAAAATGCCATATACGTCTTCCCATCTTTTCTGTGAATAATTAAAAATGGGCCAAAGGCGCTTGATCTCTGATGATTCAAGAATACAGGCCATTAATTCGGTGCCGCAGGGTTGATAGCTGATCGCATGCGTGTAGCGGATAAAATTTTGTTTTTGACGAGTGTCCAAATTATTGCTGAAATGGCTGTTTATCCGGTAACGGATATTTTTTGCTTTACCTACGTAAATGATCTTCCCTTTTTCATTATGAAAATAATATACGCCGGGAGTGTAAGGCAATTGTTCAAAATGTTCTTTAGGCACATTGGGGGGAAGCATCTGTTCTTTTGAGCTACGCTGCAGGCTTTTTTCAATATGCTGTTGAATATCGTTCTGCAATAATCTCTGAAAAACTTTTACCGTCGCTGCAGCATCGCCCCCCGCGCGGTGGCGGCTTTCTATTTGTATGTCTAAAGAATTGCAAAGATTGCCCAAGCTATACGAAGGAAAGCCGGGAAAGATCTTACGGCTTAATCTTACCGTACAAAGCCTTTTGGCGTTGTATTCATAGCCAACAGAAGCAAGATGGCTTTTGATAAAAGAATAATCAAAATTTACATTATGAGCTACAAAAACTTTATCGTATAAAAAATCATACACAGATTCAGCAACCTCTTCAAACCGCGGCGCTGCTGCAACCATTTCATCGGTAATGCCGGTCATGGCCTGTATATATCGGGGAATAGGCTGACAAGGATTGACAAGTGTTTCGAATTTTTCGACTACTTTGTTACCGTCAAAAACGTGAATAGAAATTTCAGTAATGCCATTGGCGGCTGCATAACTGCCTGTTGTTTCTATATCCACGATAGCATACATTATTGATTGGTTTTTGTCATCCTGGGCTTGTCGAAGGATGGGTCAACTAAGTTCGTAAAAAATTGCTGAGAAGAAGAATGCAAGAGCAAAAAATTATCATGTTTCGAAACCGCCTGCAAAAGGTTTACAGACATCTTAGCAGGCAGGCTAAAAGACTTAATGTTTTTTGTTACAGGGTTTATGACCATGATCTGCCTGAATTTCCTTTTTGTATTGAGATTTATGAGGATAAATTATATGTAGCTGAGTATAAGCGACGCCATAACATGAGCGAGCAAGAGCATGATGAATGGATAGAAAAAAGTTTACATGTAATGAATGAGATTCTGGAAATATCAAAAGAAAATATTTTTTTGAAGTTAAGGCAAAGAAAGCCCGGACGATTGGGGCAATATCAAAAAACAGGAGGGCAACAGCATGAATTTATCGTTCATGAAAATGGATTAAAGTTTATTGTTAATCTCAGCGATTATTTAGATACAGGTTTGTTTCTCGATCATCGCATCACGAGAGAGAAAGTAAAAGCTGATGCAAAGGATAAAAAGGTGCTGAATCTTTTTTGTTACACCGGATCTTTTTCCGTGTATGCGGCTGGGGGCCGAGCAACAGAGGTTGTATCCGTTGATCTTTCTAAAACTTATCTCAATTGGGCAGAGAGAAACATGCAATTGAATGGATTTGGTGATAAGGCGAAATACAAATATGAACATGCAGATGTGAAGCAATATTTAAAGACGATTCCTAAAGATCATTTTGATCTGGTAGTCATCGATCCTCCAACTTTTAGTAATAGCAAGCGAATGGATGAGTTTTTGGATATTCAGAGACATCATGCTGAGCTGATCAACGATTGTTTAACTGGCATGAAGCCTGGTGCCATTTTATATTTCAGCACCAACTACAGAAAATTTTTGCTGGATAGAGAAAAAATAAATTCTAATTCCATTGTAGATATTACAAAAGCTACAACACCATTTGATTTTGAAGGAAAACTTTTTCGCTATTGTTTTAAAATACTTAAGTAATCTCGCAAACTGCCACAAGAAACTTAATTTATTCTATTTTCCAGTCCGCAATTTGATTTACCCATTCAGCTTTGTAGGCAGCGGTTACCTTAATGTAGTTATCTGTATAACCCTCCATTGTTCCATTTTTATTGTGAGCTTCAAATAAAACTTTTCTGGTTTGGCCAGAGTGCCCCTGTGTGAAATACTGCATCTTCATGTAAGAAAGATTGCGGAGAGTCTTGTTACGTTCATGCCGGACATTCATTGGCACAACCGGCTTGATATTTAACGCGTGGGTATTATCTCTTTCTGAATAAGTAAATACATGGAGATAAGAAATATCCAACGAATGCAGGAAATCAAATGTTTCTTTGAAATCTTCTTTGGTTTCAGAGGGAAAGCCTACAATGACATCCACCCCAATGGCACAGTGAGGCATCAGCGTTTTGATCAAGTTTACACGTTCAGCATACAATTCTCGTTTGTATCGCCTGCGCATCAATCCCAATATCCTATTACTTCCGCTTTGGAGGGGTATGTGAAAATGCGGCATGAACTTATCGCTATTGGCCACAAATTCAATGATCTCATTTGTGAGTAAGTTTGGCTCAATGGAAGAAACGCGATAGCGATGAATGCCTTGAACTTTATCCAATTCTTTGATCAGTTCAAAAAAGTTTTCTTTTCTTTTTTGCAGTGAGTTCTTTAAGCCTCCCCCTTGGGGAAAGGTTTGGAGGTCGCTTCCAAAATCACCCAAATTAACACCGGTAAGCACGATTTCTTTTACCCCCTGGGCAGCGAGCTGTTCAGCATTTTTTATTACATGGCTAATTGTATCGCTGCGACTCTTCCCTCGAGCCAAGGGTATAGTGCAAAAAGAACAATTATAATCACAGCCATCCTGAACTTTTAAAAAGGTTCTTGTGCGATCATGGATAGAATAAGAAGAATTGAAACCACTCACCTCATTTATATCGCAACTGCAGATCTTTGCCGAATCACCTTTTGTTAATTCTTTAATGTGCTTTGTGATATTGAATTTTTCCGCAGCGCCAAGCACCAGATCAACTCCCGGGATTTCAGAAATTTCCTTCGGCTTTAATTGTGCATAACACCCGGTGATCACTACCAAACTTTCCGGAGATTTACGCTGAATTCGCCGAACCAATTGCCGGCATTCCTTGTCAGCGTTATCGGTAACTGAGCAGGTGTTGATGACATAGATATCAGCCAAGTCGTCAAATTCTTTTTTTTCAAAACCTTCCGTTTCAAGCATTCTTGACAAAGTGGAAGTTTCTGAAAAATTGAGTTTACAACCCAGTGTATGAAAGGCTATGGTTCTTGCTTCTGCCACAAGGCAGCAAAGATAATTAAAACCCGCCTGTTTAAAACTTAGGAGATAGTAGATGCATTCAATTCTTATTGCAGCGCAACCTGCTACATAAAATCACTATACTTGTATTGTAATTTATTATGAAAAAGGCCATTCCTCTTCTCATATTGGTTGTACTTGCTGTTGCTATTTTTTTAATCAAGCATGTTAACCCTTCTTCGTCTAAAAACAAAACAGTTGCTGATCGTCAAGTATCACCCGACGATGTGAACAGGGACAGAGGTTTTGACCGGCGTGTTTCTTATTTGCAATACAGTAATCATGCAAAATGCAGAATGCAGTGCAGGCATATAACGACAGAAGAGGTAGAAGAAACGATGAGAGAAGGCAAAATAAATTACAACAAAAGTGATATTCAAAATGCACACTGCCCACGATATGCAGTAGAAGATTTGACAAGAGATAACCAGCGGGTGCGAATAGTTTTTGCTCAATGCAATAATTACACGGAGGTAGTTACGGTAATTGATCTTGATACAGAATGGACATGTGATTGCCCTGGCGATGATGATAAATATAAAAACAGAAATTGATGATTTTTCTCAAGCCTTTGCAATGGATTTATTGCATATACGCCTTTGTGTTATTTGTATCGATCATGTTGCTCTTGTTCCCTTCTGTGCTCATCGCTTCTTTTTTTGGGCGAATACGCGGTGGCAACGCCATATTTAGGATTTGCATGTTGTGGGCTGATCTTTGGTTCCCGCTTATTTTTATTTTCCCCAAGCGATTATATGAAACTCCCCAAGACAAATCAAAGCAATACATTTTTGTTATTAATCACATCTCTTTGCTGGATGCAGGCATTCTTCCCAAAGCATTCCGTCAGCCTGTGCGGCCCTTGGGCAAGGTTGAAATGAGTAAGATCCCCGTTTTTGGTTTTATCTACAGGAAAGCTATTGTAACTGTTGACAGAGGCAATGCAGCTAACAGATATAAAAGCCTCCGTATTTTAAAATCCATCATAAGCAAAGGAATCTCAGTTCTTATTTTTCCTGAGGGTACTTACAATCAAACGCATCAGCCTTTAAAAGAGTTTTATAGCGGCGCTTTCCGTGTGGCCATTGAAACGCAAACTGCCATTAAACCGGTTTTGTTTCTGGATTCTTATGACAGGCTTCATTATCAAGAAGCGTTTTCATTGACACCAGGCAAATGCCGGATCGTTTTTCTTGATGAGATCCCTGTTTCAGGTTTGCAAATTAGCGATACTGAAAGCTTAAAAGAAAAGGTTTTTGAGATAATGGGTAAAAAGCTGATCGAGTATAAAGCAAGCTGGATAAAGCCCCTCTAAATTTCCCTTACAGGAAGACTTGCGAGCATTTCCTATAGATTTGCAATGCATGAAAGAGATTTATCAAAACGAGGAACCTAACTCCTTGTCCTTAGGAGAAGGCAGAGATAGGGCTTTCGCTGAGATCATCATACCACTGGCCCTTCCTAAAAATTATACATGGCTCATTCCGGATCAAATGTTAGATAGTGTGAAGCCCGGTTGTCGTGTAGAAGTGAATTTGGGCAAGAATAAGAAATACGCCGGGATTGTGAAAAGGATCCATCATGACAAGCCAGATTTTTTTGAACCTAAGGAGATATTAAATGTGCTAGATGTAGAACCAGTGATATATGAAGAACAATTACAATTATGGGAATGGATAGCTTCATACTATATGTGCAGCGAAGGCGAGGTAATGGCTGCTGCACTTCCTTCACATTTTAAATTATCGAGTGAAACGATCTTAATCTTTAATGAAGAATACGGAGATGATTTTTCTGCACTTGATCATGACGAATATTTGGTAGCAGAAGCCTTGTTGATCAAAAAGGAGTTGAAACTTACCGAGGTGCAGCAGATATTGGATTCATCTCATGTTTATCCTGTTATCAATAAGCTGATACAAAAAAAAGTCTGCTATGTATGGGAAGCTTTGAAACAAAGTTATTCTCCTAAAAAGGAAACTTTTGTTTTGCTTAATCAGGAATATAATAACGAAGAAAAGCTTTCGGATTTGCTGAATAACTGGTCGAAAGCGCCTAAACAAATGGAGCTGCTATTGAGTTATTTGCATTTGATAAAAACAACTGGTGAGGTAACAAAGCCAGAATTATTAAAAAAATCTGGGGCCTCAGATGCACAGTTAAAAGGACTGGTTGATAAAAATATTTTAATTACGGAAAAAAGAAGTATTGACCGCCTGCAATATTTGCCAAAAAATATTCAGATTGATTTTGAGCTTACAGGTCTTCAACAGGAGGCACTCGAAAATATAAAAAATTCATTTTCTCAAAAGCCGGTTTGTTTGTTGCATGGAGTTACCTCCAGCGGAAAAACGCAGGTTTATATAAAGCTCATTGAACAATACATCCGCCAGGGGAAACAAGTTTTGTATATGCTTCCTGAAATCGCATTGACCTCTCAGATCATACGACGCTTGCAAAAACATTTTGGGGGATACATCGGGATCTATCATTCCAAATTCACACAAAATGAACGGGTGGAAATTTGGAACAAGGTAAAGAATGGAGAACTTAGGATTGTGTTGGGAGCAAGATCATCTATTTTTCTTCCTTACAATCATTTGGGATTGGTGATCTGTGATGAGGAATATGACACTTCATTCAAGCAACAGGATCCGGCGCCCCGCTATAATGGGCGTGATGCAGCCATTTATTATGCCTCTCTGTTCAATGCAAATGTGTTATTAGGAAGTGCTACCCCTGCATTAGAAACTTATCACAATGCAGCTACAGGAAAATATGGATTGGCCGAAATATTTCAACGCTATGGAGATGTTCACCTGCCACCCATTGAAATTATTGATACGAAAAAAATAATTCAAAAAGATAAATCCAAAGTAACGCTCTCGCCTCCATTGATCGAGGCGATCAAGGAAACGGTTGAAAGAAATAAACAAGTGATCCTCTTTCAGAACCGGCGTGGATATTCGCCTTATCAGGTTTGCCAGGTCTGTGGTTGGATACCTCAATGTAAATACTGCGATGTTTCACTCACGTATCATAAATTTTCTAATAAGCTTATTTGTCATTATTGCGGAACTACTTACCCCCCTCTAACAACATGCGCTGCCTGCGGCAATCACAATTTTATGCAGCGAAATTTTGGAACGGAAAAAATTGAAGAGCAATTGGTCGAAGAATTTTCAAATACGAAAATTGCCCGCATGGATGTGGACACAGTGCGCGGCAAAAATGCCCATGATGTATTGATACAACAATTTGAACAGCGACGCATTGATATTTTGGTGGGAACGCAAATGGTGGTAAAAGGTTTGGATTTCGACAACGTTGACTTGGTTGGCATTTTGGATGCTGATGGGTTATTGCATTTCGCTGATTTTCGAGTAAACGAAAGAGCGTTTCAGTTGATGGAGCAGGTGAGCGGCCGTGCGGGTCGGAAAGAAGCGACAGGAAAAGTGATGATACAAACCATTCAACCACAACACCCGCTTTTGCAAGTCATACAACGGCATGATTATAAAGCTATGTATGATACTGAAATTGAAAGTCGCAGACAGTTCTTCTATCCTCCATTTTCACGTCTCATTCATCTCACTTTCAAACACAAGATGAAAGACATAGTGGAAAGAGGGGCTCATCAATTTGCCAATAGTTTGAGAAATAAATATGGAAACTATATTGTTGGTCCCGCCGAACCAGTGGTCAACCGCATTAGGAATTTATATCTAATGGAGTTGTTGCTGAAATTGCCCAGAGATACAAAACTAATTGCTCAATGTAAGCAGGATATTTTACACCAGATCGCAATTCTGCATAATGAAAGAAGTTTTAAATCGGTCGTGATAGTGCCAGATGTGGATACCCTCTAAATTTCCCTAAAGGGAGACTTGCCGACCCACAAAACCTGAAAGTTTGAAATGAACTATATGTTTGGGTTTTTCCAAAAGATAAAGTGGTAGTTATGAACTTTGGATTTGTATTAAAGCACCGTTCTTCTCCAAAAGGAAGGGACGAGAGGGTGAGGTTTTTTGGCCACAACACTACTTTTTATATTTTGGCTGATAGAGCTGTATATCAAAATTACCCGGCACTTTAAAATACGTTACAAATCCATATCCGTGATCTTCAATTTCACTCTTAAACTGAACACCTTTTGCTTTTAGCTCTTCAACTGTTTTTTGAATATCGTCGCAGTAAAAGGAAATATCGTGGGTTCCTGATGGAGCATGTTCTTCATCCGCTGGATGACAGCCCATATCTGCTTCGGGCAATTCAAAGATCAACCAACCACTGCCTACATCAGTTGCTTTTAAACCAAGTTTGTCACGGAGGAAGACTCTCAGGCCATTTGCGTCGGAACTATAAAACATTGTGTGGACACCTTTGATCATAACTTATTTTTTTTAAGGATGAGAGCTAAAATCTTTTATATCTCCATATTCATGAACAAAAAACCCTGTCCTGTTTTGTTTTGAAGCTGCCAACATTGCTTTAGCCACATCTCTAGCTTGAACAGGTTTATACTTTGAGGGGAGTAAAAAAGAAAACGCTTTCATTATGGGTTGCCCTATTTTTTCTCCCAGTCTAAACTCTTTTCTTTCACCTAATAACATAGATGGTCGCATGATATGAACCGATTCTATTCCCAATTCTTTTACGGCATCTTCAACTTCTCCTTTCAATTTCAAATAAAAATTCCCACTCTTGCTATTAGCTCCAACTGATGAAACAAGCACAAAGGTTTTACAACCGGTCATTTTACAAAATCTGGCTGCATGCACAGGAATATCATAATCAACCTTCCTGTATGCTTGCTCATCACCCTTTACTTTTTTTTGTGTAGTTCCAACAGTGCAGAAAATCACGTCGCTGCCGTCAAGAGCAACAAGCAACGAGTCATTATCATTAAAATCAACCAATTTTTTCTCAAGCTTTGGATGTCCTCTGTTAAACGGCCTGCGAATGATCACTCTTACCGTTTTGAAATAATCATCGTTTAACAAGAACTTCAGTAATTCTCCACCAATCAAGCCTGTTGCTCCAATTACTGTTGCCGTTTTTACACTCATGATTTTAATGTTATTTTGCTAGAAATCAGGAACACAAAGTTCACAAAGTATTACAAAGGACACAAAGAATAAGTTTTAAAGGCACATTATGTTTCCTTCTTGTTCTTTGCGTTCTTGCCTCGAAGTAGATAAAATGCAAATTCAGGAAAATTTTTCTCTTAAGCCTTTTAATAGTTTTGGCATTGACGCAAAAGCCAGATGGTTTACTACATTCAAATCGGTTTCCGAATTAAACGAAACTTTAAACCTTAAACTTAAACCCCAAAATTTTATCCTTGGCGGTGGTAGTAATATTTTATTTATAAATGATTTTGATGGCATGGTATTAAAGAATGAAATCAAGGGTATTGAAAAAATAAAAGAGGATAATGATCATGTGTATGTGCGAGTAGGGGCGGGGGAGAACTGGCACCAGTTTGTTTTGCTTTGCATTAAAAATAATTGGGCCGGCGTTGAAAACCTTTCACTTATTCCGGGAAATGTGGGGGCTTCGCCCATGCAAAATATTGGCGCTTATGGTGTAGAGATCAAAGAAGTGTTTCATGAATTAAAAGCATTTCATCTGCATGAAAAAACAAACTATGTGTTTGGTTTGAAAGATTGTCATTTTGGATATCGTGACAGTGTTTTTAAAAATAAATACAAGGACCAGTTTGTGATCTTGGATGTTACGTATCGTCTCAATAAAATTCCAACATACAATACCAGCTATGGGGCCGTTGAACAGGAGCTTGAAAAAATGGGAGTAAAAGAATTGAGCATTGCAGCCATTTCTCAGGCTGTGATCAATATTCGTTCCTCCAAATTACCTGACCCGGCCGTAATCGGAAATGCAGGCAGTTTTTTTAAGAACCCTTCGATATCCGCTGAAAAATATCAACACCTGAAATCACAGTTCCAGCATATAGTTGGATATAAAAATTTTGATGGCACGATTAAACTTGCGGCAGCGTGGCTTATCGAACAGTGCGGATGGAAGGGTTTTCGCAGAGGAGATGCCGGTTGTCACGAAAAGCAGCCACTAGTGCTGGTAAATTATGGAAATGCATCCGGAAAAGAAATATTTGATCTGAGTGAAGAGATCAAACAAAGTGTGAAAGAGAAATTTGGAGTAGAGTTGGAAAGGGAAGTAAATAGTGTTTAGCTAAAATAGATATCTTAATATTACCAATATAGAATTTTATTTAGTTAAGCAACATTTTGTCTAATGCTGATGTCATGAGATAAAACCTTTAGCCAAAAACCTGCAATTATGAAACAAATTATTCTTACTGTTAGCGCTTTGCTATTTATTTTTTCCCTCTCTTACTCACAGGACAAGATTTACAGAAATAATGGAAAGATCGTTGAAGCAAAAATACTTGAGATAGGCAGTGATGAGATCAAGTATAAAGAATTTCATAACCTGGATGGGCCTATTTATGTGCTCGAGACGGATAAAATAAAGAAGATAGTATTTGAAAATGGAACAACACAAAAATTCGAGGATAACTATAAGGATCCCGAAAGATATACTGGCCAATTAAAAAAAGCAATTAAGTTGAATTTTTTATCCCCGCTTTATGGATATACGGAAATTGGTTTTGAAAAAAGCACTGGGGTAGGCAAAGGGTATGAGGTTTCGTTCGGGATAATTGGCTTGGGTAAATCTGAAGTCCTTGAGTATGGGTATAACCTTAACCAATTTAAAACCGTAAGAAGGGGGCAAGCAGGAGCTTTTATTTCCGGGGGCTATAAGTTTGGCAAGCTTCCTGATTTCATCATCTTTGGAAAAACCAAAATGGCCCACCTCATGCAAGGCACCTATGCCAAACCGATTTTATATTTTGGTCACTATAAAGAGAATCAGATCATTGAGAAAGGCAGTAACGTTTATGAAGTCGGAAAACAAAATGTGACTTTTGCAGCGTTTCAAATTGAATTAGGGAAACAGTGGGTGTTCGGAGATAAATTTTTACTTGACCTATACTGGGGATTTGGTTATGGCGTGGACAATAAAAAAGATGCTTATCAATACGATTCCGGCTCCGGTTATTATTATGGAGATTATGATGGCACTGCTGCTTTTAATTATGCGAATGCAAGGGCAGGAAAAAGCCCTGGCTTTTCTGTTAGTTTTGGTCTCAAGCTTGGGTTACTAATAAAATAACATTTATCGTTTTACAATTCTGGGGCTCCTTAGTAAAGTAGTTTCGAGATGGCACACTAAAACTGAGGAACTCCAGAATTGCGTTAAGCTTCTTCATCAAATTCCTCTTCATAGTTTCTTCCCAGGTTCAACATAGAGCCCATCAGATCTTTAAACTCAATTTTTCCTTCAATCACTTTTTTACTGATGAAGGAATAAGCCGCCAAGCCATGTAATACAAATTCCATTAACAATGCTGCTTCTTTTTCGTTGGCTCCTTTGAAATATTTTTTTACTAAGGCCTGTAATCCATCAACGCGATAAAGATTCAAAACTTTTTCTTCATCTTTTATATTAAAGAAGAGATTTACATGGTTCCCTTTATCGAACCAAGCAATTATAGAACGATAAGGATTTTCATCTTTTGCTTCCTGAACCTTTCTTTTTTTCAATTGATCAGGGTTGGGGAAATACTGAGCAAATTGTGAGCGAATGGATTTATCAAGCAAATTCATGGCTACCTGATAGGGACCTTCTTGCTCGCCTTCATATACCAGCTCAATTTTTCCTGTAATGGAAGGAATGATCCCTACAAGATCGCTGATCCAAACCTGTGTTTGCTTTTCGTTATTTACAATGGATCTTCTTTCTGCAGCGCTTACTGCGTTTTCAAAAGCAGAAATAGTAAGCCTTGCGCTCACCCCGCTTTTTTTGTCCACAAACTCACTTCCCCTTGCTTCGAATGCTACTTGCTCAATTAATCGTTTCGCGAGGTCACTGATTGTTATGACGGCCTTTTGTGCTTTATCAATATCTGCTTCTTGCTCTGTGATGGCTAAAGCCGTATCAATATCCTTCGGATAATGCGTTAGTATCTGGCTTTCGATACGATCTTTTAGCGGTGTAACAATGGCGCCGCGATTGGTATAATCTTCAGGGTTTGCCGTAAATACAAATAAAATATCCAATGGCAACCTCAACTTAAATCCTCTTATTTGCACATCACCTTCTTCCAAAATATTGAACAACGCTACTTGTATTCTTGCCTGCAGATCAGGAAGCTCATTGATTACAAAAATACCACGATTGCTTTTTGGGATGATTCCGTAATGTATCACACGTTCATCCGCAAAGCTCAATTTCAGGTTGGCAGCTTTTATCGGATCTACATCGCCGATCAAGTCAGCTACGCTAACATCGGGTGTCGCCAGTTTTTCAGCGTAGCGTTCACTGCGATGAACCCAATGTATCGGCGTGTCGTCGCCATGCGCAGCAATTTGATCAAACGAATATTTTGAGATTGGTTTCAGCGGATCATCATTGATCTCGCTGCCCGCAATCATCGGAATATATTCATCAAGCAGTTCTGTCATTTGCCTGGCCATTCTTGTTTTTGCTTGCCCGCGCAAACCCAAAAACAAAATATTATGCTTGCTCAACAGAGCTCTTTCCACATCAGGTATCACGCTGTCATCATAACCAATAATGCCGGGAAAAGTATTCTCTTTATTCTTAAGTTTATAAAGCAGGTTTTGACGAAGCTCGTCACGAATGCTTTTACTCTGATAGCCGCTTGCTTTCAGTTCTCCGAGGGTTTTTATGCCCCCCATCCCCCTAAAGCGGGCTTTAGTTACTTCACTCATTCTGTTGTTACAATTTTTATTCGATGTTTTTTATGATAGTAGCCTATGTAATTATTCTCAGGTTCTGTGATTTCCAAAACATATACTCTGACATGTTTCACTTTTTCGACATGATAGACTGGATTAGTATACCGTCTTTCTTTTCCCGCTCTCAAAATCTTTAAAAATAAATGCTCCCAATTTATCCAACGAAGCAAAGAAAGCCTTGCCATTGTTTGTTTCTGTAAATTCCTGAACAAACCGTTGCAAATAAGGATCAGTGGCAATCATGAAAGTAGTGATGGGTATTTTTAATTTTTTGCACTGCGCCGCCAAATTCAAGCAGCGACTTGTGATCTTTCTATCAAGCCCAAAACTATTTTTGTAATATCTTTTTCCAATTTTCAAACACGTTGGCTTTCCATCCGTAACCATAAAAATCTGCTTGTTGGGATTCTTCCTTCTTCGCAAAATATCCATCGCCAGTTCGAGTCCAGCCACTGTATTCGTATGATAAGGCCCCACCTGTAAGTAAGGAAGATCTCTGATCTCGACCGGCCAGGCATCATTGCCAAATACCACAATATCCAAAGTGTCTTTCGGATATTTTGTAGTAATTAACTCACTCAAAGCCATGGCAACTTTTTTTGCGGGAGTGATCCTGTCCTCGCCATACAATATCATCGAGTGGGAAATATCGATCATTAATACTGTTGATGTTTGTGATTTGAAATCCGTTTCCCGGATAGCCAGATCATCCTCCTGCATGTTGAAACTTTCAATACCATGGTTGATCTGGGCATTACGTATTGACTCAGTAAAATCAATTTGCTCCAGCATGTCTCCAAACTGAAATTGCCTGGTTTCAGGATTTACCTCATCACCCTGTCCTGGTTTGAAAGTATGATGATCGCCTTGTTTTGTTTTTTTCAGCTTTCCAAAAATTTCTTCCAAGCTTCTTTTGCGAATACCTTGCTCTGTTTTCGGAGTAATTTTTATTTGTCCGGTTTGTTGCTCTTCCGTGATATAACCTTTTTCTTTCAATTCATCTATAAAATCTCCCATGCCATATTCCTCATCCGTCATTTCATATTCTCGGTCAAGCTGATTCAGCCATTGCAAAGCTTCGGCTACATCGCCGCTGGTGTAAGTAAGCAATTGCATAAACAAGTCGAGCAATTGCTGAAACTTGGTCTTGCCTTGTTCGTTTGGATCATATTTGTTGAAATGATGCCCTATCATGAAAGAAAGGTTGAGGTTAAGATTAAGGTTGAGGTTTAAAGCAATTTACAATTTTTATGGCTGTAAATTTTACTTTAACAACAACTTAAAGTGATATAAAGTTTAATGTAAGTGAACCTTAACCTCACCTCAATCTGTTTATTTACGGTTCGTATCCTTCCCCTTATTACTGTCTTTAATATTTGTGATAATAGTTGGATTTTTTCCCTCAACCGGAGGATTGGTTTGTGTTTTTTGTGTGTATTGCTTTTCTATGTCATCAAGGATCATTAGCATAATCTCATTATTTCTCGCTTCATCTTCAAGCGTAGAAAAAAGATCGTCACGTTCATCTTTTAGATAATTGTAATAGCTTCTTTGTTGCTGAATGTCTTTTTTTAGTGCCTGATTTACTTTTTCGGCAAACTGCATGTTTCCAACTTTGTAACATGCTTCCAAATAAAGTAATCCGTAAATGTTATGCGAGCTTCCGCGGCTAATCATGGCATAAGGCAAATCCTTACTGTCAATCATGCTTTCGCATTTATTCAGCAACTTCATCCCATCATCTTTTTTCCCCTTGTCTGCTTTATCACCTGCTGCTTCTGCATAGGTGCTGCGAATGCTTAAAGCATGGTGGCGATTTTCCTCATCAAAATAAACTCCTGGCTTGCTGGTGTAAACAAATTTATCCATCAGGTTTTTAGCGGCCACATCAACATTCATATTTTGCAACAAACCTACACGTTGGTTGATTATCCATTTATCCTGCGGTCGTTGTGTAACGACTGGCACAAGCCGGTATGTCAAACCATCTTTTCGAAGATAACTTCCAAATCCAAGATTTGTATAAGGTGAAGTGAAATAAATGGGCCGCTTCCAATTGTTGGCAGCAATGATGTTTAAAATGGTTAAATCATTTTTTTGAATGATCAACCTGTTTCCCTGCATAGGTACTTCAAATCTTAACTGCGATAATACAGTATCGTCAGCATTGACCGTTCCATTTCTTCTTACAAAAGCTGTGTCCACAGGCACAGTAAACTTTCTTTCTGAAAAAGTTTGAGGGCCCACATCTCTTCCGTCTTCATCGAGAACAGGTTTGCCCCATACATCTTTCACGGTTTGATATAAAGGATAAAATGTATCTTCTGATTTACTGGGATCGGGTTGATAATAAATGTAATTGCGGTTTTCGCCTTCAATTTGTTCAGGCGTCCAGATTACATCAATGGGGTCGCTTTGATTTACTTTATAGCGAAGCTGGTTGATGTACCAGTCGATACCCAGCAAGCTATTATTAATGATCCGGATATCAGGACGCACTCCCTCCACTTCCTGCGCATACCATAAAGGATAGGTATCATTATCACCAAAAGTGAAAAGAATAGCGTTTTTATCGCAGCTCTCCAAATAATCTCTGGCTACATCGCTTGCTAAACGTTTTTTACTGCGGTCATGATCATCCCATTCCTGCTGTGCCATAATGATGGGTGTTATGATGCAAACTGCTGTTGCGGCAATATTGACGAGCTTAAAGTTTTGCCCTGCTGAAGAAAGAGCCCGGATGCCTTGCACAACAATAGCCGTAAAAATTACATACAAAGCCGTGATCATAAGTGAAGCGGGGAAGGCTTGTTTACCATGCCAGGCGTAACTCATTAATCCAATCAACAAGGTTAGTATGCCACCAAAAACTAAGATATTAGTAAAAAGTTTTTTACCTGCCTGTCCGGTAGGCAGGTTATCCTTTTCAGTAACAAGTTTGAATATAGCAGGAACAGCTAGTCCTATCCATACTGCAAAAGCATAAAACGAGCCCACATACGCGTAGTCACGTTCGCGAGGCTGGTTGCCAGGTTGGTTGAGATATAAAACAACGGCAATGCCAGTCATAAAAAACAAAAGAAAATTATCTATCCAATCTTTTCTATCTCTCAAGAATTGATATACGCAACCTAAAATACCTAACATGAATGGCAGCAGAAATAATTGGTTATGCGCTTTATTCTTTTTGCTGCTTTCAGGCATTCGGCTTTGATCGCCGAGCATTTGGTTATCGATAAATGAAATACCAGTTATCCAATTCCCATCTCTTACATTTCCGAAACCCTGCACATCATTTTGCTTGCCTGCAAAATTCCACATAAAATAGCGCCAATACATCAATCCCATTTGATAAGTAAAGAACCATTGCATATTATCACCGTAGGAGGGAGGGTCATAACCAACCGCGTTGCCCTTTTCATCCCTTTGCACCAGGTTCAGCCAATCAGCATAAAATTGGGCGTGCCCTTGATCATTCGTTCCATCCCAAATACGTGGAAATAGCTGCATATCGCTTTCTTCATACTCATATTCCCTCTGCTTGCCTATTGGAATATATTTATCCTTTCCTTTTACGTATTTCATTTCACCTTCTTTAAAAGCATATCTTCCTGGGTTGTCGGGATCTTCTTTAACATGAGCTACATAATGAGGGCCATATACTAATGGTGCTTCACCATATTGTTCGCGGCTTAGATAATAGACAAGGTTCATTGGGTTGTCAACGTTATTCATGTCAATGGAAGGATTGGCATTGGAGCGAATGAGCGTGGTGAAATAAGTAGAATAACCCAGCATCATAAATGCATAGCACCATAATGCTAGCTTCAATCCCTTTGTGTTATTTATTTTTAATAAATACACAAGAAAACCAGCTCCTAACAACAAAAACACCTTGAATATGCGAGCAGCGGAAGAATCAGTTTTTGTAACGAAGGGGAGTAATAATAAAACCAGAAAAACACCCACCCAAATCGACATTTGCAGTTTGGTAATCTTATTCGGCTTAAACCTAAGACCAATCGCTACCATGATCGCGATTGCAATAAAGTAAAATGCAAAACCGGAAAAGAATGGTAAATGAAAACCATTTACAGCAAAAATATCCATCATGCCGGCAGCCTTCATAGAATATTTAATGATGACTACCTGAACAAGGCCTGTAATTAGACATGAAATGAGAAAAGCAGCAATAGCTCCCCACAATTTATATTGATACCGACGGAAATAATAGATCATTCCGATAGCAGGTATTGTTAGCAAACCCAACAGATGAACACCTATCGAAAGCCCCATCATAAAGAAAATAAACACGATCCAGCGATCGGCACGGCTTCTTGCTGCCTGGTCATTTCCTGCTCTTTCATCAGCATGCTCCCATTTTAACATAGCCCAAAAGGTAAGTCCTGTAAAAAATGAAGAAAGCCCATACACTTCACCTTCAACTGCACTAAACCAGAAGGAATCGCTAAAGCAATAAGCCAAAGCGCCAACAACACCGGCGCTCATAACTGTAAATATTTGCTGGCTGGTCATTTCTTCACCTACGGTCACAAACATTTTACGGGCGAAGTGAGTTATGGTCCAAAAAAGAAAAAGAATGGTAAAACCGCTGGCAAATGCACTCATCATATTCACTGCATGGGCGGCCGTATTGGGACTATTGCCAAAAAGAATAATGAAAAAGCGGCCAAGCAATACAAAAAGAGGAGCGCCAGGTGGGTGAGGTAATTGTAATTTATAAGCACTTGAAACAAATTCGCCGCAATCCCAAAAGCTACCTGTGGCTTCACGTGAAATGAAATAAACTGCGCAGGCAAGAACACCTATGATCCAACCAGTAATGTTGTTGATTTTCCTAAAGTTCATAATGGAGTTAATTTGACCCCGACAAATCGGGGCAGGCAAAAATAGCGTTTCGATGGTAGATTTAGTCCGCCGCTTGCAAAACAATTATTAAAAATGGATATAAACTTCTGGCTACACTTATTTCTACAAAAGAAGATCGGCGATTTCATTCCATGAATGCACTCTTTTGTGTCGGCCGGCATTCTGTAAAAGATTGTGTGGTTGAGAAAATAAAAAAGTCGCACCTTTAAAGTGGTCAAGATTTTTAAAATGATCATCGATCATCATATCGGCTTCCACGATCGTTTTTGATCCACAAAAAACAATTTGTTGCCAGGTTATAAAAGGGAAATGTTCGTTCAGCCATTCATGTTTTTCAGACAAGCTTTGTGGAAATTCCATTGCCGCTGAAACGATGAATATTTCATATCGCTTGTTTAACTCTGATAGAATCTCACGGCTTTCTTTCATTACAGGGGCATAGCGAAAAAATCCTTTGGTATAAACATATTCTCTGCACTTAGGAAAAGAAATGGATTCGGGCCTACCTATTATTTCTTCTATTGTCTTTCTTTTACCGAAATCTTTTTCATCATAAAGAAAAAATTGCTCCACTACATCTGCCAGCACGCCGTCCATATCAATAGCAATTCGTTCCATAGTTATTCAGCTACAGGTAGGTTTTATTATAATAGTTTCTGCAATTCTAGAAAATTTTCACTCACAATTCATCACTCATTATTCAAAATATACTCTTACTGTTTGATAGAAGAGCTGATTCTGCATGATAGACGATACCTGTTTTGTTTTTTCGGAAAAGCCTTTTAATCCGAAAAGTCCTGCGGCATTGCCTTTATTGATGGCAATTTCAAGATAACCTGCGCTGTTAAACAAAGCCAGTTTTTCACCTTCCGCTACATCAGCATACGATTCACTTAGGCTTTCAATTACTTCATCTCTTTTAAAAACAATTTTAAAATGACGTCCTCTACGCTGTTCTTCGAACTGGGCATGAGTAATATTGACAATCACATTTTCAAAATTATCGATGAAAATGATCTGCCCTTCGATCCAATGATCACTAAGCAAAGGTCGCAAAGGATTTTTTTCAATATATTCCACATCTGCAATGCCAATATTTTTTATTGATTCTCCATTTACAAGTTGATTGACAGTATTTGCCATCACTTCGGTGCAGTAAAGAGTGTTTTTGATAACCGTTTTGTCGAGAGGAACCCCGATCGCTAATTCGGGTCTTTCTTCAAGGATCATCGTCAACAATCCATTATCAGCGCATAAAAAATATTGTTCATTATGAAAAGCAAGTAATAATTGCTCAGGCTTTGATTCAAATAGGTTCACTAAAATAAGGTGATAAGTATAGGGCGGAAAATTTTTGATTGCATTGCGGCAAACATAGGCCGCCTGTGGATAATTGAACGGAGGAATATTATGTGAAATGTCAATGAGTTGGAAATGCGGATTTACCTTTAGCAATTGTGCCTTTACTGCTGCCACAAGGTAATCCTGATTACCGATGTCAGATGTAAGCGTTAGTAATGGCATGATGTAAAAGGTAAGATTAAAGAGTAAAAATAGAAAAGCGCACGACTTTTGATTTTTGGTTCTTATTTTTATTTAACCAGCTCGTCGTTTTTATAAAAAAATTTTCTCGCCATTTTATCGGCAAGAGCAGGGAAAAATTTATTCATCAACACGGTTCGTTTTCCGGTAAATGTCATCACCACCGTTCTTTTTTTCTTTTCAATGGCATGGAGAATGATTTTAGCACATTCCTCTGCGCTCATCATTTTATTTTCATCCATCGGGCTTTCACCTTGTTCTTCACCCTTGCTATTCAGAGCAGCGTTGCGAATATTTGAAGTGGTAAAACCAGGGCATACCCACATTACATGTACTCCGCTGTCGAGCAATTCAGTTCTGATGGCTTCGAGCCATCCTTGCAATGCAAATTTCGATGCGGAGTAGCCGCTGCGGCCAGGCAAACCTCTGTAGCCGGCAATAGAAGATACTCCCACAATAGTTCCTTTGCGTTCAATCAATGAATTCAATGCAAAATGAGTACAATACACAGCACCAAAAAAATTAATTTCCATTACCTTTCTTATTACATCTACTGAAGCATCTTTTAATTCTGCACGCATGGAAATGCCTGCATTGTTGATCAATATATCAATGCCACCAAAAATTTTTATGGATGATTCAATAAAACGGCGACAATCATTTTCATTGCTCACATCTGTAACGGTTGTATGCAACGGGTAAGAGGCAAAATCAGTTTGCAATTTGTATAATTTATCGTGATTACGGCCGCAGGTAGCCACTTTAGCTCCTCGCTGTAATAAAGCTTCTACTAAAGCTTTGCCTATACCTTCACTGCCGCCAGTTACCGCAACAACCTTATTTGTGAAATAATTTGACATGAACTTAAATTAATAAGCAAACCTAAAGCAAAAAGAGGAAGGCACAAGGGTCAAGGCGCAAGGATCAAGGTATAAGGTTCAGGGTTCAAACAACTTCGTCCTGATCACTTGTTCCTTGCACTTTGTGCTTTGTTGATTAGTCTAAAAACTTTTGGTGCGTAGATAGTCAGGTCTTATTTTTGCACTCCCAAATTTACCGCTGAAGTTTTTACGGAGGCGGTTGGTTTTTTAGATAGCGATCTCGTAGCTCAGCTGGTAGAGCACAACACTTTTAATGTTGGGGCCCTGGGTTCGAGTCCCAGCGGGATCACAGAAAATTTCTACAACGCTTTGCAGATAAATAGCTTGCAAAGCGTTTTTCTTTCCAGGTACCACGTAGGTAAAACATTCTCTCAAGCATTTGTCTCAATCAACTGAAAATTTCCATTGCTTTATCAAGTTCGCAATCTAAAATCTTCGCATACATCTCTGTGTTTTTAACCGATGCGTGTCCCATTAGTCGTGAGACATATTCAATTCGCATTCCTTTCTGCAAAGCCCGAACGGCCCAACTATGCCGTGCTGTATGAAAGGAGATATGTTTATTCAACCTGGCACGGATTTGCAGCTTTTTCAAATCCTTATTTGTATAAGCCGTCGCCGAGGATATAGCATTGTGGATTTTCTTTCGGTCTGTCTCGTTTGGTTCAACACGAAGAAGAGGGAAGATAAATGCATCAGGGTTAATCCCGGTTTGACAATTCTTATTCTCTGTAATGCTTCTATAAAAGTCGAGTATTTGCAATGCTTTTGGAGGCATCTTAATACCAAGACACTCTTTATTCTTACGAATTTGAAAATACAACCTGTCACCGGAAACATTTCTCCAACGCATCATCAGTAGGTCGGAAATACGAATCCCGCAGGCATAAGCACTGAATATATAAAGATTTCTGTGATGGTTGAGTTGAGAGTCTTTTGGTAGTTTAAGTTTTTCGAGCTTTTCCAATTCGTCATCCAGTAAAAATGTTTGCTTAGTTGACTGCCCTTTTAGTCTGATTTTATTGAATGGATTTTTCTCGAAGGGTATTAAGCCCTCAGCTACTGCATCAACGAGTAGTCGGCGGATAACTTTGAGATTCGCATTGGCTGTATTTACATGATTTTTGCAGCCTGAGAGGAGATACTGCTGAAAATCCCTGATTAAAGTCACATTGATATCATCGAAATAAAGTAAATCTCTTTTACAAAATGAGCGTAGTTTTTTCACAGCACATTTATATCTTCTGATGGTTCCGATAGTATACTCTTTGTCCATGATATCTTTTCTGTTCTCGACATATTCAAAAAAATCTGCGGGAGCTTTTCCCAATATCTTGCGTTTGATATCGTAAGAAGTGACAAAGGTGGATCTAGTTTGCAGCTCCAGAGCAATCCTTTCTGCTTCGGCCACCTTTGATGAAATGTAAGTATTCACTTGTGAAGCATTAGGAGAAGTAGATTTTACTTTACCTGTTTCCTTGCTCCAGTCTTTCGAAAAAATATAAGCGTCAAGAGCTATGTACTTTGACTTTCTATTTTTTGTGACACGAAGGTAGATGGGTACTTTACCTTCTGTATTTGCTTTATCAAGTCGGGGAAAAACTTTAACTGATGCCATAAGTAAGTATTTTAGAAAGTAAAATACTCTACTTTAACCTGGAGAGGTCTTGGCCTAGCGAGTGACCTAAGTTTATCTTGAATGATCTTCAATATCAGGGAACTGGAACATTTGATTGAGACAAGTGCTTTGCATGTCACAGGTGATCATATCAAAGAAATATATCTAGCCCCACAAAAGAAATTTACCTGCGCCAGGCACACGTTTGCAACTACAGTTACTTTAACGAACGGTGTAACGTTTTTGAACCAGAAAGACCATCATAGAATATTTTTAAGAAGGTTCGAATGGCCTTTAATTGCTTTCATTTTAGAACTATTAACCAATTCAAGTAAAAAGATTGATAAATATGGGTAGTTGATGCTCAACTTAAAAAAGTAATCATGAACCACCCGACGATTGCTATATGCCTGAGAAATTGCCTCCTTGAAATATTGAGATTTATTGCCAGATACTTTCCAATCTTTTAAACTCCAGTGAATTAATTTTAAAATTATCCGAAGATTGAATGTGGATATCAGAAAATAAATTGTTCGGAAAAAAGATTTCTGTCATTACTGAAAGTCCATTATCGGCAAACAATTCAACGGATGCATTGTCTATAATTAATGTCAAGTCCAAATTTTCTTTGGTAGATAAGTGTGGTGCCGTATGTGGTTTTGCAAAACCCTTTTCGAAATCAACTTTACCCGAATTGGTGCGGTCAATAAAATAATTGTTGTTTGTTTTATCATAACCTATCAGCAGCTTTTCCCCTGCACCGTTTGAAAAAGTTATGGTAAATGATGCTATCTTATCTGACGCAAGTTTCAACCTCGCAGGACCTGAAAGTTTTCCTATCTTTTTTGTCAAATTGTAATTGGTTGTTGAAACATTTTTCAATACAATCGGCTTTTCATCAATAACTTTCAATTCCGGCACTGGACGAGATGTAAGAAAATATTTCTCACCAATTTTTTGTAGTCCCAAATCTCTTGGTACAGTCATCGCACTTCGCCATCTTTCGGTTGGTACACGGGTAGCATATTGCCAGTTGCTCATCCATCCCAAAAATATTTTTCTATTGCCTGTATTTGACCAGGTAACACCGGCATATTCATCCGGCCCATAATCAGCCCAGCGAATGTCGGTTTGATAGGGTGTAAAAGTTTCACCGTCAAATTGACCAACGAAATATTGTGTTGCAGAACCACTATTGGGTCCGCCAGGATTTAGGTTGACAACCAATACCCAATGCTTTTGACCATTGTAGTCTAATGAAAATAAATCAGGACATTCCCAAACACCACCATGTGCTCCTAACTTCTCACCAAACTCGCTTTCTTTTGTCCATTCTTTAAAATTCTTTGAAGAAAAGAAAGTAACACGGTCTTTTGTTGTTAATGTCATTATCCATTTTTTGCCAGTCTCAAACCAGCATACTTTCGGATCACGGAAATCACGGATACCAGGATTCTTCACGACAGGATTTCCTTCATATTTTGTCCACGTTTTGCCTTCATCAAGACTATATGCAATGCTTTGATTTTGAAAATCATTTTTTCGTTCTTTTGCACCTTTGGGATCATGGTGAGTAAAGATGGCAATCAATGGAACTTTACCATCTTTGCCAAAGCCCGAAGTGTTGTTCACATCTACAACAGCACTACCAGAAAAAATATAACCCAAACTATCTGGATATAACGCTATAGGCTGATGCTCCCAATGAATTAAATCTTTGCTGGTGGCATGTCCCCAATGCATGGGCCCCCAAACAGTACCTTCAGGATAATGCTGATAAAACAAATGATAGACACCTTTGTAATAAACCATACCATTGGGGTCATTCATCCAATGTTCTTTGGGTGAGAAATGAATTTGCGGACGATGTAGCTCATTGTAGAATGAAATTTGATTTGTTTGACTTATTACATGGGAGGAATTAAAGAAAAAAGCAATGACGATAAGATTTTTTATTTTACTCATAATAATTTCTTTTGAAAAAGTTTCAATAATTAATTATTCTCGAATTTATATGTTGCCTTTGAACCTACACTAGTTGATGACATAAATCAATTCAGCCTTTAGAATATTCATCGTTCAATAATAAATAGACTTCATCTCCCAAACCTGCATGGATTTTACTTTTACATCTTTCCCATCAGCCGACCATATTTCAAGTCCTTTTGATTCTTCCAATGTTGGGTAAGCCCAGGTAGTGATTGTTTTTTGATCATTAGCATAAGTTTGTACTAATGCCTTGTCTATAAAAATATGAAGCCTGAAACTTTCACCTGCAAGATCAAAACGTCCGATAATACTATCACGTTTGTCCGTTCCCTGGAAAGTATTTCTTTGAAAACCGCTTGCCCGTAATGAGGACTTTGAAATATCTGCTTTCAATTTCTTATTTATTGCATCATACATAATAACAGTTTCTTCTTTGCCATCTGGCGATTTCTTGATCTTAATCCCATATTGTCCCGCATCGGATTCCAGTTCAACCATAATTTCAAGCATATCACCTTTAATATCTTTTAATTGCTGGTTCGCCTCCGTGAGACTTTGATTTGATAATGAAATGAGTTCCTTTTTGCGGAGCGATGTAAGTTCTTCGATGGGTTTAACACCAAGGTTTCCATTTTTGTCTAAAAAAATATGAGCAGGCAAACTCGCATTGCCCGACCATCCTGGGCCATTGCCACCGGCAGTAATAGTAAAGATTAATACTCTTCCAGTTTTTGGATCTATCATCCCGCTTGGACCAATGAATCTTCTTACGCCATAATCCCAATACTGAGGTTCTTCATTGTCTGGAATGAATTTATAGTTCGTTTTGTCAAATCTTCCGAGCCAGTAATAAACTTCGACGTTTTGATTTAATCCCTTTGGACTAACAATCATAACATATTTTGTTTCACCATTATCATATTTACCAATAGGAAGGAAAACAGGCAACTCCCAGATGCTCCCGAGAAAAGGATATTTGTTGTAATTCGATAAATAAAATGGCCCTTTCAAATCCCATTTTTTAAAATCATCGGATTCATATAACCAGGTGGTTCCTCCTTTATCTTTGATACCCGAACCTACCAGCAGATACCATTTATTATTTTCTTTATCCCTCCATGCAAAAGGATCACGAAATTCGCCTTGCAGTCCCTGATCCCGATTTTGCGTAATTAAAGTCTTTTGATCTTTGATCCATTCAGTAAGATTGGGATCTTTTGGATCCTTGGGAAAAGCAAGAGCAACACCTTGATTAAGAACTTTACTCCAATTTCCGAACGTATAGAAGTAAACAGGTACACCATTGGGATCAAACGTGGCGCTGCCGGACCAGATTCCATCCGGTGAAACTGTATCATTTGCCGGAAAGATGGCTTCCGGAACATCATACCAATGAACAAGATCATCGCTAGCCCAGTGACCCCAATGAATCTGATGCCAGTATGGACCTGTTGGGTTATGCTGATAGGTCAAATGATATTTGCCATTATAATAAAATGGAGCATGCGGTTCATTCATCCAGGCGCCCGGAGGGATCGCATGATATTGTGGACGATTGGGATCGTCTTTATACTGGGCACGATCAATCTTTATTTCGTTGTAAGAAATTTCAGGAATCTTATTGCCCCGTTTTGTGACATAAGAGCGAAAAGAATTTTCTATTTCAGTTTTAGTAAGCGCCCTGTTGTATATTTTCAGTTCATCCATAAATCCATTAAACATATTTAATTCCACTGGTGAACGTTCATTTAACTTTTCGGGTTGGTTGTGCTTTCCAATAATTAATGGTTGATAAGCTGGTTTGATAGGCAAATTTCTAAACAACGTTTTTTGAGATATTATTTTTCCATTCAGACAAAGCTTTGCTGTCCCCGTTTCTGATTCATAAGTAGCAACAAGATAAGACCACTGGCGTCGTGGTATTAAATGATTTTCATCCCAGACTTCGATCCACTGATTGCCATCGCCAACCTGGAATGACCATCTTCCATGTCTGAACATGCCGAGAGCAAAACCAGATTTTGCTGGCAAATCCTGCTGGTTGACGATTGCAGATAATTTATTTGCATCTCCATGTTCAAATGCACGGGGTGCTACCCAAACGGAAATTGTAATTGCTTTGGTTGGTGTAGTGAACTTATCAAAAGGTCTCACTATCCAGCTTGAAAATCCATCAAAAACTAAAGCCTCTTTTGAAATTCCATTTCTTCTGATTGGATCATGTGAAGGCTTTGTGGTATTAAAAATGTAATGGATTGAATCTGTTTTTCCTGTTACCTCGTCCATAGTAGTACTTCCCGCTGTCTCGTCGAACTTCCAGTAACCCATCAGATCCTTAGTTGTTTGCGCTATAATTATCGGACTCGTAAGCATAAGTATAAAAGAGAATAAAAAATGTACGACCGGGCTTTTTGAATAAAGAATTTTGCATTTCATCTTCATAATAAATATATTTTATCAATATCTGGATTGCGATTTAATTTTCAGTTATTGCCCCATATCAACAGGTGACAGGTCCCAGATTTTGAAAGATTTAATTTCTACTTTGCCGTTATCAGAAAAAAATTGTATGCCCGTGTTTGAAGGATCAGGATAGATTTTGCTGGACAATACTGTCTCCCCGTCATTAGCAAAAACTTCAATAGAACAATTATCAACAAATATGTGGAGCTTCAAATTATTATTGCGGTTCTTTAGAGGGCCTTTGCTGATTTCCTTGAATAGTCCGATAAAATTATCCAAACCGCTATTGCGTCGGTCCACATATATTTCCTGCTCTTTAACAGAATACCCAACAATTGTTTTTTGACCGTTGCCTGTGCATAGTTGAATTCCAAATGAATCAGCTGTTTGTTTTTGAAATTCAACCTCGACCTCATAAGTATTTTTTGTCGGAGCTATATTATCGGGGATCCACACACCCTCAAAAATTCTCTCTGGCAATTCCCGCTTAGTGGTTCTTAATGATTGAAGTTCTGCTATCGGATTTTGAATTAATCGTACACCTTCCGGAAAAGTTTTAAGATTTAACTCCCTCGGCACAGTTTGAATACCTCTTACAGGTTCAGTTCCCCCATATCGCCAGCTACCCATCCATGCAGTCCATATTTTTCTTTTTTCATTTTCAACATAATTATTCCAGGAACGAACAGCAAAAAAATCTGCTCCATAATCAATCCAAAATGCTTTTTGACGTCCCGTATAAACCGCTTTATCCGTAATGATGAAATGATCGGCATAAATCGCTCCGTTATTATTCTTGTCAATAATCTCAACCCTTGCAGTCTTTCCACGAAATTCAGCAACATTCCATACGGTCCATCTCAAGCCTCCTGAATTATTACCTGTCTGCGACCTGACGATTTTATTATCAACCAAAAGATTTATGCTTTCATCGTTAGGTATATAATTTCCACCTGATAAAAAATTAATATAGCTTCTTGTTATTTTAAAAACCGGTGAGGTTATTTTACCAGTTCCCGCACCTCTGTTATGAAAACTATTGATAAAAAAATTCCCTTGTTGGCCCATGATTGCGCCTTGTTGAAAAAGCGCTTGGTTTGAGGGGGATTCCACAAATGCATCACCTTCCATTTGCCAATCATCTATTCCTTTTTCGAAATCAAAAAGCAAATCGCCTTTTGGTATGTTAATATCGCCGGCAAGGGTCTGGGTAAATTGCGGGTCAAGTGAAAATCTTTTTCCATCAAAATCACCGATAAAGTATTGGGCATTTTGTGGCTGAACACTTATTGCCAGCACCCATTTAATTTTAGAAGGATTGCCATCAACTGACAATGGAAAAAAATCTGCACATTCCCAAACACCATCAACCGCTCCCCAGGGACCAAAGTCACTCATCAATTCCCAATCCTTTAAATTGGCTGAACTGAAAAATTTAATCTTCGGAACTTCTGCCCAACCGATAACCATGATCCATTTTTTTGTTGGTTCATACCAAAAAACTTTAGGATCACGAAACTCCCGTGAATTAATATCTAAAACCGGAAATTTTTCATAGCGTGTCCATGTCTTGGCTGTATCATTACTATAAGCAACACCAACTACTTGAGTACTCCATGGCTGAACGCCATTATGCCAAAGAGAGACGAGCGGTGGCTCTCCATTTTTTCCAAATCCGCTTGTATTATTCCAATCAATAACAATGGTGCCTGACCCTCCAAGACGTCCTTGCCTTCTTGAAATGGAATCAACTCTTGCTAATGAATCTCTATAGCTTTTTGACAGTGTGGAGTCTCTTACCATTGCATTGATTCTGTTTCTGCTTAATGCACCCGGTGTATATTGCCAATGAACAAAATCTTTGCTGCTTGCAATACCCCAGTTATTATAATATAAACCGCTATAATAAAATAATCCGGTAGGGTCGCCTGAAGGATAAAAATGATAAGCTGGGTTATATTTCCTGTATTCTGGATTTTGTGCCCTAAATTGTCCAAAACAATATGAAGCAACAAAAAGGAACCAACCAACAAAAAACTGTCTAATAAGAAGGGTTTTCATAAGAAAATTATTTTTTTTCATTTTTAGTTTCGCTTGTTGCAATATAAAAGAGTAGTTTATCAGAAATAAATTCATGGCAACATCATTCAAACAACCAGAAGAAGTAATTGTCTTTCCAATTGTTTCCCGGACTTATTTATAAAATTGATTTTGCACATATAATCCGGCCCCTTTATCAATTTCAGTTTGAGGAATTGGTAAGTATTCATGTTTGTTTGGAACAAAGACTCCCACTTTTAACCAAGGTCTGGCAATACCTTCCTTCTGGAAATAATTGTTAAGTACTGTAGCTGCATCGCCCCATCTCACAAGATCATAAAAGCGTTGCCCTTCCAGACATAGTTCCAGCCTGCGTTCTAATTTCAACGCCTTCATAGCATCTGTCGAATTAAGTGTTGTTGGATAAAGACCAATTTGATAATTTGCTGCAGGAGTTCCAGCAGCTGTCTTTACTATATTCACAGGCTTTGCTGCTCGTATTCTAATTTGATTAATAAAACCTATAGCATCTGGAATATTACCAAGATTAATTTCAGCTTCGGCTCTCCATAATAATACATCGGAATATTTAATTATAGCTACATTTAAGGCACCTAATGCCCATGGAAAGCCTGAATTGGCTCTATAAGTAGAATTGGGAGAAATAATATTTTTCTTTCTGACGTATGGTCCATATACATCCAAAGACCGACAATAAGAAAGATCCTGAATTGATGTCAGTTTATCCTTCCAGGGAATTCCTGGTCTTCCAATAGCATGATCAAGCCTGGGATCAATAGCGGTGGTTTTATCATTAGAATCTAACTTGGGAAGAGTGTTCAGCGTAAATCCTAATGGAAGTCCGTTCGCATCAACCTGAAAATTATTTACAAGATCCTGTGATGGGCGATGAAATCCATCACCGTTAGTATATCCTGCGCCCGGCCCTGCGGGGGCGCAAAGCAAATCGCCCAGATTCAATTGACCGTTTGGTGACCCATCCTGTACAGAACAAGCAATAGCAAATACATTTTCTCCATCCCAATTATGTTCAGGTAATGAATAGATAAATTCAAGATCATCTACAAGTTTGTGTTTACCGGAAGAAATAATGATATCCGTTTCAGCTTTCACTCCTGCCCAGTTTTTACTGCCATCATATAAATATGCCTTAGCCATAAATGCATGAGCGGCTAAGCTTGTAACCCGGTTTTTATCAGTCTGAACTGCCGGCAATGCAAAACCTTCTTTAAAATCCGCTTCAACTTTCGCCCAAAGCTGGGCATTAGTCAAATCATTTTTTACCTGATTTAACTGAGTTAAATCTGAATTGGTTTCATCAATCCATGGAACCTGATAATAATGTTTTAACAGATCGAAATAAAAGTATCCACGCAGGACCTTCATTTCTGCAAGCCTGTTTGCTTTATCTGGATATGTGGAAATATCAATTTTCATAATGGATAAGATCGCTGTGTTGACAATATTAATACCTGCGTAATCACCCCGCCACTTATCAAGCAATACAGGATTATCTGCCGTAATGTTGCATACTTCAAAAAGCGTATACTCGGTGATATCCCCGGTACCTCCACCGCCTTTATAGGCATCATCAGACCTAACATCTCCAAAACTCCAGTTGGACGGAGGATGTAAAAATGTTGAACGTAGTCCTGCTAGATTGTTGAGCAACGAATGGTAGGCCATTGTAACCATACCATCTACGCCACTTTTGGTGAGCAAGTTATCCTTCGTCAGTAGGCCCTGTGGCTTCTCATCCAAAAATTTTTTACATGACGAAATAACCAGTAAACTCACAAAACAGAAAAATAAAAGTAACTTTTTCATATACCAGAATATTTTGATTAGAAATTAATATTTAAACCGAAATTGACAGCTTTGGAATGTGGATATAACATTCCCTGAAAGTCAACTCCCTTATTGGCTGTACTTGTATTAACACTCTCCGGATCCATTCCGGAGTATTTAGTGAATGTGACAAGATTTTCGCCCTGTATATAAATACGAAGACTAGTAATCCCTATCCAATTTGTTACGGTTTTGGGGACTGAATAACCGATCTGAATGCTTTTGATTTTAAGGTATGATCCATTTTCTACAAAATAGGTAGAGGTCCTTCCTTCGTTATTCGTCAACGTTTTTTGAAGAGCTGGAACCGTTGCGTTGGTATTTGTTGGTGTCCATGCATTTAAAACGCTTGTGCCATAATTGGAAGGAAAAATTCCAAGCTCTGAATATTTTCTGTCTTCATTAAAAATTTTGGAACCGTAAACGCCAGAGAAAAACATTGAAGCATCAAAGCCCTTAAAAGATGCAGAAAGATTTAATCCATAATTAAATTTAGGATTGGGTTTACCTATATATGTGCGATCATTAGCATCAATTTTGCCGTCTCCGTTTAAATCCCTGTATCGAATCCTTCCTGGCTTCGCCTGGAAATCTCCACTCAGCACTTTCATCTTATAATCATCCACTTCTTTTTGACTGCTAAAAATTCCGTCGGCTATGTAACCATAAAATTCATTAATCTCATGTCCAGGTTCAATGCGTCCATAAGTATTAGTGATAAAAGGAACTCCCATAGTTAATGCAAGAACCTTATTTTTATTAAAGGCTATGTTAAAATCTGCATTCAAATGAAATCCGGATTTAAAAGTATTTTGATATCCAAGGGCGAATTCGAGCCCTTTATTTTCAATTTTTCCTGAATTGACAAAGGGAGCACTTGCGATTCCTGCAACGGCAAGTAATGCGGGGTTAAACAGGAGATTTGTGGTCTCCTTCTTATACCAGTCTACAGAAGCTGTAATTTGATTATTGAATCCTAAAAAATCCAGACCGATGTTTGTTTGAGTTTGAGCCTCCCATTTAAGATTGGGATTACCACGTTGAGAAGCATAATAACCCGGCAATGATCCTGTAGGGGTTCCAGCCAAATTGTAATTTGAAAGATCGAGATTAGTTCTGAAAAAATCCACGGTATTATAATCACCTATTTCCTGGTTTCCTGTCTGTCCCCATGACGCTCTGAGCTTAAGATCACTTATCTGGTTTATATGAGAAAGAAAATTTTCCTTATTAAGTCTCCAGCCAGCGGAAAAGGCAGGAAACACTCCGTACCGTTTAGTTTTGCCAAATCTCGAAGACCCATCTCTTCGAACCGTGGCTGAGAACAAATATTTATCAGCAAATGTGTAGTTTAGTTTACCGAATTGTGAAAATAAAGCGTTCCGGCTTGCCGTTCCACCAGATGTAGCAATTCCTGTAGCACCTCCTAAAAACGCATAATTATAATCATTAATTATAAATCCAGTATTGGTTCCGGAAAGTGATTCCTGCCAGTTTTTAATTGCTTCAACACCACCAAATAAATCAAGAACGTGTCTGTCATATACCAAATGGTAGTTCAGGCTATTGGTCCATGTATAGGCTAATTGAAAACGCTCAGTAGTTGTAAGAGAAGCGATAGGATTGCCATGAGAACCTTCAACATAAGTAGGAGCAAAATTTCTTAAATAAAAATTTGTGTAGTCTACACCAAATGATGTTCTAAAGGTAAGACCTTTAACGATAGTAGCATCTCCGTAAACATTACCGAATATTCTCCAGCTCAGAGAACGGTTATTCCTGCCATTATATAGTTCCCCCAATGGATTTCGTTTGTCACTTTGATCTCCGGCCCACGGACCTCCAAAATTTCCATTTTTGTCATATAAGGGAATATATGGGAATTGAAAAACTGCATCATTCATAACCCTTGTTCCAAAATTCAACTGCCTGAAATGTGACACTTGCAGATTCTCGCCAACCGTGATATTCTTGTTCAAGCTAAAGCTTGAATTGAAACGGGTTGAAAATTTATCATAGTTAGAGTATTTCTGAATGCCTTCATCTTTGCTATAATCCAGTCCCAGAAAAAAAGTTGATTTATCGCTAGCCTTATTAAGTCCGAGATTATAGGATTGAGTAGTTGATGTCTGATAAATAGCGTCCAGCCAATCTGTATTTGCTGTAGCCATTGTTTGACCAGGATCGATAAATGGAGCAATTACAGGAGTTGGACCAGAGCCATACACTGAATGACTGGGCGCCAAACCGGAATACTGGTAGGCCTGCCAAACCGCTTGCCCATATTGTTCGGTATTCAAGAAATGTAATCTGTCCGAGAGCTTTTGTTGACCAATATATGTTTTGAAGGTTATTTGTGTCTTTAGGCTTTTGCCCTTTTTTGTGGTTATAATTATAACCCCATTGTTTGCTCTTGCACCGTATATCGTTGCAGAAGCAGCATCTTTTAAAACTTGTATTGACTCAATGTCATTAGGTGTTAAGGCACCCGGATTCGTCGTTCCTACTCCATCTATCACATATAAAGGACCACCCCCTTGTGTCGTTGAAAATCCACGGATCGTGACAGTAAAACCTGTTCCTCCCGGAGTTCCATCATTGTTAATTACCACCCCCGGTATTCTTCCCTGCAAAGAGGTTATGATATTGACATTTGATTCTTTGGTGGTTTCATTGATATTCACCACTGAGACTGCACCTGTAATATCCTTCTTTCTCTCACTTTTATAACCTGTTACTACTACCTCATCAAGATAATTTTGTCCAGCTTCCATTTCAATATTTAACTCTTTCACGCTATTCGACACCTTAACCGTGATTGTCTTCATGCCTACATAAGTGAACGTCAGGTTGTCTCCAACTGATGCTTCAATAGAAAACTTTCCTGACGCATCAGTCAATATGGTTTTACTTTTCGTTTGAACAGTAACACCGGCAAGGGGTATTTTATCTATGTTTCCGGTAACAACCCCGGTAATTGTTTTTTGTTGGGCCAATGCAAACATTGTTAACAACAAAAAAGGCAGCAAGAAAAATAATTTCCTCATAATCGTTGTTTTTAGAAATGAATAATTAGTCATGGCTGTAAATATTAAGGACTTAAAAATTATATTTTGATCATGTTGTTTTGGATAAGCTCTTTTACCTCTTTTATATCGTATTCCGGGCAGGCTCCTCTTTGTGTAGCGATAAAAGCTCCAAGGCTACTTGCAAATTCCAATGTGGCTTCTCTACCGACATTATCTAATAATTGAGAGAGCAGGCCCGCCAAAAAAGCATCACCGCTTCCAACTGTATCTACTACTGGTACTTTAAAGCCGGGATGTTTTGTGATTTCACCATTCATTAATAATAAAGCGCCGTCTCCACCCATCGTCACCACCATATTTGATAACCTGAATTTGTCACCGATTGATTTTAGCCTGTCTTCAATACTGGTATAATTGGAAAACCACCCGGTTATTAATTCCAGTTCTGCCAGGTTCATTTTTACAAAATCTGCTTTTCGCAGCAACTGCTCAACGATCCGCCGATTATAATGCGGGGCCCTCAGGTTTATATCAAGTACTTTGTTCTTTGCTGTTTCCATTAATTTGAATAAAGTATCTTTTGAAACTTTATTTCTTGCGGCAAGGCTGCCATAAACAAAATATTCGGCATTCGTCACTAGGTCAGTAAGAGAATCGTCCCACGCAATAAAATCCCAGGCAACAGGCTTTACAATATCATAGACCACTTCGTTGTATTCATTGGGGTTAGCAAATACTTTTCCTGTCTCATATTTATTATCTACCTGGAAAAAATCAGTACAAACGTCATGGCCCGAAAATATCTTCATCAGTTGCTGGCCTTTGTCATCAATTCCGATTCTTGTAATGAGTGCAGGATTTTTATCTAGTTTTTGCAAATGATAGGCAACATTCATAGGTGCGCCCCCTGGTACAGCGCCTGAGGGTAAAATATCCCAAAGGATTTCGCCAAAACAAACAACAGGATGAGTTTTATTACCTGACATAATATGCCATTATTTTATTTCCAACGTTGATTTAAGTTTTTCAACAGAAAGTTTTTCTTTAATTGATGTCTTTTTTAAAAGCTTTGATTCTAATTGTTCAAGTGGAACACCTTTAGTTTCGGGCATTTTAAATATTACCCATACTAGTTGTATCACCATCATTACAGCAAAAAAAAGGAAAATCTTTGCGGGGCCAATACTCGTGTTATTAGCGAAAATCGGAAACACACTTGTTACCACTGCTGCCATTATCCAGTGGACGGAGCTGCCCAATGACTGACCATAAGACCGGACCTGGTTGGGAAAAATTTCTGAAATAAATACCCAGATAACAGCGCCCTGACCAATAGCATGCGATGCAATAAAAAAAAAGAAAATGATCGGCACTATCATGCCTCCGAGGTATTGAAAATAAAATGCTGCTGCAACAGCACCCAGCGATAAAATGTATCCTACGGAACCTATAAGCATCAATTTTTTTCTGCCTAACCTATCAATAAGATACAGTCCAAGCATTGTGAAAATAAGGTTGACCAATCCAATGCCGGCACTTTGAAGAAATGCAGTGCTCTTCCCTATTCCAGCCATCTCAAAAACCCGTGGAGCAAAATATATAACGGCGTTTATACCAGACATCTGGTTAAAAAAAGCAATAAGAACAGCGAGTACGATTGGAGTAGTAAATCGCTTTTTAAAGAAAATCGAAAGACTTGCTCTTTGTTTTTCCTCATCGATGGATTGATGAATAGAGGCTATGGCGGCATCTACACCTTCAGGATCTGAAATCTTTAAAATTTCGCGGGCCTTCTGGTATTCTTTTTTATGCACCATCAACCACCGCGGGCTTTCAGGGACAAAAAACATTAAAACAACAAATAGCATGGCCGGGACAGCCAGGATACCTAACATCCATCTCCACGAATCTTCACCAACTCCACTTAGTAAATAGTTGGAAAAATAGGCGAGCAAAATACCGAATACAATATTGAACTGAAACGCCGCAACTAACTTTCCCCTGTTTTTAGCGGGGGCAATTTCTGAAATGAACATTGGAGCAACTACCGATGAAGCGCCAACACCCAAGCCTCCCAAAAAGCGAAAGATCATAAAAGATATAACCTCTGGCGCAACCGCTGATCCAACAGCCGAGACTAGGAAAAGTATTCCTATACCAATTAATACTTTTTTTCTGCCGTATTTCTCAGCCGGTATTCCCCCAAACAATGCACCTATAATGGTACCATATAATGCAGAAGCTATTGCTTGCCCGTGAAGGGCGTCACTTAATCCCCATAATTTTTGGATCTCTTGTTCGGCACCAGAAATGACTGCGACATCCATTCCAAAAAGAAGTCCGCCTAAGGCTACGACTATACTCCAAAAAATGAGTTTCGTGTTCATATGACAGCAAGATTTGAAAAGTCAATTTAGACTCTCGATACGCCCAATGCCTTTAGTAATCGTTTCAATGTGTTCTAAAATAATTTCATTGTATAAAGGAATTATAATTGATTTGTTGTCAGATATATATTTAAATAAACAGGGCTAAACAACTTTGAGAAGTTTCGAATTTCTATCACGATTCTTCTAAATTTATTTCACTCAAAGCCAAAAAGAGTTATTTTTGAACCCAGATGATATAATTTTTAAAACGTCTCCCTCAAGATTGTTGGCCATGCTCCTACTTAACTTTTGCAATTTGTTTTTGCAGATAAGAAAATTTACCTGGGCATTACTTTGCTGTTCTATCGCTATACACTTATTACAATCATGTGATGTAAAAAGCCCGGCCAAAAAATACAAGATTGGTTTTTCGCAATGTGGCGAGGCAGATAAATGGCGAAAAGCTATGCTGGCGGAAATGGATAGGGAATTGTCTTTTCACCCGGAACTGGAATTGATCTATAAACAGGCTGATGATAACAGTCTGAAACAAGTGGAGCAGGTAAAAGAACTGCTTAAGGAAAATATAGACCTCCTGATCATTTCGCCTAACGAGGCACAGCCTCTTACGCCAATCGTAGAAGAAGCTTTTAATAAAGGCATACCCGTGATAGTAGTGGACCGGAAAATAGCATCAACATTATATACCAATTATATTGGGGCAGACAACTACCAAATTGGTAAAATGGCCGGTGAATACGTTGCTTCTTTATTAAAAAAAAGGGGGAACATTATTGAAGTTACAGGGTTGCCTGCTTCATCGCCCGCTATTGAACGTGAAAGGGGTTTTGCTGATGGTATCAGTCCATACCCAGGCTTAAAAATTATCAAAAGGGCGAATGGAGAATGGACAAAACCAAAGGCTCAACGAGCTGTTGAACAAATAAAAGATGAGCTGCAACAAGCTGACCTGATCTTTGCACACAATGATGTGATGGCCCTTGGATCTTTCGACGCTGCAAAGAATGCGGGCAACAAACACGCAAAAATTATTGGCGTTGATGCGCTGCCTGGTTCGGGAGCCGGAATGGAGTTCATCTCAGAAAAAATATTAACTGCTTCTTTGTATTATCCAACTGGTGGTGCCGAATGTATCCGGAATGCAGTAAAAATATTAAACCACCAGCCACTTAACAAACAAACGATCTTACAAACACTGGTGGTTGATTCTACAAATGTGCGGATGATGAAACTCCAAAATGAAAAAATTATTAGCCAGCAAACAGACATAGAACAACAATCGGGTATGATCAGCGAACAAAAAAGAATCTATAACAACCAACGCACATTTCTTTATATCCTTGTATGCTCACTCGGGTTAGCAATTTTCTTTGGAGCCCTGCTGTTTTATTCCCGGCAGCTTAATAAAAAAATCAATAAAAAGTTAGCATTACAAAACGAAGAGGTATCCCATAAAAGTGAAAAACTTATTGAGATGTCCGCGAAAGCAGAAGCGGCTCATGAAGCGAGATTAAATTTCTTTACCAATATATCACACGAGTTCCGGACTCCTCTTACGCTCATTACAGGGCCCGCAGAAGAAATGCTTAAACAACCAAAATTACTTCCGTCTGCCCGTCAACAACTTTCATTGATCCATAAAAATGCGATACGCCTGTTAAGATTGGTGAATCAGTTAATAGATTTCCGGAAAATAGAATTTAATAAAATGAAAGTAAGGGCGACTGAAACCGACCTTGTAACTTTTACAAATGATGTAGTATTTGTTTTTCATGATATTGCATTAAAACGGAATATTGATTGCAGGCTGCTTACCAAAGAACGTGCGCTTCCTGTGTGGATCGACGTAAATATAATGGACCAGGTATTGTTCAATTTACTATCCAATGCTTTTAAATTCACTGGTGATAATGGCTCTATACTGGTAAGCATAGAAAAAAATAATGAAACGAACCAGGCCATAGTGCAGGTGGAGGATACAGGAATTGGTATGACTGAAGAAGAACAAGAACATGCCTTTGAACTTTTTTACCAGGGCGATCATGAAAATCACAAAGGCTCAGGTCTCGGTCTGGCGCTTACAAGAGAGCTGGTGACGCTTCATCATGGCACAATATCATTGAAAAGCACAAAAGGAAAAGGTTGCACTTTTACAATTTATCTTCCATTGGGAAAGGCCCATTTTGCTGTTCATGAATTAAAGGAACATGAGATACTTGTGCATCAGCCAGAGAATGAAAGTAATTTTCTTCTTTCTGATTTATTTCCTGGCGGGACCATTGAACATGAAGAACAGTTAAAAGAACTTACTATACCAGAATCAACAATCTTAATAATTGAAGACAATCCGGAATTAAGGCAGTTTCTTAAAGTACAGTTAATAGAAAAATATGAAATCATTGAGGCCGATAATGGTATCGCCGGTTTGCAATTGGCGTTTGAAAATCTACCTGATCTGATCCTTTGTGATATAATGCTGCCGGGAAAAGATGGGATCACGTTGACAAACCAGGTAAAAGCTGATATACGAACGGCGCATATACCTGTTATTTTACTTACAGCCAAATCATCTGCCGAACAGCAGATAGAAGGAATGAAAACGAAAGCCGATGCTTACATTACTAAACCTTTCAATTTTTCTTATCTTGATAATAGCATAACCAGCCTGCTTGCTAATCGCCACAAACTAAAAGAATATTTCAGTTCGGGCATTCCCGTTGCAATACGAAATTCAGCCTATAAACACACGGAACGGAAATTTATCTCGACATTTAAAGCTATCGTGGAAAATAATATTGCCAATGACGAGTTTGCCCTTGAAGACATTTGCAAGCAAATGACTATTTCAAAAGTGCAGCTACATAGGAAAGTAAAATCGCTTCTTAACAGTAATATTAATGAGTATATACTTAATGTCCGTTTACAAAAAGCAAAATATTATCTGAGGCATGAAGAATTAAGCATTGCAGAAGTTGCTTATAAAACGGGCTTTTCTTCGCCTGCCTATTTCTCTACCGTATTCAAAACAAAACTTGGGGTATCCCCAACTCTATTTAAAGAAAACCCAATTGATACAAATAAAAAGAATAACAATTGATTGATTAGGAAAAACATGAGTTGCTACAATTATTTTAGAATCCGTTATTACTTGCCCTGTTAGCGGACATAAGAAAGAAGAAACAATCCCGACTGATTCCCGTGAGTTCTTTAGGAATGTGAGAACTGCCATACACGATTAAAGCCAAAAGAAAGTGATGGTTTGTGTTTTGCGGTTATACTGAGAAGAATTCGAATCTCTCTCTATCTGCTAAATCATTACTTTTGCTTGTCAATCATCATAGCTCGTTGAAAGAGTTTGCAGTGCGTAATTCGAGCGGAATTGAAATTGTCTAATTGGCAATTTATTAAAAACCAGTTTATTCAATTAAATAAACGGACTCCCAGCGGGATCACAAAAGCCCCTCTCTGAGGGGTTTCTTCTTTTATGATGCCCGAAATTACGATTCAATTTGCAACAGATAGTGACGCCGAATTAATAGCTGATCTAAGCCGGCAAACCTTTTACGAGAGTTTTGCTGAGTTTAATACAAAGGAAAATATGAATAAGTTCATGAATGAACAGTTCACGAGGCAAAAACTGATCGATGAAGTAAAACAACCCTGGCATATTTTTTTTCTTGCTTTTATAAATAACGAACCAGTAGGATATGTAAAAATGAGAGATGGATCACTTCCCTTGGCTCTCGTCGATCGATCTTGCATCGAAATAGCAAGAATTTATTCCGTTCAGCATACCATTGGTAAGGGGGTAGGCCGAAAGCTAATGCAAACATGTTTGGATATTGCAAAACAAAAAACAAAACAAATATTATGGCTGGGAGTTTGGGAAAAAAATCAAAGAGCCATCGATTTTTATACCAAATGGGGTTTTGAGAAATTTGGTGAACAAGATTTTATACTTGGTGATGATGTGCAAAGAGATTGGCTTATGAAAAAAGAGCTTGTATAATTTTTTTGTTGCGTTACCAATGAGCGTCATTTAAACCCAATTGCTATAACAAATTCACCAGGTATTACGTAGCCATTATCCCGCCGAAATGGTTTTATTGAATCCAAATATTCGGCATGCGCTTCTTTTTTTACTTGCTCTGAAAATTTATTATAAGCTAATGCTACAGGCCCACCGGCAAAAGCGGCACCACAGGCTTCATCATCTGAATGATAAATCAAATCTGCATTTAACCGTTCAAAATGGACATTTGAAAAACCAGCAGCTTCAAAATTTCGCTTCAACATATCGCTGTTACCAAGATTAAAGAATAGGGGACAAACTTCAGAATGAACTCTTTTATCAACAATCTCAAAAACTGCAGACCAGCCGCAATGATCTCTTTGCCCCCATACAGCACCAACAGCACGGCCGTCAGGTTTTATCACTCTGTACATTTCCTTTAATGCTTTTACAGGATCAGGAAAATACATCAAGCCAAGTGCGCACAATGCCACATCATATTCTTCATCCGAAACTTTTAATTCTTCGGCATCCATTCTTTCAAACTTAATGTTCTGATAATTTTTTTCTTTAGCTAAATCCGCACCGCTTTTAATCATACCATCAGAAATATCTGTCGCAAGTACAAAACCATCTGGGCCTAATTTTTCAGCAGCAGGAAAACTGACAAGGCCTGTACCGCAGGCGATATCAATAAGCTTTTCGCCACGGTGCAGGCTTGCCATCTCCAATAATTTATCCTGTGCTGGTTTTAATTGTCTCTGCCAGAAATTTTCATAGTGCCTCACAGCCTTATCCCATCCGTAACGCTGCACACGGCGTTGCAAAGCGGCTTCCATTAAGATTGAAGTTTAGGAGAAACAATACTTACTTCGCGCTTGCAGGTTTGTGCACCACTGAATATGTCGAGATAGGGGCTGTGCAGATCTGCGTCATCAAGCATTTTCAGAATATCTTCTTCAGCAGCTTCGCTTTCAATTGTGACTTTATATCTTACTTCGGAATATCCGGGAGGCACATCTGCAGTACCCATTAAGCCGCCCTGGTTGTAATCAGTTTGCACCTCTACTTCGAGAGACGAAACTTCGATGTTTCGCTGTGCAGCTTTTATCATATAGGTGATAGCTAAACAACTGCCGAGTGCTGCACGGCCATATACACCTGGTGAAGGCGCCTGAGCTGTACCGCCGACCGATTCGGGCATATCAATTAAAAATTTCCAATTGCCTTCCTGAATTTCACAAAGCAATCCATTTTTAATTTTTGTTTTTGATATGCCCGTACCCGAACCTAATGAAGGTCTGAGTGAAAGGGCTTTGGTACCTCTTTCAACAGCCAGTTTTATTTTTTCAGTTTGAGACATAAATGATTGGTTAAATAATAAATTCGATCTCTTTTATCTAATTCGTAGCATACAATTAAAAAGCGAATATCGATCGGCTAAAACTACCCAGTAAAACAGTAAGAGCAGCCTTTTTCCTGTGCACGATTGAGTGCCCAGATACCTGCCGGCATCACTTGCACACCTGGCAACACTCCGCTGAGCCAGTCTTTTCTCACTTCTTCTGCATTCATGTTCAGGGCTTGTGCAATAACGGCGCTGTACACAGTAATTGCCATATTGCAGGCACCGAACATTACACCGCTTTCCTGAAGCTCATTGATACCGATCGGTACAACGCCTATACCAGGCACATTGAAATCACCTTGCTTAGGTTTCCAGAAAGGATTGCGTGTTGCAGGTTTTTTTGTTTTCGGGTCGTCAGCTTTCAAAAATTCACCCAATTTATATTTAGCCCAGAGACGATCTTCTAATGCATAACCAATAGCAGTATGGCGAAGTATCACCACTACACTGCAATCTTTTTCAGGAGTGCCAGTAGCTGCATTGGTGGCCAGGAAAATTCTCGGCCAGGCGAAAGGAAAAATTTCATTAGGCTCCGGTACATCAAAAACAATGCGGTGCTTGCCATTTATTTTTTTGAACCATTCGTCGAGGTCACCCGGGTTACCCGAAAAATTATTTTCCGCATGCGCACTTAAAGGTGAAACAATAGATGAAAGACCAAAGGCGGCCACACCGCTGGCGATTGTTCCCAGGAAGCGCCGACGGGGATTGTTGATCGTGCTAAGCTCGTTGCTTTCCATAAAAAGGTTTTTTTTAAATTTAGTAAGGTGTTTGCGGTGATATAAATGCGTTTAACAAAAATTCACCGCCTATTTACGCAGCCAAGATATAAGCATTACAAAACCCTAGATCGGGTCATTTATCCATCGGCTATGTTTTTTTTCCGAACGGAATGAGACTATTTATATATGGAGGAGGCTCGCGGGAGAATATTCTTAGTGATTGAAGATTATTTTACTATGTGCGCAGCTTTGGCCCTTTCACTTATTGTTTGAATTATTTTTTGTGCATGTTCTCTTGAGTTTTCTATAAACAAGCGATGCGTATTCATGCCACCGCAAATGACGCCGGCGATAAATATGTTCTTCACATTTGTTTCGTACGTAGTTTCATCATAAGTAGGTTTCAATACTTCATCATTAGATAAAAGAATACCAACCTTTCTTAAAAAATCCAGATTAGGTTGATAGCCTGTCATAGCAAGAACCCAATCATTTTCAATGGTAATTAATCCTTCCGGTGTTTCGATGTCAACTTCATGAGCACGAATTTCTTTGATAGTAGAATTAAAATGAGTCTTGATTGAGCCTTCATGAATGCGATTCACGATATCCGGCCTCACCCAATACTTTACTCTTTCACCAATTTGATTACCGCGAATCACCATTGTTACTTCGGCCCCTTTACGCCACGTCTCTAATGCCGCATCTACTGCAGAATTATTTGCCCCTACTACAACCACTTTTTGAAAAGCATAAAAATGAGGGTCTTTGTAATAGTGTGATACCTTTGGCAAATCCTCACCAGGTACGTTAAGCGTATAAGGAATATCGTAAAATCCAGTAGCTATAATGATGTAGTCAGCAGCATAAACATTTTTATTTGTGATTACTTTATAGTCTACTTGTGTTTCCTCGTTTGCGCCTTGTTCCTTGTTCCTTGTTTCTTGTTTCTTAATTTCAATTACTTTTTCAAACAAATGAATATTAACGTGATTAGAAAGAGCAACACGACGATAATATTCCAATGCTTCTGAACGATTGGGTTTTGGATTATTTGAAACAAAAGGAACTCCGCCAATCTCTAACCTTTCAGAAGTAGAAAAAAAAGTCATGTTAACCGGGTAATTATATAATGAGTTAACAAGACATCCTTTTTCAAGGATCAGATAATCCAATCCTGCTTTCTGTGCTTCTAAAGCGCAAGCTAATCCGATTGGTCCACCGCCAATGATTATAATACTATAGTGATTGTCCATATTAACAAAGATAAACTTGCAATGTAATGGCTCAATGCCTCATTAGGTTTTATCCGTCTTCTCACATATTTTTGCCATCCTAAATTGAAAAATAAAGCATGGCAAGACAAATTGCGTATCGTGAAGCTCTCCGGGAAGCGATGGTTGAAGAAATGAGAAGGGATGAAAGAGTTTTTTTAATGGGTGAGGAAGTTGCTGAATATAACGGCGCTTATAAAGTGAGTCAGGGTATGCTGGCTGAGTTTGGCCCGCGAAGAGTAATTGATACACCTATATCCGAATTAGGTTTTACTGCCGTAGGTGTAGGAGCTGCACAAAATGGTTTGCGCCCTATCGTTGAATTTATGACATGGAACTTTGCCAACCTTGCTTTGGATCAAATCCTCAATACCGCATCTAAAATGCTTGCTATGAGTGGCGGACAAATTTCATGTCCTATTGTTTTTCGCGGTCCAAACGGCTCTGCAGGTCAGTTGGGTGCACAACATTCTACAGCGTATGAAAATATTTACGCTAATATACCAGGGCTCAAAGTAGTTTCGCCAAGCAATGGTTACGATGCAAAAGGATTGCTGAAACAATCAATCCGTTATGAGGAAGATCCGGTGATTTTTATGGAAAGTGAAGTATCGTACGGAGATAAAAGCGAAGTGCCCGAAGAAGAATACTATATTGAATTGGGAAAGGCCGATGTGAAAAAGCAAGGAGAGGATGTGACCATTGTTTCATTTAATAAGATGATGAAAGTAGCAATAGCTGCAGCATCGGAACTGGAAAAAGAAAATATTAATGCAGAAGTAATCGATCTTCGAACAATTCGTCCGCTTGACTGGATGACGGTTCTTGAAAGCGTGAAAAAAACAAATCGTCTTGTAATTGTCGAAGAGCAATGGCCATTTGGCTCTGTTTCTTCTGAATTAGCATATCACATACAAAAAGAGGGCTTCGATTATCTTGATGCTCCTGTCCGCCGAATAACTGCTGCGGATGCTCCTTTGCATTATGCACCTAATCTTGTAGCCAAAGCTCTTCCTGATGTTCCCCGAACTGTAAAATTGGTGAAAGAAGTAATGTACCTGAACAAATAAAATATTCTAAAAAAAGTTTTCAACAAACCCGGAAATTTTTTCCGGGTTTTGTTTTATGTTATCACACTGTTTAAAAAAAGATTTACCCACATAGAGCCGCATTTCATTTTTAAAATGCATCTTTGCCATGGTTTTTCATAGGATATTGGATTTTATACGAGGCTGGATTTCTATCCCGGCCTCTTTTTATTCTTGTTGCTAATTGCTGCTTTCCTTTATTGTTCCTTGTGCCTTGTTTCTTGTGCCTTCCTTTTTCTATTTTTGCAGACTAAACTCCCTTAGACACATGGCTGATATTTTGATTATTGACGATGAAAAAGCAATCCGAAAAACGTTAAGTGAAATTCTTTCCTTTGAAGGTCATAAAATTGATGAAGCTTCAGACGGCGAAGAAGGATTAAAAAAATTTAAGGATAAGAGCTACGATGTGGTTTTATGCGATATTAAAATGCCTAAAATTGATGGCATTGAATTTTTGCAAAAAGCCGTAGAGGCTAATCCGGATACTCCTGTTATCATGATCTCCGGTCACGGCAATATTGAAACCGCTGTAGAAGCTGTAAAAACAGGAGCTTTTGATTATATCTCCAAACCGCCTGATCTAAATCGCTTGCTGATAACCATCCGCAATGCTATGGATAGAAAGGAATTGGTTTCCGAGGCCAAGGTGCTGAAGAAAAAAGTAAATAAGGTTCAGGAAATGATCGGACATTCAGCTCCGATAAAAAAAATAAAGGAAACGATAGATAAAGTGGCGCCTACAGAAGCGAGGGTTATGATCACCGGTGAAAATGGAGTAGGTAAAGAATTGGTGGCAAGATGGATCCATGAAAAAAGCAGCCGTGCCACTGCTCCGCTAGTTGAAGTGAATTGCGCAGCTATTCCAAGTGAATTGATCGAAAGCGAATTGTTTGGTCATGAAAAAGGTTCATTCACTTCAGCCATCAAGCAACGCATAGGCAAATTTGAGCAGGCGAATGGGGGCACACTTTTTTTGGATGAGATAGGAGATATGAGTTTGAATGCGCAGGCAAAAGTATTGAGGGCATTGCAAGAGGGAAAGATCACAAGAGTTGGAGCTGACAAAGATATCAATGTGGATGTTCGGGTAATAGCAGCTACTAACAAAGATCTTTTGAAAGAAGTAGAAGCAAAAACTTTCAGGCTCGATCTTTATCATCGCCTTAGTGTTATTATTATACACGTGCCTTCATTAAACGAACGAAGAGATGATATTCCACCGCTGGTGGATCAATTTCTCACCGATATCTGCACAGACTATGGCATTGGCAAAAAAACGGTTGATGATGAAGCCATGAAGCTGTTGGAAGGTTATGACTGGACGGGCAATATTCGTGAACTTAGAAATGTAGTGGAGCGACTGGTTATTCTATCAGGAAAAACCATAACTGCCGAGGATGTTAAGAGCTATGTGGTGCCGAAATAGTTTATTGCTCAACTGTTTAATTGATTAATGGTTGGATAGTGATGGTATTATATGCCAATCCTTAACAATTAAACCAATTTAACCATTAAACAATCAACCCGTTTGCACATTAAATCACCAAAAACCGCTTTTTATATTTTACTTAGCGGATTTAAATAATAAATTTGCCCGCTTAAATCACGGATATGCCTTTACAGCATTTGTTGATCATTTACCTGATTGGAACACTGATCGTTTTTTTGCCCTCTTTTGGTTTGGTGAAACTGTTTGAAAAAGCCGGGGTTCCTGGATGGAAAGCGTTCATTCCTTTTTACAATACTTGGGTAATGGAAACCTTGGCGCACCGCCCTCGTCATTGGGTATTTTGGCAATTCATTCCTGTAGTTGGTTGGTTCATCAGCCCGGGCATTTTTATTGAGTTCGTAAAATTATATGGTAAGTTTTCAGTGGGCTCACATATTCTCGCTGCATTGCTGGCTCCCTTATATTTTCCTTATCTCGCTTACTATAAAGATGTAAAATATATAGGGCCTGAAGCGGTAAGAAAACACAAAAAAACGGCCGCCAGAGAATGGTTTGATGCAGCCATTTTTGCCATTGTCGCAGCTACACTTATCCGCACATTTGTTTTTGAAGCTTATACGATTCCTTCTGCTTCAATGGAGAAAACCTTGCTAGTGAATGATTTTCTTTTTGTGAGCAAATGGAGCTATGGCCCAAGGTTACCCAATACACCTTTATCCATTCCTTTTATTCACAATTATATTCCGGGTACAAGCTGGAAATCTTATTCAACAGTGCTAGAACTTCCATATATACGCTGGTGGCCTTCACCCGTGAAAAGAAATGATGATGTGGTTTTTAATTTTCCTGAGGGGGATACAGTGATCAATAAGACGGGATATCAGTCCTTGGTAACTTACTATAGTCAAATCCGCCAGCTGAACGGGACTTTATCTGACCAGGAAAGGCAAGAAATACTTGACCATCCAGAAGATTTCCCTATTGCTGTTCATCCGGTGGATAAAACTGATAACTATATTAAACGTTGCGTGGGTATCCCAGGCGATTCATTAAAAGTAATAAATGGAATTCTGTACATCAGCAATCAACCTGCGTATGTATCCCCAACGTCATCTACATTTTATGTTTTTAAAACAAACAATGTAATGATTGATGAAGACCAAATCCGTGAAGCGGGTATTAGGATAAACCAAGATGAGGAGAGAGATTTGGATTTTTCACCTGGAACTGGATATTCATACCGGATAAATGCGAGTTTGGGGGAAATTGAAAAATTGAAAAAAATCCCCGGCGTAATTTCTAGCTCAATAACAAGGGAAGTTGATTCTTCAGCCAATGGCGAAGTATTTCCTTATGATACTGCTTATTTTAAATGGACGGTTGATAATTTTGGACCGATTTGGATTCCTAAAAAAGGAGGAAGCATTAATTTAACTCACCAAAACATTGATCTATATAAGCGGTGTATAGAAGTATATGAAAAAAACAAATGGGAGCAGAGAGATGGAAAGGTGTTCATTAATGATAAGGAAGCAACAAATTACACATTTAAAATGGATTATTATTGGATGATGGGTGACAACCGCCATAAATCACAGGATTCACGTTTATGGGGGTTTGTACCGGAAGATCATATTGTGGGTAAGGCCTCTATCATTTGGTTTAGCTGGGAACATGGCCCTAGATGGAACCGCTTATTCAAATTTGTAAAATAAGGTACAAGGTATAAGGCACAAGGAACAAGGATCAAGCTTTTGAGGTATCTACTTGTACCTTGTATCTTGTCTCTTGTGCCTTGCCTCTTGTGCCTTGTGCCTTGTAATATTATGAAAGAGCAAAAATTTGAATTTTCATTTGAAGTATATGACGACATTGGCGAGATGAACCAAGACGATCAGCAATTGTTAAAAAAAGCTCGCGATGTAACGAAGAATGCGTATGCTCCCTATTCAAATTTTTATGTTGGCGCAGCGGCGAAACTTTCAACTGGTGAGATTATAACTGGCAGCAATCAGGAAAATGCATCTTTTCCCGTTGGTATTTGCGCTGAAAGAGTTTTATTGAGTTCCGCTTCTTCCTTGTACCCTGGCCAGCCGATTGAAACTATCGCCATAAGCTATCAAAGCAAAGGAGTAAAAAGTGATCACCCTATTTCTCCCTGTGGCATGTGCCGGCAAGCTTTGCAAGAGTTTGAAGGAAGAACGAAAAAGTCAATTCGTTTGATACTGGGAGGCATGGAAGGAAAGATATACATAATAAATTCTGCTAGTCAATTATTGCCGCTCGCTTTTACAAATGAAGAGTTAGGATAGATCCAAAAGACAGTAATTAATAAAGATTTTTTTACTTTTTACTTTTGAGTTTTTAACTTATTAGAACAAGGTTTGTACACCATAAGCCACTTTCATTTCATGCTCCAATAGCCATTTTTTACGCCACAACCCTCCTGAATAACCAACCAATTCTTTGTTGGCCCCAATTACCCTGTGACAAGGAACAACAATGGCAACGTTATTTCTTCCATTGGCACTGGCAACTGCCCTTGTAGCTTTTGTATCTCCTGTACGGCGAGCAAGCTCAATATAACTGATCGTTTTAGCAAAAGGAATTGCCATCAATTCATTCCATACACCTTGCTGAAAAGGAGTTCCTTGTTGATGTATTGGTAATTCAAAATTCCTTCTTTGACCATTGAAATATTGAATTAATTGTTCAATGCATGTGATCAGCATCGGCGATAGATTTTTTTTTCTGCCATCAATTTTCTGCACCTTATCGTTAAATATGATTTCGGTGATGTAATCATCAGTTCCGGAAATTTTTAAAAGACCGACGGGTGAATGATAGTATGTAGTTTGAATTTCTGCCATTCTTACTGATACTCAGGTTTTTTGGGCGGTAACAAATATAACAAAGTAAGCCCGACACAGATTATGATACTAAAGACCTCATTGAAAAGCGATACAAGAAAAGCAGAAATGTACAAAACGTTGCTCAGGAAATATTGCCAAGTAAGGGTTGCGATAAAGCGAGCGCTTAATCGGTGGTCTATTAGTTTTCCTTTGTGTTTTGCATATAACCAAATAAGCAGCCACGCAAAGGCGGGGAGCCAAATCGAAAAAGCATAAAACGTTACAGCCGGTTTTGCTTGCTCACTTATCATGATGTAATCACCCAATATGCCGCTCGGGTATGGAAAAAATGCAATCGTCATCAGAAAAAAAACATTTAAAAGGTTGAATACATGATTTGTTTTTCTGAAAAGTTTAAACAAATAATGGTGATTGGCCCAGTAAATGCCTATTATTACGAAGCTGAGTATGTATGCAAAATATTTAGGCCGTTGTTGCCAGATGTAATGCATTAGAGTTTGATTTTTTAGATCGTCATGAGAAGGAACTTTAATTTCTATAATGAGTAAGGTAATAGCAATCGCAAATACTCCGTCGCTGAAAGCCTCGAGACGTGAAGTTGACAATTCGCTAGAGTCAATTTTATTTTCACTCATAATCTTTGTTAGTTTTTCTCTAAGCTAAACCAAATAAAGGAATGATGAATTTTCAACTCCCCGACAGCACTGTGTTGATCTTCACTGGATAGCGATGTAAATCTGCAACGATGCCCAATAGTGAACACAATTTTATTTCGCTTGTCTTTTTACTTGCTTTATCTTAAAGAAAAATTAGCCGAATGAATTCAATTAAAAAGACAAAAATTTCTCGCCGGAATTTCATTAAGAATTCGTCAATTGTTGCAGGTAGTTTTTTTATTGTGCCACGAGATGTATTAGGTCGTGGATTTATTGCTCCAAGCGATAAACTGAATATTGCCGGGATTGGTTGCGGTGGTAAGGCTGAGGTCAATCTTCCTTACGCATTTAATAATGGTGCTGAGAATATAGTTGCATTATGTGATGTAGATGATCGCATGTCAGTAAAAGCAAGGCAAACTTGGCCAAGCGCTCCATATTATAAGGATTACAGAGAAATGCTTGACAAAGAAGCTAAGCACATTGATGCAGTGATTATAACCACACCCGATCATATGCATGCTGTGGCAACGTTGGCCGCCATGCAGCTTGGAAAACATGTGTACTGCGAAAAACCTTTAACGCACGATATCTATGAAGCAAGGATTTTAACTCAAGCAGCAAAAAAATATAAAGTGGTTACTCAAATGGGTAACCAGGGAAGCAGTGGTGATGATACCCGCAAAGTAGAGGTATGGATACAAAGGGGATTGATCGGCGATGTGCATACCGTACATGTTTGGACAAACCGTCCTGTTTGGCCGCAGGGAATAGCGACACCAACTGGCAAATTTGATATACCTAAAGAATTGGATTGGGAATTGTGGCTTGGAACTGCTCCTCAAAGGGATTTTAATCCTACCTATCTCCCTGCCACCTGGCGTGGCTGGGCAGATTTTGGGACTGGCTCGTTGGGAGACATGGGCTGTCATTTTATAGATGTTCCCTACAGAGCATTAAAGCTTGGTTATCCAATTGCAGTTGAATGCAGTGTAGGACAAGTGTGGACTGGATTTTTTCAACAAGCGGTTTATACAGACAGTTATCCGCCTTCTGCAAAAATTCATATTCATTTTCCTGGGAGAGAAAAAATGGTACCAGTTGAATTGATCTGGTATGATGGTGGAATTAAACCAAAACGGCCACCCGAACTTTTACCTGATGAAGAAATGGGAGAGTGGGACGGAGGAATCATCTTTGAAGGAACAAAAGGAAAATTAATGGCTGGTTTATTTGGAAGAAATGCAACACTACTCCCAACCTCAAAAATGAATGAGACCAAATTTCCGAATCCAACAAAACCTTTTGTAGATAGAGGATCGGAAGGACATCAAACACAATGGGTAAATGCTTGCAAAAAAGGTTATGGAACTTATACAAGTTCATCATTTGATGAGTCAGGTCCTTTAACAGAAACTGTTTTGATGGGAAATCTCGCTGTTCGTAGTTATAATTATAGTGAAAAAAATACGAAAGGAGATACCATCTACCCCGGAAGAAAAAAATTATTGTGGGACGGAAGTAATATGAAAATTACCAATTTTGATCCTGCGAATCAATTTGTAAAAAGAAACTACAGAGGTAACCGTAAACTTGAACTTTGACCTTATGCATTCTATCATTTTAAATAAATCCAAATATGCAAAATAACACAGTAAAAAATCTTTCAAGAAGAAAACTTATAAAAGACATTTCTTTAATAGGCGCTGGCTTTTTTATCGTGCCACGCCATGTGCTGGGACGCGGATTTATTGCACCAAGCGACAAATTGAATATTGCGGGCATTGGGGCAGGAGGCAAGGGTGAAAGTGATCTTGCAGAGTTTGCAAAAAGCCCGAATGTAAATATCGTTGCCCTTTGCGATGTGGACGACAGGCAGGCTGTAAAATCTCGTAAGCGGTTTGAAAAAGCCGCGTATTATAAAGATTTCAGAGTTATGCTGGAGAAGGAAAAAAATAACATCGATGCATGTTCCATCTCCACACCGGATCATACACACGCTGTGGCTACAATTTCGGCCATGCAATTGGGCAAGCATGTTTATACCCAAAAGCCATTGACACATGATATCTATGAAGCAAGAATGCTGACAGAAGCTGCCAAAAAATATAAAGTCGTTACACAAATGGGTAACCAGGGTGGCTCCGGCGACGGTGTGAGAAAAGCGAAGGAAATTTTTCATGCTGGTTTGATCGGTGATGTGCATACGGCTTATGCATGGACGAACAGACCAGTGTGGCCACAAGGTATTCCCACTCCCACCGGTCAATATGAAATTCCAAAAGAACTTGATTGGGATCTCTGGTTGGGTACAGCCCCAAAGATTGATTTTAATCCTGCATATCTTCCATTCAACTGGCGTGGCTGGTGGGCTTATGGTACCGGAGCATTAGGTGACATGGCTTGTCATATCATGGATCCTATTTATCGTATCCTTCCTATTCTTTATCCTGATTCAGTTGAATGCAGTGTGGCAACAATATGGAAAGAAATGTGGAATGATGACCAGAATCCTGACGCATGTCCTCCGTCATCTATTATCCATTTAAACTATCCAAGAACTGATAGGAAAGGAAATATAAAAGTATCGTGGTATGATGGCGGTTTATTACCACAAAGACCAGATGAACTTTTACCTGAAGAAGCATTTGGTAACTGGGACGGTGGTGTGTTGTTTGTTGGTACGAAGGGAAAACTGTTACTGGATTGTTATGGTGCTAATCCAAGATTACTGCCAACCAAACTGATGAAAGAAAGAGCATTGCCACAAGAGACAATTAAAAGGGTTCCTGAAGGACATTACCTGCAATGGGTGAATGCTTGCATTGCAGGTGATGGTGTTGCAAAAACAAGTTCACCATTTGAATATGCAGGACCACTCACTGAAAGTATTCTGATCGGTAATCTTGCGCTTCGTAGTTTCCTAATGAAAAATCCAAATGCAAAAGGTCGGAATGATAAATGGCTTGGCCGCAAAAAATTGTTATGGGATGCAAAGAACATGAAGATCACCAATTTTGATGAAGCCAATCAATTTGTGAAGAGGGAATACAGGAAAGGGTGGAGTTTATAATCGTGAGACGTCAGACGTGAAACGTCAAAAACAAATTTGAGTCTGGAAGGGAAATAACTTTCTCACATCTCACGTCTGACGATTTAATCACTTACTAGTTTTCTTGATTTCTTCAAATACCTCGCAAATAAATAAAGAATCAATAATCCAACAAGAATGGAAATAAAAACAGGAAGGTTTTTATAAAAATCAAATCGCTCTTCATGAAAATAAAAATGCTTCATGATGATCAGCACTGCGCCCGTCATCCAGATATAGGTTGAGTTATATTCGCGAATAATCACTCTTTTCCATTTGAATTCCATACTCCTCATAGTCTTTCCAATGCCTTTTAAATTGATCAGCCAGCGATTTACCCGTTTGCAATAGTCATTATATTGTTGTCCAAATTTTTCTCGCAAATAATTTTCTTCTGCCAATACTATCGCTTGCCAAAAAAATAAAAAAAGAGGAGTAAAAATAGCCATGAATAATAGCGAATTTGATGCGATGCCTAGTCCAACCAAGATAAGAATATTGCCCACGTACAATGGATTGCGGCAATGAGCAAAGATGCCTGTAGTTACAAGGTCTTCAGCATACACTCTTCTGTCCTTGCCGCCTCGGATAATATAAACCAAACCAATTGTAATCACTCTTACCAACTGACCAATTATGGTTACACTAAATCCAATGATCATGGCAGTGACAGGGTTGGAAAAAACTTCCCAGGAGGGAACAAAAAGCATCAAATAAAAAAGAGGAAAAATTCCGTTTCGATTTCGGAATAAAAAATTGCCAAATTTAACCAAGTTATTTATCGTTTATTGTTTAACCTTTATCGTTTAATACTCTTGTACCTTGTTTCTTGTGCCTTGAACTTACTTCACCGCAATCATTCCGCTGAAGTTGTACCATTTAAAGAAAGTGTCCACGTAGCGATAACCGATATTGAGTAATAATTCGCGGTTCTCCATTAGCTTGTAGGGTATGAGCACATTTTCAAGGGCTTCACGTTTTTGAGCAATCTCCATATCGTTATAATGATTTCTGCGTTTGAAATCGTAATAATAATCAATGAAAAGTCGATTGAATAATGAATCTTCTCCCAACACTTTTTCAATAAGGATGAAACAGGAATTATCATTCATCTGCTCATAAATATCTTTCACTAACTTCTCCCTGTACAAGGGACGAATAAATTGCAATGTCAGGCACATCACTACGACTGATGCATTTTCGATCCTTACTCCTTGGTTTAGGTCAACCTGTTGAAGGTTGTATTTTCTTTTCACTTCGGAGGCCTCAAAGTTAGCCCTGCATCTTTTCAACATTTCTTCACTTTCATCAATGCCCACGAAATTTACCTCAGGTGATAAAACCTTGTCAAGATTAATTAATGTTGTGCCTGTTGAGCAACCAAGATCGTAAACATTGCTTCCTGGTGTTGCAAAATCTTGCGCTATTTCAGTCATCATTCTCTGGATCTCCAAATAAAAAGGAACAGATCGAACAACCATATCATCAAATACAGATACTACGGTTTGTCCAAACTTAAAATCAGAAGCTTTTTGCGGCTTACTAAAAATATCATCGTGACTGGTATTGTTGCTCATATCAAAATGGAAAGTACTGATTATTTAAAAAAGCGGTGCAAAAATAAAGGAAGCAGGGGAACTAATCTAAAAGCCTTGCCAATTCGTTCAATTCAGCTTGTTTGTACCGGTTTTTGTCATCACCAAAGCATTTGCTCAACTCCTCAATCAGTTGTTGAATAATGCGTTTGTTATTTTGAGGTTTAAAATAAGTGCCAGCTGAAGGAATAGCTATACGTTTAAAATAATTGTCAACATCTTTTTGTGTAAATACCTGGCCTGACGTGGGATCAATGAAAAATTCAATCTTATTGATAGGGTTTGGAAGATTTTCTTCAGAGTAACCAGGCTTAAAATAAGCGATCACAAATTGCTTGGGAACGCCAATTGCCTTTACAGGAATGTCAAGTAGCTCGCAAAGTATCAAATATAAAATTCCATTACTGATCTGGTTGCCGTGTTTTGCCTCCAGCACTTTGTGCAATAAAAATTCATTGGGTTCATTATAATTTGTCTCTCCGCCTTTTAATCCGTAATAACTGTACAAAATGCTCGTCACAATATTGATTTGTTCAAGCGGCGTCAGATAATTATTTAATTCGAGCCAAATATTGCGCCGCACTTTTTCAATTTCCTGTAAAACAGGTGTAGTGCTTAATTCGGGATATTGAAATTTAGAAACCAGCAACGCCCCAAGCATCAGGTCATGATGACCGGAAACACTCCACTGATGAAAGTCTTCTGTAAGATCGCGGTAGTGCAGGCGGTGGATCAATAGTTCAATGCGGGTTTGAGTTTCTTCGCTTGGAGTAGTTTCCCACAGATGCTCCAGATTGGGAATAATAGGCTTGCCATAATCAACGATCTTCTTGCTTACAGCATCAAACACTTCTTCATCAGGGTCGTCGATCAGGAGAAATAGGGCCGATATTTCTTTTGATTCTTCCATGCTTAATCTATATCCGTTGTTGCTTTCTTTGCAACTAACGCTATTCAATATCGTTACTGTTTTGAAAAACTCATAAAATAGTTTTTCCACAGTTGGGGAAAGACATTATAAAATTAATAAAGAAAATTATGGTTCAGGCAGTAGAATTACTATGATACTTCTGCTACCTGACGGCAGTCAGGCAGATACTTCCTTCTCCTTTAAAGAAGGCGGTGGAGTAATAAAAATTAATATCGGTGAAAAATTCCTATGTCAATTTTCTGCCATTTTTTCTGTTAATTTTTTTAGCATTTGTTTATGAATAGTTATTTATCCCGTTGAAATTTCTATTTGTCCGGTTTTTGTACTGTCTATTGTAAAAACATAAAGTATGAAAAAGCTATTTGTAATATTGTTGTCAATGATTATTGTTGCAAGTGCATCAGCCCAGCATAGGTATGTAAGAGGGGGGTATTATTACAGACCAAGAACTACGGTAGTTGTCTCGGGCGGATATTATCCATATTATTCTTTGTATCCTTATGATTATGGTTACTGGAGCTATCGTCCGTATTATTATCGTCCATCCAGGTTAGCATTGGAAATTCAAGATATACAGAGTGATTATAAGGATAGTATCTGGTCTGTACGACACGATAATAAACTATCAAAAAGGGAAAGAAAGATGAAAATTCATCAATTAAAGTCCCAACGTGAAGAAGCCATTCGTGATGCGGAAAGGAATTATTACAAGTCGTACTGATGTCAAATAAGCAATAAGAAATCTTAGGTTAATAAACCTGGCGGGAGCCAGGTTTATTTTTTTTAGGACGATTGGTTGATAAAATCAAATTCCTGCCAAAAATTGACTCTGTATATATTTGACTACTTCAACAAGATTTTTTGTTTTCTCAAATACAGCAAGTTGTCTGTCGGCTCCGGTTCCTTGTTCCAAAATTTTATTGACCCAGGCAAGACGATGACGACTTCCCAAATGATCAATTACATCGTCAACAAAATCGAGCAGCTCGTAAATCAGTACTCTTGTATTTACTTCCTCCTCTTTTCCAAAATCAATCAGTCTTCCATCGATGCCGTAACGGCCAGCTCTCCATTTATTTTCATTGATAAGGGCACGTGAGTATTGTATGAAGTTCATATTTTGCGAACGCAGCTTGTAAATTTTTGCACACACGGCCTGGAATAATGCAGCAAGGGCAATCGTTTCTTCAACCGTCATCGGCACATCACAAATGCGAAATTCAACGGTATTAAAAAATGGATGCACTCGAAGATCCCACCAGATCTTTTTTGCATTGTCAATACAATTTGTTTTTACCAAAAGCTTTACATAATTCTCGTACAGTTCAATGCTGTCAAAAGCTTCGGGAATACCTGTTCGGGGAAATTTGTCAAAAACTTTTGTACGAAAAGATTTATAACCGGTTTGCCGTCCTTCCCAAAATGGAGAGTTCGTGCTAAGCGCATAAATGTGAGGTAAAAAATATCTTGTGGAGTTAGCAATATGGTTTGCCATTTCCCTGGTTTCCATTCCTACATGCACATGCAAGCCAAAAATTAAATTGCTGCGTGCTGCTTCCTGCAATTCATTTACTATTTCATTGTAGCGGGCGTGATCGGTGATTAATTGGCTTTCCCAATGACTAAATGGATGGGTGCCTGCTGCACCCATAGCAAATCCCAAACCTTCGGCAATACTTGAAATTGTTTTTCTCAGTGTTGAAACGTCAGTGTAGGCTTCATCCACATCACTGCAAATATCAGTGCCTACTTCAACAACGGCCTGGTGCATTTCTGCCTTTACTTTATCCTTGATCACTTTTTGACCCTCGTGAACAATTTTTTGTTCATGGCTTTTTAACTCATGCGTTACCGGGTCAAGAACCATGTATTCTTCTTCAACACCAAGAGTAAAGCTTTTGTAATTGAGGGTGGCCATTGTTTAGGAATTTGGAATTTGCATTCGGATGTGAATCAGTTTTTAGTTTGTTTGATTAAGAAAAAATTTTTCATGTGAAGGAAATTTTTTGTAAGAATAGAAATATATTTCCTAAGCAATCGTGCCTGAATGTAACATTTTAGTTCTTTATATCCTCTATAGTCCATCGACTTTTTGTTACTTGAGAGATTCCTAATTCCCAATTATAAATTCCTCATTCCATTACCGTTTGCACTTTTCTTCACATATTCACCCCAAGTTAAATTATCTTTTCCTGCTTCATTTTCCATTGCCCTTTCAATGGCATAATTCGTCATGGTTTCAACAACCCATTCAAAATTTTCTTCTCCTACGCTGGTGCGCTCAGCGTCCGGAGCAGGATTGCAAAAATCAATTGCATAGGGTATTCCGTCACGAATAGCTAATTCAACCGTATTGAAATCATAACCTAAATATTGATTGATCTTTAAAACAATTTCTTCCATTTGGGCCAACCGTTCTTGTGAGGGTTTGAAATCGGCTGCATAACGTAAATGATGGGGATTACGCGGTTCGTAGGACATAATGCGTACATATTTGCGACCAACGCAGTAGCAGCGATAATATTCTTCAAACACAATTTCTTCCTGCAGCAACATCACAAGCTGGCCGGTTTCATTATGTTTTTCGTAAAATTCATCAGCATTATTTAATTTATAGACATTCTTCCAGCCCCCACCTGCAAATGGTTTCATATAAGCAGGAAAGCCAACATAGGCGAACATCGAATTCCAATCGAGTGGATATTCAAGATTGCTGAACGAATCATCGGAAGTATCAGTAGGTAATTCTCTTGAAGGAAGGATAACGGTTTTCGGAACAGGCACTCCTGCCTGTGTCATCAGGCAATTATTGAAATATTTATCATCGGCGCTCCACCAAAAGGGATTATTGATCACAGCAGTTCCTGTTAGCGCCGCATTCTTTAACCAAGTTCTGTAAAATGGCACGTCTTGTGAAATGCGATCGATGATCACGCTATAACCGCTCGGTTCGCCCTGCACAGCTTTTGAAATATGCACTGGCTCGGCAGAGATGCCTGAAATATTTTTACTGTTTATCCTTTCCACAAAAGCCATGGGAAAGCTGCGTTCTTTCCCGAAGAGTATGCCGATCTTTTTCATAATATTCGTTTGATCAAATGTATTTTAAAAATTCAAGAACCAAATAAACTAAAAATTAGAAAATGATACCCTAAGAAAGAGGTTGTTATTTGAGTTAGTGCTTATTTGGAATTTGGAACTTGTTTCTTGAGATTTTATATTTGAAGATGTCAGCCGCTGAACTTTCCAGTATTCTCATTGAAAATATTGTTATCCACTCTCAATTTCTCCGCAGAGATGTAAAGGTTGATTTTTTCGTTCCCAAAAATATAATTGACCCGTCACAGATGAGTTTATTGCTTATCAACGATGGGCAAAATATGAAGGAACTCGGCTTAAAAAGTATTCTTGAGAATTTATACGCCGAAAACCTTATTACGCCAATCCTTTGTGTGGCTATTCATGCAGGAAATGAAAGAAAAATGGAGTATGGTACAGCCATTCAGGCAGATTATCTTGGCCGGGGTGCAAAAGCAGGCTTGTACACTTTATTTATAACACATGAGATATTGCCATTGATCAAAAAAAAGTATAACCAATTTCAATTTAGAGAAAAAGGATTTGCAGGGTTTTCGCTAGGAGGCCTCATGGCGCTGGATATTGTATGGAACTATCCAAACGAATTTTCTAAAGCCGGTATTTTTTCGGGCTCGCTCTGGTGGAGAAGTCTTGATCATACACATGATGAATATGAAGACGAGCTTCATCGCATCATGCATCAGCAAATTAAAAAAGGGAAATACAATTCCGGGCTCAAATTTTTTTTGACAACCGGGTCGTTTGATGAAACCAACGATAGAAATAATAATGGCATTATCGACTCCATTGATGATACGCTGGCATTGATCGATGATCTTGAATCATTGGGATATGAAAATGGGAAAGATATTATTTACATCAACTATAAAGATGGAAAACATGATATTGCCACTTGGGCCAGAGCCATGCCTGAGTTCTTGAAATGGGGATGGGGCAAAAATGTTTGAGGTTTGAGGTTCGATGTTTGACGTTGTTCTTTTAAATAAAAAACCTCTCATTGTTTTGAGAGGTTTTTATAAAGTGGTGAAGTATTAATTAAAAGTATATCGTATTCCAACCTGGCCTTGCCATCTTGAACCAAAGTTAGTGCTCCACGGCGTTTGGCCAATTGTAAAGTTGTATCCTTTACCTTGCGAGGCAACCGGCCCACTTGTTCTGTTTAAACTAGTTAGCACGGTGTAAGCCTGGTTACCAACTGAATATTGTCTTCCCCACTCATCATTTATAAGGTTAGTCAAATTAAAAATGTCAAAACTAACTTGTAAATCATGCTTTTTGCCGCCGGCAGTAATGTAAAAATCCTGTGCTATTCTTGCATCAATCACATGTTCCCATGGGGTGCTTCTGCCATTTCTTTCAGCATATTGTCCTCTTCTTTTCCGAAGGTAATAGTCATCTTGGATAAACTGCTCAAACGCGGCAGCTTGTTGGGCTGCAGTAAATCTCACAGTATTATCAGTATTTAAAAAATCAATAAACTTGATTTGAGAAGGATTAGCTGGAACATAGATCAGGTCATTTCCAAATCTTCCATCGTTGTTCAAATCCCCATTAACCAAATAGGTGAATGGCGTGCCGGAATTCCCACTGTAGAATAATCCAATCGACGTTTTGAAATGTTTTGCATAGCTTATCGAATAATTTACTACTGCGGATATTCTGTGTTTCAACGCGTAATTTGAAACAGCCAGCCCTGCATTGTTTGGATCTCCCACAACCTGTACAAATTCCCATTGTGAAAGTGCTGTGGAACTGGCGCCGCTGTTCACGTCGGCAGCTCCGTTATGATTATAAGCGACCTGGCCAAAGAAGTTCTTCCAAGTTTTGTTTAAAGTGAAACCAATGTTGTAGGTGTATCCTTTATTTGTATTGGTGATAAGAATGGCATTGGTAATAATGGGGTTCTTTCTCCTTGCATTCCCCGAAGCAAAAGCAATTCTTTTGTCAAAACCGTTGTTGTATGCGGGGTCAACAACGCCAACCGGAGCTGTAAGATTCACATCCTGATAAAATACGTTATTAAGCGTTTTTGAATACAACGCCTCGATTGTAAGATTAATATCACCCGGGAATTTGATATCGAACCCAAGGTTCATTCTCAAAACCTGTGGCAATTTGAATTCTTTGTCAATGAGGTCAGCTTCGAAGCTATTCAATGCTGAACCAATATTGCTTTGCGCTTCCACGTCGGGTTCAAAGCCTTTACCACTATTTACGTCAAACGGGGCAGCAGTAGGCGTGTTATCTGTTTGACTGGTTGTTTTAAGCAACAGACCGGTGTTTGAGTACTGGTTCGATAGCCATACAAAAGGCAGGCGGCTGCTGAAAATTCCAATTCCACCGCGCACGATTCTTTTTCTGTCGCCTTCTATATCATAGTTAAATCCAACTCTTGGCGAATACAGCAACTGTCCGTTCGGAGTATTGCTTGTACTGTAAGCACTTTTGAAAGTAGAATCTACAATGGGGTTAAATGCAGGTTTTGTGCTGATTACAGGCACATCCACTCTGAAACCCACAGTTAACCGAAATTGCCGGGAAAATTGAATTTCGTCCTGGGCGTAAAAACCAAGTTGACTAGCTTTAAATTCAGCGGAAGGCCTTGGATCGGCAGCTTTGTTGGCTGAAAATGTAACATCAAACTGGCGCGGGAAATTTCCATAAAAATCATTAAGACTGTTAAAGCGCCAGCGACCATTGTAATTATTGATGAAAAGGTTGCGGAACTTAAAGAACTCGTTGTGTGTTCCTATTGTAAATGTGTTTTTGCCTTTAAAGATTTTGAAATTGTCTGTTACTTCAAAAATGTCTTGGTCCAACTCATTGGCTGTGGAGCTTCTTTCCGAACCAGTCTGAATAGTTCCAGAGTTATGTGAAATTTCTATTGAAGGGAAAAGTTCTCCGTATGTGCTTCGAAAATCTCTGATACGATGCAGACCGAGAATCAGGTCGTTAGACATTATACCACTGATGCGACTTCTTAATTCCGCAACAGAAATGTTTTGGTTATTATTGAACCGATATGCATTGTTTCCAAAGCGGAAGAAAGTATTGGAGCGTGAAATATTATCATCGTATGCTTTGATGTAATTATGGCGCAAGGTTAAATGGTGCTTACCGGTTACATTCCAGTCAATTCGTCCAAATATTTTGTCGCTTTGAGTTTTCGACTCAAATACATCATAGGTACCTACATCGTAATTATATCTTTTTCTGAGCGTGTCTGCAAGGGCTTGTGCTTGGGCAGTAGTGAGAAGAGCATTCGTTTCACCAGCATTAAATAAAGTAGGTTGTGTTATTCTTGCCAGTTCTCCATTAGCAAAAAAGAATAATTTGTTTTTGATAATGGGGCCACCAAATCTTACTCCATATTGTTTATTACTGAACTCGGTCGATTTTATTTTTGTCACAGGATCTTTTCCGACAGTGTTTTCATTACGGAAAAAATAATAAACCGATCCTTCATAATTATTAGTTCCAGAGCGAGTCACAGCATTCACGCCGCCGCCGGTAAAATTTCCATAAGTTATATCGTAAGGAGCAATTACGACTTGTACTTCCTGGATGGCGTCCAGAGAAATTGGAGTAGTATTAGCCTGGCCTCCTGGTGTGCCTGAGGCTGCCAAACCAAATACATCATTGTTTACGGCTCCATCAATGGTGATATTATTAAAACGATTATTAGCTCCACCAAAAGAGTTAGAACCGGTTGCCTGTGGTGTAATACGGGTTATGTCTGAAAGACTTCTGTTCAAGGTAGGTAAGGCATCAATTTGCTGCCTGCCGATATTTGTCGAAGCTCCTGTTTTTCTTCTTACATTGCCGCCGCCTTGCGTTGATACGACTACAGCCTCAAGTACAGTCCCGCTGGTTTTTAAAAAAGCATCTATTCTTGTGTTTTCGCCTAAAGGAAGAGTAACATTATCTTGTGAATAATTTTCATGGCCCACATAGGATACAGTGATTGAGTAAGGCCCCCCGGGAATCAGGTTTACCAAATTAAAAACGCCATTTTTTAAAGATAGTGTTCGATAAACAGTACCCGTAGGTATATGTGTAACCGAGACAGTAGCTCCAACCAAATTTTCGCCATTAACATCTTTAGCAGTCCCGCTAATACTACTGGTAGTTACTTGTGCAAACGCAAAAAAACTTGTTGAAATTGCAAGAAGCAAAATAGTTAATCTCTTAAGCATATAGTTATTAGTTTTCGGTGCAAAGAAAGGGAATATTCCAAAACTAAATGTAGGCAAATATTAACATTTTGTTACTGGAAAATAATCTCTTATAAGACAGTCTAGAATCCTTAACGCTGCTTTATTTCCGAGGGTTGTCTGTCACAACTTTAATCCTCCAAGTTTGTTTTTACCTTTGTATAAATTTATTTATATGCTTGATACGATAGAAAGTGCGATTGAAGATATTAAAGCTGGCAAATTAGTGATCGTAGTTGATGATGAAGACAGAGAAGATGAAGGAGATTTTATTACCGCTGCACGTAATATAACTCCTGAGGTTATCAATTTTATGACGAAGCATGGCCGCGGGCTGATCTGTGTGCCATTGCTTGAAGAACGTTGTGATGAGCTTGCATTAGAATTAATGGTAAACAATAATACGGCTTTGCATGAAACCGCATTTACTGTTTCTATTGACTTGCTGGGTCATGGTTGTACAACAGGTATCTCCGCACACGACAGGGCCAAAACAATCGAAGCGTTGATTAATCCTAATACAAAACCGGAAGATTTGGGACGGCCCGGTCATATTTTTCCATTGCGCGCAAAAAAAGGAGGAGTGCTCAGAAGAGCTGGCCACACTGAAGCAGCTATTGATTTAGCCCGCCTTGCAGGTTTTGAACCCGCAGGTGTGTTAGTAGAGATCATGAATGATGATGGTTCTATGGCAAGACTTCCACAGCTGAAACAGGTAGCAGAAAAATTTGATTTCAAGCTGATCTCGATCAAAGATCTCATTGAGTACCGGTTAAAGAGAGATTCATTGATCGAAGAAATTGTGAGTGTGGATATGCCAACAAAGTATGGGCATTTTAAACTCATTGCCTTTCAGGAAAAAAATACAAAGAACGAACATCTTGCTCTTATAAAAGGAGAATGGCAAAAAGATGAACCGGTATTGGTTCGTGTGCATTCATCATGTTTTACCGGTGATATACTTGGATCACTTCGTTGTGATTGTGGTGAACAATTGCATGCTGCTATGAAGATGGTTGAAAAGGAAGAAAAAGGAGCCATACTTTACATGAGCCAGGAAGGCCGTGGCATTGGATTGCTAAATAAATTAAAGGCTTATCGTTTGCAGGAGCAGGGAATGGATACTGTAGAGGCAAATGTTCATCTTGGGTTTCAAATGGATCAACGTGATTATGGCGTTGGTGCGCAAATGCTGCGACATCTTGGAATTACAAAACTGAGACTGATAAGCAACAACCCGAAAAAACGTGTTGGCCTTATTGGATATGGTCTTGAAATAGTTGAGAATGTTCCGATTGAAATACATCCCAATCCGCATAACGAAAAATACTTGCAAACAAAAAGAGATAAATTGGGCCATGAGATCTTGGATGATGAATGATTGAAAATTACGCTGAGAATCTTTAATGTGTGAACTAAAAATCTTTTGAACAGTTTGCTTATTCGCCCGCAAGCTTTCTGTATATTGTGATTCCACCATCTATCAAACAACTCGAAGTGCATAATAAAAGTTTGTTATCATCAATTTCGATAAACCTGTCATTTGAAAAAGAATTATCATTTGTCAAAAAAAATACTCTCTTCTCGTTTTGATAACAGTCTTTTTTCTCTTTAAGGTAATAACTGCCTTTAAAAACCACGGTGTCGTGTCTCATCCTTTCAAAATCACCATTCTTCCGTAGCACAATTATATTTCCGTTCCCGGGTGGTTGATACGTATTGTTAAAAGGATAGCCATCAAATCGTTCATATTCCCATTTGCCCGCAAATTTGCTATAAAGATTATTCGAATCTTTTTTACAAGTAGTAAATACCAATCCAAGTAATAGGACAATAATTATTTGTTTCACGAAAAGGTTGACACCGATTAACTAAATTCCGTTGCACCGGCAGATTCAGGTAATTTTCCTGTACTAAATGAAATATATTATCATCATTTATCCAACTACTAAGATAACTGACCGATCGCTCATTAATAGTTGCCGGTTACTAGTTATTATGTAATGACAGCCCTTAGGCGTTTTAAATTCGAATAAGAGATGCAGAAATAGATTGGAATTGTTATTTATTTTTCTATGATTTCTAAATAAATCATTTTAAATTTAAAGTGCCGCCTGCACATCTTTCAGTCAACTCCCCTCTGAAACTCTTCCATCTACCTTTGAATTTCTCCAATCCACCTTACTCGAGAGCTAATTTTTTAACTTTTAAAATTTTTTTTATGAGAAAAACAACTTTTGCATTCGCTTTTGCCGCCATTATGTTATTAAGTACTGTTATTATTAGTTGTACTAAAAAGGGAGATGATGTTGGTAACAGTTCCAACAATCCTCCTGTAACAGCTCAAAATAATAGCAATGGCACTAACAACAATACGAACAACAACAACAATCCGCCAGTAACAGCTAAAAATTGAGTTCGAAAAAAGAAGTTCGTTATTGAGGTGTTTAGCACAGCTACTCTTTTATGGAGTAGCTGTTTTTTTAAGATCGTAGCATCTTTGCTTAAAAAAGAAGGTCTTTTGATATAATTATTTCTTTTTCTTCGAAATTTTTTTCTTCTGACGTTTAACTGGCGAGATCGATTTTACAATTGTATTGCCCTCCAGGATTTGTTTTGGATCTTTCACTTTTGCTAATGAGTTGGCATATGCCTCCTTCAAAAGCTTTTTTATATAGGTTTTTGGAAAATCGGTTTTGTTTTTCACAAGAATATATCTGTATTGATTACCTTGTCCTAGCAGTTTTTTTTCGGGGTCTGATATTTCATTCCCCCAATAAAATCCAAAATGTACATTTTTACTTGTTCTGCCAACGGCGATCGAACAGAATGTGTGCCCAACTCTATCAGTCGGAGACCAACCAAAAGCCAGAGCGTTATAATTGTCGTAGATAAGTTCATTTGTCTGGGGATATAACTCCCAAACAAATTCCCTTAACCAAAGAGCCAATTCAGTTATTTCATCACCAAAAGGTTTTAGAAATCTTAAAAGGTCTTTAGTTTGGTCTTTGCTCATTCTTGTTAGCTTTTATTGAATGTGAGTTGGGTTGTTAAAGTTTCTCAATTTTCTTTTGAATAGTTTGCTTGTCTGTTTGTGTTTTTGCCAGTAAAATGGCTTTCTGAAAATTTTGTTTTGCTTTTTTGCTGTCAATGTCTGTATAAAGTTCACCGAGCAAGGTATAATAAAAGTGATTGTCTGTAAGATTTAATTTCTCCGCTTCTATAATAGCTTCTTGTTTTCCGTTTGCTTTTGAAAGCGAATACGTTCTGTTAAGCGCTGCTACGGGCGAGTATTCTATTTGCAACAACCGATTGTAGAGTTGTAAAATATTTTTCCATTTTTCCTTTGTGTCCACTTTTTGAGTGCCCCAATAAGCAATAGCTGCTTCCAAATGATATTTTGAAAGTTTATCTCCACTTGCGGCACATTTTAAAAAATACGCTCCCTTGCTGATCAATTCAGTGTTCCAAAGATTCGTATCCTGATCATCATACAAAACAAGCTCGCCATTTTTGTTTATGCGTGCATCAAATCTGGAGGCGTGAAAATACATTAGCGAAAGCAATGCATTTACCTGTGGCTTGTTTGTATTTTTATTTTCAATTAGCATTTCGCATAGGCGCATGGCTTCAAAGCACAATTCTTTGCGAAGCGTTTGGTTTTGACTAACTGAATAATAACCCTCACTGAATAACAAATAAATTGTGGTCAATACGTTTGCCAATCGTCCTTCAATTTCAGAAGAGGCAGGAAATTCAATTTTTATTTTCTCTTCACGAAGCTTTTCTTTGGCACGGAATAATCTTTTATTAATGGTTTCTTTATTTGTAAGAAAAGCGTCTGCAATTTCATCAATACCAAAGCCGCAAAGAATACGCAGCGATAATCCGATCTGTGCTTCAGGCGAAATGGAAGGATGACAAATGGCGAACATCATTTGCAATTGGCTATCGCTGATGTTTTGAGGAGATAGATCAATTTCGGTTTCCTTTTCATGAAGGTTAGACGATGTGCTTTTTATCTCAGGAGCAATCTTCGTTTCAAAGATTGAATTACGCTGTAGGTAAGTTTTCGCTTTATTCTTTGCGACATGGTACAGCCATGCAGTTGGATTTTTTGGAGGACCATTCAATCCCCAGGTTTGTGAGGCGGTAAGAAAAGTTTCGCTGGCGATGTCCTCAGCAGTTTCAATTTGGGCAAAACCAAAACGCTTGCAAAGAACAGAAACTATTTTTCTGTACTCTGCCCTGAATAAATGCGGAATTAATTCTTGCTCCATAACCAGAAAAAGCCTCTGCAAAAATACAAACGCTTTTATGGCTTTTAGTGAACACCATCTCGCTTTGCAATTTTTCTTACTTCCACAGTATTGCCTTCTCCCTGTAAAACGGGGCACCCTTTAGCAAATTCAACGGCTTCTTCAACTGAATCTGCTTTCACAGTTATAAAGCCGCCAATTGTTTCTTTTATTTCACCAAAGGGACCATTGGTAACAACCTTGTTCGATCTTACAACCCTAGCATCATCGAAAGGCAAACCGGTTCCGCTTACAAATTTGTTTTGTGCGGCAATACTGCCTATCCAATCCATAGTTTGTTTCATCCAGATCTCCATTTGCTCAGGAGAGGCTATTTTTTTGCCATCCTGATGTCTCATGATTAATGCGTACTCTTCCATTTTTTTAGTTTTATTATCCCTTCCATTCGAGGGACAGGTTATTGAAATATGAATTTATACTTTATAACAAATGAAGTGACAGAGATTGGACAGTGACAGAAAAATATTTTTATTTTTCGGCATTTATTCTGTGGTAACTAAAAATGAATTTTATAGTAATTGTAGTTTTTTGACAAACAAATTGATCCGGTTTGATATTTATTTTTCCCAATCAGAACTTGCCAATACAACGGACGTTTCAATTTGCCGTGGTGGTATTGCCCAATATTTGTTCAGTAAATTATTCTTTTCTTCTTTTGATAATAGGTGAAACCCATGTTTTTGATAAAACTCGATTGCCCATTTCGCGTCTGCCCATGTACCTATTAAAACAGGTGTTGTTGATAAAGCACGAAGATGCTCAAGCAATTTGCTGCCTATTCCTTTATTTCTTTTTACTGTTCGTACATAAGCATGGCGAATTAAAGTAACCGAGGGCTTAAACTGAATTCCCATAACTCCCATCATCTTTCCATCTTCTGTGTAACTCCAAAATTCAACACCTTCATCAATTTGTTTTTTTAATTCTTCTCGAGTCATGTATGGTTCATGCCATCTGTCCGCGGGGATTACTCCTTGGTAGGCTAATGCTGCATCATTTATGATCTCATAAATTTCATTGAAATCCTTTTGTTCACATTTGGCTATCATAAATAATTATATTGTTTGCAATATTCTTTTTGATTTTTTTTTAAACAAACCTGATTAATTCAATTACTGCTTTTTTTCTGTGTCAATATGTGTTCAAAATATTGACCCTTAAATTGATAAAGAATGAACCTGCCGGTAACTTTTCCGTCTTCGTAAACAATTGGAATATAAATTATCTTCTTGTTGGCATCGTACTTTATCAATTTAACTGGTCTCTCCGGTCGATCCGCCACGCTGAAAAAATCAAATTCCAGATCAATTGAATTGACAAGCCCGCTTTTCGTTTTTATTAGCTTTATTGTATCGTTAAGACGATTGTTTTGAATGGTAAAAACTTTTATTGATTGACCAGCATCCTTATTTGAATAGATTCCATTACCAATTGCCAAGTAATAAGTTTTGTTATTTGCCTTGAGAGTATAGATTTTAGAAAAGAAAACAGAAGGATAGTCTTCTTCTAAATCAAATGTTTTTGAATAAACCGTGTTACCGGATTTGTATTGAAAGATGTTGTTGAAAAATCGCATTGATCCTCCCAGCCACGTGTCCCAGCTATAAATTCTAAATAAACCGTCAGGTGATGTAGTGATATTGCAGACGTTGCTATCAATAATGGTTTGGAACGGATAGGCAAGAGTTGAGGGGTATTTATTAATGTAGCCAATGATCTTTTTAGTAAAAGCTGAACTGTAAAATTCCAATGAATCTTGGTTGCCATAGTAAAACGGAAATATTTTTGAAGATGTCTGTATAAGCTCCCTTTCTATTTTTTGCGGAGTCATTGTTTGTGCAGAGACACTAGAACCCACGAGGGACAATAGGATTGTGATCGGAAGCCGCTGTGAAAATTTTTTTAACCGGGTACTCATTATAAAATTTAGTTGTTCGGTATTGTTTTTTCAATTAGTTCTTGTGTGTCGGTATCGATAATGACGACCCCTTCGTTTGAGTCATTAAGTTGTCCTAATAATACACCCTTGTTATTCCAAATGGATGTTTTTCCTCCACATTCAAAATTGTCGCAATATCCAATACAGTTGGACATCAATACTGTCATTGAATAGTGATTTGCAATTTCAGACAAAGTTTTAATCGCTTTTTCAACACCGTTTACCGATTTCGCTACACTTGCAATGTAAATTTTCGCTCCCTCTTTATATGCTTTTTCTGAGTGTTCTGGAACCGATAATTCATAACATATTCCAATCGCTATTTTTTTCCCGTTTTCCATTAAAGGAGTCTGAGCTTGCCCAGGAACAAAATACGGATACTCGTCCGGGTGTAAATATTGTTTCGAATAAATTTCGCGTGTCTTTTGAGGCTGAAAAAGGATCATGCTTATCAGAATGCCTGAATTGGTTTTTACAGGCATTCCGATTCCAATCGTAATTTGTTTAGCGTTGCTGATTTTTTGGAAATCATCCAGCACTGGATCATTTGAATCGGTGGCTAATTCATTTGCCAATTCAGGTTCATACCCTGTTAGTGATAGTTCAGGGAAAATAACTGTGTCTGCTTTATTCGAAACCGCAAGAGCTATTAATTTTTTATGATCTTCAATATTCTTTCGAATATCACCCTTGACAGGTTTTGTTTGGGCCACACAAATTTTCATCCTCTAGCCAATTTAAATTACCACAAAAGTATTTAGGATTCAACGAATAAACACCGTTCCATTCGTATTCAAAGCATCTGTCAACCAATTTGGATTAATTAATGCAAAGTCAGCTGGAATATCATCAAGTCTAAAAAACTTTAATTCTTGTGTCTCATTATTTGAAAAATTTGAATGAATACTATCAGTAAGTTGAACTTCGAAATATGAAGTAACATATTGTACTGTTCTATCCTTGTAAAAATATGTCTGAGAACTTGGCGAAGAATATACACCTATGAAACGAGTTATTTTTGCATTAGCATTTGTTTCTTCTTGTACCTCCCTCAGTATTGCATGCTCAATTGTTTCTCCAAATTCAACATGCCCAGAAATGATACACCATTTATTTACATCTTTTCTTTTTTGCAATAAAACTTCGCCTTTGTCATTAAAGATCGCCGCGGCGACAGCTGGTAGTATTTGTCTCATTTCCAAATGCTTTTTAACCGGCTAAACTTCAAGGTTTTTATTTTGAAATTTTCGTTGGCTTGAATGTTGATATTTGATAATAATAAATTAGGGAAGAATATCTCAGTCATTACTGAAAGGCCATTATCGGCAAATAATTCAACTGACGAATTGTCTATATACAAGATCATATTCATGTTGGCTCGTGTGGAAAGACGAGGGGCAGTATGTTTTTTTGCAAAGCCTTTTTCAAAATTTGTTTTGCCTGAATTAGTGCGGTCAATAAAATAATTGTTGTTTTCTTTATCGTAACCAATAACCACCTTTTCTCCCGCATCATTTGAAATGGTTATGGTAAATGACTCTAGCTTTTCTGAAGTGATAAATAATCTTGCAGGCCCCAGCAGCTTGCCTGTTATTGCGGTCAAGTTATAACTTGCTGCTGCAATATTTTCTTTTACGGTTTCTCCTTCAGCAAGAATATTTAATTCGCCAACAGGTTTTGATGCAACGAAATATTTATCGCCAATCTTTTCCAGAGAAAGTTCTCGCGGAATTGTCATTGCGCTTCTCCATGGGTGAGTAGGCACTTTGTCCGCATATTGCCAATTGCTCATCCATCCAAGAAAGATTTTCCTATTGCCTGTGTTTGACCATGTAACTCCTGCATATTCGTCAGGACCATAGTCGAGCCACCTTGTATCGGTTTGAAAGGGTGTGAACTTGTGGCCATCAAATTGACCTGTGAAATATTGTGTGGCGGAGCCGCCATTAGGGCCACCGGGATTTATATTTACAATCAGCACCCATACCTGTTGTTCATTGTACTGCAGAGGGAATAAATCCGGACATTCCCAAACGCCGCCGTGAGCGCCAAACTCCTTTCCAAACTCACTTTCCTTTGTCCAGTCTTTAAGGTTGGGTGAAGAATAAAAACTGATGCGGTCTAAGGTGGCCAGTGTCATAATCCATTTTTTTTCCGCTTCGTACCAACTAACTTTTGGATCGCGAAAATCCTTGATTCCGGGATTTTTGATTACAGGATTGTTTGTGTACTTCGTCCATATTTCTCCATCATCAAGGCTGTAAGCAATGCTCTGGTTTTGAAAATCATTTCTGCCTGCCTGTTCACCTTGCAGATGATGATGCGTGAAGATTGCAACTAGAGGCGCTTTACCCTCTTTTCCAAAACCTGATGTGTTATTTACATCAACCACTGCACTGCCTGAAAAAATATATCCTAGACTATCGGGATATAGAGCAATGGGCTGGTGTGTCCAATGAACCAGATCTTTGCTTGTGGCGTGTCCCCAGTGCATTGGCCCCCATACGGTGCTGTCGGGATAATACTGATAAAATAAATGATAAGCGCCATTATGATACACCATGCCATTGGGATCATTCATCCATTTAGCCTTTGGCGAAAAATGTATTTGGGGACGGTGGGGTTCATTGTATATGGTATTAAGAGTGGTTTGATTTTTTGCAGGACCACAAGCAGCGAGGATTAGGCAGTAAATAAAAGATTTTATTATTGTTGTTTTGGTCATAATTATTTACAAATGCCTGGACGTTGGTAGCACGTTTTTGAGAAAATAAGTAACAGAAGCCGATTGAAAAACTGAAATTGAAGTTAAGATATACAGTTGAGATTTATTCGTTCGGCCCGGACGGCAGTTGATAGTAATAACAGATGAGGATATATTCTTCAGCCAGCAGCATAGCCGAAAGCCGCATGTTGGTAGCAGTTTTATTCCTTTGCGATAATTTGTTTGGCTGTCGTAATGTTTTTTATGTATTTGTCAAGATTAATTCTTTGTCCGCCTTTAGTAAAATACATATTTTGGTCAACAAATGAACTTTCATTGCTTCATTGGCTAAGGCACTAATTGTGATGTTCTGCGAAAATTTTTCCTTTCCATTTTTTTATTTGATTTAATAATTTATATCACTTTACCATTAGTCATAAAGTTGAATAGCCATTCCTTAATAACCATATTCCAGCCCTGCTCACACATTGCATAACACTCTTTTTCGGGCACAAGTCCTTCATGAGTAAAATGGAGTAAGGTTTTATCTCCTTTTGTAGTTATCTCAAAAATCATTTTTGTGTCTGTCCATTCATGCTTGTCTTTTTCCAACCAACTCAGTTCGCTTTCAGTAACAAGCCAAACAACTTTTTTGTCTGGAATAACTTCAACTAATTTTTGTTTTGAATAATGCGCGCCCCGATGATGAATAACAAATTCATCATTCAATCTTGTGCTATTTCCTTCAAGGTCTTTGCCACCCCACCATTTTGCCACATCATCCGTGATAGCTTTAAAAACATCCTGGCTGGATTTTGCTAACTCGATGGTTGCTGTGAAATTCTTCTTTTCCATTTGAATACTTCTTTCAGATATAATATTAAACCGGCATTCCTTTTCCTTCATTAATAAACTTCACCAAACTCACCGTGACATGTTCAGTCCAGCCCACTTCACAATCTTTATAACATTCAGCATCCGGTACTAAACCAACATGAGTAAAATCAATTTGTGTTGAATTTTTCTTCTCCCGAATTTCAAAAACCACCTCGGTACCGTTCCATTCTTTTTTGTTTTTTATCCAGTGTAAATTGCAATCGGTTACTTCCCAAACAACTTTTTTGTTTGACACCAATTCGCTGATTTGAAAATCAACAAATGTTTCACCAAAATCAACAGTGAATTTATCATTCAGCTTTTCTGATTTGCCTTTAACTTTTTTTGCCCACCACTTGTTTACCTGACTGATCTTTTTCATTGCTTCTTCTCCGGAAGCGTTTACTTTTACTGTTCGGTGAAAATTTTCCTTTGCCATTTTTATAGTTATTTAATAATTAATATCGCTTTCCTCTCAAAATTTATTTTCCTTTGCCATAAGTTATAAAGTTGTAAAACATCTCTTTAATGGTCATATTACAGATCTGAACTAGTCTGTCAGATTCATTCTCAAGAACAGCACCATCATAAGTAAATTTGAGCAGAGTATTGTCACCTTTGGGGGTTAATTCAAAAATGAATTTTGTGCCTGACCAATCATAGTTGTCTGTTTTGCGTATGCTCTCGGTTGCAAGCCACACAACCTTTTTGTTTGGCACAAATTCAACCACTTTATTTTTTGAATAATGTGAATCTCCTGTCCTAAACACAAACTCACTATTAAGTTTGATATTTTCTCCAATAAATTCTTCTGGCCACCATTTTTTAAGATCAATGACATGATTAAAAATATCATTCAGAGATTTTGTAAGCTCAATTTCTACTATGTTATTTGCTGGTTTGTAATCGTTGTTTGTCATATTTTCAATTTTAATTGTTTGCTATTAATTCGATTTTTTATTTAAAATTTCTTGTAGTTTTTGGAGTTTGGTTGTCCAGAATTTGTCAAAAGAATCAATGAAGTCCTGCAACTCTTTAAAGCCATCTTGCTTAAGTGTGCAATAGCGCTCCCTTCCAATGTCTGTAATTGTAATGAATCCCGCATTGTACATAATTTTTATGTGCTTGGAAACCGCAGGACGGCTCATGTCAAAGTTTTCAGCCAATGTGTTTATTGTCATGTTATCTTTTGATAGCAATTGCAACATTTGTCTACGGCTTGGGTCGGCAATTACCTGGAAAACGTCAAGTGTTTGTGATTTCATTTTTAAATTGAGTTTATTAATTCTTCAAATCTTTTTATGCAAATGACCCAACCATTAGTGTGATTGAGTATATCTTCCAATATTGTAAATCCATTGTGCAATAATTGTAATTCTGTTCCATTTTCTTTTGGAATAAGAGTCCACACAACTTTTGAATTAAAAGTTCTGCTGCCGTCTTTCAAATTGCCATTCCACGAATATGAAAGTTTAACAAAAGGTTTTACTGCCAAGACTTCGCAATCTACAATACCGTCATACTTGCTTTCATTCTTTGGTACGAAAGTGAACTGAAATTTATGTCCAACGATGGGCTTGAAATCATTTTTCATCAGCCATTGTTCGATTAGTTCGGGTTTGGTAAGATATTCCCAAACCTTTTGTGGCGATTGCTTGAAAAACCACGTTTGTTTAATTTCTTTTTGCATAATATGTAACTTTAGAGCTACGCAAATATATGTAACTTTAAAGTTACCAAACAAATTATTGTGAAAATATTTTTGGGGAATGAAATAGCTCCGAAAATACAGGGCTTTGTTATTTTTTTCTTGTCGTTTTATGCAATCAGTTTCGCGTTGGCACTGTCCCCATAGGATTACAGGCAACGTTCGGTATTTGCGATAACAGGATATTTCTTGTTCCGTCACGCTTGCGGACTGAAGCCGATTAAGATTTGCCGCCGATTGCTCTTTCGTCCAGTCCTGCTATTTCAAATACTTTTGTTAGCGTTAGGCCTTCTTTAGTCTTATTTCTTTTAGAGGATTTCCACCGTCAATAAATAGTTTACCATTCTTTTTTAGTGCTTTGGAAATTTTGTTTAGAGCTTCTTGCTCTATTTCAGGATGTCGTCCGTCTAACGCTCCAACTCTGATCGCAAAAGCAAAATCATAAGGTTCTTCATCTTTTGGTAATTCAAATTCTTCAATTTTTGCTTGTAAAAATTGAAGTTTCCCGTTCGTGATTTCTGATTGCGAATTTTTTATAGCTTGTTCAATTGCCTTTGAGGAACGGTCTATAGCTAAAACTTTACCCTTACTAATACGATTTGCAATTCCTCGTGCAGCTACACCTGTTCCGCACCCTATTTCCAAAACTCTAATTCCATTCTTTAAGGGCAAGGAATTAACGATTTCTAATAGTCTTTGTGAAATTTTCTGTGGCATACCTGTTCATTTTGGACCTACAAAACTCTTTATCCGTTCTAAGACCGAATATGCAATACCTGTGTTCGCTCCTGATTTGGATATTTCAAAAAGATTGTTTCAATATGTGCAACGCTTTCATTTTTTTCTGCTTTGGAAAGTCTTAAGGAGGTACATGCAAAACAGAAAGTTATTAAACCTATTAACACTAAACCATTTGAAAACTTGAAAGATTGCGTCAGTCTCATTGGTAAATAATTTTTTGTATACATTGTCTCAGGCATAACGCACAACGACCAGGTATTTGTGCAGGTGGGGAAATAGCATCCGTCTGCCTTTAACCGCTGCTCAATTTAGAAATTTAAGTTCATTGTTTGTTCTGTAGCTAAATGTTGTTAGTCGCGCCGGGACAACAGCCGATGCTGTAAATAGTTGATGACTTGATGTCGTGCCCCACTTGCACAAAGCCGCATGTTGGCGGGTAGTTTATCTGTCTTTTTTAGCCGCGATTAATTTGTCTAAAACTCTTAAATATAAGTCGGTTGGCGTTTGTCGTCCGTACTCATACTTTGTTTTAAAAGCTACAACTAAATCGAGTTTGGGAAGAATGGTAATAAATTGTCCAAAAGCACCTGTTGCAGAATAAGCATCTTCATAAGCGCCTTTATTGTAGGGAGTGTCCCAAACCCACCATAAGTAACCATATCCAAAATGAAAGTAAGCCGTCTTTTCTTTTTCAGCTTTTTTATAAGTTGTAATAACTGAAGTAGTAGTTTTTACCCAGTCAGCCGGAATAATCTGCTGGTCTTCCCATTTTCCATTTCTCAACATTAAATAGCCAATTCTCGCCATATCCCGAGTAGAAAGCCAGATGTGGTAAGCTAAGTATTTTGATTTTGCTGTATCGCCTGTCTTGCGCTGCTCTTTTATATTCCAGTCTTGCATTTGCAATGGTTTTGCAAGAATAGAATCAATTAATTCATAAATAGTTTTGCCGCTTTGTTGTTCCAATATGTAACCCGCTATATTGAAATCCCAATTGTTGTATAACCAAAAACTTCCCGGTTGAACGCTGCCTCTTTTAGGAGCCATTGCAGAGGCATCTCCTTCATTACTTGCCGAATGATATACACCCGAACGGGCTGTGAGCAAGTCTTTAATTGTAGCTTTTTTTTCTATTGGTAACAAGCCTCCAACGTCATCAAGATGCAACTGTTCAATCGTAGTAGAAAGGTTTATTTTACCAGCTTTTACAAAGGGGCCATACAACATTGAAAGAATACTCTTTCTGCATGATGCTAAATAACTTGTTTCTTTAGTGTCTCCATGGTCAAAAAGAATTTTGCCGCACTGAATGACAACTACGCCCGTTGCATTTGTACTGTCAATAATGAATCTTTTAAGTTTATTTAGGCTGTCAGTGCTCCAGCCTTCTTTAGTGACATCATTTATAAATTGCCAGTTGCTATTGGGATAAATGTAATCATTGCTTTTGGTGATTGTAGCTTGTTGGCAAGAAGATAAATAAGGGAAAAATAGAAAAAACAATAGAAGTTTTCGCATGGTTATCATGAATTTGTAGCCAATCCAAATTACCGCTAACGAATCGGTATTTGCGATGGCAGGATATTCCGTGATTCGTCACGCTGATACCGAAGCTGATTATTATTTTATTGTTGAAGATAACATTTGTCGTTTAATTATTAATGTCAAGCCTCGAATTGTAGTGATTACAGATTGGCTGCCGATTGTTCTTCCGTCAAGCCCTGCTATTGGCTATTGCAAATGCTTTTGTTGTGCGCTCGCTTTATTCATCAATTGTATTGTATTTCATCATTTCTTTAATTTTTCCTTTTTGTTAACCGCTTCCACTACTTGTCTGATTGCATCAACAACCAACTCAGGTTGCTCAATGTGAATCTCATGACTACTTTCTGTCGCAATAATCTGTTTGCTATTCCGAGAAAGTTTTGTCATTGATGCCTGATTAAGCCTTCTTTCATCTTCTTCCGGATTCACTTTTGATTTCGTAGCTGTCAAAACAATTAATGGAATGTCTTCCAACATATATGGTTGTTTTTCTCTTTCTTGAATCATTTTGGCTTTCTCCTCTAAAAGAAAGTCATTGTCATTAGCGGCATAATATTCGTATTGTGACAATGCCCACAATCGTAACTTCTGAATTGAATCAGGCAGTTTGTCAAAGGGTGGTTCAACTTTTGTAAACGGATAGCCCATTTTATTGAGGGCATCGCCGATTGCTTTTACGGCTTGAGGTGTTCGCGCTAAGTTGTTATCTTCCTTCGTCGCTATTGTTTGTACTGAAGGTATTGTTTTGCCGGTTGCATCTGCCGCTGGTCGGAGTTTCTTGCCATTAATGTAATGTACACCGTTTTCATAGCCTGCATCTACCAATACCATTCCTACTACTTCGCTGGGATATTGCTGGGCAAATAATCTTACGAGTAACCCTCCATGCGATGCACCTACAAGAACATAAGGTGGCAGGACTCCCGCTTTTTTCAATAATGTATGAAGATTATACATGGATTGTTCCATAGTATGCGGTCTTGGCCCCAAATCACTCCAAGCCGAACCCGCTCTATCATAAGAATAGACTTTGGCAAAAGACGCAACTTTGGGTTGAACAAAAACCCAATCAAATGAAAAGCCACGAATACCATTTTCAAAAATAACCGTTGGTCCTTTGGTGTTATTGAGACCTTGCCCATATAAATGTAATCTCCAGCCTCCTATATCAATAAGTTTACCCAATGGTGCTAGGTTTCTCATTGTATCTGATTGCGCATTAACTAACCACCAATTAATTGTCAATGCAATTAAAAAAAATAAATTAATAAATTTGAATCTCATACAATAGTGATTTATGGTTAGCAATCTGTAATTGAGAAAAAAAGTAGCGCACAACGAATCGGTATTTACAATGGCCGGATATTCTGTGTTTCGTCACGCCGGTACCGCAGTTGATTAAAGTTTTATTGTTGAAGATAACATTTGTCGTTTAATTATTAATGTCAAGCCCGAACTAAAGCTGATTAAAGTTTTGCTGCCTATTGTTCTTCCGTCCAGCCCTGCTATTGCAAATACTTTTGTTGCTTGCAGTGCTTTTTACTAAATGTTGTTTGCAAAACTAAATACTGTGTCATTGTCCAGTTTGAACAGCATGTTGTAACAAATAGGAGAGAAAATACAACTGAAACTAAAATATCAAACGAGCTGATTGCTATAGATTGGGGCGTCCAAAAAATAATACATATCCATCAGCATCTTTTATTTCAAAACCTCTTAGATTATCACTATTGTCATGGATAGGCTTGTTAAATGCTACACCATTTGAACGATATTCCTCAAACAATGTGTCTGGTTCAGCAGCAGAAATATAAGCATCCCAGGGTGCCCATTCGTGTCGTGTATGATTAGGAATAGGTTTTATATCAGGAGCAATTCCCTTAAGATTAATAGAAATATTGTCGCGACCAACAATAGCCCAATATGGGTTTTCGTCTGGACCAATATACCGGATTTCAAACCCAAGTTTATCAACATAGAATGAAACCGAAATTTTCAAGTCTGCAATAATAAAGCAAGGCATGATGTAAGTGAGATTTGTCATGGTTTAAATTTTACATTTTGAAAATGTACGACCGCATTGCAAGCAACATTCACGCATTGCCGAGTGCCGGAATTAGAATTCCTGCTGTCGGCCTGCGCCATAAATTTATTTTGTCACGACGCATTGCTAAAGTTAAATAGAATTCCAAAAGTTGAAATGATATTCTGTCGCCGGCATTCCTGCCTGCCGGCAGGCGGGTTGGCAATGCACTATGTTGTGCGTTTGTGGCTATAGTCTGCGGCATGATCATTCGGGAATTTATTTTTTTGTTGAAGGCTGTTGCTGTGTAGAGCAATGTAAGCCACCACCTTCCCAGTTTAGAGGCATTTCATTGATAAAGACAATTTTCCTATTGGGGAATTGTTGTTGAAAAATATCTTTCACACTTTGTTGCTTTTGGTTGGAAGAACCATTCTCCACATAAGATGGCAGAATAACTAAGCCGTTCGAGATTACATAATTCATATAACTTGATGCGGCAACTCTTAGTAACGTATCTCCGGCTTTCGGTGCGTCTAATTTTTTGAATGCACTTATTTCTATATCTAAAGTTTGCGTTGGATCATTTATCTTTTCCCTTGCCAGTACTAGTTTAACGATGACATCAGGTAAAGGAACTTTAATAATGTTGAAAGGCTTACCATCCTGGTCGGTTGACTTCTGAAGGATTCTAAAGTTTTCATTCATACGCTGATAATTCATTTCATTCAGAGGATTTTTATTTCTTTCGTCTTCATTCACCCACGCTAACATCACCGTATTAGGATTAGCAAATCGCACAAATTCATCAGTATGACCACCGGTCCCCCATGCAGCGAAATATTTTCCTGTAATAAATCTGGCACCTTTACTTAAGGGATCTTCTGCCAATCCCTGTTTCAGCCAGATTATTTTGGTAACACCCAATACTCTTTCAAATTCTTTCTCGATTTCTTCATGGCTTTTACCTGCATTACGATTTAGAACGGTTCCTTCGCATAAAATGAGACAACCTTTTCCATTCACTTCAATTGCCCCGCCTTCTTGAATAATATTTGTTTTTAAAATCGAAGCTCCTTCAGCAACGGCCATCAGGCTATCTACTTTCGCTGTTAACGCAACGGATGGTAATTTTAGCTTCCAATGTTTTTGAACGCTATCTGGATTTCCTTCATATTTATATTTCAACCATTCTGGATAACCACAACGATCCCAGTTAAAGTTAGCGACACCCAATTGCCCTTTTTCATTTACTAAAAATGCAGCGCCGTGGTCACGAATCCAATAACGATCCCCAGGGATTGTATAAAATTTAATTTTTGAAGTATCTATTTGATTTTTGTAAAGAAAATTTTTTGCAAATAAAAGAAGACTGTCTGATTTCACTGCGACCTTTACTTGAACATGGGGCATTAGTATTTTAATTGCATTTACGACAACTGGATAATATTGTGTTGACATATCTTCCCAGCCAAACCATACCGCGTCTTGATGTTCCCACTCAGCCGGCATGTGGAATTTAGACGAGGAACTGGAACATGAATAAATTAGAATGATTGCAAGAGGTATAAATATTATTTTCATATGCTTTTACCGAAAAGGTTACGCTTTATGCCATAACGCACAACAACCCCATATCCGCCATTTTCACATTATCCCGATTTTATCCGGTTATGCACGAATCTACCCGTATCTAGCAACGGATAATTGGAAATTGTTTACTTTCTAAAAGTATTGAAAACCAATGGAAACGTTGCATCGCTCCACTCATCACTTATATACTGAACATCGCCTCTTGCGATACTGCAATAGGTGATTCTAACTAAAACATCATTGTTGCCTACGTTTCTTTCATAGAAAAAGAGTTCTGGCTTTCCGCCTTTCTCTTTAATTGCATAAGCCCTGATTTTCATATTAACTTTTGAATGATTTATAGTTTCATTATATCCTTTGCTACAATTGACAAATCATTGTTAAGCTGATGACCACCGCTTGCCATTTCACGAAAAACTGCCCAAGGAAAATTTTGCTTATAGAATGTGAAGTGATCAAATGGAACTACTTCATCATCCCTGCATTGATAGAAAAAAATTGGGATGTCTTTCGGCAGTTTATCAGAAAAATTTTCTTGCAGCTTAAGCGGCTGTACCCAGTCTTCTTTACCGCTCCAAAATGGTGGTGCGATAAGAAAAATTCCGGCAATATGTTTTTTGATCTTATTTTCAGAGAGATATTTCAACAACATTGAAGCACCGAGTGAGTGCCCTGTCAAGATAATTTCATCCTTGACAGAAGAAATCTCTTTGCCTATTTGCTTTAGCCATCGCGGTCCGAAATCCGGTATTGTTTCATCGGGAAGCATTTGAGGATAATTCACTTCGTAATCGCTGCCCAATTTAGTTCGCAACGAAGCCACCAACTTTGCATCGGCTTCGTAGCCTCCGTTGCCTCCGCCTTGTATGAAAAGTACCTGTTTTTTACTCATATAAATTATAACGCATTAGTGATGACTGCTTATTCTTTCACAAGTGAGGAAATTTTACTTTCTCCATTTTCATCTCCAAATGCCCCAAAAGTATAACCGTTTTCAATTTCACCTTTGAGGTTAGGCGTTATAGTCATAGCATTACCGCCAACGGTTCGGGGCTTTCTGCTGTGCTGATATTCTGTGGTTTGTCAGCCTTGGAGCAAAAGCCGAACAGAAAACTGATGTTGAAGTTATTGAATAACGTTGATAGCAGAAAGCCCCATGTTGGGTACAGTTATTCTTGGTTTTCAAATTCAGTTGCTATTTTTAAAATCTCTTTTAGTGCAGGAATGATGCCGTTTTCTGTATTTGCCAGTAGGACAATGGTCGTATTACTTTTAGGAATGTGAATTAGATAAGAATTAAAGCCAGCAACTCCACCACTATGATAGTAAACAGGTATTTCGTATAACTCCATAAGGTGAAATCCAAGACCATAACCACGTTTGTTAAAGTGTTCTTGTGGTTTACTTGGCTCGGAGCCAGGTGCAACATAGTTTCCTTCATAAGTTGGGTTTCCATTTTTTGTTTTAGCATATGAAGTCATATCATTAAACAACTCTTTGCTTATAATTTTACCCGATTTTAATGCTTTGAAAAAATTCAACATGTCCGTTGCGTTTGAACGAAGACCACCTGCAGAAAAAGGCAAATGATAAACCTGGGGTGCAACAAATGGCATTTCCTCACTTGGTTTAAGAGCATAACCAGTTACCCAATTTCCTGAACCCTTTTCTATGTATTCCATTTCTGTACTGGGCATCCCCGCTGGCTCAAAAATGTCCTTTTTTAAGAACTCATCGTATTTTATACCAGAAACAATTTCGATGATTTCACCAAGCAGTATGTATCCACTATTTGAGTACTTGAAAAATTCTGATGGCGCAAAAAGAGAGCCATTCTTCATTTGTTGTAAATACATATGCGGACTATCACACATCGGGAAACTTTTGGGTGTGCTGCCTGGCATTCCGCCATCCCACCAATTCGGAATTCCTGAAGTGTGCGATAATAGCTGGTAAATGGAAATGTTTTGTCCGTTAGGATAATCCGGAAAGAACTTATTTATCCTGTCATTTAACGACAGTTCTCCCAGCTCTACAAGCTTTAATATAGCTGTAGCAGTTATAGGTTTTGTAACTGATGCAATTCTAAATTGATCGGTTGATTTTACCGGCAGGCCCTTTTCTAAATTGGCTAATCCATATTCTTTTATTATTGGGGTTGCCTCACCAATTTGAATTCCAAATGAAAAGCCGACAGTTTTTTTGTCAGAAACGAGTTTTTTAATAAGATTATCAATTGCATTGATCCTTGCCGTATTACCGTCTGAGACAACCCTTGCAGGTTTTTCAAAATTTGTTTTGCTAATATTTTGCGTGCCACAGCTAAATATTGATACGGTAACCAATAAATAAAATAAATGTGTCTTGTTCATCGTCTTTTTATAATTGTACCCAACGTTTACGCATTGCCGAAGTGCCGGAAGTCTGTGATCCTGCAGCTTGGCAGCGCCGTAACTTATTTTTTAATATGGCGCAGTGCTAAAGTTAAATAGAAATACTAACGCTGAAATCATTTGTTCGGTCCCCGGCATTCCTGTCTGCCGGCAGGCGGGTTGGCAAGCATCTATGTAAAAGCGGTAGTTGTTTTTTAAACTTCAGGCAGTTCATATTCAATGGTGGCTTACAAAAATTAACGTTACGGATTTTGAACTTTCGTATCCTGACTTACTATCCGCTGCCACCTGCCATCACGGTATATCCAAATTGTCGTAATCCACGAAGGTGTGCCATGATCGCCAGCCGTCAAACGGGTCACTACTCCAACGTTCTTACTTACATACACAAGCCATTCCTTTTGTCTATCAGCAAGCTGTTGGGCGGTAGCCTGCACTTTAGCGGGTCCCCGTTTGGTTATTTCATCTCTCAACTGAACCTTTGTACGTGATACTCCAGATGCGGCAATTCCAGTCCATTCGTTAGCCGTTAAATATTCGACTGCCGGTACATCTCCAGCATTATTTGCTATGATTAATGCTTTTTGTGCTTCAATTAAATCAGACTTTAGAGATGAAACGGCTAACCGATGTGAACAAGCTGAGATTAACAATGAAATTAAGATAGATGACACAATGAATAGCCATTTAGCAGTTGGTCTGATTGGAGAAAACATCTTGATGAAATCCGCCATATTGAAATACCAAAAGCGAAATTTCATATGGAGATCTTTGTTTGGCATATCTCTTTTATTTGTTAAATGTCGTAGTGATCTGGAAGTGACAATTACCGCTAACGATTTGGGTATTGGCGAAGGCATGGATTTGAAAAACGTCATCTCAAAATTAGTACAAAGGCTAAATAGAATTACTAATGTTGAATTTTGGACTTCGGCCCTGCTTTTGCGAGGTTTCAACCCCATATCGTATTGCTGCTTCAAGTATATCAATGTCTATGTCTTTTAATGCTTTGAACTTAATGCAATACCCGGTCACTTTCGCCTTGCCGAGTTTGTTTCCATACGTTTGGGCTAAGTAAGTCTTATCTTTTATACCAAGGATATAGACAGAGATTCCGGTTGTGTTTGCGCTCATACCAATTTGAAAAAATTCTCTAGTTTTTCCATTAGTATATTTTATTGTGTGAAATCCATATCCTATCGTAGGATTGCTAACAGTTTTATTTTCGCTGTTTCTACCATCGTCGAACCATAATTTACATCCTGGTAATACTTGCAGAGTGAGCCGATGCAACTCTTGCATGTCACTACGTTTTGGTTCAGGTTGGCTGGTAATATACTTTTTGATTTGCTCTTGTACGTTCATATAAAATATAAAATTATTTGTTGTCTACTGGCAAGTTCTTGTACAGAAAGTTAATGATTTCCAATTGTAAGTTGTACAGAATAAATAAACGCATTTCAATTTTTCCATGCGTGCCGGCAGGCACTAACAACGTAAACAGTATTTATCAGGTTTGAATGTTTATATTTTCAAATATTTTTCCATTTCTTCAAATGAGTTAGTTCTATGCAGAACATTCCCTTCGCTATCTAATAACAAGTATGTCGGGAAAGTTGAGATCAGCATTTCTGTTCTTAATTTATTTTCTGGCTCATCCGCTTCTCTCAGGTTTAGCCAATTGTATTTTTTCTCTTTTAGGTAATCCTTCCATTTTTCATGATCATCATCAATTGAAATCCCAACCAGGTCTATGTTGTTACTATTCAATATGCCTAGTTTACCGGCAATTGCTTTGTGCTCTTTGATACAAGGTGCGCAGGAAACGAACCAGAAGTCTATCAGAATTTTATTTCCTTTTTTTGGTTTTAAGGAAGTCATTTTTCTATCAATATCATAGAAGCTAAAATTTGATAGATCTACTTTATCATCAACCAGTATCTTTTGAATCTCTTTTATAGGGTTCATAAGACTATTTTGTATTCCGTCTTCCTGATTTGATAAAATACTATAAACAGTTTTTAGTTCATTTTTGTTACTCATGTTTCTGCTAAAGAAATTCCTGGCAATTTCAATTGAAAAAGGATTGCTGATATTCTGTTTAAGTTCAGTCAATAAAAAATTGTTTATCGTAACAGCATCAGTCTTGCTATCGTTCAATTCCGTGTATTTTTTTCTAAAATCGAGTGACTTATAATAAAGAGTTGACCCTATTACAGTATCTATTTTTACTTTGTCAGTTATTTTCCCTTTGATAATAACATTTTTTCCATTTAACCACAAGGGATACATCAATGCACCTTTTCCCGTGAAAAATTTAAGAAAGTAATAATCATTAATGCTATCATTAAAGGTAATATTCAGAGCATTCTTGTATGGCATAAATTGAAACTCCCTGTCCTGAGTGAAATTCGCAACCAAAACACTATCAATTCCCATATCTGCTTTAAAATACAGATTTAAGTCTGCCATTTCATTTTTTTTCTGTTTCTGCGAATTACACCCGATAACAAATGCAATCAATATTATTGCGGTTATTAAATTTTTCATATTAGCTTTATAAGACAAAATTTCCCCCAACACTCTGCTGTACGCAAGTTCTTGCACAGAAAGTTAATGATTTCCAATTGTAAGTTGTACAGAATAAATAAACGCATTTCAATTTTGCGACTGTTGGTACGAAGAACTATGGAAGAAAGATGCTGATACTGGAACATCAACAACAACATAAATAAATAAGAAAGAAGGACAGCTTTTTCAAAGCTGATCCGGAGATACAATCTCCGGAATAACGATTGCACACTTTTTATTTTAAAGAACACTAAGCATAACCGGGGCTGTTAAATTCACCTATCATTTCAGTCCCGATTTTTTGATTTGATATTGCCAAAGTATAAAACATTCGTAGCATCTGAGCGTGCAGTAGCGATGTCAGGAATTCCGTCTTCGTTAAAATCACCAACTGCAAAACCATACACAGTTCCTTTTGAATCACCAAAAGAAATTGATGTAAAGTTGCGGCTTGTCCCGTCATTATAAAATACTGTTGACAATGCTTCTACATGGCCTACGATGATATCAGCTTTTCCGTCGTTATTCAGATCAGCAACTGCCAATGCGTAAGGAACAATCTTTGAATCGGCTAAAGAAATACCTGCGGAAAAGGTTTGATCTTTTTGTCCAAAATAAAGATTTACTCCTTTATTTTCGTCGATAGCTACAATGTCAAGTATATTATCTCTATTAAAATCTGCTACAGCTGCCATGCGAATAGTAACGTCAGATGACCCGAATGGAATACGATGGGTGTCTGAAAAAGCCATATCTGAATTGCCGAGGTAAACATAACTCTGACCACCGTCACGATGCGGTACAACAAGGTCAATAAAACCATCTTTATTAAAGTCTGCAGGGGATATTGTCGTGGCAGGATAAGGAGCAAATGGGATGCAATCAGCATTAAATTGTCCTTTTCCCCGGTTTAAGCAGATATAATTTGATGTTGACGATAAATCACCTCTGTTCGCCAAAATGAGATCTGGCAAACCGTCGTTGTTGATATCAGCGATGGATAAATTCCGTGTCGGCCATTCAGGAAGCCCGAATTCAGAGCCAATATTAAAATTGCCTTTCCTGTCATTAAAATAAATTAGTTTCCGGTCTGGGGCATCATTGCTAACAGCAATATCAACGAAACCATCTCCATTGAAATCAGCCAATCCGCCGGTGTATGAGCGGTCTGATATCTTCCCGAGGTTATAAGCCCTTCGGATTCCGCCCAACCCATCACCAAGAATAATCCGGTCAATTATAGGCCAATGTCTTCCTTTCACCAACAGAATGTCAAGATGGCCATCGCCATCGAAATCGCCAAAACTTACATTCGCTGTTGTATCGGCTACTGTTTCCAGTAATAAAGATTTATCGAAGTCGGGAAAATTATTAGCAGATTTTTCTTGCTTGTGATTAGAAGCATGAATGTTCTTCTGAGCAAGAACTTTCTGAGTCAAAGTACTTACAAGGCACAAAATAAAAAAGTAAATTTTCATGGCATTTGGTGAAAGTTATATTTTATTATTTCAATGTAGCTCAGAAAGTTCAGTAAAATTGCAGCCAACGAATCGATATTTGCGATGGCAGGATATTAGCATTCCATCACGCCTGTACCGAAGTTGATTAAAGTTTTATTGTTGAAGATAACATTTGTCGCTTAATTATTAACGTCAAGCCCGAACTGAAGCAGATTAAAGATTTGCCGCCGATTGTTCTTCCGTCAAGCCCTGCTATTGCAAATATAACTGTTGGCTGCAGTGGTTTAAATGAGGTCAGTCAAACTGCTATTTTATATTATAAAATCTCGCCGCGTTATTATAAAAGATATCCTGTTTTTGTTCTTCTGTCAAAAATGGAGCATTCTCAAGGTTTTTAATGGCAAGAGGAATAGCATCTGCCCAGGCCATTTGATCGGAACCAAACATGATACGCTTTCCAAAGCCGGATTCCATAAATGATTTAAGGTAGTTGTAAAATTCGGAAACAGGCCTGTTCCAATCGAGTACCCCGATGTCCGCATATACCTGCGGATAGATATGCATTATTGCTTTTGTTTCCTGCAACCATGGAAAGCCCATGTGCATTAGCTGAATTTTTAGTTTTGGGTGCTTTATTAAAACCTCCTCAATTAATTGTGGGTTGCCCAAGTGCGTTCTGAACTTTGGACAACAGTTATATGGTGTGTTAGGTGGCGCCAGTCCTGTGTGAAGAGCAACAGGGATACTTAATCTTTCACAAATGGCAAGATAAGGTTCGAATTCAGGATCTGCCAGTGTTTTTCCTTCATACTGAAGAGCAAGCTCTCCGAAAACACTAAGCTTTTTTTCCTCGATGTACCGGACAAAAGTAGCGGTGTCGGGCAATGAATTATTCCCTTTGAAAGGATAATCAAAACCAGGAATGATCCTTTCAGGATCTGCCATTTGATAATTCGCGACTGTCGTTAAATTGCCGGATGCGATAACCTTTACCACATTATTATCCTTAAGTGTGGATAGCATGATATCCATCATCTCTTTATCATTCTTCCATTCAGGTATTTTTCCTGTTGTCGGGTTAGGAGGCGGCGGGTTGGGATAGTCTGTAAGCAACCGTGCATGAAAATGGACATCAATGATTTTTCTTGGCGGGGTTTGCTTTTTATCGGCAGCTAAAAAAAATGCACAGCCGATGATGAGGCATAAAATACGCATAAACAAGTTTTTGAAAGATGGAGAAACTAGTTCACCTCGTCT
>DASYQS010000004.1:0-5083 GCA_036005185.1 Chitinophagaceae bacterium | reverse complement strand
CTGCCTGGTATGACATACAGGAATGGTATCAACAAAAAACGACACTAAAGGCATCAGAATTATTTCAATACGCTGTTGGAAAAGCAGAAGAATTAGGTTGGGAATTTGCGGGCGAAATTGCAGGGCATATTGTCGGAAAATCCTCATGAACAGCCGGCAGACCCCAAAAGCCTGGAATTGGATATTCATCCGGAGAATCATAATGATATATTCCTGCTCGATGCAAATGGTAATAAACGGCATTGGATTTTAGAGCTGCAGTTTATAGATAGAAAAAATGAGATGGATGGATATTTTGAGCAACTGCTCTAAGATTTGAATGAATAATGGTTTAACCACCGACCATTGCATTTCAACAACTACGAGGATGGCAGGCAATTTAGGTTTTGACACTTTTCTTGTTTCTGATGCAACAGCTACTTTCAATAAGAAAGGCGTGGAAGGGCAAAATTATCCTGCCGAGCTTATACACGAAATTGCACTTGCAAGTTTGAATCACGAATTTGCGAGAATAGTAACAACAGAGTTTTTGAAACAAAATATATAACAAACGGCGGGCGAGTCAATTGGTGCTTTCCATTTTCAGAAAAAATACAAAGGGCAAAGAACTATAGCATTTGGAAATATTATTTATTAGCACCATCCGATGAAGAGTTGGATAATCCTCTTGAACCAACAAGGCTTCCACATCCACCTGCAAAAACAAAATATGAAGCATTAACCTGGGGTTATAAGCATAAGATGTAGCATCTACTTTTCCAAAATCATCATGGCTCTTCTTTATTCATTCTCCTCTTTTTCTCTGCAATTTCTCTATTAAGATGCGCTTCCTTGTAACCAGGTTCGAGTTCAATAGCTTTAGTAAAATCTGAAACAGCCTTTTCATACTCCTGCAGATTCATTCGGACAATGCCCCTGTTATACCAGGCTTTCGCATAATCTGAATCCAGTCCGATTGCTTTTGTATAATCTTCAATGGCACCCACATAGTCTTTTAATTCATTCCTATCTGCTCCCCTGTTATTATAAGCCATTTTAAAATGGGGGCGCAGGTTAATGGCTTTTGTATAATCTTCGATAGCTTTGGAATACTCCTGTAGTTTGGAATAGGCCAATGCCCTGTTGTACCACGCATCAGCAAAATACTGATCTATGTGCAGCGCCTGGGTAAATAATTCAATGGCTCGGGCGTAGTTGCCCTTTTTTGCCTGGCGGAAACCTTTACTATTGATAGTGGAAGCATTTTGTGCATCTACTAATAGTGTAAGAAAAATCTGCAAGCCGATCAACATTAATTTTTTCATGGCGTCATTTTTTTTTACGGTTCACGCATACAGAGGTCATCAAAACCATTATAGTTTTTTAAAACAACTCTTTCATGCTATTAACTTCTAATTGCCAGTCTAAGATTTTACTGGCTGTGCCTTCTTCGCCGGTGCACCAGGGGTTTTTAAGTCTTCCGGTGCAGGCCGCGGTTTGGCGGGTGGCGGATCTTTTAGTTGCAGATCCATTTGATACTTGAATTCCTGCTTGATCAGTTTATTATTGTCAATTTTAAAATTTAGCTCTTTGCTAAAATCAGCTGAAACATAATTATTCTTTAGCGCCGACGCGACTGCATCCTTAACGCCTTGAATGGTTATTAACTTTACTTTATCTGTCACGGTTTTTACAGCAGTATTTTTTTGTTCCCTTAATTTCTCTTCCGCCTGTTTTTTCAACTCTTGCCATTGCTCTCTTTTTCTGTCTAGTTCGCGTCGTTTTTCGTCTATTTCACATCGTTCCTCGTCAATTTCTTTTTGAATTTTTTCCTTTTCTTGTCCATCTTTCATCGTTAATTGTGCTTTCTTTATCCCGATACTTTCCTTCTTTAGCCCAATTTGATTTTTAATTTGTATTATCTCCAGCAATGTTGCATCCGCATCTTTAGCTGCTTGTTCCCGGTCATCCAGTTTCGTAACGGGTTTCTTATCATCAATACTTTTACTATTATGAACCGCACTTTTTTTTGCCGGAACCGTATCTGTAACCGGTGTATTCAGATGATTGATCTTTTTCTTTTCCTTTTTTACGGATAAGTGTTCAGGTTTACTAACAACAATTGGCAAAACTGTGGCCGCTGGCTGTTGCATTATGACGGGTTCGTTCTTTCCTTTTGGTTCCTTTGTTACATAACTGAAAGCAGAAAACAAAAACACGCCGGCTAGTAAAGCGATCTTTTCGAAGAAATTTACCCCCTTATTTTTATTCGTTATCATTCTTTTAACCCGGTTGAGTAAATAATGACGCTTACAACTAATGCCCATTGCATAGGAACTGTGGCAAAGTGAATACTCCTGAAAACTTATCAACGCATGGAGATAATTGCTTTTCTGATTACAGTTGGCTATCACTATGTCATCACAGCAGGCTTCCCTTTCTTGTCGGATCAGGGAAGATAGCCACCGCATGGCGGGATTGAAGAAGAAGATAGCCTCTGTTACATGTTGTAATAAATTAACGAGATAATCCCTTCTGCGTATATGGGCCAGTTCATGAAGTAATATTGTTTCCACTTGTTCGGTCGGTAAATGAGTAAGCAGACCCAAGGGTAGGAATATTACAGGTTTTAATATGCCGAGCGCCATGGGAACTTTTACCAGTTCTGATTGCAGTAAGGAAACCGAATGACGAACGCCTATCACCAACTGCAATTGTTCCAGTTTAGCCTTCCATTCTGCGGTTACGGGATGTGTTTTATAATGCCTAAGCCGGTTAACAGCTGCAAGGCCAGTGACCAATCTAAGGCAACTAAGCAAGAAGAAGAATGCCCATGCCAGTACTACTGTATCCGAATTTGCATCTACCCAGGCTATAAAATTATCCATGAGCCCGCTGGCGCTGTTTATTACCGGCACATCATGCCTAATGGTGAAAGAATGTGCTGCAACCGGCTTTGCCTCTACACGCGATTGTATAATAAAAGTGATGACAGATACAGCAAAAAACAGGATCATAACAACACTCAGCAAATTATACCGGAGCCTGGCAGTTGCCCTGCGTGTACTGCTGATGATAATGGACGCAAGTAGTGCGGCGAGCAGACCCTGCCACAGGGAATGGATCAATGTCCAGGTGAGGGTTCTTATGATCACTTGCATAAGCGGCCTTTTTATGATTAGTTATTTATCCAGCTTCTTAATCATCTCTTTAATTGCTTCTATTTCCTTTTTGGATGTTTTTTTATTGCCCAGCAACTGCATCATCAGGTTACTGGCGGAGCCATTATACATTGTATTGACAAACCTCTCCAGCAAGAAGTCTTTTGTTTTGCTTTCCTCTTCGGCTGCACTGTAGATGTGTTTCATATTGCTTTCATCACGTGTCAACAAACCTTTCTCCGACATTATCTGCATCAGCTTAAGAGTAGAGGTGTATTGCACTTCCCTTTTTTGTTTATTGAGTTGGTCGTTTACAAAACGTACAGTAGAGGGACCGTGCTGCCAAAGCACCTGCAAAATTTCCAGTTCTGACTTTGTCGGCTCGGGGAGTGCGTTTTCCTTTTTATTTCCTTTCATCCACCTAAGGTAGGAAATATTTCGTACGAACAAAATATTATCTCATTTTTTGGATGATCGGTCAAAAAGGCCGGATAGAGTTAGACATCTTTATAAAACATTTGACTGCCCTTTTTAAACATCGGAGACTAGAGAGAGCCGGGAAACATTCGTGTACACTTTACAAAATGTGTCTTTTGCCGGCCGTTTGGAAAATGATATATACATGTAGGAAAACGCTTTGCCCTTGTTGAATTAAGTGTTGTCACTTTGCTAATTACTCCAACCATGAACATTAAACCCGAATTTGAATATCTCGAATCGCGAATTGAGACCAGTCGCTGGAATGATCATGAACATGTTCGTGGTTATGGTGTATGCGGACTTCTCCTGTCGGGACTTCCACAAACTCATGTCTTTACTTAACTTTTCTGCATGAACACGGAAATTCGCACTACATTCTCATCATTTGAAAATGACCTTTTGGAAAGCCTTGAAAATAAGGCCAGGATAAAAACATTTGAAGCAGGTGAAAATATCCTGAAGACCGGCCAATATTTCAAATCCATTTTACTCATCGTTGAGGGACTGATAAAAGTGTATCGCGAAGATGAGGAGGGTAATGAATACTTTATGCATTATTTGGAGCCCGGTCAGGCCTGCATTCTCTCAATGATTCATGCAGGCAGACCGGAAAAGAGTGAAGTGATAGGTAAGGTTGTGCATGATACAACTGTGATTGCTGTGCCACCTGAATATATGGATCAATGGATGCATGAATATAAGACATGGTACAGGTTTGTGATCGAATCCTATCGCAAACGATTTGATAAATTGCTCGCTACGGTTGATCACACCGCGTTCAGAAGCCTGGAAGAAAAACTGGTTCATTACCTGGACCGTGAGCGGGAAATGTATAAAAGCAATATTCTTGTCATCAACAGGGCAGAAATAGCAAGGGAACTAAATTCCTCCCGTGAAGTGATCTCCAGGCTGGTGAAAAAACTGGTCAAAAGAGGCATGATCAGAGTCTTGAAACAACAAGTCATAGAAATCATTAAGCTGGATAGCTGACCTTCTTGTTAAATCTCTTCACCGCGTTTCATAAGAGTGACCAATGTCACGCTTAACCCCCGGGTCGCCGCAATAGCTTTGCGGGCTCAATTGAAACGAATGAAGACTATATTGTTAATTTTTGTTGTTTCGCTCATCAGCTATGCATCCTGGTCGCAGGACAGCGCCAAACATCTTAGCCTGCAGGAAGCCATTACAGCATCGACTTCCAATAATAATGCGATTAAGCTGTCGGCATTGGATGAGCAGATCGCCCGAGCAAAATTTCGTCAGACGGATGCAATCCTTTTACCGCAGGCGAATGTTTCTTATACCGCATCAACGACCAACAGCCCGTTGAATGCATTTGGATTTAGACTGCAACAGAGATCAATTACGGCAGCCGACTTCAATCCGAAGCTACTGAACAATCCTTCTGCTACATCAGACTTTTCCGCAAAGTTTGAATTGCAACAGCCACTGCTGAATGTTGA
>DASYQS010000003.1:0-121867 GCA_036005185.1 Chitinophagaceae bacterium | reverse complement strand
TGAACCAGGGATGGGATCAGGTTTATACCAAGGGTAGACTTATAACCTTAACCAACGATGCAATGCAAATCGCATTCAAGCATCCAACAAAATCAGAATTTGAAATTTTTAACTACATCTCAAAACAATACAGTGATAATTGGGTTCCACCACCGCCATCAACACCAAAACCAGATGATGGATTCAATCCAACATTCGGTCCGGGTGAAATTTTGAATATGCTTACAGGTGGCGCTTCTTCACCAGGTCGTTACTGGACCATCGATGTAAATGGTAATCCTATTGACTGGGTGGCAAAAGGAAAAGGATGGACAACCAACAAGAACTCATCTTACAATTGGGGTTGGAATGAAAGCTGGGATGATGCTGTGAAAGATGCCGCGATTCGTTTCGATTACAATGGCCTGAAATATACACGCATTCAAAATGGAGCGATCACCACGGGTACATTCACTATTGATGAATCAAAAAATGAGGTCACGTTAGTTGGCAATACACTGCTTCAGAATCCTGCTAGCTGGATGAATCCAACGGCCACCAAGCTAAAAATTGTAAAAGGGTGGCCCGCTGATTACAAAACAAAAGGAGTTTGGTTCGGCACCAGCTATGACGCTGGTAAAGATGAGTGGATGGTTTGGCATTACATCACGCCTTAAATAATATGAAAAAGCAAGCAGTCATATAGCAGCAATCGGGCAAGCCTGCGGATGGTCAATGCAAATTGAACCATCTTGCAGGCCTTTGCCAATTTAAAGGAATTGATGAATTAGTTGAATCAAAGACAAAATGAAAATCAGAGAACCGTATCTATTTTTAGGATTCCTGGCATTGGCTATAGTTTTTGCATCCTGTAAAAAGAAGGATGTTGTTACCAAGCAAGCAGAACTGTCCGTTTCTTCTTCCGAAGAATTATTTACTTCCGAAGGCGGAACATCGGAAGTAGCAGTTACAAGTAATAGCAATTGGAACGTAACAAATTCAGCGGCATGGTGTACCGCCAATGCTTCAACAACAAGCGGCAATGGAAAGATCGCATTCACGGTTCAATCCAATCCAGCCACAAGCGAACGCTCTGTCATCTTCTCTGTTACTTCGGGAAGTATTTCAAAAGGGATAAATATCCGGCAATTAGGAAAAACAATTTTGGATAGCATTGCACCTGATGCAAGCGGCATGAGCAGCAATGCTGTTCAACTGGCCGCCAAGATCAGGCTAGGACTAAATATTGGAAATACTCTGGAAGCTATCGGCAGCGAAACTGCCTGGGGCAATCCTAAAATTACCAAGGCATTTATTGATTTTGTTAAACAAAGTGGATTTAATGCGGTAAGGATTCCCTGTTCATGGGATCAATACAGAGTAAACACATCCGGCACTGACTTAAAAACGGATTGGCTAAACCGGGTTAAGGAAGTAGTACAATATTGTGTAGATGATAGTCTGTATGTCATTCTCAATATTCATTGGGATGGTGGCTGGCTTGATAATAATATCAATTCGCAGAATCAGGCTTCTGTTATTGAAAAACAAAAATCATTTTGGAAACAGATTGCTTTAAAGATGCGTGTCTTTGATGAGCATTTGATGTTTGCAGGATCCAATGAGCCGCCAGTAGATAATGCTACGCAAATGAATATACTGCTTTCTTATCACCAGGCTTTTATTGATGCAGTGAGATCAACCGGAGGAAAAAATACTTATAGGGTGTTGGTTGTTCAGGGACCCTCAACAGATATTGATAAAACGGCTACCCTTATGAATACTCTTCCTGCAGATCCCATTCCCGGTCGCATGATGGCTGAAGTGCATTATTATTCGCCATATCAATTCTGTCTTATGGAGCAAGATGCCTCATGGGGTAAGATGTTTTATTATTGGGGCAAAGATTATCATTCGACTACTGACCCTGCCCGTAATTCCAACTGGGGTGAGGAAGATTATGTTATCGATGAGTTTCAAAAAATGAAAATCAAGTTTGCTGATAAAGGAATTCCGGTAGTGTTAGGTGAATTCAGTGCGATGCGTCGTAATTCACTTAGCGGCGACGCATTAACACTTCATCTTGCATCAAGGGCATATTACGCCAAGTATGTTACCAAGCAAGCAAAAGCAAATGGAATGCTTCCATTTTACTGGGATACTGGCGGCCTTTTAAGTAGGAGCAGCAACACAGTATTGGATCAACAGACGTTGGATGCATTGATACAAGGTGCGCAATAATTAATCTTAGGCTTATTGACAAAACTTCAGTTGAAACCGTAAAATTTTTTTCTTAACCAACCTGCTGCAGAACAAAAAGTATTGCCGAAAATATATTTCAATCATCTATCAAATGGTTGCTGCAATATAATGCCACGAAACTAAATAAAAGAAACTCTTGTCCATATTGTAAACCTTAAAAACTAAATCAAATGAGACGAATTAAAAAACTAACGCCATTGTTTGTCATTACAGTTTTCACTTTATTTTCCTGTAAAAAAGGCGAACGCGATTTTTCTGCACCGCAGATTAATGTAAAAGAAATCCAATCCGCAGGAAGGAAAACTTCCTATCCCAGCTACAACACCAATCCATTGCCCCCTGACGCAACAGGTATGCCCAGTACTGCCGTACAATTAGCATCCAAATTCAAATTAGGAATCAATATTGGAAATACCCTGGAAGCTATCGGAGGAGAAACCGCATGGGGCAACCCACAGGTTACACAAGCACTAATTGATAAGTACAAACAAAGTGGATTTACTTCTGTACGCATTCCCTGCTCATGGGATCAATATGCGAATCAATCAACCGGTAAAATTTCAGACCAATGGATGGCTCGTGTAAAACAAGTGGTACAGTATTGCGTAAATGATGGTATGTACGTCGTTCTCAACATTCACTGGGATGGTGGATGGTTGGAAAATAATATTACCACGAGAGCACAGTCTTCAGTGAATGCCAAGCAAAAGGCATATTGGGAGCAAATAGCGACTGCTATGCGTGACTTTGATGAACATGTAATGTTTGCCAGTGCTAATGAACCTAATGCAAGTGATGCAACTGCTATGAGTGTGCTGCTTTCCTATCATCAAACATTTATTAATGCAGTCCGGTCAACAGGGGGTCACAATACTTACAGAACACTTGTTATCCAAGGACCTTCTACAAATATTGATTATACAAACAACCTGATGAATACGCTTCCTACAGATCCCACTGCTAATCGCATGATGGTGGAAATTCACTACTATGAGCCATTTCAGTTTACTGCACTGTCAGCAGATGCCTCCTGGGGTAATATGTTCTATTACTGGGGCCAAAATTATCATTCTACTATAGAGCCCTCGCGTAATGCCACCTGGGGTGAGGAAGATTTCGTTGTTGCAGAGTTTCCGAAAATGAAAGCAAAGTTCGTGGATAAAGGTATTCCGGTTATTGTAGGTGAATATGGTGCTTACAGGCGTACGACGCCCTTGGATATGGATAAACATCAGGCATCTGTAGATCATTGGATAACATTTGTCACACAGCAGGAAATCGCTAACGGGCTCAAACCATTCTGGTGGGATACTGGCGGCATGATTAGCAGAAGCAATTATACAGTTTTGGATCAACGAACATTAAATGCAATACTACTCGGTGGACAGTAATTATAACAGCGGGAAGAATGTGGAAATGGAAATTATAAAATGATAAAAATATTTTCAGAAGCATCCGGAACAAATAACAAGTTAAGCAATCGTTTTAGTTGTACTCACAGTGTTTTCAGCATAATCATTCACGGGCCTATTTCTATAGCGCCCGCCTTTTTTTGATTTTTAAATTCGTGCAGAGTTAATCCGTGGAAATCCTAACTATGCAGTCTTAATTTTAGATAATTCAAGATCAATGAAAAGAAGAACACTAATCAAGGGGGTAGCCGCAACTTTACCTTCACTATGGTTATCCCGTGCATTAGGCAATAATTTTTGGGAACAATATTCAGGTGAGCCCATTGCAAAAGGTCCGTTTCAACCAACATGGGAATCGTTACAGAGTTATAAAACACCTGATTGGTATCGCAATGCCAAATTTGGAATGTGGGCGCACTGGGGACCGCAGTGTCAACCCGAAGCCAGCGACTGGTATGCAAGAGGAATGTATCTGGAGGGATCGTGGCAATATAAAATTCATCTTCAGAAATACGGACATCCTTCCAAGTTTGGATTTAAAGATGTGATCAATGAATGGAAAGCGGAAAAATGGGATCCTGAAGAATTAGTGAGCCTTTACAAAAATGCCGGCGCACAATATTTCATGGCACTTGCCAATCATCACGACAATTTTGATTTGTATGATAGCAAATATCAAAAGCAGTGGAATGCAACTAAGATTGGCCCAAAAAAAGATTTGATTGCCGGTTGGGCGAAGGCTGCAAAAAATAATGGACTTCCATTTGGTGTGAGTGTTCATGCATCGCATGCATGGCGATGGTACGAATCAGCACAGCGTTCGGATAAGATCGGACAGTATGCAGGCATCCCTTATGATGGAAAATTGACAAAGGCTAATGGCAAGGGAAAATGGTGGGAAGGATTAGATCCGCAGGAACTCTATGCACAAAATCATCCATTGAGTGAAGGCAGTTTGAATGATAATATGACCGATGAGTATTGGGATTGGGGAAAAGGTGTTTATCCACCCAATAAAGAATACATCGAAAAGTTTTACAACCGCACAATCGATCTGATTAACAAATACAATCCTGACGTACTTTATTTCGATGATTCACATCTTCCTCTGTGGCCGGTAAGTGATGCCGGTCTGCGCATTGCTGCTCATTTTTACAATAGAAGCATTAAAGAATACGGAGAACTTCGTGCAGTGATCAATGGAAAAAAATTGGATGCGAACCAACGCAAGGCCATGGTTTGGGATATTGAAAGGGGGCAGGCGAACGAGATCCAACCATTAACCTGGCAAACCGATACCTGTATCGGCGATTGGCATTATAACAGGGATGTGTACAATCAGGACAGATACAAAACTTCGAAAACTGTCATCCAAACCTTAGTTGATATTGTTAGCAAGAATGGTAACCTGATGTTGAACATTCCTGTTCGTGGTGATGGAACAATAGATGAAAAAGAAAGAAAGATAGTAGAAGGGATCGGTCAGTGGATGAAAGCAAACAGCGAAAGCATTTATGGAACAAGGCCCTGGAAAATTTTTGGTGAAGGTCCTGCACAACAAGCAACAGCGCAACTAAGTGGACCAGGTTTCAATGAAGGGAAAAACAAACCATTCACTCGTGAAGACATTCGCTTTGCAACAAAAGACAATGCACTTTATGCTACTGCAATGGGTTGGCCGAAAGATGGAAAGCTTGTTATAAAAAGTTTGGCAAAGAATAGTCAACATTTTCCGAAAGAAATTCAAAAAATCGAATGGGTGCCAACAAAGCAATCTTTAACTTTTGAAAGAAATGAAAATGGTTTAATCGTTTCTTTACCTGAAAAAACTTCTGATGAATTAAAGTATGCAAATGTGATAAAGATTTTTTCTTAATTACACGAATTAAAGCACGAATTACACGAAGAAACTCCACAGGTCATTATGGTTCACAGACAAAATAATTCGTGTAATTCGTCTAAAATTCGTGTAATCGAAATAGTATTTCTTAACCAATGTAATTATCGATAATGAAAAAACTTATTGCACTCTGCTTTTTATTGTTTGTGATAAAATGCCTTAATGCTCAACCAAAAAAATTTGACAACATTCTTTATGGCGTGGCTTACTATCACGAGTACATGCCCTACGAACGTCTTGATAAAGACATTCAAATGATGAAGGATGCGGGCATCTCTGTCGTTCGTTTGGGAGAGTCATCATGGGGCTTGTTTGAACCACAGGAAGGTCATTTTGAATTTGCCTGGATGGACCGTATTATTGACAAGATGCACAAAGCAGGAATCAAAGTAATCCTGGGCACGCCAACCTATTCCATTCCTGCATGGCTTAGCGTAAAGCATCCTGAAATTTTTGTAGAAAGGATTGATGGTTCGAAAAGCAGCTTCGGCATCAGGCAAAATTTCAATATCACCAATGCCGCCTATCTTTTTTACAGTGAACGCATCATTAGAAAATTAATGGAACATTATGCAAAGCATCCTGCTATCATCGGATACCAGGTGGACAATGAAACATCAAACTATGGCGCTGCCAATCCTGATTACTTCCGCAGTTTTGTTGATTACATGAAGGAGAAATATAAAACCACCGATTCGCTGAATAAATTATGGGGATTGAATTATTGGGGAATGCGGCTCAATGGATGGGACGAATTTCCAGCAAGAAAAAGCGTAACTAATCCATCTTATAAATTGGAATGGGACAGGTTCGGTCAGAAAGTTCCTGCTGATTTTCTTACCTGGCAGGCAAATATTGTAAGTGAATACAAACGCTCCGATCAATTCATTACACATTGCTTCATGCCCTGGCTCCTAAGTCTTGATCAATATGCAGCAAGCCGCAAGCTGGACGTAGCTGCATTAAATGTGTATCATGGAAGCCAGAATGATGTAAATGGTGAAGATGTAATGTGGGCAGATGATTTTTACCGGAGCTTGAAGAAAACAAATCATCTCGTTACAGAAACCAATGCACAAGCGATCGGATGGGATTCAAAAGGACAATACCCGCCATTCGATGGACAGGCAAGATTGTTTGTGTACTCCCACATTGCCAGCGGCGCCAACATGGTTGAATACTGGCATTGGCATTCGATCCATTATGGACAGGAAACCTATTGGAAAGGAGTGCTGAGCCATGACCTTGAGCCAAATCGTTTTTATAATGAAGTAAGCAAGACAGCGCATGAGCTGCAGAAGATAGGACCAAAGTTGGTAAACCTGAAAATTAAAAACAAAGTAGCAGTGCTTTACAGTCGCGAGTCTGATTTTGGTTTGAGCTATATGCCATTTAAAAATGGAAATGCTTACTTGGAAGTGATGAGGCAAATGCACAGGGTAGCTTTTCGAAATAATCTCGGCGTTGATTTTGTATTGGCAGAAAATGCTGATTTCACTGGCTATCAAATTTTACTCGTGCCACCGTTGTATGTCGCAAGTGATGCTTTGCTCAAAAAAATATCTGACTTCGTTGAAAATGGTGGTCATGTGATCATGTCGGTGAAAAGTGGATTTTGTGATGAAAACTCTGTTGTTCGCTACACAAAAGCTCCGGGCCCGTTGAGAAAAGCAGCAGGGTTTTTTTACCAGGAATTTTCAAACATAAAATCATTGTCGTTTCGTGATGATCCGTTCAAAGTAGGCAATGAAAAAAACAAAGCAACAGATTGGATTGAGCTCATCATTCCAGAAACTGCAAAAACATTGGCGAGCTATGATGATCCTTTTTTTGGAAAATATCCAGCCATTACTGAAAACAAATTTGGAAAAGGAAGTTTTATTTATGAAGGATGCCTTGTGACCGATGAAATTCAATTGAAGATTGTTGCCAATAAAGCAAAAGAAATTGGGTTGATTAGCAACAACCAATTTATGTATCCGATTGTAACGAGGTATGGAACAAATGACGAGGGAAAAACAATTCGTTATTATCTTAATTACTCGGGTAAAGATCAATCCGTGATTTACAATTTTGAAAAGGGAGCTGATTTACTTAACAACAAAGCTTTCAAGAGAGGTGACAGCGTTCTACTCAAGCCATGGGATCTTTTAATTGTTGAAGAATAAAAGAGGATTAGTAATAATGATTTTCGACTAAGTGCTCATTCTGATACTGCTGTTCATTCAAAACTAAAATCGTTTTTGTGAAAAAGAAATTTTGTCTGTGCTTATTCATCTATATTATTTCAGTAAGTAAATTATTCAGTCAAACAGTCATCGACTCATCCCTTTTACTTGCCAAACAGGATATACAATGGTGGCGTAATTCCAAGTTTGGATTGTTCATACATTTTGGATTGTATTCTATTTTAGGAGAAGGCGAATGGGCCATGTTCAACAAACAAATGGACATTTCTGAATACGGAAAACTGAAAGATTCATTTACGGTTTCAAGATTTTCAGGAAAAAATTGGGTAGATGTTGCAAAGCAAGCGGGTTGTAAGTACATGGTAGTAACCTCAAGACATCATGATGGGTTCAGTTTGTTCGATACCAAATTTGGCACATACAATTCCATGAACAGTCCTGCTAAAAAAGATTTGATAAAAGAATACGTTGACGCTGCACACGATGCAGGCATGAAAGTTGGAATTTATTATTCGCCACTTGACTGGCGGTATCCTGGTTTTTTCTTTCCAGACCTATATTATTCCAATGCACTTGAAATGAAAAAGCAAACCTACACACAAGTGCGTGAGTTAATGAACAACTATGGAAAGATTGATATTTTATGGTATGATGGAGGAGAGGATAACTGGCTGGGCTTTGGAGGCCTGATGTGGGATGGAGGTAAAGGGTGGTACACTCGTGGCTTCGAAAAACCTTACAGAGGAAATTTCAGCTGGGAGCCTGTTAAGTTGAATACAATGGTAAGACAACTTCAGCCGAAAATTGTAATCAATCCGCGAAGCGGGTGGATGGGTGATTTCAACACGCAGGAAGTAAGACTAAGAGGAAGAGAAAACAGGCCATGGGAACTCTGTACCAATTTAAGTAACGGGGCATGGGGATGGACGCCTTCTTCAAAAGACAAGATCATGAGCCTCGACAGTTGTATTCGCTTATTGGTCTCTGTTGTATGCCAGGATGGTAATCTGCTTCTCAATGTTGGTCCTAAACCCGATGGTGAAATTGAACCTGCACAAGTACAGCGATTGAAAGAGATTGGAAATTTTCTTTCCAAATATGGTGAAAGCATTTATAACACAAGAGGAGGAATGTGGAATGCAAAATGGGGAGGAACAACTATTACTGATCACACAATGTATGTTCATGTATTAAGAGTTCCTGCAGATGGTAATATCACTTTGCCATTCGTTTCAGGAAAAATTATTTCTGTAAAATATTTGGGTACCAATCAAAAGGTTAATTATAAAGCAACAAGTAATGAGGTTGTTTTGAATGGAATAAAAATTACCAGCAGCGAACCTGATGTGATAGTGAAGATGACATTAAAGTAGTTTGATCTGAAATTTTTGTGTTAACCCTGATCGTTGATGAACTTAAGAATTGTTGTAAAAGATTGAGGCAAAAGATCTCGGACAGATCAAAAAGATCAATCAGTAATTTACAATTTTGAAAAAGGAACTGATTTGCTTGGTAATAAAACTTTGAAGAAAGGTGATAGCTTTTCTTTAAGGCCGTGGGATCTTTTAATTGTGGAAGAGTAAAGGGAAACTGGGTTATCATCCTTTTTGTTTAAAATCTTTCAATGGTTTTTATTGGAAGTTTTTTATTCTAAGGATTGAATACTTTGTAATCATTTGGTTCAATTTTTCTGCAAGCTTGTCTCTTATAAGCAATTTTTTATGAATCGAGCAATTGCTTTTTTTGCTTGTAGCATCATCTTGCCAATGTCCAAAATACTATGCATAGTCGTGAATACGGTTTGCTTACTAACGGCTCTTGAATTTATCTAATGTGGTACCTGATGATAGCATCTTGACTACAAATTGAGTTCTTAATTTAAAATTATAACCAAATGAATCTAAAATCTTCAGCTATTGTTTTAGCGACTGCACTATTTAGTGAAATCTGCTCTGCTCAAACCGGGACTGCACCACTGGAAGATTTTAAACCTTCAAGTTTAAATCAACCAGGACAACAATACCCACAGGTCAATTCGCAGGGTTATGCACGATTTCGTATTGTGGCACCCTATGCCGACAGTGTTAGGGTAAGTTTGGGATTGGGCGGTACCAGGGGAGGAACTCTCTTAACGAAAGTCACGGACAGCGTTTGGATGGGAACGACTGCAGGACCAATGGAAGAAGGATTCCATTATTACCGTGTGACCATTGATGGTGGAATATTTAATGATCCGGGTACATTGAACTTCTACGGTTCTACCCGATGGGAAAGCGGTATTGAAATACCTGCCCACGACCAGGACTTTTATACGCTAAAAGATGTTCCTCATGGCGAGGTTCACCAAATTCTTTTTCCTTCAAAGAGTACAAATACTTCACGCAGGGCATTTGTATATACGCCTCCGGGATATTACAAGGATACCAAAACAAAATATCCAGTGTTGTATCTGCAGCATGGCTGGGGCGAAGATGAAACTGCCTGGAGCAACCAGGGACATGCAAACCTGATCATGGACAATTTGATTGCAGAAGGAAAGATCAAACCTTTCATCATTGTGATGACGTATGGTATGACAAACGACATAAGGCCTGGTGGCGGTGGTGGTCTCAGAAGTTTCAATATTCAGCCATTTCAAACGGTTCTCCTTGATGAATTGATCCCCTACGTGGATGCCAACTTCCGCACTGTTGCCAATCAATCTCATCGTGCTATGGCAGGTCTTTCTATGGGTGGCTTTGAAACACATACCATCACACTGGCCCGTCCCGATGTGTTTTCATATTATGGACTCCTCAGCGGTGGTACTTATAAACCGGAGGAAATCAAAGACAAATCAAAAGTCAAGCTCATTTTTTTGAGTTGCGGAAGCTTTGAAAATGCCGATGGCGTAACAAAGGCTGCCGACGCATTGAAAGCAGCCGGTTTCAATGCTGTGTCTTATGTTTCTCAGAATACACGTCATGAGTTTCAAACCTGGCGCCGCAGTCTTTATGTACTGGCTCCCATGTTGTTTAAAGATTAAGGAAAAGCCAAAGCATATGAAGCAGCTCATTCTTTTTCTTGCTGTCGTACTGATCAGCCGTGTGCAGGTCCGTTCACAACAAGTTGTGCAAATGCCTGTAAGCTTTGATGTTTTTAAAGAAAATATTCCTCATGGTAAACTCGATACCATCACTTACAGTTCAAAAACAGTTGGTACAACAAGAAGAGCTTTGATCTATACGCCACCTGGTTTTTCAAAAAAGAAAAAATATCCTGTGCTTTATCTTTTACACGGCATTGGTGGCGATGAAAAAGAATGGCTCAATGGCGGCCATCCACAAGTGATACTCGATAATCTTTATGCAGAGAATAAGATTGAACCGATGATTGTTGTATTACCCAATGGAAGAGCAATGAAAGACGATCGTGCAGGGGGTAACATATTTGATAGTGCTAAAGTACAGGCGTTCGCCACTTTCGAAAAGGATCTGCTCAATGATTTGATTCCTTTTATTGAAAAAAAATTCCCGGTTGTTAAAGACCGTGAGAGTCGTGCGATTGCTGGCCTCTCAATGGGTGGCGGGCAATCATTAAATTTTGGCTTGGGCAATCTCGACAAGTTTGCATGGATCGGTGGATTTTCATCTGCTCCTAATACGAAAACACCAGAACAATTGGTTCCCAATCCTGACGAAGCAAGAAAGAAACTAAAGCTTCTTTGGATATCATGCGGAGCAAGTGATAATCTGATCACTTTTAGCAAACGCACTCATGATTATCTTGTAAAAAACAACGTTCCTCATATTTACTACATCGAACCAGGGGTGCATGATTTCAAAGTTTGGAAGAATGGATTATACATGTTCACTCAACTTATCTTCAAGCCGGTGGATACTTCCACATTTTCAAAATACCCTGTAGTTGGTGCGCCGGCATCAAGTAATATACGTTCTGCACAGTATCCGCAAATATTAGCCGATCATCGCGTGATTTTTCGTATAAAGGCCCCGGATGCTCAAAAAGTGCAAATAGATCTCGGCAAGAAGTATGATATGGCAAAGGACACTGGTGGCTACTGGCTGGTGACAACGGATTCGATTGGTGAGGGATTTCACTATTATTCATTGCTCGTTGATGGTGTTGCAGTAGCTGATCCTTCAAGCGAAACTTTTTACGGAATGGGAAGAATGGCAAGCGGCATTGAAATTCCTTTTGGTGGCGGCGGTTATTATGTTATGAGAAACGTTCCTCATGGCGACATCAGGATCAAAAAATACTTTTCAACGGTTACCAACTCCTGGCGGCAGTTTTACATGTACACTCCACCAGATTATGACTTCAATACAAACGAAAAATATCCTGTTCTCTATATTTTACATGGCGGTGGTGAAGATGAAAGAAGTTGGGCTACGCAGGGTAAAACAGATATCATTCTTGATAATCTTATTGCAGAAAAAAAGGCAAAGCCAATGCTGGTAGTAATGATGGATGGAAATCTAAGCAGTGGGGGCCTAGCAGGATTTGGCGAGCAAGCTTTGAAAAGATTTGAAGATGAATTAAAGAACGCAGTCATTCCTTTTGTTGAAAAAAATTACAGAACGGAAACCGATGCTAAGAATAGGGCACTCGCTGGTTTATCTTTGGGAGGATTGCAAACTTTGTATGCAGGAATAAGAAACACCAATATGTTTTCTTATCTCGGCGTGTTTAGTTCAGGATGGTTTGCTAATCAACCTGCAATTTCTGATCCGCAATATGTATTTATGAAAGACAATGCCGCTGCGATTAACAACAATCTTAAATCGCTTTGGATAGCAATGGGCGGCAAAGAAGATATTGCTTACAACAATTGCAAGATCATGCTTGGAAAGTTTGATGAAATGGGAATTAAGTACACCTACAGTGAGTATCCCGGTGGACATACATGGCCGGTGTGGAGGAATAACCTTTATAATTTTGCGCAGATATTATTCAAATAAAATTGTTTTCTGATGGGTAGAATTTTTTTGATGTTAGTTGTTTGCGTTGTTGTTTCAATTGCATCACGTGCGCAACAAACAACGATTTGTAATCCTATGAATCTTAGTTACCGGTTTTGTTTGGATACACCTTCAAGGCGTGAAGCTGCCGATCCAACAATGGTTGTTTACAAAAGCGAGTATTATTTATTTGCTTCCAAATCCGGAGGGTATTTTCATTCAACCGATTTAATTCATTGGGACCTGATCACCACAAACGATCTCCCGCTTGAAGATTATGCACCCGCCGCCGTAGTGATGAATGATACTTTATATTTTATGGCTTCACATGGAGCACCATTGACTATCTATAAAACGGCAGATCCAAAATCAGGAAAATGGCAAGCCGCCAATTCTTCTTTCCCCATCGGTATGGTTGATCCGGATTTGTTTGTTGACAATGACGGGCGTTTATTTTTTTACTACGGGTGCTCCAACGTTAATCCAATTTACGGAGTGGAACTCGACACAAAAACATTGAATCCGATTGGAAAACCTGCAGCGCTTTTTAATAGCAACAAAAAAACGTATGGATGGGAACGAAAAGGTGACTATAACAATCTCGGAGAAAATCCCTGGATTGAAGGTTCATGGATGACAAAGCATGATGGTAAATATTATCTGCAATACGCCGGACCCGGAACTGAATTCAAAAGCTACAGTGACGGTGTGTATATTTCTGATAAACCTCTTGGGCCTTTCACATTAGCCAATCACAATCCTGCTTCCTATAAACCGCAAGGCTTCGCCGCGGGCGCAGGACACAGCAGTACATTCCAGGATAAATATGGAAACTACTGGCACATATCAACAATGACAATTTCACAAAAGCATATGTTCGAGCGTCGCCTTGGATTGTTCCCAACGTTTTTTGACAAGGATGGAGAAATGTATGTGTACACTGGTTTTGGCGATTTTCCATTTAAAGTGCCTGCAAAGAAAATTTCAAGCCCCGATGAGTTATTCTCAAAGTGGATGTTGCTTTCTTACAACAAACCTGTACAGGTATCTTCGGAATTAGAAAATCATCAAAAGAGTTACGCAACCGATGAAGAGATACGAACCTTCTGGAGTGCGGGGACAGGTAATAAGAGCGAATGGATAACTGTGGATCTGCAGAAAGAATGTACCATCAACGCTGTTCAAATCAACTACGCAGAAAACGAAACAAAGCTTTTAGGTCGCAATCCCGGAATTTATTATCAATACCTGCTTGAATATTCTTCCGATAACAAGAATTGGAAAATTTTATCCGACAAAACACAGAACAAAACAGATATTCCGCATGATTACATCGAATTGAAAAAACCAATAAAAGCCCGTTATGTACGATTGACAAATTATCGTGTGCCTGATGGAACTTTTGCACTTGCAGGCTTACGCATTTTTGGAAATGCCGGTGGAAAATCGCCGTCAGTTGTTCAGGATTTAAAAGCAGTGCGCTCAGAAAATGATCGGGCCGTGGTAAAATTAAACTGGACCAAATCGCCGGATGCAGTCGGATATAACATCCGGTATGGAGTGGCAAAGGATAAGTTGTATCATACTTACCAGGTTTTTGGTGCTGATTCTGTAACCATAGGAAGTTTGAACAGTCTTCAGAAATATTATTTCACAATAGATGCTTTTAATGAAAGTGGAATTGCAAAAGGTAAAAAGCTAATTGGGGTGGATTAATAAGCGTCATGTTTTAAGCGTTGTTCGGCTCACGATTTATATAATAATAAAGTTTGAGAAGTAAGATGAAGAGATTTTTATTTGGCCTTGCATTAATAATTGCTCAAAGCACATGCGTAACAACAATTGCACAGATTAAGCAGGTACATAATCCAATCATTTTTGCCGATGTTCCTGATATGTCAATGATACGTGTGGGAGATACGTATTACATGAGCAGCACTACCATGCACATGAGCCCTGGTATTCCTATCATGAAATCGAAAGATCTTGTCAATTGGCAATTGGTAAATTATGCTTACGATACCCTGGTCAGTAATGACGAAATGAACCTGGAGAACGGAAAGTCTACCTATGGAAGAGGGTCCTGGGCCAGCAGCATGCGCTATCATAACGACACTTATTATGTTTCAACGTTTGCTGCCACAAGTGGTAAAACCCATATCTATGCAACAAAGAATATCGAGAACGGTCCATGGAAAGCAATTTCTTTTCGTCCGGTTTTGCATGATCATTCCTTGTTCTTCGATGATGATGGAAAAGCGTACATGATTTACGGTAATAAGAAATTAACGCTTGTTGAATTGAACGAAGATCTATCGGGCATCAAAGAGGGCGGCGTAAATAAGGTGATCATTGAAAATACCAGCGAGCCCAGTGAGAGTGCCGGTGTCAGTGGTTTAGGTGAAGGATCTCAACTCTTTAAAGTAAATGATAAATACTATCTCTTCAATATCACCTGGCCAAGAGGTGGTATGAGAACAGTTGTTATTCACAGAGCAGATAAAATTACCGGCCCATGGGAAGGAAGAGTTGCGCTTCAGGACTTAGGCGTTGCTCAGGGTGGATTGATTGATATGCCAAACGGCATGTGGTATGCTTATTTGTTCAGAGATTTTGGTTCTGTTGGTCGTATTCCATATTTAGTTCCCGTTAAGTGGGAAAGTGGCTGGCCAGTGTTAGGCATTAATGGTAAAGTGCCCGAGACGCTTGATCTTCCTGCAAGTAAAGGGTTGATTTCCGGCATTGTTGCATCTGACGAATTTTCACATAAAAAAGGTGATCGTGCATTACCATTGGTTTGGCAATGGAATCACAATCCTGACAACAGTCTTTGGTCTCTTACTGCAAGAAAAGGGTATTTGCGTCTTACTACAGGAAGAATTGATACAAGTTTTTTACTGGCAAGAAATACTTTGACACAACGCACCATTGGCCCCTTTTGTACAGGTGCTACTTCACTTGATGTTTCAAATATGAAGGATGGTGATTTTGCTGGATTAAGCCTCTTACAGAAAAACTATGGTTTGCTCGGTGTTAGAATGGAAGGAGATAGGAAAGTGATTGCGATGATCAATGCAAGCACAGGTAAACCAGTGGAGGCACAAAGTATTCCCCTCAATCAAAAAACAGTTTTCTTTAAAGCTGAATGTGATTTCGCCGATAAGAAAGATGTAGCTAATTTCTTTTATAGTTTAGACAGGAAGACATGGATAATGATTGGTACGCAATTAAAAATGTCTTACACGCTTCCACATTTTATGGGTTACCGTTTTGCACTGTTTAACTATGCAACAAAAAACATTGGTGGATTTGTGGATTTTGATTATTTCCATATCAGCGAAAGTATCAGCAATAAAAATTGAACAATTAATAAAAGGAATAAACAGAATAAACAGAAATGAACTATCTATCATTCACCGGCTTGAAACAGGATAACAAACATTTTTTTTAATCAAAAGGAATTCATGAAAAAGAGCACATTTCAAAAAAGCAATTTCATTCCCGTTTTTTTTGCATTGGGATTATCAGCGTTTATTGTTTCACCCACTGATGCTCAAACGCCCAAATTAACATTGGACTTAACTAAATCTGGTGCCGCCGTTAGTCCCATGCTTTATGGGTTAATGACAGAAGAGATCAATCATTCCTATGATGGTGGTTTATATGCAGAGCTGATTCGCAACCGCATATTTAAAGATAACCCGACTAAACCCGAAGGCTGGAGTCTTATAAATGAAGACACTGTTAATTCAAAAGCAACTATCAAACTAATTGCAGCAACGCAGGACAATGTTCCTTTTGATGAACGTCGCCATGCTATCAATGGTGCACTGCAAACCTGTTTGCGCCTAACTGTTGAAAAAGCAAATGGAAAAGTAGGAATTGCCAATGAAGGTTATTGGGGAATACCTGTAAAACCAAATACTACTTATAAAGCATCATTCTATATAAAAGGTACAGGTAGCATTCAACCGTTCCGTCGTCCGGGGGCACAAAATACACAACCCACCGGACCTGTTATTGAAGACCATACCGCTGGTCCGATAACAGTAACTATTCAGAGCAACGATGGCAAAACTATTTATGCTTCCGGAAATATTGATCTTGTCAAAAGTCAGTTCTGGAAAAAATATGAGTTGACATTAACTACGACTGCAGATGTAAAACCTAATACCGATGCGCGGTTTGTGATTTCAACCAATCGTACAGGTCTGTATTATTTTAATCTGGTTTCATTGTTTCCTCCTACTTATAATAACAGAGCCAATGGCAACAGGCCTGATATCATGAAAATGCTTGTGGATATGAAGCCAAAGTTTTTACGTTTTCCCGGAGGCAATTTTTTGGAAGGTCCATTGATCACAGATGCTTTTCCATGGAAACAAACATTGGGTGCTTTGGAGAACAGACCGGGTCACAGAGGTTCATGGGGTTATCGTCCGTCTGATGGCATAGGACTTCTGGAATTTTTAGAATGGTGCGAGGATATGGGTGCTGAACCTGTTTTAGCAGTGTATGCCGGTTACTCGTTAAATGGAGATCATGTTGATGCGGGTCCGCTTTTAAAACCTTATGTTGATGATGCTTTGGATGAAATAGAATATGTGATTGGAGATGTAAATACGTCATGGGGTGCAAAACGTGCAGCGGATGGTCATCCTGCTCCATTTAAACTTAGCTATGTAGAAATTGGAAATGAAGATTGGTTTGATCGATCTGGCAGCTATGATGGGAGATATAATCAGTTCAGAGAGGCGATAGAAAAAAAATATCCACAGTTGATTTGCATTTCAACAATAGCTGATGCACAATATCCCGATTTAAAAGTAACAACTGGCAAAAAGCCAACAGTACTCGATGAACATTACTATCGCAACTCATGGGAGATGTGGGCAAATGCCTCGCAGTACGATAAATATGATCGCAGTGGGCCAAAGATTTTTGTAGGAGAATGGGCCACACGTGAAGGTGCACCGACCACAAACTTAAATGCTGCATTAGGCGATGCCGCATGGATGACTGGCATGGAACGTAATTCAGACATTATTATCATGTCTTGTTACGCACCATTGTTTGTGAATGTGAACACTGCCACAGCAACGGCTCCAAAGGCATGGCAGTGGGATTCGGATTTGATTGGTTACAATGCTTTAAGTAGTTTTGGTTCACCTTCTTATTATGTACAGAAGTTATTCAGCCAGTATTTAGGTAATAAAATTGTACCGATAACTGCAGAAAATATTCCTACCCAACCCAGGCCACTTACAAGGAGAGACAGCATGCAGGGTATCACAACTCCGCCATCTATTTCCACGGTATTTTATAGTGCCACAATGGATGAAAACTCCGGCGCTATTTATCTCAAACTCGTAAACACAACAGGCAAAAAACAACCGATCCAAATAAATCTCAATGGTAGTGCCAAAATATCGCCGAATGCAACATTGGTCGTTATCAAAAGCAATAAACCAGAAGACACAAATACTATTAGTGATCCCGAGAAGATTACTCCCGTTACATCAAAAGTAAAAGGTGTTGCTCCGGCATTCACAAGAACTCTTGATCCTTATTCTGTAAGCATTTTACAATTACAAACAATAAAATGAAGCGTAGCGTATTAATATTATTTGGTTTGCTCTGTTTGAGGGCGATCACATTTTCGCAGGATTCTAAGTTTTATATTTTTCTGTGCTTCGGTCAATCGAACATGGAAGGCAATGCAAGAGTAGAAGCGCAGGATTCAACAGTAGATAATAGTTTTCAGGTAATGGAAGCTATTAATTGTCCAAACCTCGGCAGAGAAAAAGGAAAGTGGTATGCGGCTGTTCCCCCTTTATGCAGATGTCTCACCGGTCTTACGCCGGCTGATTATTTTGGAAGAACATTGGTCGAAAATCTGCCAAAAGATATAAGGATTGGCGTTATCAATGTTTCCGTTGGAGGTTGCAAAATTGAATTGTTCGATAAAGATCATTACCAGTCTTATGTGTCAATAGCACCTTCCTGGATGATTGGGATGATCAATGCCTACGATGGCAATCCGTATGTACGCCTGGTAGAAATGGCAAAGCTGGCACAAAAGGACGGCGTGATTAAAGGAATTCTATTGCATCAGGGAGAAGCGAATACAGGTGATTCGAGCTGGCCACAAAAGGTGAAACTGGTTTATGACAATCTGTTACATGACTTGAATTTGAATCCCAATTCGCTGCCATTGCTTGCTGGTGAACTTGTAAATGCTGACCAGGGAGGAGCGTGTGCAAGCATGAATAAAATCATCGCCACATTACCACAAGCAATTCCGAATGCGTATATCATTTCGTCAGCCGGCTGCCCGCAACGAGGCGATAATCTGCATTTTACGGCTGCGGGTTATCGTGAGCTAGGAAAACGTTACGGATTAAAAATGCTTTCGCTGTTGGGCTATACAACTAACAAGCAGTAGAATGAAAAGAAGTAGCGGCTAAGGATGACCTGATAGAAAATTTTTAAGACAAGTTTATGTACAAACGCATTTCTTTATTTTTTGCTCTGACACTTCTGTTATCAATTGCAAATGTTCTTTGCGCACAGAATCCTATCATTCGCAATCAATACTCTGCAGATCCCTCTGCAAGAGTTTTTGGCGATAAGGTGTATCTGTATCCTTCGCATGATATACTTGCAACTGAAGGTAAAGGAAGAGTAGATTGGTTTTGCATGGAAGATTATCATGTCTTCTCTTCAACGAATCTCATTGATTGGTCAGATCACGGTGTGATAGTTCAACAGAACAAAGTGCCGTGGGTAAGAACCAACAGCTACAGCATGTGGGCTCCGGATTGTATAGAAAGAAATGGGAAATGCTATTTCTATTTTCCAACATCTCCACAGGATACAGCAACTTATGGAAGAGGTTTTGCCATCGGAGTTGGCATTGCAGACAAACCGGAAGGGCCTTATGTACCACAGTCAACGCCAATTAAAGGAGTGCATGGTATCGATCCCAATGTATTTATTGATAAAAATGGCCAGGCATATCTCTATTGGTCGGCAGGAAATATTTATGGAGCGAAGCTCAAAGAAAATATGATTGAACTGGCTTCTGGTCCTGTGATACTAAAAGATCTTCCAAGTAAAGGGTTAAAAGAAGGGCCATATTTGTTTGAAAGAAACGGGACTTACTACCTAACCTTTCCTCATGTTGAAAACAAAATTGAAAGATTGGAATACTCAATCAGCGACAATCCTCTCGGTCCATTTAAAATGACAGGTGTTATTATGGATGAATCTCCCAGTGGATGCTGGACCAATCATCACTCAATAATACAATTTAAAAATCAATGGTATTTTTTTTATCATGACAGGGATTACTCTCCAAATTTTGATAAGGCAAGATCTGTGAGGGCAGACAGTTTATTCTTTAATAATGATGGTACGATAAAAAAAGTGATTCCAACTTTAAGAGGCGTTGGTCTAAATAATGCAACTAAGGAAATACAAATTGACCGTTATAGTAAGATAAGTGATGAAGGCGTGTCGATTGCCTTTCTCGATACACTTGATAGGTTCAAAGGATGGAAAACAATATTTAATAAAGCAAGTGCATGGGCGCAATACAACAGTGTTGATTTCGGAAAGAAGCCGTTAAAAACGGTTTTGATAAAAGTTGTTTCTGAATCAGGCGGCATTTTGCAAATACACACAAAAAGCGTTGACGGACCTCTTATTGCAGAAATAAAAATTCCGAAAAAAAATGATTGGAACGTAATAAGAGTACCTGTCATGAATTTTCAGGCAGGAGTTCAAAACCTGTTTGTGGTTTCAAAAAATAACAATCAAATTGAAGTGGATTGGATCAGGTTTGAGTAGTGTTTACTGTGTTGAGTCAAGCCGATGGACTGAAAACTGAATAAGAAATGCAAACAATCGATAAAAAATTTTTTTGAAAAAGAAAAAAAATTACATTTGATAGATAAAGTTTTGCTCAGAGTAAACTTTATTCCTCATATAACGATTATCTACTCTCGACCCGCTGCTAATAAAGTGTGATGTTTTGTAAAGATTCTTTGCAGGAGATATGGTTTATCACCTCCAAAGGTCGGAATGTCTATCACTTTAACCCGTGCAACTTTTACGAATAATAGTCATTAGAACAACACCAGAGAAATTTGGTTGATTGTTTAAGCTGAATTCTAACTGCAATGTTTAATTGGAAAAATTCGCATACAAAGAATCAAGTTCGTGCAGATCATATCAGCAGTTCAAAGCAGTTATCTCATATAGCAATCGTTAGTAAATGGGGGCACTCTTTGTGCCCCTTCTTTAAGAAAGTGACAGCATAAAAAAAATTATTGAAGATTGAAATAACCAATAGCGACTGGGTGATCATGCTTGTAATTTATAAAAGCATTTAATGAAAGATTTGTGCTAATGCCGGAATCAGACTTAATAAAACGCTTACAGGGAGGAGACGAAGTGGCACTCGCTTCTCTAATGAGGATTTTTTATAATGATCTTTATCACTATGCGTCACACTTCACAAAGGATCATGAGTTAATAAAGGATTGCATTCAAGAAGTGTTCATAAGTCTGTGGCAAAGGAGGGAGACTATTGATACTATATTGTCGCCCAAGTACTACTTTTTGCGTGCAATAAAAAATAAAATCCTTAAGGCCCTGCACAAGAATGTGAAGGAGATGGCTTCAGCTGCTTTGCGAGACCATGAGTTTTTTTATGAATTTTCAATTGAGAAAATTATCATCGAAAGGCAAATTTCGGAAGAGAAGAGAATGAAACTTAGAAAAACATTATCACTGCTTTCCAAAAGACAAAAGGAAATCATTTATTTGAAATATTACCAGTATCTGGATCATGGACAAATAGCCGAGCTTATGAACATTAGCAGACAGTCGGTATATAACTTGCTCCATGAAGCCATACATAAGTTAAGAAGCCTTTGGCACGCCGAGTTTTTAACTCATTGACCCTACTTTTTGCACTTTCCAAAAAAAAATTTAAAAAATTCCAGTAGAATTCCGGCGATGCCGGAACTTGATATATACCAATACGTCTGTATGAAGGATTATAGATTGTTCGATATCTCCGATTTCGTCATAGATGAAGATTTTAGCCGCTGGGTGAATCAAGGGAAAAAAGTTGATCATGATTTTTGGAATGGCTGGCTTAGTCAGCATCCTGATAAATATATGATAGTCGCGGAAGCGAGACGAATACTGGAGTCCATGGGAACTGAGGAAAAGATTATCCCCGAAGCTGAAAAAGAGCATGAGATAAGCAGATTGCTGCACACCATAAAAGAACAAGAACAATTTAATGAGATTCAACCTCAAATACCTGAGCCACGTAGCAAAGTGATCGGTATGTCAAAAAAATGGTGGTGGGCCGCGGCAATTCTCATTCTCGTTAGCGGAAGTGTCTATTTTTTTAAAAAACGGGATAAGAGGTTGGAGCGATACGCCTATTGTGTGGTGACTCCTTCAAAACATTTAGTTGAAAATATAAATACATCTGGAAAGGCCATCAGGTTAAAGCTTCCTGATGAAAGTGTAGTTGAGCTGTCGCCAAACAGCCGTATTAGCTACTCAAACGACTTTGACAGTGCTAATACGAGAGATATTTATTTATCAGGCCAGGCTTTCTTTAAAGTAACGAAAAATCCGGCTCGTCCATTTCGTGTTTTCGCCAATGAAATTGTAACCAAAGTACTGGGAACCAGTTTTATTGTTCGCTCTTTTGAAGGAGATACGGTTATACAAATAACAGTAAAAACAGGAAAGGTGAGTGTGTTTTCTCAGGCTACTGCCAATGCAAGGGAAACGGCTTCACCTAATAATTTGGGAGGAATTATTCTCACTCCCAACCAGGAACTCGTTTACCAGAAAGCATTGCAAAAGTTTCAAAAAGTATTGTTGAATAACCCTTCAATGATATTATCTGCTGAGGCTGATAAAATACTGTTGTATGAAGATGTTGCGCTTGAAAAAGTATTTACTCAACTGGAAAGCAATTATGGAATACACATCGTGTATGACAATGAAGCGCTAAAGAAGTGTACGATAACGGCTGATCTTAGAAATGTTCCTTTTTATGAAAAGCTTGATCTGATATGTAAAGCTCTTGGAGCCAGTTATGAAGTCATGGATGGACAGGTGGTTATTGAGGCCAAAGGATGCGAATGACTTGAATTGACTTATCCCCGATTGATAATAAACAAATTAATAAAAATGAAATAAACTCATTTAAAAACTGCTGCATAAAAACACATAACTATCATTCACCAAACATTGCTTGTATGAAAAATTATAAACTGTTCTCTTTGTTTGCCTATCCGTTCGGAAAGAAAGGTCTCCCGAAAATTTTACTCTTCATTTCTTTTCTTGGATTATTGTGCACAACTCCGGCTCGAGCTAAGACAGTGGAGGGGGTGCTTGACCAAAGAATAACGCTTATTGTTGAAAACAAAGAAGTAAGGGTTGTGCTCAATGAAATCACCAAATTGGTAGAGGTAAAATTTATTTATTGTGCGCAGCGTATTCCAGCCAAGAAAAAGGTAACCATCTTCGCCAATGATAAACGGGTAGGCGATATTCTGAATACGTTATTAGGGCCATTGGACGTGCTATACTACGTATCGGGTAACCAGGTTGTATTAATGAAAAAAGGGGAAGAAGCCGATGTTCTTTTGAAGCTAAAAGATCAGCAAGAAGAAAAGGAGATAACCAGGGAAGTTTTTTATAAGACTATCACCGGCAAGGTGACCAACGACAAAGGCGAGCCTCTGGACGGCGTGTCTGTAACGGTAAAGGGAACGTCAAGAGGGACAACTACAAACTCAAGCGGGGCTTTCTCAATTGATGCGGAAGTTGGTGAAACACTCGAGTTTTCGATGGTGGGCTTTCAGCCCCATTCGTTACAGGTGGGCGCAAACAACACGGTTGCGATAGAACTTCTGCCTATTGTTGCAAGCATAAATGAAGTAGTTGTTGTGGGTTATGGTACTCAAAAAAGAGCAAACGTAACAGGGGCGGTATCCAGCGTTACGGGTAAGACCCTTAATGAGGTTCCAGTTGTTAGCGTACAGCAAGCATTACAAGGGCGAGTCGCGGGTGTGCAAGTAACTAATAACGGAAGCCCGGGAACACAACCGATTGTCCGCATCAGAGGTATTAGTTCTATAAGCTTTGCTTCCGATCCGTTATACATAGTAGATGGTTTTCCAACAGGTGACCTTTCAACTATTGACACGAGGGATATAGAGACTGTCGATGTGTTGAAAGATGCATCTGCATCCGCTATTTATGGATCAAGGGCTACGAATGGTGTTATTATTATTACTACCAAAAAAGGCAGAAGAGATGGCAAGGTGCACGTTAACCTTGATTCTTATGTTGGTACTTCAAAAGTGACGGAGCGTATTGATCTTTTGAATACGCAACAATTCATGCAATATGCCCTTGCTTACCGCGGAAGCCAGGTGCAAAGGCTCACGCCTCCGATGATCAATGAACCTATTTATCCGGGAGCCACTCAAACTTACGGTCAAACAAATACCGATTGGCAGGATGCTTATTTTAAAACGGGCACCATCACACAACATAATATTGGACTCAGCGGCGGCAACGATATCTCTCGTTTTTATGCTTCAGGTGGCTTTATGGATCAAAATGGTACTACTCCAAAAGTTGGGTACCGTCGTTATAATTTTAGAATCAATTCTGATCATGTAATCAGCAAAGTATTTACGTTTGGTGAAAACCTGTATGCCGCTCATGGTGACCAGGCCTTTGATAACAATGAAACAGGATCAAGATCTAACCTGGTAAATGTAATCAGAATGTTCCCGCATTTGCCTGTTTACGATCCAACTTCAATTGGAGGATACAGAGGCGCTCATTCCGTACTGGATGGTGGTGATCCCACCAATCCGGTTGAAGATGCTGCGCTAAAAAATCCGGGAAATAGAAAAACGACAAAAATTCTGGGAACAGCTTTTCTTGAAATTAATCTCACCAAGTGGTTAAAGTTCCGCTCCACGTTCGGCGTGGACTATGCCAACGGATTAAGTTATAGCTTTTCGCCCATCTTCAACGATAATGGGAATATAAACGGTTCGAAGGCAGACCAAGCAACCATTACTAATAACCGCACCGTTTCAACGCAATTACTCTATACAGAGCAGCTTACATTTGATAAAACATTTGGCGACCATCATATTAATGCAATTGCGGTATTTGAACAGCAAAACCAGGAGATAAATACTTCACAGCAAAGTGGCAAACAACCCTCCAACGACTTAAGAACACTCTTAAACGCACTCAGTCCTTCATCCTCAACAAGATTTGACGAAAATTCAATTATGTCGGTGCTTGGACGTATTAACTATGATTTTAAGGGCAAGTACCTTATAAGTGGCGCTATTCGCCGTGATGGACTTTCTGTTTGGGCGCCCGGAAAAAAATGGGCTACTTTCCCTTCAGGGTCTATTGGATGGAGAATCGATCAGGAAGATTTCATTCAGAATATCCAGCAAATTTCCGAATTGAAACTTAGAGCAGGATATGGTGTCACAGGTCTTAATGGAGTGGTATTGGGAAGCACACCCTGGTTGGTGAGCGTTGCTGCCAACAGTTCTCTATATCCGTTTAATAACACACCTAACAGTGGTCCGGGGTCCGTTATTCCTGGGATAGGAACTCCTGACCTGGAATGGGAAAAAACAAAGCAGTTTAATGTAGGATTGGATATTGGATTGTTTAAAAACAAATTCACTTTAACTGCCGAATACTATAAGCGCACTACAGATAACCTGATCCTCGATGTGCCTATGCCTCCAAGCTTTGGTTTCATTAATGCTACGTATAAGAAAAACGTCGCTGGCATGGAAAACAAAGGTTTTGAGTTGCAATTAGGATATAATGACAGAGAAGGAGATTTTAAATGGAATGCAACTGCCAATTTTGCTCGAACAAAAAATAAGGTAACTGAGCTAGCTCCGGGAGTTACCAATATTGTTGCAGGCAGAGATCAGGATTTTGGCGACAATGACATTACCAACACTGCACCAGGCCAGCCAATTCAGTCATTCTATGGTTGGATCGTGGATGGTATTTTCCAATCCATGACAGAAGTCAACAGTTCTGCTAAACAAAAAGTGCCAGCTCCGGGCGAGACTTATGATCCCACAAAACATACTGCTCCCGGCGACCTTAAATTTAGGGATACCAATAAAGATGGTGTAATTGATGACAAAGACCGTGTATTCTTGGGCAGCTATTTGCCGGATTTTACTTATGCTTTAACTGCAGGCGCCAATTATAAAAACTTCGATGCTTCTGTTTTCTTCCAGGGTGTGCAAGGCAGCAAAATTTTTAATGCCACAAGAGTGATTACGGAAGGTATGGTTCGTTTTTTCAATGCAGGCACTGCGGTATTGAGGGCATGGACTCCATCTAACAAAAATACTGACATACCACGTGCTATTTCTAGCGACCCCAATCAAAATGCAAGGCCATCAACACGATTCCTTGAAAATGGTTCCTACTTACGCCTAAAAAATGTAATGATTGGCTATACGATTCCATCCGAATCATTGCAATCACTAACAAAAGGAGTGGTCACTAGTTTCCGTATTTATGCATCGGCTCAAAACATTTTCACCATTACAGATTATAGCGGTTTTGATCCGGAAGTAGGTAACAGAACTCCTTTTGGAAATAATATTGCCCTGACAAATGGTATTGACTTCGCTGTTTATCCTCAGCCAAAGTCATACACAATAGGCATCCAAGCAAGCTTTTAATGTGAACAATCATCAAAACTCTAATTTGAGCAATATGAAACAAAATATTAATAAACTAATTGTTGCAGGCCTTTTGTGTTTTATCATTATGGTGGCCTGCGATAAAAAACTCGAAGTCACAGATCCGAACAATCCAACACAGGAAACTTATTTTAAAACGGCCTCAGAACTTCAAAATGGGGTTAACTCCATTTACTCTACGTTGCGTGCAGCAGAACTGGTAGGGCGGGAATGGTACTTTACTCATGACATGCGTGGCGGTGAAACCTGGGCGGGTGGTGCGCAATTGGAGGCTCCCCGTGCCGAACTATTAAAGCAAGCAAAGCCTGCATCAACCAACGCAGTAATGACGAGTGTTTGGAATGGTTGTTATCAGATGATCAATAAAGCCAACGTAGTTATATTTAAAGCCCCGAATGTAACTGACAATACAAGTCTTAGAGATAGATTAGTAGGGGAAGCAAAATTTTTAAGAGCATGGGCTTATTTTGAGTTGGTATCACAATGGGGCGATGTTCCTGTTTATACAGAGCCTCTTACTAATCCTACACAGTTTAAAGGCAAATCACCGGCTGCTGAAATTTATACACTGATCATTAGCGACCTGACTGATGCTGTTTCAAAATTACCGCTTAGTTATAGCAGCTCTGATCTTGGAAGAGCAACCAAAGGAGCAGCGAATACTTTATTGGGAAGAGTTCAAATGCAGAAAGGCGATTATGCCGCTGCTAAGACCGCATTGCTTGCTGTTGTCAATTCCAACCAGTATAGCCTCGTAGACTTCTCCTGGAATTTTGATGGTGATATTCAAAACGGGACGACAGTAGTAACGACTGGTCATGAAGCCAATGCCGAATCTATTTTTGAAGTGTATTTTCAGGATAGGGGGGATAACAATTTTAATTGGGGATATAATGGAGAACTTACACCACCTTTTAACTGGGGTCCACAAACAGTGCGTAACCAGGAATATGGACAATCCTGGGGTAATGTGATTCCATCCAACAGAATTTTGGATGAATTTGAAGCCAACGATCCCCGGTATAAAATGACATTTTGGGAAGTTGGGGATATCATCTTAACCAAGGGCGGCACGGATCCAGGTGTTGCTCTCACAGCAGCGGACCTAAATGTTGATCCGAGCATAAGAAATGGAGTTTCACTAAAAAGAATTTATAAGAAATATTCCATTTTAGATTGGATGAAAGAAGGTTTTAAAACAACCGGCCTCAACCAACGCTTAATGCGTTATGCCGATGTTCTTTTAATGTTGGCAGAATGCGAAGCCGAAGTTGGAACGCCTGCACAGGCAGCAATTTATATTAACATGGTGCGTGCAAGGCCCGGAGTAAATATGACGCCAGTAGTTTTGGCCACTAAGGATGCAGCATTGAGAGCTGTAATGCATGAACGTTCCGTTGAACTGGCTGGAGAAGGAGGAAATAATATCGATATTCTCCGTTGGAGAAAGAAAGGTTACTTTCCTTCTATTATGACTGATCCAAAGCCCGGACAAGAAGATTTGCCGATACCATCTGCCGAAACATCAACCAATCCGTTAGTAAAATAGTAGTTTCTTTTATTACTCTTTTCAAAGCCATTGCAAAATGTAATGGCTTTTTAGTTTAATTAATTTATCTTTTGCAATATGAGCTTTTATTGATTTCTCCAGCCATAATTTTATACAATGCAAGTGGATGTTTTGAAAGTAACATTGAAAATAACGGCTTATTTCTTAATGTTTACTTTTCTAATACAAGCGTGTGAAATAAAAAGTAATAAAGAGGGTAATCATTTATTTTCAAAACTGGAGCCATCAGAATCGGGTATTGATTTCAGCAACGATATTCATGATACGGATTCAACCAACTCCATTATCAATGAATTTGGATATATGGGCGGTGGAGTGGGCATTGGGGATTTTAATAATGATGGTTTAAAAGATATTGTTTTTACAGCCAACCAGGTAAGCAGCCGCATTTACATCAATAAAGGTAATAACCAGTTTGAGGACATCACTAAGAATGCAGGACTGGTTACTGATGTATGGGCGACAGGAGTAAGTATTGCAGATATCAACAGCGATGGCTATGATGATATTTACATCTGTACCTATGGCAAGAATCTTTTTCGCCGGTCAAAAAATCTGTTATACATCAATCAACACAACCTAACATTTAAAGAGGAAGCAGATGCGTACGGCCTTGCTGACACGAGTTATTCCTCACAGGCTGTTTTTTTTGATTACGACAAGGATGGTGACCTGGATATGTACCTGGCCAATTATACTTTTAACAACAGTAATGTCAGTGCCAATTATATTGTCCCTCGGGATAAAACCGGAAACTCGCCTGCCAATGATAAGCTGTACCGAAATGATGGTGATTCCTTACACGTAGGCCATCCTGTTTTTACTGATGTTAGTTTACAGGCCGGCATAAAAGACGATGGTTATGGATTAGGCGTATCGGTAAGCGATTTTAATAATGATGGCTGGCCGGATATTTATGTCGCCAACGATTTTGTATCAAACGATATTTTATGGCTGAATAATAAGAACGGAACTTTTACTGATTGCATTGATAAAGCAATGCGCCATCAAAGTTACTCCAGTATGGGAGTTGATGTCGCCGACCTGAATAACGACCGATTAAGCGACGTTGTTACATTGGATATGCTGCCGGAATACAATGAAAGAAAAAAAGTTACCTATTCTTCCATGAATTATGAACGCTATAAGGCAGAGCGGTACAGAGGATATGAGCCCTCGTTTATGAGAAACATGTTGCAGTTAAATAATGGAAACAGATATTACGGAAATACAGCATTACCCTTTTTTAGCGAGATAGGACAGTTGGCCGGTATTTCTGCAACCGACTGGAGTTGGAGTGTTTTACTTGCTGATTTTAATAACGATGGGTGGAAGGATGTACATATTACCAATGGGATAGGAAGAGATTTTATTAATGCTGATTTTTTAGAGTTCAGTCATGAGGCATTTAACACTATTACTGATAAAAAAGAACAACAAAAAGCGCTCAAGAAAAAATTAGCAAGCCTTGAACATGTGAACCTCGGTAATTATTTATACATCAACGATCGTAACTATTTTTTTAAGGATACTTCGGAAGAGGCAGGTATAAACGAACCCTCTATGTCAAATGGAGCTGCCTATGCGGATCTCGATAACGACGGCGATCTTGATCTTATCATTAATAATATTGACAAAGAGGCCTTTGTTTTTATAAACACTACAATTCAAAAGAACAAGTCCATACAGTCTCATTTTTTAAAACTGGTTTTAAAAGGAGAGGAAAATAACAAACACGGTTTTGGTACTAAAGTTTGTTTATTCAGCAATGGAACAATGCAGATGCAGGAACAGAACCCTGTAAGAGGCTATTATTCATCAGTAGATCAGGACCTGGTCTTCGGGCTGGGTGCAAATACAAAAATTGATTCAGTAGTAATAATGTGGCCGGATGGCAGGAAAGAAATTAAGACAAATGTTTCAGCCGATCAATCTCTCACCGCTTTTCAAAAAAATGCAACGGGCATCCGACAAAATACTGAAACAGTTCCATCTTTTCTTTTTACTGAGATTACGACATCATCAGGCCTTGCATACCGGCATACAGATTATGAAGTCAATGATTTTGCAGTTCAACGGCTGCTGCCTCAAAAATTTTCGCAATTGGGACCTTTTTTGACTGCCGGCGATATCAATAAAGATGGCAGGCTTGATTTTTATATTGGCGGCGCCACCACATTTTCAGGACAGTTTTTTTTACAAAACGCTAATCAAACTTTCAGTTCAATAAATCTCACTGACAGTTCAAAGTTTGAAGAAGATTCGGATTGCCTTTTGTTTGATGCTGACAATGATGGTGATCTCGACCTGATAGTTACGTATGGTGATACACAGCAGCCGGATACTTCTATTTTTTACAAGCCAAGATTCTATCTCAATGATGGTAAAGGAAAATTTAGTTTAAGCAATAATGCCATACCAGCTGATGTTCGAACCATTGCGGGAACTGTGAGTGCCGGCGATTTCGACAACGATGGTGACCTGGACTTGTTTATTGGTGGAAGGGTGGCAAGGCAATATCCGCTTTCTCCGCGAAGTTTCATCCTGCAAAACAATCAGGGTATTTTTTCGGATGTAACCGAAAAAGTTTGCCCTTCTCTTCAAAAAGCGGGAATGATCACATCTTCTGTATGGACAGATTTTGATAATGATAAACAAACAGATTTGATCGTTGCAGGTGAGTGGATGCCGATCCGTTTTTTTAAGAACAATCATGGCAGGCTGGAAGAGGTTACTTCGAACACTGGTTTAGAACAAATGAATGGAATGTGGCGCAGCCTTGCAGTTGCAGATATTGATAAGGACGGTGACATGGACATTATTGCGGGCAACCTCGGTTTGAATTGTACTTACGAAGTTAGAGGCGATAAACCCATGCAATTGTTTGCAAAAGACCTGGATGGAAATGGAAGCATCGATCCTGTATTTTTTTATTACATAAAGGATAAAAGTGGAAAGAAACATCTTTATCCTGCTATCAGCAGAGCGCAGTTTTCCGACCAGGTGCCTGCTATTAAAAAACAATTTTTGTTGGCAAAGGATTATTCAAAAGCATCGTTTGATGAAATTTTTAGCGGTAATAAAAAAGAAGGCTTATTGCATTTGAATTGTGATGAAACCCGCAGCTGTTATTTTAAAAATCTTGGCGGAGGAAAATTTAAAAAGCATATACTTCCGATAGAAGCTCAGTTTGCACCCATCAATTCTATTGTTTGTGACGATGTAGACGGGGATGGACTTTTGGATTTGATCATGGCAGGGAACGAATATCAGACGGACGTTAATACCGGAAGATATGATGCGTCTTATGGTTGGCTTTTAAAAGGAAGCAAGGACAAGAACTTTCAATTTATTCCATCAACTGTAAGCGGGTTTATTGTAGATGGTGATGTGAAAGATATGACCCTTATTCATTCAATGAAAGGTGATAAACTAATTCTGGTGGCCATCAACAACGATTCATTGAGGGTATTCAAAGTTAATCGGAAATAATATAGTGATGTAACTAAAGAAAGTGGTTTGCTTTCATTCCATCCTACCCAAACCGCCACCTGGGCTGATTTTAATAACGATGGGTGGCTGGACGTTTTTATAGGTAATGAAACTACTCCTGCTGGCATTCATCCATGTGAATTATATATAAATAACAAGAATGGCACTTTTAAAGAACAAGCAACCGAGGCAGGATGCAGCTTGACAGAATTTGTGAAAGGAGTTACTTCAGGAGATTATGATAACGATGGTCTCCTTGATATTTTTATTTCAACATTGAACGGCAGAAAAACTTTATTAAAAAATGTTTCCCCAAAAAATGGCGCAGTTAAATTTATCGATGTAACAGAACAAGCGGGATTAAGCCATATTCTGACACAAACATTTCCCACATGGTTCTGGGATTATGATAATGATGGGTGGTTAGATATATTGTTATGCGGCTACGAATTTTATAAATCACTCGCCTATTATGCCGGAGCAGAAGCTGTGGGCGCCCCGGTAGGAAATTCGGGAAAGGTTTTTTTGTTCAGAAACAAACATGACGGAACATTTGAGGATGTATCGCTTGCTGCAGGTCTAAATAAGATTGCTTTTGCAATGGGCGCCAATTTTGGCGACATTGACAATGACGGCTATCTTGATTTTTATTTAGGTACAGGTAATCCTAAATTCAAATCACTGGTACCAAATAAACTTTTCAAAAATATAAATGGAAAAAGTTTTCTTGATGTTACCACCTCTGCAAGAGTAGGGAATCTGCAGAAAGGGCACGGGATCTCTTTTGCAGATATGGACAATGATGGTGATGAGGACATTTATATTGAGATGGGCGGCGCTTATACTGGAGATGCTTATGAAAATTCTTTTTATTTGAACACCGGACAGAATAATAATCATTGGATAAATATTTTATTGGAAGGATCTGTTTCTAACAGAGCTGCTATTGATGCAAAAATAAAGGTGACCTTTATAGAAAACGGAAAAGAGAGATCTGTCTATCACGATGTCAATTCTGGTGGAAGTTTTGGTTCTAATCCTTTACGTCAACATATAGGTATTGGACAAGCTGCTGCAATTGAGCGTATAGAAATAAAATGGCCGGTAACCGCCAAAACACAGGTTTTTATAAATCCACCAATCGATACAAATATCAAAATAAAAGAAGGTGATAATTCATTTTCCACTTATAAACTTTCTCGCTTCGATTTCAGCTCAGTACATGCTGGATTATTAAGCTGCTCAACAAAACGTTAACTTGGCTATGCCGTAAATATCCTCATAAAGGCTTGTTTATAAATTGTTTTTTTTACACTTATTTTGTATGGTGCGCAGCGTTTTGTAAAAAATTGTACTCATATCAAAAAGTTCTTCTTACTTTTTTCTAATTTGTTCTAGGTTAGCTTGCTTAATGTCCTCATACAATTTATATAATGATGCCCAACTTCTCTGCTTGCTGCAACAAAGTAGCGAAGGGGCTTTTACCGAAATTTATAACCGCTACTGGGAAAAACTTTTTTCCGTTGCATACTATCATTCTCGCAACAAGCAACTTGCCGAAGAAGTAACTCAGGATGTGTTTATGAGCCTGTGGGACAGGAGAAATTCTCTCGATATAAAAGAACTTAAAGCCTACCTGGGCACTGCTGCGAAGTTTGCCATCTTCAAACACTTGGTAAGAACAAAAAGGCGTAAACAGTTATTAGCTGAAGGGGCTGCACCAGTGGTCAGTCTTACTGAAGATGCGAATATCAATGCCATTTTTTTGAAAGAGTATATTAATGGTCTTGTTGAAACGCTGCCCGAAAAAAGCAGAATTGTTTATAAGTTCAGCCGTGAAGAGGGAATGAACATTCCTCAAATAGCAGAGGCGATGAACATTTCTCATAAAACGGTTGAAACGCACCTTACCAAAGCTCTTAAAACGTTGCGCAAAGGGCTTCAGCATGTTCGACTCTGGACCATTACCCTTATTTTCTTGCTTTCGAATATCATTAGGTAAATTATCCTCCGGTTACAAAATTCACCGGCGCTGTTTATTGGAAGTTTTGTATGTAGAGTTTAAATATTTTGCTTTTATAATTGAAATATTTTGTTACAGCCTGGGTCAGGGTAATTCACTCCTCACTGTACTTAAGAGTAGTAGCAGAGCGATAAACATTTGTGTTGAGAAAATGGTGGAATAAGGCATTTTTTTTACAAAATTTCGTTACGACAAGCAGTTGTGACGAAATAGTATAGCAGAAGCAGTTTCATTGAGCAGCATCGTTAGTATATAATCATTAGCAAAAAGGGCACTTTCCAGTGCCCTTTCTTTTAACGCTGGGCAATTGATTAAAATACGGGGATCAGTTTTTTAGAAAAAACTAGCCAGCTAAGGGTGCCGGGCCTCTTATGGTACTTAATCCTATACGCATCCTTTATGCAAGAAACAGAAATTTTATCGTTGATTGAAAAATACCTGGGCCGTAGAGCAACTTCCGAAGAGGAAACAAAACTTTTAGGTTGGTACCGTTCCTATCACGATAGCGAAATCGAAATTCACCTTGATTCAGTTGAAGAACTCAATGAAATAAAAAATAGGCTACTTCAAAAGTTGCACACACGAGTCGGCGAAATACGTTCCGAGGAACTTGAAGCAATCACTCCAAAAAAATTCAAAAAGCGAAGAGTTGTTCGTTGGGTGGCTGCAGCAGCATTGGTGTTGGCGGGGGCAACTGGTTATTGGCTGGTTGTTCAAAAACCCCTGGGAAATAGCAGGTTTGATAATACAGTTACTCAAAATAACACCGTTCTGACCATGCGAGGCTTCAAAACAAAAATTGTTTTGCCCGACGGATCTAATGTGTGGTTAAACGCAGACAGTAAGATAACCTACGATAAGAATTTTGTCGGGGCCCAAAGAGAAGTCTCACTGACCGGAGAAGCCTTTTTTGATGTGGTTAAAGACAAGGCAAGAGCCTTTATTGTTCATACCCAGACCATTGATCTGAAGGTGCTGGGCACGTCGTTTAACGTGAGGGCCTATGAAAATGAAAAAGAAACCGAGACAGCGCTGATGCATGGGTCGATTGAAGTAACCGTTAAAAATAATCCCGGGAAGAAAATAATTCTCAAGCCGAATGAAAAACTGATTGTGAAAAATCAGATGCCCAATGCTAGTCAAAGCAAAGAGGAAAAAATTAGCGAGGAGGATCCTTTGATTGCTATTAGCCAAATTCATTATTACAAGAATGATAGCAGCGCCTATGAAACCTCATGGATAAAAAACCGTCTGGCCTTTAACAAAGAACCCCTCGAAAAAATTGCTTTAAAAATTGAGCGGTGGTTTAATGTTAAGGTAACCATCTCTGATCCCGCTTTGAAAGATGCAAAATATCAGGCTGTGTTTGAAAATGAGACGTTGGAAGAGGTGATGGAGGCTCTTAGATTGACGGGAAATTTTCATTATGCTATCGAAAAAGGAGAAGTTATAATCAAATAGCAATACAATTCTTTCCCAGTCGGCTCAAATTCTTTAGACGATTGCCAGAATTTTTAAACGTAAAAACTGCTATATGAAAAAAGTAACCTAGTTATCGCGGACATAAAAAGAAGCGGAGAATGCGGTAACATTCTCCACTATTCTTTGGACAGATCAACTGCTCACGCCTGAGCAATTTCCATCACGTAATAAATCAAAAGTATGAAAAAAATTGGAAGGGACCTGCCAATTGGCAGGTCTGGGTTGACTTTCAAATGTCTCTTAATGGTTAAGTTAAATATCGTTTTCATTTTCATTTTCTCGCTTCAATCCTTTGCAGGCGCCGATGCCCAGGATGGTATCAGCCTGAAATTAAAAAAAGCTTCTCTTGAAAGAGTATTCAAGGCCATTGAAGAACAAGGAGTCTACCGCTTCGTTTACAAAGAAGATATTCTTCCCAAGCAAAAGCAGGTCAATATCGACGTCAGAGATGCCTCGCTGGAAGATATTTTGCACCTGGCTTTGGAAAATACTGATCTGACTTTTCGCAAGATCAATAGCAATTTGGTGGTGATCACATCAGAAAAGAATATTGAAAATGAAAGTGCCCCTTTTGTTCAAACAGTAAGCGGAAAAATTCTCACTGAAAACGGGGAACCGCTGGCGGGCGCTACTGTCACTGAAAAAGCAACAGGCAATTCTGCGATCACCAAAGTTGATGGCTCTTTTGAACTACCGGTATCGGGTGAAAAAGCGATTCTTGTGATTTCTTATGTGGGTTACCTCTCAAAGGAGATAGAGGTCACAGCCGGACAAAACAACCTTGCGATTCAATTGCAGCTTGCAAACTCGTCTCTTGGAGAAGTAGTTGTTATCGGCTACGGCACACAAAAAAAGGCAACACTCACTGGTTCGGTTTCAACAGTTTCCGGTAAAGACATTGTGAAAAGTCCTTCGCCTAACATAACTAGCTCTCTCCAGGGCCGCCTTCCTGGTTTGATTGCAAATCAACGCAACGGTCAGCCAGGCAGGGATGATCCGAATATTTTGATTCGCGGCACCGGTACCGTTCCGCCGCCCGGATCGGATTTTAATACATTGCTTAATCTTAATGCCCCTTTAGTCGTGATTGATGGGGTGCCGCGTAGCCAGCTTGGACGTTTGAATCCCGATGATATTGAAAGTATTTCGGTATTGAAAGATGCTTCTGCAGCTATTTATGGAGCTCGAGCCGCTAATGGTGTAATCCTGGTTACAACAAAAAGTGGCTCAAAAGGCAAGGCCGATTTCACCTTCACATATAAATATGCATTGTCCAGCCCTACCAAAGTTCCTGATGTACTGGACGCTGCAACCTTTGCAGAAGTGTATAACGAGGGAGTCTATTACCGTTCGGGTCGTAATCCCAATTACATCCCTCAATATTCTGCGGCAGCTATCCAAAAATTTCGCGATGGTTCAGACCCCGTATTGTACCCAAACACAGATTGGGTGGGCGAAGTATTGAAAGATCATTCTTATCTGCAAAATATAAACCTCCAGGTGAATGGTGGAAGCAGCAATGTCCGTTACCTGCTTTCTTTTGGTACGCTGCAACAAAATGGTATTCTCAAATATGAGCCAACGTTCTATCGTCAATATAATTTTCGAACGAAAGTGGATATCGATTTAGTGAAAAACTTTTCAGTCGGGGCAAACATCTATGCCATCTTGAACAAACGGACTTATTCACCCATTAGCCAGGACGTCAATTTCATAAATATTTTGCAAGCCAATCCTACCATTGTGGCGCGTTATCCTAACGGATTACTAGGTCCCGGAAGGTTGGGCGAAAGCCCGTTGCTTATGGATCAACGTGGTTATGATAAAATTGATGATAATCCAATCTACTCAACTTTTACGGCAACTTACAAGATTCCTTTTGTCGCTGGCCTTAAGCTGGACGCTTCTTTTAATTATGATTTGAGCAATCAGTTCGAGAAAGTATGGAATACACCTTATTTCTATTATGAGTATGATCCGAATAACAACGTCTATGTCAAAAAGCAGGGAACCGGTCAGGCAGCTGCTTCCTTGAATGACATTTACCGGAAGTGGACAACCACGCTTTATAACTTCAGGATTTCCTATGATAGAATTTTTCTTGATGATCATCATGTAGCTGCAATGATTGGCATGGAGCAACAGAAAAATACTTTTTCCTTTGCCAGTGCGTACAGAAAAAATTTCGTGAGCGCTGCTATCGATCAGCTAAATGCCACACCCGCTTCGGCCGATGATAAAGATAACAGCGGCTCAGCTTCAAGAAGTGCCTACGATAATTATTTTGGCCGGCTGAATTATGATTTTAAGTCAAAGTATCTCGCAGAGTTTGTATTTAGGTCTGATGGTTCTCCCATTTTTCCTAAGGGGCGACGTTACGGTTTCTTCCCGGGCGTTTCCGTGGGATGGAGATTGTCGGAAGAAGATTTCATGAAGAGTCTTGCTGCTTTTGTCAATCAATTGAAAATTCGTGCTTCCTATGGTGAATTGGGTAATGACAGAATCGATATTTATCAATACCTGCAAGCCTTTTTCCCTTCCAGCTATGTGTTCGGTACCAGTACTGTCCCGGGTCTCACCTCTGGCGTACTGGCCAATCCAAATGTTACGTGGGAGCGGGCCAAGAAAACTGACATTGGATTGGAAGCGCAACTATGGAACGGAAAATTAGGAATTGATTTCACTTACTGGATGCAAAAGAGAAATAATATTCTTTACAGGCGTAACCTATCAGTGCCCAGTACATTTGGATTCCCGGGACTCCCCTATGAAAATATTGGAAAGGTAAACAGCAACGGCTTTGAACTTATCGTGAGCCATAGCGGCAGCATTAACAAAAAGCTTACTTATTATCTCAGCGGTAACATTGCTTATCAAAGAAGCAAAACCGTTTTCCTTGATGAAGTACCACCCGCCGAAACTTATCAGAAACTAACGGGACAGCCGGTGTTCTCTGACCTTTACTACAAGGCAGATGGAATATTTAATTCCAAGGAAGAGCTTGACAAGTATCCGCATCATGCCAATACACAGGTGGGAGATATTAAAGTTGTAGATCTGAACGGCGATGGTAAAATCGATGACAAAGACCGATACCGGGTACCTTACAATGCTATTCCCCGGTACGTATTTGGCCTGAACTCAAACTTCCAATACAAGAACTTCGATTTGAACATTTTTTTCCAGGGGCAAGCCGGTGTGAAAAATTACGACGGTACTGCGGCTGCGCTTGGCGGAACTGATTTTGCAAACTCGTCCGTATGGCGGGCAACCGATCGCTGGTCGGAAGCAAATCCTAATGGCACAAAGCCAAGGGCCGATGCATGGCAGCCAGGTAATACAACATTTTTCCTTTTTGATGCCACGTTTGTAAGATTAAAAACTGCTGAGTTAGGTTATAATATCCCGGCGTCGTTATTAACCAAAACCAGGTTTCTGAAAGACGTTCGCGTTTTTGTCAGCGCATTTAACCTCGCTACCTGGGCAAAAGACGTCAAGTGGGCCGATCCCGAATTCAATGGTGGTTATCTTAACTATCCTCCGCAACGTGTAATCAACTTTGGAGCAAGCATTAAATTTTAAAGTTCTGAGTTATGAAAAAAATAATTGGAATCTGCATATCACTGTCTCTCGTTTTTTCTTCATGCAAAAAAAACATTTTAGATATTGACCCTTTGGATCGGGTTGCAGAGACAGCGGTTTGGTCTGATGAAAACCTCATCAAGGCTTATCACAATGAATTGTATAATGGTATTCCCCATGGTTTTTACATTCACATGTATTCCAAGTACAGTGATGAATCTTATAATAGCGCTCCATGCTGTGGCGCAGACATTTTTAAGCAAAACACTTTTACGCCGGACAACATTGGCGGAGCAGGTGGCGGAGATTTTTGGGGCGGATATATATATTACTGGAATCGCGGCTACCAGTACATCAGGAAGATCAATGTTTTTCTTGAAAAAATGGCTGCCCAGGATGCGCTGCAATTTAGCGCCAGAGATCGCCTGGTAGCTGAAGCAAAATTTCTAAGAGCATTTATATATTTCAACCTCATTGAACGATACGGAGGGGTTCCTATTCTTCCACAGTCTTACGACCGGGAAGATATAGGCTCGGTAACATTTAAAAGAAATTCTTTTGATGAATGTGTCGCCTTCATTCAAAAAGACCTTACTGAGGCAATTCCAAATCTTCCCACACGATATTTATCAAGCGATGGAAACTATGGCAGGGCTACTCAGGATGCTTGTTATGCCCTGAGCTCAAGAGTGCTGTTATACGCGGCCTCTCCCCTATTCAATCCCACGCATGATAACCAAAAGTGGCAAAAAGCGGCCGATGCTGCAGCGGTTTTTGTAGAGCACGCGGACAGGGGATATTCTCTTTATCCCGATTACCACAAGCTTTTCAATATGCCCAGCGGCGCTTCGCAAAATGAATTTATTCTGACCCGAAACTTCTCTACTACCAACGGTCATCAGGCACCGATGCATAATCTTGGCCGGCGCTATGGAGCATATGGAGGGTGGTGGGCTAGCAATGGCCCTTCGCAGAATTTCGTAGATGACTATGATATGAAAACAACAGGAGAACCGCCATTTACATGGACCGGCAATACACAAACAGTCAACCCTGCTTCGGGTTACGATCCAGATCATCCTTATTGGAATCGTGATCCGCGTTTTGATGCCACGGTCATTCACGATTCTACCATTTACCATGGCGATATGTTTGAAATGTGGATATCAGCAAATAGTGGAGACAAATGGGGTTTTGATTCTTGGAAACAGAGTAGCGATAACCCTCGCGGCGGTTATATTTTGAAGAAATTTATGCCAGACGATGGCCCGATAAACTGGCAAACGACATACACTATTCCATGGCCTTTCTTCCGGTTGGGTGAGATTTATTTAAATTATGCAGAGGCCAAGTTTGAATTGGGTGATGAGACAACTTGCAGACAATACATAAATAAAGTGCGTGCAAGACAAGGTGTAAACCTGCCTCCAATACCTAATACTGTTACGGGAGAGGCACTAAGACAAAGACTTTATAACGAAAGGAGAATTGAGTTGGCCTTCGAAGGACACAGATTTTTTGACATTAGGAGATGGAAAATTGCCAACATCATCGAGAACAGGCCAATACGTGGTATGGATATAGTTAAGAACTTAACTACAGGTGCCACGTCTTATAATTCCGTTGTATTGTTGGTAAAAAATCCTTATCAAGACAAGATGAATCTTCTTCCTGTGGAAACAGCTGAAGTCAGAAGAAATAGTCCTGATCTTCAAACACCGGGTTGGTAAGAAAGGTTTTTCATAAGCAGTATAGTGTTGTCGGGTGGAAACATCCGGCAACTTTTTATCAGCCATCGCAATTTGCAGCAAGCAATTGGTCTTGGCACAATGGAGTTCGCATGCTTTGTATTCAAGGATGGGTTGTTGAAAACAGATCACAGAACTGAACAAAAATTATTGTCGGCTTATTATAATCATAAATAATGATTAAGAAAATTACATTCATCTCTACTTTGTTATTATCTGTTTGCGGCTTTGCACAAAAGCTGCCTTATCAAAATCCAAACTTAAGTTCAGAAGAAAGAGCAAAAGATTTAATCTCACGGTTAACGTTAGAAGAGAAAGCCATGTTAATGCAAGATCAATCGCCTGCTATTCCTCGATTGGGAATTAAAAAATTCAACTGGTGGAGTGAAGCTTTGCATGGCTTGGCTAATAACGACAGTGTAACGGTATTCCCTGAACCAATTGGTATGGCTGCTTCGTTTGATGACACACTTATTTACAAAATTTTCAATGCTGTCTCAGACGAAACAAGAGCTAAATACAATGAAGCAATGCGAAGAGGACGGGAGAACAGACGCTTTCTCAGTCTTTCAGTGTGGACGCCTAACATCAATATTTTTAGAGATCCGCGATGGGGGCGAGGACAGGAAACATATGGTGAAGATCCTTATCTCACTTCCCGCATGGGCATATCAGTTGTGAAAGGATTGCAAGGACCGCCGGACTCGAAGTACAGAAAACTTTTAGCTTGTGCCAAACACTTTGCCGTTCATTCCGGCCCAGAATGGAGCCGCCATCACTTGAACCTTAATAATGTTAATCCGCGTGATCTGTATGAAACATATTTGCCCGCATTCAAAGCGCTGGTAACAAAAGCTGATGTTCGTGAAGTGATGTGTGCTTATCAGCGTTTGGATGATGAGCCTTGTTGTGGGAACAATCGTTTATTGCAAACCATTCTTCGTGATCAATGGGGTTTTAAATATTTGGTGGTTTCTGATTGCGGCGCTGTTACTGATTTTTTTACGAGCCATAAAGTTTCCTCCGACGCAGTTCACGCTTCTTCAAAAGCAGTTTTGGCCGGCACCGATGTCGAATGTGTGTGGGCGGGCTATGCTTTTGGAAAATTGCCTGATGCCGCTGCAAGAGGTTTGATAAAAGAAACAGATATCAACGAACATTTAATGCGGGTTCTGGAAGGCCGCTTCAGTTTAGGTGAAATGGATGATGATGACCTGGTGCCCTGGACTAAAATCCCAATGACGGTTGTGAATAACGCTGAGCATAGAGATCTTGCATTAACAATGTCCCGTGAATCTATGACGCTTCTTCAGAATAAAAACAATGTTCTTCCTCTCAATAAATCCATAAGGAAAATAGCTGTCATTGGTCCTAATGCCGATAATGCACCCATGCTGTGGGGAAATTATAACGGTACGCCAATAAGAACCATCACGATTTTAAATGGAATCAAATCAAAGCTTCCTGCAAACAGCGTCGTGTATGATAAAGCCTGTGACCTGGTTGAGAACAAAGTGACACAAAGCTATTTTTCAAAAACTTTCATTAATGGCAAAAAAGGTTTCAAAGCAACATACTGGAACAATCGGGAAAGATCAGGCGATATTGTTATCACTGATCAAATTGAAAATCCATTGAAGTTAACCACTGCGGGAGATCATGAATTTGCTTCAGGCGTTAAGCTGGTTGGTTTTTCTGCGCAATATGAGACGGAGTTCGAAGCTCCCGAGACAGAAGAAATCGCATTCAAACTTGGCGCAACAGGATATTTTGAATTATTTGTCAACGGCCAATCAATTGCAAGGTTCAACAACTGGCGAACGCTTCCTTCAAGAGTTCCTTACAAAGTTGAAAAAGGGAAAAAATACAAAATTGAAATCAAGTATGCACAGTTAAACAACTGGCAGGCCAATCTTGAATTTGATTTCGGAAAAGAATTGGATATTGATTTCTCCGGTCTTATCAACAAACTGAAAGGAATAGATGTGGTGGTGTTTGCGGGAGGTCTTTCTACGTTGCTGGAAGGAGAAGAAATGCCTGTATCCTACCCTGGTTTTAAAGGTGGTGACCGAACGGATATTCAGTTACCACAAGTTCAACGCAATTGTTTGAAAGCATTAAAAGCGGCAGGCAAGAAAGTAATTTATGTGAACTGTTCCGGCTCTGCTATTGGTTTAGTTCCTGAAACAGAAAGCTGTGATGCAATTTTGCAGGCATGGTATGGGGGTGAATCAGGTGGACAAGCGGTTGCGGATATCTTGTTCGGCGATTATAATCCTTCAGGAAAACTACCTATTACTTTTTATAAAGACACAACTCAGTTCCCAGGCTTTGAAGATTACACGATGAAAGGAAGAACCTATCGCTATATGAATAGTGCACCTCTTTTCTCATTTGGATATGGAATGAGTTACACGACATTTTCAATTGGCAATGCAACTGTCAGCAACTCGCAAATTAAAAATGGAGAAAATCTAACGATAACGATTCCTGTTTCGAATACAGGGAAAAGAGATGGTACAGAAATAGTGCAGGTGTATGTTCGAAAAGTAAACGATACAAGCGGTCTTACAAAGACTTTAAGAGGTTTTCAACGAATTGATGTTGCAATAGGAAAGACGGCTAACGCAGTTATTGCTTTACCTTATTCAGCTTTTGAGTTTTATGATAAGAAAGCTTTACAGGTTGAAGTAACTCCGGGTGAATATGAAATTTACTATGGCAACAGCTCCGTTGCGAAAGATTTGAAGGCGATGAAGGTCAATGTTCTTTAGCCGTTCGAAGAAAATCTCAATGATAATTAGCAAATCACTAACATAAATGAAACTTCTGCAAATCAAAAAAAGCTTTACACTCGTAACAGGCTTCTTGTTATCAATGAGTATAATCGGTCAGCAATCGTTGCCTTATCAAAATCCAGGCTTAAGCTCGGAAGATCGTGCAAAAGATTTAATCTCACGACTGACATTAGAAGAGAAAGCTTTATTGATGCAGGATCAGTCACCTGCCATTCCACGATTGGGAATTAAAAAATTCAACTGGTGGAGCGAAGCATTGCATGGTCTTGCTAATAATGACAGTGTTACGGTTTTTCCTGAACCAATAAGTATGGCAGCTTCTTTTGATGATTCATTGATTTATAAAATTTTCAATGCGGTTTCAGATGAAACGCGTGCAAAATACAATCAATCGCAAAAGAGAGGTTTGGAAAATCGTAGATTCCTTAGCCTTTCTGTCTGGACACCCAACATCAACATCTTTAGAGATCCGCGATGGGGACGTGGACAGGAAACCTATGGTGAAGATCCTTACTTAACATCGCGTATGGGAATATCAGTTGTAAAAGGGTTGCAAGGGCCATCCGATTCCAAGTACAGAAAACTTTTAGCTTGTGCCAAACACTTCGCGGTGCACTCAGGTCCCGAATGGAGCCGGCACACTCTTAATGTCAATGATGTTAACCCGCGAGATCTAAATGAAACTTACTTGCCTGCGTTTAAGGCACTGGTAACAAAAGCAGATGTTCGTGAAGTGATGTGTGCTTATCAGCGTTTGGATGATGAACCATGTTGTGGTAATAATCGTTTACTTCAAACCATTCTTCGTGATCAATGGGGCTTTAAATATTTAGTGGTTTCTGATTGTGGCGCAGTATCTGATTTTTATACCAGTCATAAAACTTCTTCTGATGCCATTCATGCTGGTGCCGTCGCAGTGTCTGCGGGAACAGATGTCGAGTGTGCAGGTCCTGTTTACAGGCAGTTACCAGAATCTGTTCGAAGAGGCTTGATCAATGAGGATAAGATCAATCAAAGCCTGATGCGTATTTTGGAAGGCCGCATTAGTTTAGGTGAAATGGATGATGATGCTTTCGTACCCTGGACTAAAATTCCGGAGTCGGTCATCAACAATGACGAACATAAGCGGTTGGCGTTACAAATGGCGCGGGAGATAATGACACTCCTAATGAATAAGAACAGTGCTTTGCCATTATCTAAATCCATAAAGAAAATTGCCGTAATTGGTCCCAATGCTAATGACAGTCGTCTTTTGTGGGGCAACTATAATGGAAGACCTATTCATACAGTTACTATTCTTGATGGCATTAAAACAAAGCTTGCCGCTAAAAATATAATCTACGACAGGGCATGCGACTTAACCGATAACACTTATATCGAAACGGTGATTGGTCAGTCTTCAATTGACGGAAAACAAGGCATTAAAGCCACTTACTGGAATAACAGAGAACTTCAAGGTCAGCCAGTGACCGTTGAACAGATAACGAACCCAATACAATTAACAACGGATGGACAACACGAATTTGCTACGGGTGTGCATCTGCAGGATTTCTCCGGCAAATATGAGACAGTTTACAAACCATCTGAATCGGGAGAAATCATTTTCAAAGCCGAGGCGAGAGGAAGATTTGAACTGGTGGTTAATGGTGATACCGTTTATAAGCCGGTGCGGTTTGGCTCTCGTTCCATTCGCGTTCCATTACAAGTTGAAAAAGGAAAGGAATACAAGATAGAAGCGATTTTCAGACAATTGGGAAATTTCCCCGCGAGCTTAAGCCTGAATTTCGGAAAAGAAATGCCTATCAAGTTTGATGCACTTATTAATAAACTAAAAGACATTGATGTAGTGATCTTCGCCGGAGGAATTTCTTCGCAATTGGAAGGGGAACAAATGCCTGTCAACATCCCTGGTTTTAAAGGAGGTGACAGAACAGATATTCAACTTCCCGAAATACAACGTAGTTGTTTGAAAGCATTAAAAGCAGCAGGTAAAAAAGTAATTTATGTAAACTGTTCCGGTTCTGCAATTGGTTTGGTTCCTGAAACTGAAAGTTGTGATGCTATTTTGCAGGCATGGTATGGCGGTGAAAGTGGTGGACAAGCTGTGGCTGATGTTTTGTTTGGTGATTACAATCCTTCCGGAAAATTGCCGGTTACATTTTATAAAGACACAACTCAGTTGTCCGGTTTTGAAGATTATACAATGAAGGGAAGAACCTATCGCTATATGAGTGAATCTCCTCTTTTCCCATTTGGATTTGGGTTGAGCTATACCAGTTTTTCAATTGGGAATGCAAAGACTAATAGGAATGAAATCAGAAGCAATGAAGGTATTCAATTAACGATACCGGTTTCGAATACGGGCAAAACGGATGGTACGGAAGTGATACAAGTATATGTGCGAAAAGTAAATGATGCAAGTGGCCTTACAAAAACATTGAGAGGTTTTCAGCGTATTGACGTGGCAAAAGGTAAAATGGTTAACGCAGTTATTGACTTGCCATATTCTGCCTTTGAGTTTTATGATGAAAAATCATTACAAATGAAGGTAATTCCGGGTGAATACGAAATCTGGTATGGCAACAGTTCCGACCCAAAAGATTTAAAGATGACAAAAGTTAAAATCCAATAATAAAAATTGTTTTAATGAGTCGTTTTTATCTACTAGCGTTTTTGTTTGCAGTAACTATTAACAGTAAAGCACAATCTTATCAAAAGACTGATCTGGGCATTAAAACAGTAATCAATTCCATTGCAGTGGAAATTCAGTTTTATACTTCTTCAACTGTAAGAATATTGAAATCATTTGCCGAGGAAAGTTTTATCAAAGAAAGCTTTTCTGTGATTAAAAAGCCGAAAAAAACAGCGTTAATTATAAAACAGCAAGGTGATTTTTTGAACTTGAAAACTGAAGCACTCCATGTAGCACTTAACCTGAAAACCGGTGCAATTGTTTATTCAACAGCAAAGGGCGAATCACTTTTAAAGGAAAAAGATGATGGAGTAAAGTTCATTCCATTTAACGATGCCGGTAACAATACTTTCTCTGCTTTTCAATCCTTTGTTTTAGATAGGGATGAAACTATTTATGGTTTAGGAACGCAGCAAAAAGGCAAGATGAGCCAACGTAATGTAACCTTGAATATGGTGCAGGGCAATACGGATGACTACATTCCTTTTTTCCAATCCGTAAAAGGTTATGGATTGTTCTGGGATAATTATTCTCCAACTGTATTTACCGATAATTCAGAAGGTACATCGTTCAAATCAGATGTGGGAGAGTGTGTTGATTATTATTTCATGTACGGAGGTAATGCCGATGGTGTAATTGCGGGCATGCGTGATTTAACCGGACAAGCACCGATGTTTCCTTTATGGACCTATGGTTACTGGCAAAGTAAAGAACGATATAAATCCCAGGATGAATTAGTTGATGTGGTAAAACGATATCGCACATTGAATGTACCGATTGACGGCATCATTCAGGACTGGCAATATTGGGGCAACAATTATTTATGGAATGCAATGGAATTTCTCAACGTTGATTTTCCAAATCCGCAAAAGATGGTGAATGATGTACACAATTTAAATGCGCACATGATCATTTCCATTTGGAATTCCTTCGGACCTCAAACAAAACAATACCGTGAGCTGGATAAAATAAATGCGCTCATGAATTTTAATACCTGGCCATTATCGGGTTCTGAAAAATGGCCGCCGGTTAGAGATTATCCTTCGGGTGTACGTGTGTATGATCCATACAATCCTGCCGCCCGTGATATTTACTGGAAATATTTAAAGAACATGTTAGCTCTCGAAATCGATGGCTGGTGGATGGATTCGTCAGAACCTGACCATCTTGATTTCAAGCCTACCGATTTTGATAACAAAACTTATTTAGGCTCATTTAGAAAAGTCCGCAACGCTTTTCCTTTAATGACGGTTGGTGGCGTGTACACACATCAACGTGCAGTTGATTCAACCAAGAGAGTATTTATTCTCACTCGCTCCGCATTTGCAGGCCAGCAACGTTATGGTGCCAACACATGGTCCGGCGATGTTACTTCATCATGGAGCGCATTGCGCAACCAAATTTCTGCAGGCTTGAATTTTTCGCTTAACGGAATTCCATACTGGAATAGTGACATTGGCGGGTTCTTTCTTTCAAGATTTCGCAGAAGATTAGAAGACCCTGAATATCGTGAACTGTATGTTCGCTGGTTAGAGTTCGGCACATTTTGTCCCCTGATGCGTTCGCATGGCACCGATGCTCCGAGAGAAATTTATCAGTTCGGACAGAAAGGAAACAAGTATTACGATGCCATTGAAAAATTCATTAACCTGCGTTATCGTTTGCTACCTTATACCTATTCAACTTCATGGGATGTTACAGTCAATCAATCGAGCATGATGCGTGCCTTAGTAATGGATTTTGCGAACGACAAAAATGCTTTGGATGTTAATGATGAATACATGTTTGGTAAATCGTTTTTGGTGAGTCCTGTTACAAATGCCATGTATGTAAAACCAGGCCTTAACGGAAAAGATTCAATACAGGTAGAGGATTTCAGCACAATCAAATTAAAAGAAACTTATTTGCCGGCAGGCACTGACTGGTACGATTTCTGGACAGGCGAAAAATTATCAGGAGGAAATAAAGTAAGCAAACAAACTCCACTTGATATCATTCCTCTTTATGTAAAAGCAGGTTCTATTATTCCTGTCGGCCCTTCCGTTCAATATGCTGAAGAAAAAAAATGGGACAATCTTGAAATAAGAATTTATCCGGGAACCAACGGAAAGTTTGTTTTGTATGAAGATGAAAATGATAACTATAATTATGAAAGAGGAGTTTATTCAACAATTATATTTAATTGGGACGATGCAAAAAAGACCTTAACTATTAATGACAGAAATGGTTCATTTCCCGGAATGCTCGACGAACGAAAATTTAATATTGTGCTTGTGGGAATGAATAAAGCTGTTGGAGAAAATACAATGAACCAACCTGATAAAGTGATAACGTATACAGGGAAAAAAGTAATAATGAAATTCTAAGAGAAACAAACGTCAAAAAAAATATGATGAAACCGACGGGTCTTATTATTCTGTTTTCGGCTTTCAGCAGTAGCCTGATATTTGGTCAAAAAGTAGTCGTTCAATCTCCCAATCGAAAAATTAATGCAGCAGTTTTTTCTCAGCAGAATGCAGATATTGGCGACTGGTATATCAAAGCGTCTTACAATGGTAATGGAAAAATTACAGAAGCCATTCCACGGATCGACTTAGGCTTATCACGCAGCGACCAGGATTTTTCAAGAGAATTAAAATTTCTAAAAGCAGGCAAACCAGTTTTAATAAATGAAGAGTATGCAGCTCTGCACGGTAAAAAATCAGTCTGCAAAAATTCTGCAAATGAAGTAGTCATCTCTTTCGAAAATCCATCCAAAGCAAAATTGAACATCATCATTAGGGCTTATAATGATGGCATTGCTTTTCGTTATGAATTTCCGGAAAAACAAGGATCGTTTGTTGTAAAAGATGAACTGACATCTTATACAGTTCCTCCGGAGACTATGAGATGGATGGAGAAATGGAATCCTGCCAATGAAGGACTTTACACGGCAATGAATAATGAGAAGGTGCTTTCCGGCGAATGGGGTTATCCTGCACTTTTCAACACGAGCGACAAAGCATGCTGGTTCTTATTGCATGAAGCCGATGTTGACAGCAACTACTGCGCAACAAAGTTGAGAAATGCTGATTCTTCTAAATACAAACTTACTTTTCCAAACCCAAAAGATGGAAGAGGCCTGGGAGAATCATCACCAACGATAACACTTCCATGGAAATCACCATGGCGGGTTATCATTATTGGAACGCTTGCCGACATAGTTGAATCCACTTTAGTTAATGACGTTTCTCCCCCATCGGTTATAAAGAATACCAGGTGGATCAAACCTGGAATAGCATCATGGAATTATTGGTCGAGCAATCACGGCACAAAGGATTATAAAATAGTTTGCGAGTTTGCTGACCTCGCAGCACAAATGAACTGGCCTTACACCCTGCTCGATTGGGAATGGGATGCAATGGGTAATGGTGGTAAACTGGAAGATGCAGTTAAATACATAGAATCAAAAGGAATAAAACCATTGATCTGGTACAACTCCGGTGGACCTCATACGTACGTTACAGCAACACCTCGTGATCGAATGCTCACACATCAAAACCGTGTTGAAGAATTTACAAAGCTGAAAAAATTGGGGTTTGCCGGAGTGAAAGTTGACTTCTTTGAAAGTGAGAAGCAGGATATGATCAAATATTATCTCAACATTTTAGAAGATGCCGCTCAATTTGAGATGATGGTTTATTTCCATGGCTGCATTGTGCCGAGAGGCTGGGAAAGAACGTATCCGAATTTGATGACTTGTGAAGCTGTTCGGGGTGCTGAATGGTATAATAATACTCCTGATTTTACAATGCCTGCACCTGAGCATAATGCCACGCTTCCTTTTACACGCAATGTAGTCGGGCCAATGGACTACACACCTGTTACATTTACCAATTCACAATTTCCGCATATTACTTCGTATGGACATGAGTTGGCATTGAGTGTACTCTTTGAATCCGGAATACAACACATGGCAGATAGACCTGAAGGTTATTATGAATTGCCTGATGCAGCTAAAACATTTTTGAAGAATGTGCCCAATGCATGGGACGATATAAAATTGCTGGATGGTTACCCGGGGCAAGATGTGATCATTGCCCGCCGCAAAGGAAATGACTGGTATATCGGCGGCATTAATGCAGAGCGAAGGGAAAAAACAAAAACAATAAAGTTTGATTTTTTGCCTGATGGTGTAAAATACAAACTGATATTAATAACAGATGGAAAGCACGATAAAGATTTTTCAACAGAATATATTGTTGCAGACAAATCAGGTTCTGTTGATGTGAAGTTGCTTCGTCGTGGTGGTTTTGCAGCATCGTTAATTCCATTGCAGTGACTCCTATTAAATCTTGTTTACAATAAATGATGAAATTTGGATTACTTTTTCTCATTGTATTAATACCCGTCTTAGCGTTTGCACAGGCGTATAAAAAATACAATTTTCAGAAAGATCATCTTTCTATACAACTTTCCGAAGGCATATTGAATATTACTTCCCTGTCTGACAAAGCGATAAGAGTGCAATGGGAAAAAGATAACATGAAGGAAGAACGTGAATTTATCCTGATTAATAAATTTCCTGTTCCCGCATTTCAATTTTCAGAAACACCATCCAAACTTAAATTGAGTACGAAAGCAATCACGGTTTTGTTTGACAAACACACAGGCACTATTGACTATAGTGACCACGAAGGAAAAATATTTTTAGGTGAAAAGGATGGAAGCAGAAAGTTAAAGCCTGATACAATAGCCGGACAAAATTGTTTTATTGCAGAACAAAGTTTTAACTCACCTTCTGATGAATATCTCTTTGGATTAGGACAGTTCCAGGATGGCCATTACAATTTGCGAAACGTTTCGAGAAAATTGATACAGGTGAATTCTCAAATAGCCATTCCTTTTCTTTATTCAAGCAAAGGATACGGATTATTATGGCATCAATACGGGCTTACTGAATTTAATCCGGCAGATAATATTGTTGCACTTGCAAAAAAAGATACGGCTTCTGGCGAAAGCAATGTGGAAGTGACTACTGCTTTGGGTACACAAAAAGTGACTCGTCAGCAAACACTTTATACAGGGAGGTTTACAGTTGCAAACGATGGTGATTATTCAATGATGCTTGATTTGGGAAATATGGAAAGCCGTCATCTGCTTATTATTGATGGCAAACCTTGTATTGACCAATCGAACTTATGGCTTCCTCCTGCTGCAGGCGCAATCGTCAATTTAAAAGCTGGTGAACATAACGTGCAGGTAGTTTGCAAATCAACCAATACTCCGCACTTAACATGGAAAGCCGTCGGCAACGAAACAACATTCCGTTCTCCAAATGCAAAGTCGCTTGATTATGTTGTATTTTATGGAAAAAATGCAGATGAGGTCATCAGCATGTACAGAAATCTTTCCGGGAATGTGCCTATGCTTCCTTTGTGGGTTTATGGTTTTTGGCAATGCCGTGAACGTTATACGTCTGGCCAGCATCTTGTACAAACAGTACAAGAATTTAGAAAAAAAAATCTTCCAGTGGATGTTATTGTACAGGATTGGCAATACTGGGGCAAATATGGTTGGGGTGTTCCAAAGTTTGATGAAACGCATTATGCAGAGCCGGAAAAATTTATTCAACAACTGCATGATTTAAATGCGCATTTCTCCATTTCAGTTTGGGAAAATCTTGATAAAAAATCTGATGTCGCAAAGCCTTACATCGAAAAGACTCTTTACATACCGAACAGCCCATGGATTGATATTTATAATCCGGAAACAAGAACTACACATTGGAATGCTTTGAATACAAATCTTTTCAGCAAAGGTGTTGACTCATGGTGGATGGATGCAACAGAACCAGAGAACGATGCACTGGCAGGGAAACAAACTTATTTTGGTTTAGGTGATTTTTACCGACTTACCTATCCCCTTTTTGTAAGTAAAGCAATTTATGATGGTCAACGAGAAACCAATCCTCAGAAAAGAGTGGTTATTCTCACACGTTCAGCATTCGCGGGACAACAACGATATGGAACAATTAATTGGTCAGGAGATATTGGATGGAGCTGGGATACATTCAAAAGACAGATTGTTGCCGGATTAAATTATTCTTTAACGGGCATGCCTTATTGGACTACCGACATAGGTGGATTCTTCCGGCCCGGCCGTTCTCAATATACAGACGCAAAATACCACGATATTCTTACACGATGGTTTCAATGGGGTGCATTCAATCCAATATTCCGCATTCATGGATATCAAACAGAAACAGAACCATGGAAGTATGGAGACACAGTTGAAGCCAATATGCGAAGCATGCTGAATCTTCGTTATCGTTTGATGCCTTATATCTATTCCGAAGCATGGCAGGTTTCAAAAAATGGTTCAACCATCATGCGTCCAATGGTGATGGATTTTAAAAGCGATGCTACTGCTATCGGGCAATCTTATGAATACATGTTTGGAAAATCTTTTCTTGTTGCACCAATCACTGAACCTGGTGTTACTGAATGGAAAGTTTATTTACCTAAATCAACTTCGTGGTATGACTTCTGGACAGGTAAACGTTTCACGGGAGGACAAACCATAAAAACAGATGCCCCGCAAGAAAGAATTCCTCTTTTTGTAAAAGCAGGCTCCATTGTTCCGATGGGAAAGTTTTTGCAGTACACTTCGGAAAAACCAATAGATACTCTCGAAATAAGAATTTATCCCGGAGCAGATGGACAATTCACCTTATACAACGATGAAGGAGATAACTACAACTACGAAAAAGGAAAGTACACGGTAATACCATTTAAGTGGAATGAACAACAGCAAACATTCACTATCGATAAACAACAAGGGGCTTATGCAGGTGCTTTGAAAAAATATGTGTTGAATATTGTTTGGGTAAATGAATCGAACGGAATTGGAATAGAAATTCCACCCAAAGCAAAGACAATTATTTATACTGGAGAAAGAATAACCGTTAACAGGAAATGAGAGAATAATTTTCACCGCCAAAACACTTTTCGAGCAAACAGTTTTTGATAAAAATGATCAACAGTAATTCAATGAAGAAAATATTTTTTACCCTTTTATTATTTGTAGAGATCAATGGTTTTTCACAAAGCAAGCAGAATTTAAAGCTTTGGTACAACAAACCATCGGGCACTACCTGGGAAAATGCTTTGCCTGTTGGCAATGGACATCTTGGTGCAATGATTTATGGAAATGTTGAAAAAGAAACCATTCAATTAAATGAGAGCACTGTTTGGAGCGGAAGTCCCAACCGCAATGATAATCCTTTGGCATTGGATTCTTTAGCTGTGATACGGCAACTCATTTTTGATGGTAAGAGGAAAGAAGCAGAAAGGGTTGTCAATAATGCGATCATTACTAAAAAATCCCACGGTCAAAAATTTGAACCGGTGGGTAGCTTGCAACTGGCTTTTAATGGACACGAAAACTACACTAACTATTACAGGGAATTGGATATTGAAAGAGCAGTCACCAAAACTTCTTATACGGTTAATAGTATAACCTATACTCGTGAAGCGTTCGCCTCCTTTCCGGATCGTGTAGTTGTTATGAAATTAACGGCAAATAAGCCAGGCAGTATTTCTTTTACTGCTTTTTTTACAACGCCTCAAAAAAGAGCAACTATTAAGACCACCCAGATAGCTGTCGGGGCAAAAGAACTAACCATTTTTGGAACTACTTCTGACCACGAAACGGTTAAAGGCATGGTGAATTATAAAGGCATTGTTCGCATGAAACTGGAAGGAGGAAGTTTAAGCGCAAATGATACTTCTCTCTCAGTAAAAGATGCGAATGCTGTAACTATTTATATTTCTATTGCCACTAATTTTAATAACTACCATGACATCAGCGGTGATGAAAATAAAAGAGCATCTGATTATTTAAATAAAGCTTATCCAAAATCATTCGCCGCTATGTTAGCTGCTCATATTACTGCGTATCAAAAATATTTTAACCGCGTGAAGTTAGACCTTGGCGCTACCGATGCAGCGGATCTTCCGACAGATGAACGGTTGAAAAATTTTAAATCGATCAATGATCCTTCATTTGTAACGTTGTACTATCAATTCGGTCGCTACTTATTGATTTCTTCGTCTCAACCCGGTGGACAGCCGGCCAATCTGCAAGGTATCTGGAATGATAAAATCAATCCACCATGGGATAGCAAATACACCATCAACATCAATGCAGAAATGAATTACTGGCCGACTGAAAAAACTAATCTCGCAGAATTGCATGAACCATTTTTACAAATGGTAAAAGATATGTCCGTTGCAGGACAACGAACAGCAAGGGTTATGTATAATGCAAGGGGATGGGTAGCGCATCATAACACAGATATATGGCGTGCTACCGGCGCTATTGATGGCGCCAATTGGGGGCTATGGAATGCATCAGGCGGATGGACCAGCCAGCATCTGTGGGAACATTATTTATATAGTGGTGAGAAAAATTTCCTCGCTTCAATTTATCCTGTACTAAAAGGTGCATCCACTTTTTATGTTGATTATTTAATAGAGCATCCAACATACCACTGGCTGGTAATTAACCCTGATGAGTCCCCGGAAAATACACCAAAAGCGCACCAGGGTTCCGCGCTTGATGCAGGTGTAACCATGACTAACCAGATCATTTTTGAGTTATTCAGTTCTACCATAAAAGCAGCGGAAATACTAAAAAAAGATGCTGCCTTTGTTGACACGTTGAAACAAATGAGAAAACGCCTTCCTCCCATGCATATCGGTCAATATGGTCAATTGCAGGAGTGGTTAGATGATATTGATGATCCGAATGATCATCATCGTCACGTATCTCATTTGTATGGTTTATTTCCTTCCAACCAAATTTCTCCATATCGCACACCTGAGTTATATAATGCGGCCAGAATTACACTCACCCATCGCGGCGATGCATCCACCGGCTGGAGCATGGGCTGGAAAGTAAATTGGTGGGCAAGATTGCTTGATGGCAATCATGCTTATAAATTGATCAAAGACCAGCTTTCTCCGGTAAATACAGGCGCCGGTGTTCGATACGAAGGCGGAGGTGGTACTTATAATAATCTTTTCGATGCCCATCCCCCGTTTCAAATTGATGGCAACTTTGGTTGCACTTCAGGCATTACAGAAATGCTGATGCAAAGTGCAGATGAAGCAGTGCATTTACTTCCTGCTCTTCCTGACGAATGGACAAATGGGAGCATTAAAGGATTACGGGCAAGAGGAGGTTTTGAAATTGTAAGTATTGAATGGAAAGACGCAAAGCTTATGAAGGCTGTGATCAGATCAACGATTGGTGGTAATCTTCGTTTGAGTGTTCCCAATGAAATGAAATTAAGTACAGGAGCCGGTTTGAAAAAAGCAAACGGAAAGAATATAAATCCTTTTTACCAGATAGAAGAAACACCTGCGCCAATCATATCAGAAAAAGCAACGATTACGCCACTTGAAGTAAAGAAAACTTTGGTTTATGATTTGGCAACGCAAGCTGGTCAAACATATATATTCGTTTCTCGGTAATGCCACTGTCTTCATTTTTTGCATAACGAGGCTGGTTTCGATTCAGCGATTTACATTTATTTCCGTATAACATTGCTTGCGATTATGTGATGAAAGATGGTTATAAGATCGGAATTATAACGGGACTCATTTTTCACCGGCGCGGTTCCCCAAGCAGATTGACGAATTGTTCTTTCTTAATTATTTAATGTTCAATAAATCGGTTTCACCTTAGCATGCTTGTTTAAAATCTTTCACTGTTTTTTATTGGAAGTATTTTCTTTGGGGAATTGAATACTTTGTCATTGCAAAGAGTAATGATGACGGAAAAATACCATTCATTTTGTAAAGGATTTTCATTTAATGGAAATAGTTTCTGACTACAGTTTCAACGATTTGAATTATAATCTGAAAATTTTAAGACATGCTCTCAGGACATAATTTTATTGGATTCGAAAAGAAGGCCGCAGGCGAAAAAAAATTGCATGCGTTCAGCACTGCATTGAAAAATAATTTACCCGGCGAATTTTCTATAGCGACTAAACAGGAAATTGACGAAGCGATTTCGAAAGCAACTTCGGCTTTTGAAGTTTACAAAAGAACATCTTTTCAACAACGGGCTGAGTTTTTGGATACCATTGCCGATGAGATCATGCAATTAGGTGATGCATTGATTGAAAGAGCGCATCTTGAAAGTGGCTTACCTGAGGCACGAATCACTGGCGAACGGGGAAGAACCGTGGGTCAGTTAAAATTATTTGCTTCTCTTTTGCGTGAAGGTTCTTTTGTTGAAGCCATTATTGACACCGCATTGCCTGAGCGTAAACCTTTGCCGCGGTCAGATCTGCGAAGAATGCTTCACCCTATTGGGCCCATAGCTGTTTTCGCTGCCAGCAATTTTCCGCTGGCCTTTTCCACTGCTGGTGGCGATACCGCTTCAGCGTTGGCCGCCGGTTGTCCGGTTGTTATAAAAGCACATAGTTCTCATCTTGGAACAAATGAATTGGTGGCAACTGCAATTATCATTGCTGCGCAAAAATGCAATATGCCCGATGGTGTGTTTTCTTCTTTAATTGGTGAAGGCACACAACTTGGGCAGCAATTAGTCAAACATCCGCAAATAAAAGCGGTGGGCTTCACCGGCTCATTCCGTGGCGGCATGGCATTGCTCAAAGCAGCAATCAACGATAGAGAAGAGCCGATTCCTGTTTATGCTGAGATGAGCAGCATCAACCCTGTTTTGATTCTTCCAAATAAGATAAAGCAGGATGTTGAGACAGTAGCATCACAACTAAGTGCATCCATTACTCTTGGTGTAGGACAATTTTGCACCAACCCCGGATTGTTATTTATTGTGAAAGATGAAAACACGGAAATGTTTATTCAAAAACTGGCACAGGCACTGCAACAAGTGCTTCCGGCAACGATGTTGAATCAAACGATTTGCGGCGCTTATTACAAAGAACGCGGCCAACTGTTGTCAACGCAGGGTGTAGAAGCTGTTTGGACAGGTAATGAGGGAAAAGACGAATACAAAGGAAGTGCTTCGCTTACAAAAACACCGGCAAAGAATTTTAGGGGAAATAGTTCATTGCAAAACGAAGTATTTGGCCCCTCGTCTCTTGTTGTGGTTTGCGAAAATGAGAATGAATTGAGATCGGCATTGCAATCATTGCACGGACAGTTAACTGCAACAGTCATCGGAACTGCAGATGATTTAAATCAGTTTCAAAGTTGCATTGATCTTTTGATTGCAAGAGTTGGAAGAGTGATTTACAACGGCGTTCCAACAGGAGTTGAAGTTTGTCACGCTATGATGCACGGAGGACCTTTCCCTGCAACCACGTATTCTCATTTTACATCAGTTGGCACAGAAGCCATCAAGCGTTTTTTGCGTCCGGTATGTTATCAGGATTGCCCGCAGGAATTTTTGCCTGATGCATTGAAAGATGAAAATCCGCTCCGCATTGTTCGAAAAGTTAACGGTGAGTTTACAAGAGAGTCAGTGGGGCAATTAGAAGAAATACATCAGTAAAGTTAAAATTCATTTTTACCAAACCTTCCAAACATGAAGCAAGCCATTTTTCTGCTGCTAACAATTACAACTTTGCATTCCCCTTCTCAATCACTTGGCAAACGCGTAGTTCATAACAATCCGTCAAATTACAGATTATTATCTGCTGTACATGCTGGGGCTGGGCAAATGAAGTTCACCGGGCTTATCGGAAGCCAGACTTTAGCTACGAACTTTCTTTACCTCCATGCAGGAGAAATACCAGACAAAGGCGGCATCGGACAACATTTTCACCATACAATTGAAGAGATGTACGTGATACTTGATGGAGAAGCGGAATTTACCGTAAACGGACATACTTCCAAGATAAAAGGACCGGCTATGGTGCCCTGCAAAATGGGCGATGCACATGGTATTTATAATTCAAGTGGTAAGACTCTTCGCTGGCTAAATTTTGCGGTGAGTACCACAAAAGGTCGAGGCGATAATTTCGATCTTAATGATACCCGTGTTGGTGCTGCATTGGATCCGGTTCCACAATTTGTTTCCGGCCAACTGAGACGAGAGTCTCTCAAACCGAATAGCGCTGCTTATTCCGGCAACGGCATACTTTATCGCCGCATATTCGGGCCTGATATTTTCTCATCCAGTTGGGATCATGTTGATCATGTTGTTATTCCTTCTGGCAGCAATGCCGGCAGGCAATTGGAAGGAATAGAAGAAGTATATTATGTAGTGAAGGGATCGGGCACAATTACCATCAATTCAGATACTACCTCAATAAAAGCTGATGATGCTTTTTATGGTGCATTGGGTGAAGCTGTAAAAATTTCCAATAATGGAAAGAATGATTTAGAGTTACTGGTTATCGGCGTTGCAACATCCAAACAAAAAGATCCCATTCGCCTGAAACCACTTGCCAAAGCAAAGGCGATGGTTCTTCAGATGGATTTTGTAGTGGCGAAAGAAAATGCAGAAGCCTTTGAGAAAATGTACACGTCTATTTATGTGCCTGCCATGACAGTACAACAGGGCTATATCGAATCAAAACTGCTCAGACTTTTTCCGGAAAATGTTGAAAAGGAAATTGAAGGAGAGCCTACAAATTATAATTACCAGATCCAAATTTCTTTCGATACTGAAGAAAACCGTCGCAAATGGGTAGCAAGTAACCAACACAAGATTGCGTGGCCTGCTGCTTCCGGCCTTGCCAAAGAATTTAAGTGGCGTGGCTATGATGTTATGGGCGATGATAACAAGTAACCTATTTTTCAGCTATCACATTTATTTTGATGACAATCTTTTTCACTACTTTGTTTCCACCAGGAGTAATGTTGGGACGATGGGCATCTGTTGGAAAGAAAAGCATAAATGTTCCGGCAGGTAGTGTATAAATTTTCCCTTCGCCAGCATAATAAGCAATATCTGCCGCTTCATCATAAGGTTTGTTCACAGTTACTGAAGCAAGAGAAGCTTTTCCCATGTTTTCTTTTCCTGTTATCACATACTGGAGGTCAATATACTTGCGATGCGATTCAAACGCTGTTTTATCATAATCTTTCGTGGGAGCTTCTGTTACGATAACATAAACATTATTGCCATCAATCCCATATCTGCCAGTAGCAAGAGTTTTCAAATCTGTATTTTTTAAATAAGCAAAAGCTTTATCCCAAGCTGCCTGATTAAGATGATATTGCTTTGCAAATTGTAATTTATCAATAGATGAATGTGGCGCGATGGAAAGACCATTGAGCCATTCCTTTTTCTTAAACCATTTTTTGCTTTATGCTTTGACCAATCATTGTTGGCTGATTGGGCAGAAAGAGTACAAAGTCCAAAAGAAAAGAGCAAGCTTGCTATCAGAAAAATTCGCCTGATGTGGTTATAATAAAGCATAGAAAGTACAGTTTTAAACTAGTATCGATAGATAAAGAGACTAGCATTAGAATGGATCAAAAAAATTACATTTTTCAACACTGTGATTTAGCGTTAGTATCCGTTATGAAGCCATCATTATTTTTTTTCGGGAAGCGCATAAACCATATAACCTCTTGACAGTGCTCCGGGATCTTTCGAATGATCATAGCTGTCTTTCGTAAAATTATTTGTGGCGTTGACAACGAGATATTGTTTGCCATTTAATTCATACATCATGGGCTGTGCATTTGATTCATGACTTAAGATTGTTTCCCATAAAAGTTTTCCGTTGTCTGCATCGTAAGCATACAATTTTCCTCCCTTGCCGGTACAGAACAATACCCCGGTGGAAGTAACAATCATTCCTTTTCGCTGCGAGCCATTGACAGCACCGCTAGTCTTATCTCCTTTGCTGGAAGCAATAGAATCTTCGCCGAGTGGTTGTTTCCATTTTATTGTACCAGTGTTCAAATCGTAAGCGATAACCCATGCCCATGTTGGACCTAAGAGGTTAGGCCATGCCGTACCATAATCTGTTGTATAACGGTTTGCAGGATGCGGTACACCCAAGGGGTAATCACTCATTGGCGGCGCTGGTTTCTCATCGGGTTTAACAGGTGCACCGCCGGATGCTACAACCAGTCCATCTGGCATTTTGTTTGTCTGCGTTCCTCGCGGACCAAAACCAAATCGCGAGGCTGGCCTCCCGCCTAAATAACGGTAAATAGCCGTTACACTTTGTTCGTCTATATGAACCAAACCTGGCATCTGGCCCCGGCCAACAGTTACCAGCGTTTTAAATTCTTCAAAGGACATACGTTGCCCGCTATTGACGATCGAGGGAGCAATGCCCCTGCCTGTTAAATTATCTCCGTGACAGGACCGGCAGCTAACGGTGATAAGTGTTTTTGCTTTTTGTAACTCATCTTTCGACATCAGCTCACGGGGCGATTTGACTCTTTCAAGTTTATAAACCGAAGGATACTCCTGCGTTAAAATATATACCATGCCTTTGCTTGGGTCCGAAGCGGTGTTGCCGAAATTCACTCCGCCCAATGCACCGGGCAGCATGATGGTTTCATATTTATCGGAGGGAGGAACGAACAAACCCGATTTAGCAGCAGCTATTCTTTTATACCATTTTTGCTTTTCTTCTTCAGAGAAATAAGGATTCAACATCTCCTTCGTTACTTCATGCCTTGTAAAACTTGGAACAACGGTGGGAATGGGTTGTGTTGGCCATGATTTTTCTCCAGGCATTTTGCTTGAAGGGAAAGATTTTTCTTCAATCGGGAATATTGGTTTGCCTGTTACCCTGTCAAACACAAACATAAATCCATGCTTGGTTGCTACGGCTACAGCATCAATTCGCTGACCGTTACGATTGACAGTTATTAATTGCGGTGCTGAAGCAAGATCATAATCCCAGAGGTCGTGATGCACAGTTTGAAAATGCCAGAGACGCTTACCGGTACGGGCATTCAATGCTACGAGACAATTACCAAATAAGTTGCTGCCCAAACGATCGGCACCATAAAAATCATACGTAGGTGAGCCAATAGGCAAATAAGCAATCCCTCGTTTCTCATCTATCGAAATTTCGCTCCACACATTTGTGCCGCCTACATATTTGTAAGCGTTTTTCGGCCAGGTATTGTAACCAAATTCACCCGGTCGTGGAATAGTATGGAAGGTCCATACAAGCTTGCCCGTTACCACATTATAAGCCCTAATATAACCGGGAGCAGAAAAATAACCTTCGCCTGGAGCTGATCCCATTATGATTAGATTTTCAAATACAACACCCGGCATCATAGACTGCATTCTTCGAATAGATGTTGGGTTCCGGTCCAATCCTTTTCTCATATCAACATAGCCATTGGTGCCAAAGGCCATAATGGATTTTCCTGTAAGGGCATCTATAGCTTGCAATGTATTATTAAGTGTAAACAGCAAACGTCTGTCTTTTCTGTCTTTGCTTTCCCAATAATTAATCCCTCTGCGGGTTAGGCCCTGCAGGTTGGCGTGTATCCAGATTTCCTTTCCTGTTTCAGCATTCACTGCAACAAGCGAAGAATTCTTTGCCATGACATACATGATAGTGTCCACAACGATTGGACTAAAGAAATTAAATGCTGAATCCATAGTAGGATATACCCACGCCAGCTTCAACTGGTTCACATTTTCTTTGGTGATCTGTGAAGCATCAAAATACTTTGACTGATCCGGTCCTCCACCATACTGATTCCATGTAGAATAACGAGCATTCTTTCCTGTATCAGTAATAAAGGTTGCAAAGATGAAGAAAGAAAGGAATATAATTACTACACAGGTAGTTTTAACAGGCAATCTTTTCAGCGTCATAGCAAGTGTTTGAATCAATAATCAGCAGCGAGTAAGAATAAGGGAAGTGTATCAAATGAGTTTATACTCTTACTTCACTCTGGCTAGTTTCATTTCACCTCTTTCACTTTTAATCAAAAGTTCGTTATCGTTAACTACTTCGCCGGTGTAATTAATTTTCATGTCATTAAAAGAAATGCTGTAAGAAAATTTCTTACCATCAACTTTTCCATTCTCCAACTGGGCTTCACCAAACTGTGTTTTCCAGGTGCCTGTCAATACATTTCCCTCAACCTTAAAAGTGTAATTGACTTCAAACGTGCCATTTGGTGTTTCACGAGTGCCTTTCCAATTACCATCAATTGAGCTTTGAGCAAAAGTAGTTAAGCCTCCAATTAGGATTAACAGTGTAAATAAAATTTTCATGTTGAATAAATTTTGGTTGAATGAACAAGCAATAACAATTAAAAATAAGAGAAGCTATAGCAAAAAATGTTCAATAAAATCCGGCGATAAATCCTGTACAGTTAGCTGAAATGAAATAACTATTTTCCAGTGCAATACGGCAAACCAAATGCAATTATGAGAGCTATACAAATAAACAAAATTGTTTTCAACTGTCTGTTTGCAATAACATTCATTAGTCTGACACGTTGCACTTCTTCTTCGGGTTCTCAGCCCGGCTGGCAAGAGAAAAACGAAGAACTTATTAAGCAACATAACCTGACTGTAAAAAAACTTTCAGGACTCCCACAAACAGCGATTGCATCAAATCTTGAAGTAGCGAAAGTGAAAAGTTTAGAAAAGTTGGGCAGCATAGAAATGTATCCAGGTGTGAATGCAAAGCTTTTTTGGGGAAGTGGTGTGATGATTAGCCTTCTTCGATTAGCACCCAATGCAAAAATTCCGGATGAAGTTTTGCCGGCTGATAGATTTGTATTTGTGCTTGAAGGTTCCATCAATCAAATGGTAAATGGAACGCCTGTTACCATGATTGCGAAAAAAAGGGAAGCGCCGGATGGAACGCATAGTGGTACACCAAGAATTGATTTTGTCTACCTTGAAAAAGGAACCAAAAATGCGGTTACTGCCGGTTCATCGGGTGCAAAATTACTGGAAGCTTATAGCCCTTTACGTCTCGACTATCTTCAAAAAGCAGGTAGAAAAAATCTTCCGGCTGAAGTAAAAGACATTGAAACTATGCAAACACCCAATCTAGTTTCCAATAAGGTTTACGACTTGTACGATTTTCAACTAACGGCCCTTCTTCCGGGTGCCTATTCGCGATTGGTATCAGGAAAGAATATGCAGTTGAGTTTTATATTAATGGAACCGAACTCAACTTTCCCGGAGCATATACATCCTGAAGAGCAAATGATGTTTGCATTGCGTGGCGGCTGTAACGAAATTCTTTTGGATGGAGAGCAGGCTATGAAACCAAACGATGTGGTGCGTATTCCGGCAAACATGGTTCATGGTGCAAAAATCGGAGACCTTGGTTGTGATGCTTTGGATATTTTTTGGCCTGTCCGTGTTGATTATTTGGAAAAGGAAAGAGCGAGAATGGCAGCTTATCATTCAATTATCCCTGAAGATGCAAAACTGCAGCTTGTTGTTGATGGTAAGAAAACAAAACCAGAATTGAATTTCACCGAAGGTGCGAAATGGATGAACGGCAAGCTTTATTTTTCAAACATGTATTTCGACCAGAACTTTAATGCGAACCCAAAGAAAAGTTCAACAGTAGAACTCGAGCCTAACGGCAATTATCGAAATATTACAGAAGGCAAAATGCAAACAAACGGATTGTATCCGTACAAAAATGGCCATCTGCTTGTTTGCGATATGATGGGGCATCGGGTGGTTGAAATGACAACAAAGGGAGAAGTAATAAAAGCAATTGCCGACAAATATGATGGAAAACCGATTGATGGCCCCAATGATATTATCACCGATGCAAAAGGTGGTGTTTATTTCACCGACCCGCAATTTACCATGGAGACGCAAAAAAATCAGCCCGGCCGTGCTGTGTATTACGTTTCACCAAATGGTAAAATAACAAGGCTTACTCAGCCGAATGAATTTGCTATGCCCAATGGTATTTTGTTATCACCTGATGGCAAGACGCTTTACATCAACAACTGCTATGACGATGAAGAATGGTATCCGGTGAAAAGCGGGAAGGATAATTTTATCTGGGCTTACGATGTCAATGCTGATGGTACAATCAGCAATGGCCGCAAGTTTGCAAAATTATTTTTGACCGAAAATGTATTGGACAGGAAAGGAAAGTCCTCTAGCGCCGACGGTATGGCGATTGATAAATTGGGCAATATTTACGTGGCTACTTATTACGGCGTACAGATTTTTAATGCCAACGGTGAATTTATTGGAATGATTAATCTGCCTTCATTTCCCGTAAGTCTGTGTTTTGGAGACAATGATATGAAAACATTATACATCGTTAGTTACAGCAAGGTGTTTAAGATCCGCACCAACATGGAAGGTTTTGTGCAGTATTTGTAGATAGAAAATTTTACTGACCAATAAACGGTTGCTATGAGAAGTAAAATTTATTCGATTGCTCTTTTGGTTTTCTGTTTTGATTTTTTTTCGAGCAAGGGCCAGGACATTCCACCAACAACAATGCTTGTATATCCTGGCGTTGATGGCAAGCTGGTATATGTTGCCGATAGTCTTGGAAACAAAATTCCCGATTTTTCGAACGCCGGTTATAAAGGTGGTGGAGTGCCAATACCCCATGTGCAACCTAAAGCAATAGTATGGCCGTTACCGGGCGACAACTCAGATCATTTGCAGAAAATAATTGATAGTGTCTCGGCTTTGCCTCCCGATGCTTCTGGTTTTAGAGGAACTATTTTATTAAAAATGGGTGAATACAATCTCGAAAAACCAATCACTATTAAAACATCGGGTGTGATATTGCGCGGAGAAGGCATGAGTGATATCGGAACTATACTGATAGGTAAAACACCAAAACAAGCACAGGCACCCGGCCGTAGCGGCAGGCCTGCACTAATAAACATTGCTGGTAGCGCGGGAATCAAAATTCAGGACGATAGCAAACAAACTATTACAGACAACTATGTGCCGGTGGGTGCAACTAGTTTCAATGTAACATCGGCCAAGGTATTCAAAAAAGGAGATAAGGTAATTGTAAGACGCATCGGAAACCAAGCATGGATCAAGGAATTGGGTGAGGACAGTGCTACAGTTGCTAGAAACAGATGGCAACCTTTCAATATCAACTATGATCGAACAATCGTGGATATCAAGGGAAATACGGTTACAATAGATGCTCCTATCTTTTGCGCTATTGAAATACGTTGGGGAGGAGGTGAACTTTATAAATACACCGACGAACGAATTGAGCTGGTAGGTATTGAAAACCTGCGCGGTGTATCGGAATACGATCCTACAGTTCGTACAAAGACTTATGGCAATATGGACCGGGACAAACTCGATCCTAAATACCAGTACCAGGGGGATGAATATTTTTCCGATGAAAATCATTATTTCAATTTCATCAACATCAGCAACGCAAAAAATGTATGGGTGCGTAATATCACAGCTCTTCATTTTGGAAACAGCGTGGTACAAAGCAATGCAGGAACAAAATGGATCACGGTGCAGGATTGCGAATCATGGGAGCCTGTTTCCATTCGAATGGGTGCAAGACGTTTTACGTACCAAATGAATGGTCAATTTTGTTTAGTGCAAAGATGTTTTTCACAAAAGGGAAGGCATTCATTTGTATTACAAGGTTCTGAGGCAAGCGGTAATGTGTTTCTTGATTGCAAAGCAGTGAATCCTTACTCTACAAGTGAACCTCATAACCATTGGGTAAATGGTGTTTTGTATGATAACGTGAAAGCGCCGCTTACAGCACGGTATTGGGATTACATCATTGGCTGGGCAGGCGCTAATATTGTTTTCTGGAATTGCGAGGGAGATTTTTTACTTCAAAAACCACCAACCGCACAAAACTATTCCTTCGGGCACATAGGAATCAATGCGGTCATTTTCAATGCAGGTTTACAGGACCTTTCCAAACCAAATGGTCATGTTGAATCAATGGATACGCATGTAACACCGAGGAGCCTATACCTCGCACAATTGAGGGAAAGATTGGGCGCAGATAGTATAAAAAATATTGCCAAAGATGCGGGAGGGTTGGAGTGAACCAATGCAGACAATCATCTTAAATGTTTCAATACATGAAAGCAAAGTTTACTATTCTGTTACTCTCGTTAAGTTTATTTTGTACGGGCACCGCATTGGCGCAAACCATTTCAAAAGAAGAAATGATTTTTCTCACCTCGCAATGGAAGGGCGAACGGTTTGCTGATGGAAGACCAAAAATTCCCGATAGCCTGCTGGAAAGGGCAAAACACATTATGATTGACGATGCCTGGACCGTACTAAAAAATGAAGGCTATATCAACCAGTTTGAAGGCGGATGGAAAACTGTTAACGATAGTACTATGGCCGGTCGTGCAGTGACTGCAATGTATTTGCCCAGCCGCCCCGACGTAGAAAAAAATATCAAAGACAGAGGCGCCAAACAAGGCAGAAAAGGCAATACGAATTCATGGCCGATAGACATACTCACAAAGGGCGATTTATATGTTGCCGATGCTTTCGGAAAAATCAGTGGTGGCGGCATAATGGGTGCTACGTTGGCTAATTCCATTTACAGCAAATCGGGCAACGGTGTTGTGTTTGATGGAGCCGCCAGGGATTTACAAGAAATAAAAAACATCAAGGGCTTTAATGCTTTCGTTCGTGACTTTCATCCCTCTTTTACCGAGCAAATGGTGCTCATGGGTCTCAATACACCCATTCGTATAGGTAACGCCGTTGTGCTTCCCGGTGATTTGGTCATTGCAACAAGAGAAGGCGTTTTGTTTGTGCCGGCTCACCTGGCAGAGGAGGTGGTGAGCACATCAGAATTTGTTATCCGCAAAGACCAATTTGGTTTTGAAATGGTACGCAGCGGTAAATTCAGCACCGGCGAAATTGACAGCCAATGGACGAATGAAATCAAAACTGAGTTTTTAAAATGGCTGGAAAAACATCCTGAATTAGGCAAGATGACCCGAGCAGAAGTTGATAAGATGATGAGTAAAAGAACATGGTGATTTGCATTGAAAACTGCGGTTTTCTTCAAGGTATATTATTGTCTAAATGTGCATTTCAAATTTTCGCTACTCAAGAAGAGAAACAACGGTTTAGTGTTTTAGATGTCAGTCTTATTACCTTAGGAAAACATAAGTACCATAAGAGAACCTTATTTCTTTATTGAGCGGTGAAGAGTAGGCAATAAGTTTATGAAATTATTTTACGAAGGCAACAGCGTTAGTTAGCGATAAATAAGGCGATTTGCAAAAATTTGAAATGACTTATTTGAAAAGTGCCGGTTACTGGCACGAAGTGGTACGCATTACTATCGAAACAGCAAAAAATGCGACCGTTGATTTGTTGCGATAAGAAACTAACTAAAAGGAGTTTTGCGTTTGCTCACTTTCTAAAACCGTGAGATATTTTTGAAGTCAAAAGTAAAAATTTGAAAGACTCTCAAAAAGGTTCCAAAAAATTTACTTTTGACTTTTTGAGTATGCTATGCAAAGAAAGGTACTCCCGGCGTTGCATATTTTTTCAGACCTTCTTCGTTTATGTCTACTCCGATTCCAGGTTTGTCTGATACAGTTAAAAATCCTTTCTCAATAAAAGGTTTATCGTACTTAACAATCTCTTTCCATCTGGGTACTGTATCGAATTGGCTTTGCCATTCGAGAATATGGAAATTAGGAACGGCTGCACAAACATGTGCCGAGGCCATGCAACCAAGGAATGAACCAACCATGTGCGGTGAAAAAGGTGTGTAATAAGCATTCGCAAGGGCCGCTATACGCTGTCCTTCACCTAATCCTCCGCATTTCTGAAGATCGGGCATTATTAGATCGACTGCTCCCTCTGATAATAAACGGGTGAAACCGTAAGTGAGATAAAAATTTTCTCCACCACAAATCGGTGTACTGGTTTCTTGTGTGATGTATTTATAAGCATCTACATTATCAGCAGGAACAGGTTCTTCCAGCCACATAAGATTTAAAGGTTCCATCACCTTTGCCACTTTTCTTCCGGTCGGTGCATCATACCGTCCATGCATGTCGCAACAAATATCAATATGCGGACCTATTTCTTTCCGAACGGCGGCCATGGAATTATACATCCTTTCTACTTCAGCAAGGCTTGCCGTCCAGTTCCACCTGTCATATTTATTGGGATCGCCTGCTTCGTCAAGATCAAATTTAACTGCAGTATATCCTCTGTCAACTGCTTCTCTTGCTACCTTCGCATATTCTTCGGGCTTGGGATTGCGAACGGAGTATAATTGAGTATCGCAATAGACTCTTACTTTATCACGAAACTTTCCACCCAATAATTGATGGATAGGTAAGCCTAATGCTTTTCCGGTTAAATCCCACAACGCAGAATCAAAAGCGCTGAGTACAGCTACAAACATACCAGATTGTGCACCACCGAAAAAAGCACCTTTACGCATTTGCTCAAAAAACAAGTTAGGAGTTAATGGGCTTCTCCCAACTAGGTATTGTCTTCCCAACCGTTGAACTAAATGATATGTTCCGCCAACAGCATCTACTCCCTCGCCCCAGCCAACAATATCCTGGTTTGTAGAAATTTTTACAAACAATCCACCACCGGAGTAAGCACATTTAACATCAGTGATTTTTAGATCGGATGGTGCAGAAGCTTTGGGTGTGTTTTCCATGGCATTTTCGAGCCCTTGCCCATACGTCTTGGACAGGGAAGCAAATGGAGCCATTGCTGCAGCTATTGCTGTCTTGGTAATAAATGATCTTCTTGAGCTTGACATAAACGTTTTGTTGATAGTGAATTAATGTTTTCAGTTTTGATCGTTGCTAGTTGGTTATTTTTATTGCTAATTGACAATTAAATTGCTTTACCATGTTCTATCTTTCAAATAATTCTGGATCGTTGCTTTTGGAACTGGTAATTCATTCATGTGATCATTAAGCCATTTAGAAAAATCTTTTTCTATTTCATCGGTCCATCGTGTATCAATTTGTCCGGCAGTGTATTTTCCTTCTCTTAACCGTTGATGACCGAACATATCTCTTAACCGTACGATCTCCGAAGTAATGACTACTCTTTCTGCTAACTGAGGAGGAATAAAAACAACAACGCCCATTTTACCCAATACCACATCACCGGGCATTACGGTTACAGTGCGGATGCGGGTGGGATGATTAATGCCCACAATCATCGTCGTTAAATCCCTGCTTGGTCCTGCTCCGGGATTGTGATAAGATGGATCATAGCTGGTATAAAAAGAAGTGAAGCCACCAATTTCCTTCAAACCCTCCAAATCTCTGATGGCGCCATCATATACAATCCCGTTTCCTGTTCTTGCATAAATAGCATTTCCTACATTGTCACCGATAGTCGGTCCGTTTCTTTTTGCTCCAAACTGGTCGGCTACATACACATCTCCTTTTTGCAACATTTCTACAGCCCAAACATTTTGAGCCCTCCTTCCCTCTTTTTTTCCCATGGAATCAATTGCCTTCCATACGTCGGGACGCCCAGGCATGAACGTTGCAGTCACCGCTCGGCCAACCAGTACACTATCGGGGTTGATGACTTCCCATCCCTCGGCAATTTGGTATCGATAACCCGCATTGCTCATGGTGGCCCAGGCTTCTTCTACACTTACAGCTTTCATTCGTTTAATAATATCATCCGGCACTTTCGGGCGGCCATCAGCAAAGCGTTCTCCCTTCCATTCAGGAGTTAATGCAATGAGCTCTTCTTTTGTTATTTGCACGGATTGTGCTCTTAGTTGACTCATGAATACAACAAGTGCGAAAGGAAAAAACAAGCGTTTGATTACAGGCATAACTTGATTTTTTGGATGAACAATACTTAGACAGCAGTGGCTTTTGCGATTTCTTCTTTTTCAGAAGCCTTTTTGTTATCGAGAATATTTTCTTTTGGCAAATGGTTGTGCCACCAACTGGCCAATGAAGAACCATTCACATTCATCACCGGTCCAAAGATGGCCGGTGCCAATCCCGCCGTGGCAATTTTTCCCATAGTCAATGCAAGACCGGTTGCGAGGCCGGCATTTTGCATTCCTACTTCAAGCGATATAGTTCTGCTGTCCTTTTCATTAAACTTCATCAACCGTGCAGACCAATATCCAAGAAAAAATCCTGCAACATTGTGAATGAATGTAGCTACCAATAACAGTGCTCCAACTTTTAAAAGATTATCTCTACCCGCAGCCACCATAATTGCCAATATGAGGGCAATGCCACCCATTGAAAGCAACGGCAATATCTTATCCAGCCAACCGAACCTTCCACGCATCAGGTAGTGAAAGAGAAGACCCGCCACTATGGGAATGATCACAATTTTTGTAATGTCCCATACCATTCCCCAAAAGTTTATCTGCACAAAGCTGCCGCCTAGCCATTGCAAAAGCAATGGTGTTAAGAATGGAGCAAGCAATGTGGAAATTGTAGTTACAGAAACGGAAAGTGCAAGATTAGCTCTTGCAAGATAGGCCATGACGTTAGAGGCTAATCCGCTTGGGCAACATCCTACAAGGATAATTCCTGCTGCAATTTCATTTGGAAAATTGAATAAGTTGGCAATGGCAAAACCAACTAAAGGCATAATGAGATAATGAAAAACAACCCCTACAATAATTCCTTTCGGCATGCGGACAACATTGGCAAAATCTTTTAAGCTTAGTTCCGTTCCCATACCGAACATAATAATTTGAAGCAACGGAATAATAAGTGCAGATAATTTAAAATTGCCGATGGTTTTGAAATACTGCGGGTGATACATGGCAAAGCTCACTACACCAATGATCATTACTGTGTACGACAGACCTTTTAAAAATTGATTGCCCCTGAACGCAACAGCGAGACTAAAGAAAAATAATAGTAATAACCAGCCACCCCAATTGTGCAATTGATTAATGGTAACAAAAGTCCAGGCTATTAATACAATGGTTGCAACCAAATAAAAAAGATTGTAAACAGATTTTCTATTCATGGCAAGTAGTTAAGCAGTTGGTTGTTTTAATTGTCTTGTTGCAAATCAGCGATGGCTTCAAATTCGTCGAAGAGTTTTATACTCAATTTTTCAAAAACGGCAAATTGCTTCATGTAGATTGTGTGATTTTGAATTTGTGGATGAAAATTATCCAGCAGTTTCACTTTTTGTGCCGCTTGATCCAAATTGTTGTAAAGACCTATTTCGGTTGCACTCAATAGAAAACCACCACAAGCAACGCTGTCAGGACCTGAATTTTGTTTGATATAAACAGGCTTGTTGAACATATCCGCTATTATTTGTGTCCAGAGGGGATAGGCAGCAAATGTTCCATTTGCAGAAAGACTTTTAAATTTACTATGTTCTTCCAGGGTTTTTCCAATACTGTAAAAAGCGAATAAAATGCCCTCAATAGTAGCACGCACAAAATGTTGTTGGTCGTGTTTGATGTTCAAGCCAAAATAAACACCCCTTGCATTGGCATTCCATATCGGCGCTCTTTCTCCTTGCAGGTAAGGAAGAAAAATCAATCCTTCCGAACCTGCCGGAACCTTGGCCGCGTCGCTGATCAAATTCTCCATGCAGTCTTCGAGGTCAAACGCTTTTTTAAAATCGCCAAATTGCTTGGCATACCATTCAAATGCCGAACCTGCATTGTTGGTAGGGCCCCCTGAAACATAACAGCCTTCGGTAAGCACATAATTAAACAACCGCTGCTTTTCATCCTGTAATACTTCTTTGCCAACCACTCTTACCGCGCCGCTTTCTTCAATGGTAATAGTTGCTTTTCCATCACTCCAAACTCCGGCACCCAATGTAGCCATGCAACCATCACTGGAGCCAATAATGATTTTTACTTTATCATGTAACCCTAATGAGGTTTGGTATTCCTTTTTCAATTTTTTGGGTGAATAAAAAACCGAAACAACATCCGGTAGTTGTTCTTTCGTAATCCCTGCATATTTCAATGCATCGTCTTCCCATGTTAATTGATGAATATTCAACAGGCCTGTTGCAGAAGCTACGCTGTGATCAATGACGTATTCCCCGGTAAGTTGTTGAATGACGTATGCTTTAATGGATAAAAACTTCTTTGTTGCTGTAAAGCAATCTTTATCGTTGTTTTTTAACCATGTGATCTTATTAAGCGGCGACATAGCATGTATCGGTGTGCCGGTGGCTTTGTACAGTGATTTTCCAAGGGCAGAATTTTTCAAATCGTCGGCTTCTTTCTTTGCGCGGTTATCCGACCATACGATTGCATTACCTATGGGTACGCCGTTCTTATCAATCGGCAATACACTGTGCATGGCTGAACTAAAACAGATGCTGACCACATTGTATTTTTTAGGATGAATTTTTTCATTCAAAAAATTCTTTAGTATGTAAAGCATGGTGATGAAGATCTGTTCGGGATCTTGTTCGCTATAATTAGGCTTTGCATGAAAAGTAGGATAAGAGCCTTTCGAATAACCCAGCAAGTTCCCATCCATATCAAAAGCTGTAACTCTGATGGCGCCAGTTCCTATTTCAATAGTGATGATGCAATCCATTTTTAAAAATTTAGTTAGTTGGTATATTTTTCTTTCTGAACTCACTGGGCGTATAGCCTGTAAGCTTTTTGAAGGTTGTGGCAAAATGTTGTGATGAATAAAAACCTACATCCAGTGCTATATCCGTTACATGTACATCGGGACGTTTTAATAATTTAATCGCTTCCGAAATGCGGATGTTGATCAAATAATTCAAAGGCGAAAAACCGGTAAAGTTTTTTACTTTTTCCGAAAAAGCCGTTATGCCCAATCCTACCAATGCGGCCATTTCTTCTACCGTCCATTGATGCGAAAGATTTTCACGAAGTGTTTGTTCCAGTTTTGTAAATGTTTGAGGAAAATCCCTGCGTGAATTATTCTGCCGTGTTAATTGTCGTGCGATTAAAATGAATAGTTCATCTATTAATTGGTTGATGCGGGCTGTATAACCAATTTCCTGGTTAATGAATTCGTTTTGGATGTTTTGAAAAATGATTCCTGCTTCCTTTATTTTTGACAGAACAGGGCAGTTATTGAATGTTATAATTCTTCCTATTGTTCTGCATTCACTATCGGTAAGACGGCTCCATTTGCCCATCCCTATTTTACCTGTTCGCTCCGTTTGTTGCAATCCAAGATGGAGCCAGGTAAGCGTGCCAATATCAAGCAAGTCTTTTTCACCACCAAAGCTTTGACCGGGTAAAACAATAGCCAGATCACCAGGATAAAGAGTGTGATGTTGGTCTTCTATCATCCAGCTGAAGCGACCATCAATAACATGATAAAAGCGGAAAAATTCAGACGTTTCTTTTTTAAAAGAATCAAATTGTATGGTGTTTATTTTTTTCAAAGCAAATTCCATGATATGAGGAAAAGCATGAAGCTCTTTGCATTCTTTTTTTAAAAAGTATTGGTTCATGCAATCGTTAGTTTCAGGATTTCTTTTAGCGATATTACTAATAAATGCGAATGGGCTTGTATAATATCCTTCGCTGTAATTTATTGGAAGTTTTTTGTTGACAAGTTCGGATACTTTTATAATGGTGTAAAAGAAAGGTACCTTACACAGCCGGGTTCACCTAACGAACCCTTTGCTAAAAACACTGACAGATTTCCGCCCGCCTGAACAAACTATTTGTTCATTTTTTTAAACTCAAAATTGTTTATCATGAAAAAGAGATTCCTTTTTTTCCTGGCCGCATTATGCTCGTTCGGATATAACTCATGTCAAAAAAACGTGGTTAAAAATCCGGAACAGGTTTTGTCCAACCAGGTTTCTGTTCGCAATTCCACGCAAGTAAATGAAAGCAATATTTTTGATCCGGTAGGTCTTGTTTCATCCAGCGCACATGGGAAATTGGATACTTTGGCAAAAGGCTTTGGTTTTACTGAAGGACCTGCTGTGGATAAACACGGAAATGTATTTTTTACTGATCAACCCAATGATAAGATTTACAGGTGGGATGCCGCTACGGATGCAATCACTACATTTTTAACTGGTACAGGCCGCTCGAATGGGATGATGTTTGACAAGGACGGCAATCTTATTGCCTGTGCAGATTTGCATGGAGAGCTTTGGAAAATACTTCCGAATGGCAATCATACTGTACTGGTAAATAATTACAATGGTAAACTATTAAATGGGCCAAATGATGTGTGGATCAATCCTGTTACTGGTGGCATGTACATCACTGACCCCATGTTTCCAAGAGGTTATTGGGATGCAACCGATCCACGCAAAACAGGCAATCCCGGATGGCCTCCTGTGTATTCTGAGCAGGGTGCTGGCATAGCAGGTCATGTGTACTACTTAGCTCCCGGTAGTCACGCTTTAGTAAGAGTGACAACGATGGCAGGATGGAGCCCTGAAAATTCATTTCCAAATGGTGTTGTTGGAACTCCTGATGGAAAAAAATTGTATGTGAATAAATGGGCTGGTGACAACAAGGGCGGCACTTGGGTGTTTGATATTAATCCTGATGGAACATTATCCAATATGAAAAAGTTTACCGAATGGGGAGGCGATGGAATGTCAATGGATGAGCAAGGGAATATTTACATAAGCAACGGAAGAGGGCTCATGGCCTTTGATCCCAAAGGAAATAACATCCTCATAATCCCTACCGGTGGCGGTGCCACCAATAATGTTTTTGCCGGCCAGAATAATAAACTTTTGTTCATCACCGGGCCAGTGGATAGAATAACATCATTACAGATGAATGTAAAAGGAGTAGAAAAATTCAAATAACAAACACAGAAGTCAACTTGCTGTTCTTACAACCAGCTTCTGATTTTCCGGGAGCTTGTTGTTTATTAAACCGGTAACACAGTTGCTATCGCCATTCGTTTGTCGTTGACAGATCTGTTCATTGAGCTTGTATAATATTTTCCGCTGTATTTTATTGGAAGCTTTTTATTGAGAAGTTCGAATACTTTGTACAAGCTTGTAAAAGACCTTTATTTTTCAGAGAACTACTTTTAAATCACAAACTCTGCTATATGAGAAAAAAAATCTGGCAGGCTCTTGCCCACCTGAACAAATTGTTGTTCTTACTTTTTCTTTTAGTGTGCTCAATTGATGCCTTTTCACAAACGGTGACCGGTACGGTAACCGATGCTGACAAAAAACCAATCAGTAATGTAACGGTACAAGTGAAAGGCAGTTCACGCACTACGTTAACCGATAATGCAGGGAAATTCAGTATTAATGCTTCAGGGAATGATGTCCTTATCATTAGTAATGTAGGTTACTTTACCCAGGAAGTGCCATTGAACGGGAAGCAATCTGTCAGCGTTTCGATGGTTATAGATACTCGTAGCATGGAAACCGTTGTGGTGACAGCTTTGGGTATCAGGCGCGTAGCAAAAAAATTGGGCTACGCTGCAACACAAGTTAATACAGATGAACTAGTGAAGAATAGAACTACCAATGTAGGTGAATCTCTTGAAGGAAGGGTAGCTGGCCTGAATATTACTCCTCCTGCAGCCGGTGCCGGCGCAAGTAACCAAATACGCCTTCGTGGACAGGTTGGATTTGCGGGAGCTGATAATTCGCCGCTTATAGTAATCAATGGACTTCCTATGGATCAGGGTGCCAGAAATGCAGAAGGAAACGGTCAACAACGTGATCGCGGGGATAATTTAGCAAACATCAGTCCAGATGATATTGAAAGTATAACTGTGTTAAAAGGAGCTTCTGCAGCCGCACTTTATGGTTCTAGGGCTGCCCGCGGTGCGATAATCATTACCACCAAGTCTGGTCAAAAGAACCAGGGCATTGGAGTAGATTTTACTTCCAGTTACACTGTTTCGCAAGCTTTGAATTTCCTGGACGAAATTACCCAGACTGAATATGGGCAAGGACAAAATGGTGTCAAATTTACGACTGCAGGGCAGGTGCAGGGCAATGGTCAGTTTGGTTGGGGTGCCAAATTAGATAATCAGCCTACGATCAACTTTGATGGAGTTATGCGACCCTACTCTGCATATCCCAATCAACTTTTCGACTTTTTACAAACAGGAAAAAATCTAACCAATACACTTGCATTGTCAGGCGGTAATGCCAACGGAAGTTTCAGAGCCTCAATATCAACCACAAATGCTGATGGCATTGTACCAAGCAATAAATATAAGAGGAGGATTTTCAACGTAGGAATCAATCACGACGTCACCAAAAAACTTAAGCTGCAATTAAATATTAACTACGCAGATGAGAATTATATCAACCCTCCACAAATAGGTACACAAGGTGACGGTGCTGTTAACTTCTTTACCAGGATGCCTATTTCCACACCGATTGAAGCCTACAGGGAAAATGCAACTAATACTGCCGGAGCAGAATGGAAGACTAACGGATTCCTTGGCACGATTAACAATCCCTTTTACCCTCTTCAACACGGCCAAAAATATGAAGAAGACAGGAATCGTCTTTTGGGAACGGCTACACTACGTTATAACATCCTGAATTGGCTCTATGCACAAGGCAGGTTTAACTATGATCACTATACTAATTTCGCTGAGTGGAATGTGCTGAATGGTACTGGAGCGGAGGTACTTACTAATAGTGACGGTACATACAGAGGTAACTTTAATTTAAATCAAACCATTACGACTGACATAAATGCGGACTTTTTGATTGGTGGTAACAAAGAGTTTGGAAAGTTTTCTATCGATGCCAGTTTTGGTGGGAACACTTTGAGGTCGAAGTTCCAAAATTTGAATCAAAGCGCTTCTAATTTTAGTGGCCCTGATCTTTATTCCATTCCGAACGGTACTGTCAAAACCCAGGGTTATGGTTTTTCCCGAAGCCGCACCAATTCTCTCTATGGGTTGGCCGAGTTTGGATACAATGGCATGTTATACCTGAACTTCACGGGTAGAAATGACTGGTTCTCTGTATTAAATCCTGAGTTCAACAGTAAATTCTATCCTTCTGTATCTGGTAGTTTTGTTTTCTCGGAATTATTAAAAAAACTGCTATGGCTTTCTTATGGTAAATTAAGAGCGTCCTGGGCACAGGTAGGTAGTATAGCCGGTGTGGGTCCCTATGATGGGGTGCTAACTTATACCTACAATCAAAACCCGTTTAATAACCAAACCTTAGCCAGTGTTAATGGCAACAATGTTCCCAACCCAATCCTGGCGCCATTTACTGTAACAGAAAAAGAAATAGGTCTTGAGCTAAGATTGTTTAAGAGCAGGTTGTTATTGGATGTTGCAGCATTTGATAAAGTAACCACTGATCAAATAATTGATGTTGTACTTTCCAGTGCATCCGGATACAATAATTTCAAACAAAACGAAGCTTCATTAAAGAACAGTGGTTTGGAGACCCTGGCTGAATACAAGGTGTTCCAAAACCAAAAGTTTAGCTGGACTACTTCCTGGAACAATACTTATCTCAAAACAAAAGTTCTCGATGTAGGCACTCCAAGCGGAACCAGACTGCTCCTTTATTTTAATGGTACCGGTAATGAATTCCTGGGAGAAATAAGGTATACAGAAGGGCTTGCGATGAATCAATTGTATACGAGAACTTACAGGAGAAATGCTAAAGGTGAAATTCTTGTAGGCGCTAATGGTAGACCACTTGCATCAAATACAAACCCTCCGGGTATTACTTCTGGCTTTAACCCAGTAGGCAGTTCAATCCCCAAGTTTACCGGTGGTTGGAATAATACTTTTACCTATAAAAATCTGAGTGTAGGAATATTTATTGACTACAAGTTCGGAGGTACTGTTTTGTCTTCTACGCTGTTGAATATGACGAGACAGGGGCATTCTAAATTGTCGTTGTTGGGACGTGATACCGGGTATGTATTTCCTGGAGTCTCTGATGCTACGGGGCTGCCCAACCAAACCCATGTATTTGTTGCCGGTGGTGGATTACAGGGTTTCTGGACAGATTACCGGAACAACCAAATTGGTGACCCTTTCACATTCAAGTCTGATTTCATCAAACTTAGAAATATTTCCGTGGCATATAATTTTACGGGCCTTATAAAAAAACTACCCTTATTTAATTTCGTGAAAGGTTTATCATTATCAGCTTCCTGCCGTAATGTGGCAATAATTCATAAGGACTTACCGGGCCTTGATCCGGAAGCGATTCAGTCATCCGGAGACATAAGGGCAGGTTATGAGAACTCCTCATTGCCAACCACACGTAATTACAACCTTACTTTAAACGTCAAATTCTAACGACATGATAAAAATATCTAAACGACTGATGTTTATAAGCACCGTTTTTCTTTTTGCTGGGTGTACAAAAGATCTTGTAGAAGTAAACACCAATCCTTATGCGGCTAATTCAGTTGATCCTGCTCTTTTGTTTGCGGGAGCGCAACGAACTCATCTTGGAACCTGGACCGCGGAGCATACCATCGTTCAGCAATTTGTAGTTCCTTATAATACTGGGGCTAATGATGGCTTTAATTTTAATAGCGATATTGACGGTGTCAGTACTCCTAAATGGGATCAATCGTATAGTGGAGGAGCTAACGGCAATAATGCACCCGTCAAAAATATGATGCAGGCTCTTTTCCTTTTAGGTGAAAATACAGCACGTGTTAATTTACGAAGCATGATCCGAATCTGGAAAGCTCAATTATTTATGGGGCTTGTGGACGACTATGGAGATGTTCCTTACTCCGAAGCAGGGAGAGGTATTAGTGACAAAATTTTCTATCCAAAATATGACGATGATGCGGCCATATATGATTCTTTATACAAAGAACTCAAAGAAGGGATAGCTGCATTGGACCCAAATGCTGACTTTGTTTCCGCTGACCTTTTTTATGGCATAAATGCTCAGCCTTCTGTCAAAAACTCAACCACACCACCTCAGGTGGCCAAGTGGAAAAAACTTGGTAATTCATTACTGTTGAGATTGGGAATGCGGTATTCAAAAATTAATCCGACAAAAGCCAAGTCTATAGTAGCAGAGGCGTTTGCTGGTGGAGTAATGGCTTCCAATGCTGATAATGCATACGTAAAATATGATGGAACCGTATATACGCAAGGCGATAATGCGGCATTGCGAAACTTTTCTCAATTTAACTATGCTGCGGAACCATTTGTTAATCACCTGAAGTCAACCAATGACCCCCGAGGGAAGTTCATTTTGGCAAATTTTGCAAACCCGGGTAGTGTTTCCTCTCAACCTAACCCTGATACCGTTTTAGCCAATCAGTTCGGAGTTCCAATAGGGAAAACCGATGCGCAGCTTTCTGTTGCACCATACAGAGGCACGAGGGGAAGTGGGCTTAATTATTCGCAGATTAACGTCTGGACAGTGGCGTCCCCGGCAGCTCCTGATTTTTATGTTACTTATGCACAAACATCATTACTGCTGGCAGAAGCAGCTGCGAGAGGTTGGATCCCTGGTGGTGATGCTCAAGCCAAGATATATTATGAAAATGGAATTGCGGCTGACATGGCAGTGTATACTCTTTATCCGGGAACCTTTCCTATTTCTGCGGGAGAAATAACTGCATATATCAATAACCCTGCTGTATTATACAACCCAGCAGATGCGCTTAAATTGATTAACACCCAATACTGGATTGTTAATATTAGAAACGGAACAGAAGCGTTTGCCAATTTTAGAAGAAGTGGATATCCTGCTTTAAGTCCTAATACTGTCAACGATAAACTTAATGGCGGGTTCGTGAGAAGATTGTCTTATCCGGATGGTGAAGCCTCTGCAAATACAGCTAATTATAATGCTGCTGCGACAGCAATTGGTGGTGATAAATTAACGTCAAAAGTGTTCTGGGATAATCCGTAATAGTATATAAACAATTTGAAGCAAATACAGTTTCTCTTAACGCAAGCAGATGACCTTGTGTGTCTACATAAGGTCTTTTAACTCTTATGCAATTTGATTGAACATAAAATGCTGAATTGGCCGATTAAAAAGAAGATACATTTGATTTATACGAAATACTGATGATGTGACAACTAACGTGACTCAATTAAAAGAAACTACAAGCCATAATTCTTCAACAGAAAAACTTCGGAGTTCTGATTGGCTCGGTAAGGACGACAAAATGGGATTTGTGCACCGGTCTTGGTTGCGTAACCAAGGTTATCCTGATGATTATTTTCGTGGGCGACCCGTTATAGGCATTTGTAACACGTGGAGTGAGCTAACTCCATGCAATGGCCACCTTCGCGATTTTGCTGAAGTAGTAAAACGCGGCGTGGTTGAAGCGGGGGGATTTCCATTAGAGTTCCCCGTTACTTCTCTTGGAGAAACCATCATGCGGCCAACCACTATGCTGTTTCGCAATTTGGCAGCAATGGATACAGAAGAAACCATTCGTGCCAACCCGATTGATGGCGTGGTGCTTCTTACCGGTTGTGATAAAACTACTCCATCAACATTAATGGGTGCATGTAGTGTGGATCTTCCCACAATAGTTGTTCCCGGTGGTCCTATGCTGAATGGAAGATTCAAAGGAGAATGCCTTGGGTCGGGTTCGTTCAACTGGATGGTAAAAGAAAAAATGCTGGTTGAAAATTATTCCGCCGAAGATATACTGGAAGCAGAGATCGGAGTGGCAAGAAGTGCAGGACATTGTATGACGATGGGCACAGCTTCCACCATGGCTTGCATGGTAGAAGCACTGGGACTAACACTTCCCGGTGCAGCAGCTATTCCTGCAGTAGACTCAAGAAAAAAAGTTATGGCGCAACTGTCAGGAAGAAGAATTGTTGAAATGGTGAAAGAAAATATGAAGCTTTCAAAGATTCTTACAAAGGAGGCCTTTGAAAATTCGATCGTCGTGAATGCTGCCATTGGTGGTTCCACCAACTTTATCATTCATCTTTTAGCGATAGCAGGAAGAATTGGAGTTGAATTAAACCTGGAAGACTTTGACAGAATCGGGCGTAAAATTCCTTTACTTGTCAACCTGAAACCGTCAGGCAAGTATTTGATGGAAGATTTTTTTTATGCAGGAGGGCTTCCCGTTGTGATAAAAGAATTAAAGAAGCATTTGCACAATGATGCAATAACAGTAAATGGAAAAACTCTTGGAGAAAATAATACCACTCCTGTTTGTTACAATCAGGATGTGATTGCAACAATTGATAACCCATTGCAGGAAAATGCAGGTATAGCAGTGCTCAAAGGAAATCTTTGTGAAAATGGAGCTGTTATCAAACCATCGGCAGCAAGCAAAGAATTGATGAAGCATCGGGGACCTGCTGTTGTTTTCGAAACCATTGAAGATTATCATTCAAGAATTGATGATCCTGACCTGAACATTGATGAAAATTCTGTGATCATTTTAAAAAATGTGGGTCCTGTTGGTTACCCCGGCATGCCTGAAGTGGGAAATGTTGATCTTCCTGAAAAATTATTAAGGAAAGGAATTAAAGACATGATCCGGATCTCAGATGGGCGAATGAGTGGCACAGCAGCAGGCACAGTTGTTTTGCATGTTTCTCCTGAATCAGCAATTGGAGGAACATTGGCACTAGTGAGGAATGGCGATATGATTGACCTAGATGTAGAAAAGAGAAAATTACATCTTGATGTAAGTGATGAAGAATTGGAGAAAAGAAGGAAAGAGTGGATTGCCCCCAAACCTGTGGCAGTGAGAGGCTATGTAAAATTGTATATTGCTCATGTGCAGCAGGCACATCTAGGCGCTGACCTCGATGTCTTAAATGGTGGATCAGATGGAGAAGTGACAAGGGATTTGCATTGAGCTAAGCATTCAATTTAAAATGAAAACCACGAAAGGATGAAACTGCACAAAACCAAACAAGGAATAATAATTGAAAACAGGAATGGATTTTATTTATTAGAAAATGAAGATTGGGACAATTTTGTAAATGATGATGCTCTCTTTCAAAAGATGAAAGAAAAAATCAAAGGTCTTTCTCCTTCTCAAAATAATCCAAATGATATCCTTGCTCCGGTTGGAAGCAAACAGGAGCTATGGGCCTGCGGTGTCACTTATTTACGAAGCAAAATTGGAAGGCAGGAGGAAAGCAAAGACGCAGGCGGGGGAGATTTTTATGCAAGAGTGTATGAAGCAGAACGCCCCGAAGTTTTTTTCAAAGCAAACCCCCACCGCATAGTCGGACCAAATGATAAAGTGCGAATTCGAAAAGATTCCACATGGGATGTTCCTGAACCTGAGCTCACACTGATAGTTTCTTCATCAGGAAAAATTATCGGTTACACCATCGGTAATGACATGAGCAGCAGAAGTATTGAAGGAGAAAATCCTTTGTACCTGCCACAAGCAAAAACGTATGATGCATGCGCTGCTGTTGGACCTTGCATTTATGTTACCGAAGACCCACTAGATAAGAATACCACTATTCGTTTGGAAATAAACCGAAATAACAAAATTGTTTTTGAAGGAAGTATTGCCATAAGTCAAATAAAAAGATCATTAGAAGAATTAGTATCGTTTGTTTACCGTGAATGTTCTTTTCCACATGGTTGTTTGGTTATGACTGGGACGGGAATTGTGCCCGAACACGATTTTACTTTAAAAAGCGGAGATGTGATCAAAATTTCCATTGACGGAATTGGAACGCTTGTGAATGAAGTGATGTGATAGATTGCTTTTCTAACGCAGCCTTCGCAGATTTGGTAGTATAATATTGCTAAAATAAAATGTCCACTATTCGGATATCAGAATACTAAAGAAACCAGGTATTACAGACCATCGTCTTTAAATTTTTTTAAATCGTCCGTCATGAAAAAAATACTTTTTCTGTTGCAAGTCCTTCTTCCGTTATCTCTGTTCTCGCAAACAGCAAAAATTAAAATTGATCTGGAAAGAACGATTGGAGAAATTGATCCGAAAATTTATGGTGTGTTCATGGAGCCCATCCACAGAAGAATAGCAAATTCAAATACAGAATTCAATACTGTATATGGAAATCTTTACGATCCCTCATCCCCCCTTGCAGACGAAAACGGGTTCAGGAAAGATTACATTAATGCGATGAAAGAGTTGAAAGTAACAAATATGCGATGGCCAGGCGGCAATTTTTTGATGGGCTATAACTGGCAGGATGGAATTGGTCCAAAGGATCAACGTCCTGTCCGTATCAACCTTGCATGGGGTGGCGTGGATAATAATCATGTCGGTACGGATGAATGGATGAAACTTAATCAATCCATCGGTAGTGAAAATATTGTTTGTGTCAACCTTGGTCTTGATAATATAATGGACGCAGTGTATTGGGTTGAATACTGCAATTACAAAGGAGGCACATACTATTCTGATCTACGTGCAAAGTATGGACATAAAGATCCATACAATGTAAGGATATGGGATTTGGGAAATGAAGTGGATGGTTTGCCATGGGAACTCGGTCATAAAAATGCCGAAGATTATGTGGAGGTCGCGAGAGAAGCAGCCAAAGCAATGAAGGCAGTTGACAACACTATTAAATTAGTTGCCTGCGGTTCATCGTGGTACAGCCAAGGCACATGGGATGACTGGAACCGTAAAATACTAACAGGTCTGGGAGATCGCATAGATTATATTTCCATACACAGTTACTGGGAAAATTCGCCGGACTACTACAGCTTGATGGGAGCCAGTGCCATGACCTTTGAAGAAAGAATAAAACTTACTGCAAATGAAATTGAAAATATATCAGCTATTAAAGGTTACAAAAACCCAATTGGTATTTCAGTAGATGAATGGGGATCTTTCGGCAGAAGCTTTTTGAACGTTTTGCCGGTAGCACAATCGCTAAATTCCTTTATCCGTCATGCCGATGTAGTGAAGATGGGAAATTTTACGCTGATGACTTCTCTTTTATCAAGTGATCCCCAGAAAGGGACCTTCAAATCTCCATTGTTTTATACATTCAAATTGTTTTCTAACAATTGTCGCGGTACTGCCATCGATCCTTACGTTGCATGCGATACGTTCAGCGCAGGCAAGTACAAAGGCATTCCTTATCTCGACGTAAGCACAGTTTATTCAAAAGAAACTGGTTCAGTCATTATTAATGTTGTCAATCGTCATAAAGACAAAGCCATTGAAACGGAGATCATCAATCAATCAGGAAGTTTTTCAGGCAATCCGTCTGTTAGCGAGGTAAACACAACAGATTTGAACGAAGCATTTAGTTTTGATAAGCAGCAACAATATGCTCCGGTAATGAAAAATGCAACAATAAAAGGAAATAAGATTGTTTATTCGTTCCCCCCACATTCTTTTACGCAGATCATCGTGAAAGTAAATTGATAGGAAGGAACCGGATGATCGAGTATAAAAAATAAATGGTGAACGCATTAGTACATGGCCCTATTTAATCTAAATGCGCTGATCCTGACATTTTGAATGTCTTTGGAAATAAGAGTTTGTAATTCTTCTTCAGTAAGTATTTAGCGTATTGTAAATTCCTTTCTTAAGTCGCGGATAATCTCTTCACGGGACAATTTCTTTTTTACCATTTGCTGAGCCTTATTTCTCAGCGGGTACCAAACCTTGCGGCGGTCGCGTTGCAGGGGCGAAAGCTCTTGATAAACCTCCTTCGCTATTTTCTGCGCCTCGGCAAACCATTTTGCATTTTCACGGGTTTTGAAAAAGCGCTTGTCGGTCAGCACCGTTTTGCGGTCAAGTGAGCTTTTCATTCTCAGATAATAACGGCCACGCATTTTGTATCCCGTAACGGGACCAATAGTACCTTCAAATTCGTTCGATCCGGTTTGTCTTGCCATAAAACATTATTTTGGTGTGCCTCTTCGTATCTGGTTGCAGATTACATGCGGTTATATGCATAAACAATGCTTTTAACTGCACTATGACCACAATCAAACCCCAATCAGACCACAGGCTGTACTAACTACATCTCATTACGAATCTACTGGAATGAAAAGAGAAGTTGATGAGCAAAACACCAGTGCGTGGACGTTTTTTTCTTCTATGAGTTTGAAGATTGGTTCATGGTTTATGTTGGTCGGGCGACCATCGCCACCTTGGTAAAACAGTCAACGGGGTCTCCTGCGGAAGCTACTGTACCCACATCTTGGTAAAATTGTAACGCAAGGCACCAGCCATTGAATATTTGGGTGAAGTTGTCAAGTCCTCTTTTTAATGTAATAGGACCAGGTACTCGTTGTGAGGAATATCCTTTCCAACCTCCTAGTCTTGCAATAATCCATTTGGCCCACAATAGAATGTTCCAAGGATGGGGATTGGATTGCTTGTCTGTTTTTCCCTTTAACTGCTGATTGATTTGTTTGAGACACGCTTGTTTTTGTGTGGTAAATACCTCATTAATGGGTTGTGCTGTTTCATCACCAGTTGCATGCATCAATTGCATGACTCGTAATACAGCATTTAATGCCATCACGGATAATTTTCTAATCGCCCATCCACTTTCCAGTTGACTTTGTTCCATTGCAAAGCCTTGTTTTTTCAACAATCTAAATACTTGTTCGATGTACCATCTCTTACGATAACATTCAATTATGTCAATCGTATCTTCAAATCCATTAATGGTATGTGTTGTAAGCAATCGCCAACAAATTTTATCCTTGCCATTGTATTCTCTTTCCCGAGCCTCTACTGCAAACAACTCAATTGTATCAGCAATATCTTTATTGATGCAATGAGAAGAGCGACTAATATTTACTTTTTTAAACCTTACATCGATCTGAGCTCTACGTTCTGTTTTCTTTTTCCTTGCATTACCTGCTACTGTTATCACATAATGACCACATACTTTTGCATTATGTAATGTTTCATATAGCCTACTACCATCAGCCAGTCTTCGCTCTTTGCAACTGCGGATTACAAAATGTGTGTTGTCACCAGCAATCCTTGCAAACTGTTCGTAAATATCGCCATCTCGATCTTCAACAAAAGTGATGCTGGCTGCATCAGAGAGTTTTTGTTTTGTTTTTTCGCATGCTTGTATCCACTTATAAGATTCTTTTTTCTCTATGGGTAATTTACTGATACGCTTTTCCCGATCTGGGTCATTATATACACGATGCCATAACTGAACGTCTGAAAACCCAAGCATCGTTTCTGCGAATGCATCCATTACAAGACTTGCATACATGAAAAATCCCAGGTTGAAATTGTCTTCAATAGTGCCGATGCCACTATTCTTTTTCAGTCGGTAATAATGACTGTTGAGATTGAAACTACTGCTGTCTTGTATAATTATTAAATGACGACCTTTTGCAGTTTTACTACACCGATTGGTCATTTCATTAATTAAAAACAATTCACTGACTTTTGGATTTTGTAAAAAACGATAACAGCCTTTTTGCGACGACCTGTCTGAAAAAGACATTCGAATACTGGAGTTCCTGCCAATCACTAATCGGCTGAAAATAGCAGCCCCCTTTTTTCAGCCTCTTATCTCCTAAAAGACCAGTGTAATCTGGACGGTGCGAATGCAATTCCATAATTTAATTTGTCTCTAATTAGAAAAACTTGTGGGTACACAGTAGCCCGTGCGGAAGACCCCGTTGAGGCAAAAAACCTTATTCTATGAAAATTAGCTGCATTTCCTTCAATTTTAAGAAATGCCGCCTAATCGTTAATTTTCTGATTATTCATCCAAAGCCGAATACCTGATCCTGGTGAAAAGGTTCCTTATCATAGTGATAACTATTCTGCTGGCCTGCGGAGCTTTTATCACCCAGGCACAACAAATTAATATCCGTAAATATAATATTGAGGATGGGCTTGTGAATAATGACATTCTCCATATTTATCAGGATAGCCGCGGCTTTATTTGGCTCTGCACCCGGGGGGGATTAAGCCGATATGATGGCAGCCGTTTTACAAATTATACTACGGATAATGGCCTTACCAATGACATGATCAATGATATTGTTGAGATAGCAGAGCAGGAATTTATCATTGCGCAAAATTCAGACGGACCCCGTTTACTGAAAAATGACCGGATTACTCCATTGATGCCTGGTAGCAATTTAATCATCAATAAATTTTATTGGCAAAATAACAAGCGCCTGCTGGCAACTACTGATTACAATGGGATTGTGGACTGGCACAACGGTACATTTATGCCACTGAACCCGAACTATAAAAAAAGCATACATGAAATAACAGTAGTGAATGACTCGCTTTTGTTGTTAAGTGAGCAAGATGCTTCAGTTCAATTAACCACTTTGTCCTTGCGGGAGTGGTCGTCCGTTAGCCCTTTAGCTACAACTACTGTTTTTACTGACTCCCACCACCGGACATGGATAGGGACTGGCAAGGGATTAAAGCTGCTAGGCCCTGCCACCTCTCCCGGCAAACCTATCCAGGCTCTTCCGCTTCCATCTTTATTTAACCTACCTATACTCAGGCAAAATCACATAAACCAGGTGATGGAAGATAGCAAGGGGAATTTCTGGATTGCAACCAATAGTGGCCTTGTCCAAGTTCAACCCAATGGAGGATCTTACATATTTACACTTGAAGATGGTTTGCCTTCGCTATTCATTAACTGTCTATTAGAGGATCATCAAAAAAATATATGGATAGGTACGCCGCTGGGGCTTGCGAAACATACTCTGTCCAATGAAATAAAAATATTTACGCAGCAAAATGGCCTTCCGCTGGAGGGGACAGGTTTTGTGTCGCCTGTTACAGAAAATATCGCCCGTTTTTTCTCTGGTACTGGTGTGGGTGAGTTGAACCTGGCTACAGGAATATCAAAATATTCCTCAAAGAATGACGCATACTTTAAGTACAAGATTAGCCGGGAAGAAATACTTCTGATAAAAGGACAGCAGGGCAAAATCTTTAAGCAGGGTGAGGCCGCCACTAAAATAATCAAATGGCCCGCTGATACTTTTAGTCATGTTATAAGGATTGGCCCGGAAAATTTTATTGCTGTATCTAAAAACAAACTATTTATCATTTCAGATGGGAGTGCACAAGAAAAATTAACGATGAACATTCCCGATATGATGTACACTATAATACCCGGTGATAATGATTTTCTTTGGGTGGGCTTTTTTAATTCCGGCATTTATAAAATAAAATTGCATCGAAACCAACAAGACATTTCACTAAAAATAACCGATTCGATTGTTTACGAACTTCCCGATAAACATATCCGGGCACTTTACTCAGATAAGGAAAACGAACTTTGGATTGGCACGAGATATAAAGGTCTTATCCGCTTACTTGAACCGGCGAGTGGAAAATATGAATTGCAGCATTATGGAACAGACCAGGGATTATCTTCCAACTTTGTTCGCGTCATTAACCGGGATAAAAAAGGACAAATCTGGGCTGGAACGATGCAGGGGATGGACAAACTGATCCCTTTTCAAAACAAATACCGGGTGTTTAATTACGGGAAAGTCAACAAATTTTTTTCTTTTGTAAATGATATCCGTTTCTTACAAGATGACTGGCTGATAGCTGCCGGGTTTCCTTACCTTATGTATGCAAGGGATATGCAGCAGGATACCCTGTCACCTCCTTCCGCTTATATCACTATGGTATCGATGGGGAACTCCGATAGCTCTTTCCGGGTGAATGCAGGCCCTGTAAAATTATCCTATAATAACGCACAAATCCATTTTGAGTTCAGCGCCCCGCAATTCATAAACGAAGATTTTACGCAATTCAGCTATCGTCTATTGGGGGGCAGTGATACTGGTTGGAAAGTTGCCGGCAAATCGCATAGTGTACATTTTGCAAGTCTCCGGCCAGGCATGTACACATTTGAGGTAAGGGCATTAGGCTTTGATGGTCGTTGGGGTAAGGTTGCAGTTTACGGTTTTACTGTAAACACACCGTTCTGGCAAAAACCCTGGTTTATTGCATTATTGATTTCAGGTGTTTGTTTATTAGCGTATGCACTATACCGATACCGTATACAACAATTGATCCGCTTGCAAAAAGTACGTAACAGCATTGCCACCGATCTGCATGATGAAATAGGATCCAACCTTACCAACATCAGCATCCTGACAAATCTCAGCAAAAAGGATCTGCCGGAGTCAAGCAGGGCCGGTGATTTTTTACAACGTATATCCGAAGAAGTTTCTTCTTCATCCCAAGCGCTGGATGATATCATCTGGAGCGTAAACAGCAAACACGATACCCTGGATGAAATGGCATCGAGAATGCGCCGCTATGCTGCTGAATTATTCGATTCGGCCAATATTGATTATGATCTTCAGCTCGATCGCGCTTTTGAAGAAAAGAAATTGATCATGGAACAGCGCCGGGATGTTTATCTTCTTTTTAAAGAAGCAGTCAGCAATATTTCCAAACATGCGGAGGCAAAGAAAGTAGTAATAAAAATAGCCATCGAACACAATCAACTTGTTCTTATCATTAAAGACGATGGGAAAGGTTTTGAAACAGATAAAGAAACGAATCGTCATGGGCTGAAGGGAATGAACGAACGGGTAAAAAAATGGAAAGGGAAAATTGAAATAGCGTCTGCTGTTGGCGAAGGAGTGTCCGTGCAAATCCGGCTTCCAGTGGCGACCTGACGAAACAGTATAGTCCTAAAAGAGGATATATGTTTGTACCGGTAATCTTAATTTTAATGTACATGCCAATACGGGTAATTATATTTGAAGATAATGACCGCCTGCGAGAATCGCTTGCCTACCTGCTGCAATCGGTACCGGATTACGAAGTGTTGGGCGATTACAATAATTGTACAGATGCCGGGAATATTACAAGAGTGTATCAACCCGATGTGGTATTGATGGATATCGATATGCCGGGCGAGAGCGGTATAAAAGGAGTAAGCATGGTAAAGGAAGCGAGGCCGCAAACCGCCGTGATTATGTATACCGTGTTCGAAGATGATGAAAAATTGTTTCAATGCCTTTGTGCCGGCGCCAATGGGTATTTGCTGAAAAAAACAGACCCTGAAAAAATATTTGAGGCCATTCGTGATGTGGTGGAAGGTGGAGCGCCGATGAGCCCGTCTATTGCCAAAAAAGTGATAGATAGTTTTTCACCATCGAAGGCCCTCAACCACTACGATCTTACAGAGAGGGAATTGGAAGTGTTGAAACTACTCACCAAAGGTCATAGCACCAAGGTCATTGCCGATAAACTGAACATTGCATTCAATACAGTGCGTTCCCATCTCAAAAATATCTATGCTAAACTGCATGTGAATTGCGGCAAAGAAGCTATTGCTAAAGTGTTGAGTGAAAATATCAATTTATAATTACTTCGCGGAAGGATTTTCATCTGCTGCAAAAGGAGGATTGCCGGGATAACTAGAGTTAAGGAATTTTATCTCTTATTAAGCATCCGGATCAGAATTTTCAAAATCGCCGGTAAAATTTTTTAACCGGCTCCTTTGCTAAGTTGTCGCTTTTGTACTATGCTTATGCCTTCACATAGAGGCATCGTTAAAAGAAAATAATTAAATATGAAAAAAGTATTTGCAACAACAGTTTTGTTATTAATTGCCGGGCTCATTTCTGCCCAAAATCGCACCAAAGATGAAGCTGCCATCAATAAGCAGGTTTATGCAATGATATATAGCTGGAACAATCATAATTATGATGATCTGAAAAATTATACTACAGAAAATACTGATTGGGTAAATGCTGTAGGAATATGGTGGAAAGGGCGCAGGGAGTCGCAATATGCACACCAGGTCTATCACGGCACAATGTTTAAAGAATCAGTAATGGAGAAAAAATCTGTGACCATCCGCTTTGTAACAAAGGATATTGCCATTGCACACCTTGTATGCCATCTTAGCGGTACCATGATACATGAAGGAAAGAAAGACGATCCGGAAGATATCCTGGAAACCCTGATTTATGTGAAAAAAAACGGGAAATGGTTAATGACTGCAGGAGTAGTAGTTCCTATTGTAAAAGAAGTGTAACAGTATGACCCGGTGAAACAAATGCCGAAGTAATGATCAAGAACTATCTCGACTTAATCAAAACTTTTGTTATGAAAATTTATTCTTTTCCAAACATCCCCCTTTACGCCTTCATGCTCATCAGCCTGTTTATAAACTCCGGCTTGTACGGTCAGATACTCCAGGGAAAAGTAACAGGCTCAAACGGTGGCCTGCTTGCTAATGTAAATGTATTATTGCTCAACAGCAGAGACTCTTCGCTGGTAAAAGGATCTATATCTGATAAAACGGGGAATTATCAGTTTCAAAATATCCGCCCCGGCTCTTACCTTTTATCAGCTTCAATGTCGGGGTACCAAACTACCTATACCTCGGCCCCTGTAATTGTTGACGAAAACAAAACTGCTGTCACAATTCCTGAATTGAATCTTTCTGAAAATGTAAAACAGCTTGCTGAAGTAAAAGTTGTGGCTATACGACCTTTCATCGTGCAGGAGATCGATCGCACGGTAGTGAATGTAGCTAATAGCATTGTATCTGCCGGCAACACCGCTCTCGAAGTTTTGGAACGTTCACCGGGGATCATGGTTGACCGGCAAAATAATATTATCTCCATGCTTGGGAAAGACGGAGTAAATGTAATGATCAATGGAAAATTAAGTTACATGCCCGCTTCATCAGTGATACAAATGCTGGAAGGCATGAACGCAGCAAACATTGATAAAATAGAACTTATTACCACACCACCTGCCAATTTTGATGCAGGAGGAAATGCCGGTTATATCAATATCGTTTTAAAACAGAATGACAATTTCGGCACCAACGGATCCGTATCCGGCACCATTGGCTATGGCAAAGGATGGATGGGCCAGACAAGCCTGAACATTAATCATCGCAAAGGAAAAACAAATGTTTTCGGAGATATTTCATTATCAAGAACAAAAAAACCTTTCACGGTTGACGGATATAGCCGGGTGTCTAACAATGGAAACATTACTGAAAACTATTTAAACACAGACAGAATTGACACTACCTGGAATTATAATGCCCGTGTGGGGTTGGATTACCAGGCTGGCAGCCACACCTTATTCGGAATTTTAGTTACAAGCGCCGGCAGGTTGTTCAGCCAGGGAGAGCATCAAACTAATTCGACTTATTTAAACGGTCAGCTCGATACACTGAAGTTTAATGCCAACAGTGAGATCAATAACTGGTTGAACTATGGCGTAAATCTCAACCTGCAGCACACATTCAGAGAAGGCGAAAATTTAAGTGTGAATGCAGATTATATTCACTACAATAATGATCAGCCGGTTAACTATTACACCCAATCTTATAACAAATCAGGCGCTTTTATTTATGATGCCATAGCAAGAAGCGGGAAAAGGACTCCTATAGATTTTTGGGTAACAGGTGCAGATTACTCGAGGAAACTTTCCAAAAAGATAAGCATGGATGCCGGGCTCAAGGGAACCATCGCTTCTTTTAACAATGACATCAGTTATGAACGGCTGAAGCAAAATAACTGGGAGCGAGATCCTTCCTATTCTGCGGTATATGAACTTAAGGAAGATTACTCTGCCGCCTACATTTCATTCAATATGACTGCAAGCGAAAAAACAAGTGTTAAAGTGGGGCTGCGCTATGAGTACACCAATTCCAACCTCGGTACAAAGGAAATAAAAAATATTGTTGACCGTCATTACGGAAATTTGTTCCCCAGTTTTTTTCTTTCTCATAAAGTTGATGATAATAATTCTTTCAATCTTTCCTACAACCTCAGAATTGACAGACCCAAAATCAATCAACTGGCCCCCTTTACTTATTTCTCCAGCTCAAATTCTGTATTGACCGGGAATCCTGCTTTGCAGCCTGCCATTTCCAATAAAGTGAGTGTGGGTTATTCATTCAGGAAATATTTTCTTTCACTTGCGTTTACAAAAGAAGATCATGCGATCGCAGAATTCCAGCCAACGGTTGATTCGGTAACCAACAAAACAATCGTCACCGCTGAAAATCTTAAGAATAAAAACCAAGTGTCTGCTGTAGTTTCTGTTCCGGTAACTGTTTCAAAATGGTGGAGCATGTTCTATAATATAACCGGGCTATGGGAGCAGGTGAATGCCATTTATAAAAGCGAGTCGGTACGGCTGGAAAATAAAAACATTAATATTTATATGAGCCAGCGGTTTAATCTGCCGAAAGATTTTTCAATTGAACTATCAGGATTTTATCTGTCACGGACCTTGCGTGGTATCGCAATTAACAGGGCAATGGGCAAGCTTGATTTTGGAGTGAGAAAAAAATTATCCGGAAAAGACGCCATCAATTTCTCGATAGATGATGTGTTTAACACTTTTGAATTCAGAAGCTATGTTAACATCCCGAAGCAAAATCTTGTTGGCGACATTCGTATCAAATTTGCACAAAGAACTTTCAAGCTTATTTACTCTCGGAATTTTGGTAATACAAAATTGAAACAGAACCGAAACGTTACGACTGGGGCAGAAGAGGAAAAAAAACGGGTGCAGTATTAATCAAACAATTTTATTTATGTAACGAAGAAACCCTCTTGATGTGTGGCACAGCTTTTATGTTGATCAGCCCGGCTTTGTCCAGGACGTTGAGAGTCTACCTCGATGCCAGTCGTGATGGTAGCATTGACATGTCCAGGAATATTATTGTAATTGTCGTAGCGATAATTGCCGTGACAGATTCGTGGCGTACAAAACGCATCAGTCCCTTTGCATTGGTGTTGGGGCTTGTACTGTTGAATAAAATTATCTGGGATATAAAGGACACTGCTTTCTGGCAAACAATAGAGAGTGTGATAGCAAAGCTGTTTTGATTGAAAAATAAGCTGACTAAACTTTTAAAACCCTGCACTTCAGTTTGCAATAATTTCCCCTGCACTGGTTCGTGCCTGCCTCGTTGATCTTTCTCCTCCTAAAAGAGGATTGGCAGCGTAGTCACAAATGGGGAGCTTTAAAAATAAATAAACCTTCCATTATGAGAGAAGATAAAAAGGTGTTGCCGGAAATCCCTCCTTACAAAAATGCCATTCCCATTTCCTCAAAATTTATAATGGTGACGATTATCGGCATCATCCTGCTGCTGGTAATAGTGCATGTCGGTTTTTACAAAACCTACATTCAATTTTTTCCAACATTCGATGGCTTCAAAACGGTGCAGCATTTTCATGGTATGATGATGATTGGCTGGTTGCTGATGCTGATACTGCAACCCTTTCTGATCCTGAAAGGGAAAACAAAGCTGCACCGGCGGGTAGGCGCAATGAAACCTATACCGCCAAAGCGGGGGACTTAGTGTTTGGCCCTAGGATGGTGCCTCATACCTTTGCCAAAATAGGAAAAGGAGAAGCCAAAGTAATGATATGCCATCAACAAGCAGGTAAAATGGAAGAATACTTTCAGAAACTTAGCGCAGGCGTAGCTAAAAATATGACCGAAGAAGAAAGAAACAACATGAGAAAGGAACATGGTGTTGAAAAAGTGGGGCCGCCGTTGACGTATTTAAAACAGTGATTAAAACCACTGAGCACACAAAGAAAATACAGCACAAATAACACGGAGTAATTAGATTCCTTAGAAGCTGCATTGCCTTTGCCGTGAAGTTTGATGTTGTTCACATGAAAAGTGAGACTTGCTTTTGCTTCGCCTTCCGCATTTGTCCATGCGTTTACCCCAATGCGACCGGATAGCTCAACCAAAGTGCCTTTTGTAAGATGCTCCGCAACTGCAGGATTAATCCAATAAGAGCAATTAACAAACGTGGTAATCTTAGTTACCATTTCGCTGCCTTTAGGTTTGTAACTGTCATTAATGGCAATAGAAAAGTTGACTACTTTTCTTTCATCTTTTAGGATGCTTACTTTAGCATCTGCTGTTAATCTTCCTACGAGTTCCATAACATAAAATTTAAGTATGAATAAAAATTGTTTACTGATTGAATAGGGTCAGACTGTCCATTTGAATTTTGTTAGGATATTTTTCGTGGCTGTGTTTTTTTACCAAATGGTAAACCGTTATATCTTCATTTTGATAAATCGCCCATGCTGCCAGCAATGCACGGGAGCGATTACTTTTTCTCCTGCGCTGGATTTCCCAAGACAGGTACATTAGCCGTGAGAATTGTTTGCGTTGCATACTTTAAAAGTTTTAATCTGTTAATGAAAAAAAATTGTTTTGTAAAAGAAAAAATGGAAAAAAAGAAAGCCTTGATCTCAGGCGGCTGCATGGAGGCAAAAAGGAATCGGAATAAATAGTATCTGAAGTAATAGAGGTAAGCGTTTCTTTATGCCGAAGTCTTTTTGCGACTTAAAGTATCATCAATTGCAGCCGCATATCTTCGCTTTCGCATTTGCCCATTTTCTTACAAAACATCTCAAAAAAAATCACCTTAAAATCTTTGTGTTAGCGAATCATCACTGTTTGTTCAATCTTGGGATTCGACTTGAAGCGGATGAAGCAAAATGTTGGGGCATAAAAACCTGCGAACTACACAGCATTATGCCAAAATTTTGGATAGAAAAGTGAGTGAGGATATGAGGATTTTGAGAGATAAGTTTCAATCCCCAATGAAACATAAAATAGCCACTGGCAGTTAGCAAATGACCTCTCCTTCTTAATACAATTGGCTATTTTTGCTGCGTTTTGAACATTGTGCCAGCAGTAAAAATCCTTTTATTTGATTAGAGGCTTAATACAAGCAACTAATTCAACGTTATATAATGGTTTTATGACAGGCCATAAGCTAATATGAATATTGCTATTTTTCCCAAAATTTTTTACAGTATATGAGCAAGCAGCCTTTAAAAGATTTTTTTAAGAAGAGCCAACTATTATCACAAAAGGCTATTAACATTATGGCTGAAGAATACGAAGAAAGACACTTTGTCAAAGATGAGTTTTTTTTAAAACAAGGTAAAGTAAGTGATTCCGTCTTTTTGATTGAAGGATTAATGAGAGCTTACACTTTTACTCCAAAAGGAAATGAAGTAACAACAAATTTTTTTTCACAGTATCAGGCAGTTTATGACCCAGCTTCTTTTTTCCAACAAACTCCCTCGATGGAAAATATTCAAGCAGTTACAGAATGTTTGACATATTCTATTTCTTATGATAAAGTGAATAAACTTTTTCATACCATACCCGAGTTCAGAGAATTTGGCAGGCTTATGCTTTTGGAGGAACTCGTTTCATTCAAGCAGCGAACATTGGCTGTTATTAATCGAAGTGCAGAGGAAAGATATGTCGATTTAATGAAAGAGCACCAGGATATTCTTCAAAACGCACCCCTTAAACATATTGCTTCCTATCTTGGCATTACAGACAGTTCACTTAGTCGTATAAGACGAAATTCTTTAAGAAAATAAATTCAATTAATTTCTTGTCATATGGCAATTTGTTTCTTGCCATATGACAAGCAGTTTTTTTTCAATCATAGCTTCCTTTGCATTTAAATTTCAATCGCAATGGAATATGTACCTCTTTCTCTCTACTTTGTTTTTGGCCTTGCGGCCTTATTGGCTCTTATAATTTTTTATAGAGCAAGTCAAAACTCAAGACTATTTTTAGTTATTGCTTTGCTATGGATATTTATACAGTCTTTTTTAAGCCTGTCCAAGCACAACACACTTACAAAATCACTGCTCCCAATATTCCCTATGCTGGCTGCTCCTCCTTCAATTTTGGCGGTAACACTTCTTTTTACAAAAAGAGGAAAAGAATTTATACAGACAATAAATATGAAAATGCTAATGATGCTGCATTTTGTAAGGGTGCTTATTGAATTAGGATTATTTTGGCTATCAACTTATAAAGTAGTCCCGAAGCTATTGACCTTTGAAGGAAGAAATTTTGATATTCTTATTGGCCTTACCGCCCCAGTTATTTACTATTTTGGTTTTGTAAAACCCAAATTAAGCAAGTCTATTATCCTGGCATGGAATGTTATTGGTCTTGCCTTCCTTTTTAACGTAGTATTAAATACTGTACTTACTATACCTAATTCAGATTCAAATTTTGCTCTCGGGTATTTCCCTTTCTTTTTGTTACCGTCGCTTATTGTGCCTCTGGTGATGTTTTCCCATTTGGCTTCGATTAAGCAAATACTTTCAAATAAATAATAAAAAATAAACAACAAAAAAATGAACGAAAGTAATTTATCAATTTCCGACAAGGTAAATGCAAGCGGCAGGGAAATCGCCAAATCATGGTTTAATTCGGGAGAAAGATTAGTGTACGACTTGACCTCAAAGAAAATAGTGAATACTTATTCAGCTATTTCACCAAGCCAACTATCTGTTTTCAGTAAATACACTACTTGCCCAAATCAAAATCCGCAGGGGGTAATTACCTTTTTACCTGGTTTTCCAGATGGTTCAATCGGCTGGGCAAAGATTGATAAGTTAATTGAACAACAAAATCCGTTAAACAGAATGTTTATAGAATACGTTGGGCAAGGTGATTCAGACAAACCAAAAGAATACAATTACTCAACATTTGAAAGAGCCGATTTGGTAGAGGCCATTTGGAAGGCAAAAGGAATCAAATATACGTTTGCAATAACTTTTGATTATTCCTCATTAGTAGTTATGGAGTTGATGAGAAGACAACAAGAACGAATAGAAAAAGGGTTAAGCCCTGAAACAACAATAACAAAGGTAGTGCTTATTAATGGTGGTTATTTTATTGATGGGCATTCTCATCCAATGATGACAACACCTTTCTTAAAAACAATATTTGGAAGAATGAGCATGAAAAAGGTTCAAAATTCCCCAGCAGTATTTAAAAATATGATTAAAGGAATGTGGAGTAAAGAATATAAAGTGCCAGATGAAGAACTTGAAGAAGTATTTGAAGCAATCACGAGAAGAGACGGTGCAATTTTTATGCACAATGCGGCAGGTTTTGTTGACGAACATAAAGCACATGGAAGACGGCTTGATTTACTTTCCATTGTTGAAAAAATGAAAGATAAAATTGAATTTCACATTATTGGAAGTGAGAAAGACCAGTTTGAACCACGACAAGTAGAATTAGCAAAGAAACGTCTCGAAAAATATGGAGTTGATATTCGTGTAATTCCCGGCGGTCATATGGTAACATACGAACAACCAAAACTGCTGACAGATATAATTCTTGAACTTTCAAAATAATTTCTAATCATTAAAATAATAAAAAATGCAAATCTTAGCAATTGACAAAATCGCAGAAGGCGTAACCGCAGAAGTTTTAGAGCCACATCTTCCAGAAGAACTGGCTGCAACAGTCGACTTATACCTGAAAGAAAAAATCAGAACCTTTTATTTTAGAAAAGACAGAGTTGGTGTTGTTTTTATACTGGAGTGTGAGAATATACAGGAAGCACGAGAAATTCTTTCGATCTTACCCATGGTTGAAAGAAATTTATTGAATTTTGACCTGATTCCTATTGGCCCCTTAATGCCGCTTGGGCGGTTATTAAAATAAGCAGACAGCGAAGTGTAAATCGCCTGGTATTTACTACCATATTAACAAAAAGTAATAAAATGGATGAATTCAATTTTTTTCATGAACTATATGAGAACTTCAACAACCGTAAAATTGATTTAGTTGTTTCTCAAATGACGAAAGATGTTAAATGGGCAAATGGCATGGAAGGCGGTTATGTGTACGGGCATAACGAAGTAAAAGAATATTGGGCAAGGCAATTTAAAATTGTCAATTCGAATGTAACTCCGATTGCCATTACAACAGAAAATGAAACGGTAATAATAAAAGTTCATCAGGTTGTACATGATGTAAATGGTAACCTTTTGACTGATGAAATTCTGCATCATTATTTTCATTTAGAAAAAGGTAAAATTTCTGTATTCGATATAGAAGTATGAGGAATAACGCAAAAGACATTGACGGAAATATCTTTGTTAGTAGCAACCTTTGCAGACAACACAACACAACAACAAATTGGGCAACATAGAAACAAAATAAAGTAACGCTGAACGACATTGACGAATTGCAAAAAATCGGCAGACAAACTTTTTATGAAACTTATGCAGGTTCAAGCACCGAAGACGATATGTAAAAGTATTTGGACTAAAGTTTTTCCATAGCCACGGAAAACTTCAGCGAAGATTTCCCGTCCGAACGCCAAGCCCCGAACCGTTGATGGCAAGTGTAAAAGACAAACAAACCCAAATAAATGGTAACAAACTCAAATCTGCATTATCAAATAATCAAAGGAGTTATTGACAATGGTTTTGCACCGACCGTTGATGACCTTGCAGACGCATTTAAAGTAGGCAATGAAGAAGTCATTAAGGGGTTATATGAACTACAAGACTATCACGGAGTGGTTCTACATCCAAACGAACCAAAAGTTTGGATTATACACCCATTCTCATTGGCTCCAACAAATTTTTACATAAAATCAAAAAAAGGGCAATGGTGGGGAAATTGTGCTTGGTGTTCCTTAGGAATATCTGCACTACTCAACGAAGACGTAAAAATAATAACGACAATCGGAGCAGAAACTAAACAAATTGAAATCAATATTGTAAACGGAGAAATTCAAGAAAAGAACTACTTCATTCATTTTCCTATTCCAATGAAAAATGCTTGGGATAATGTAATTTATACTTGTAGCGCCATATTGGTATTTGAAAACGAAGAGCAAATAAATAGCTGGGCAACTATACATAACATTCCGAAGGGCGACATTCAACCCATTGATAAAATTTGGGCTTTTTCAAAAGAGTGGTACGGCAATCATTTAAACACAGAGTGGACTAAATGGACGGTTGATGATGCAAAACGAATGTTCAGAGAATTTGAGCTAAAAGGAAAGATTTGGAATTTGGGTGACTCAAATGAAAGGTTTTGAACTGACAATTTTCAGATACCACCGCATTGTCACTGATCTGCAATTTTAATTTGGCATCAAATCTTACAAATACAATGACCATCAGGGCCAGAGCAAGAAAAGATGATATGAAAATTAAAGTTGGTGTCAAAAAAATGCCTGGTCAAAGACAGAGCGAAACTAAATGATATGTGTTATATTTCATGTGAAAGTCAGAAAATCATAAAGGCAAATAGAAACGGGGCAAAGCCTCCCGGCCTTTGGCCCTGCTTTTATTATAGAATACTATCTCCAATACAATTAATCCGGCGATGGCGATTACAGCAACCCAATATTTATGATAGGTTATCATGCCAGTTGCTTTTGGGTATTATTATCCGGCATCCAAACATATATTGCCACAGCAATGAGAATAATAAATGGTATATCTGTTAAGAATTTCGAATGATAAGATGAATCAGTAAGCGCCATGGGGATCATCACTAAACCATGACCCAGGTTTGCCCACATAGTAAACTTCAAAAAACTAATATGCTTAACCGGATCTTTAGCCGCTATCAAAAAGTATATTCCCCAAATAATGTAGATGATGAAAATCATCGGCCCTACGTGACCATGAATATTATCCCAGATTAACCAGTGCATACTATGGCCGGGATTGAATGCTTCTATTTGAAAGATAAAGGCTGACCAATTGATACTCATTACAAGAATGGTCGCTATTCCCCAAACTTTAAGGAATAATTTTAGGTTTCTAAGTTTTAAATCTTGCTCCATTTTTTTATTTTTAAAATGTTGGTACTTTTTTTTGTTAGTGATTAGCTGATGAATTATTTAATGCTTCTTAAAATTGTTTAATCAACCACGGAACCGCAAGTAACATTGATGGTTGTTCCCGTAATGGCACTTGCATTATCAGAAGCAATGAATACAGCAGTGTTAGCCAGTTCAGCTAATGTTGGGAGGCGTTTTAGCAAAGTGAAACTTTCCATCAACCCCTGAAATTCTTTGTTTGAAGCCATACCAGCACCTTTGGCATGAAGCCCAAATACGGTAGTGATAATATCCGTTTCAGGCATCCCATCGGCACGAAGGCAAACCACACGAATACCTTGTGAACCCATTTCGGCTGCAAGCGTTCTTGTAAGTGCTTCAATACTTGCCCATGCAGGTGCCATGCCACCAACAAGAGGAACAGCTAATACTGATGGAACTGCAGTAAGTGTTAAAATAACTCCTGCTTTTTTTGCAACCATTTTTTTTGCTGCCGCCGTTGCAGTAATAAAATGTGATTTTGAATAGCTTGAAATCGGGTTCATATAACCTTCTGGTGTAAGCTGCAATAATGGAATGCCCTGAACACCTGTTTGTGGAATCCCCATTGCATTAAAAGAGATATCAAGTTTCCCTTCTTTTTCAATTAGCATTTTTAAGTGGTTATTTACTGCATCCTGGTCAAGTGCATCTACCTGCTGTGCATCGGCAAAACCACCTTTCGATATGATGTCTTTGGCTAATGCCTGGATGGTCTCTTTGTTTTTACCAGTTATAAATACCCTTGCACCTTCCTTTGCAAAAGCAAGGGCTACGGCTGAACCAATAGCCCCACTTGCTCCGTAGATAACTGCTGTTTTGTTTCTTAACTGCATTTAATTTGATTTTAGTTGTTGTTATGATTACTTAATTACAATGCAAACCTATGTCCTGAATTGCACTTTAATAATGTGCAAATCAGACATTCTAAGGGGTTGTTTAGGACAATCATAAATAGTAGCTTTGCAGAAATAAAAATTGAATGAAACAATTAGCTATTCTTTTGCCGAATGGAGCAACTACATTAAGCAGTTTAATTTTAACTGTGGAAGTTTTTGAAAAAGCGAATGAATATTTTATTACTAAAGGAAAAAAAGCAGTTTTCAAAACTGTATTAGTTGGTAACGCAAAAGAAAAATCTATAAGTAATGGTTCCTTCACCGTTCACCTGGATAAAAGCACCGAAGAATCTGATAATACTGATCTTATTATTGTTCCTTCATTAGGTGATGATATTGAAACATCCTTAAAGATGAATAAGAAAAATATTGATTGGGTGATAAGGCAATACAAAAACGGGGCAGAAGTAGCCAGTTTGTGTACGGGAGCGTTTATACTTGCTTCGGCAGGACTATTAGATGGTAAGCAATGTTCTACGCATTGGAGTTCTGCTGATATTTTTAAAAGCATGTTTCCGGAAGTTGATTTAGCCATAGATAAAATAATTACTGATGAGCACGGAATTTATACAACAGGAGGAGCAATTTCATCAATGAACCTAGTATTGCATATCGTTGAAAAATACTATAACCGTGAAACGGCAATTTACATAGCTAAGGTTTTTGAAATTGATTTGGACAGAAATAACCAATCGGCTTTTGTTATTTTTTCAGGTCAAAAAAATCATGAAGATGCAGAGATAGGAAAGGCGCAATTATTTATAGAAAATAATTTCAGTGATAAAATCATTGTAGAAAATTTATCCGCAAAGTTTTCTATTGACAGGCGGAATTTTGATAGAAGATTTAAAAAAGCTACAGGAAACTCTCCGCTTGAATATATGCAAAGGGTAAAGGTTGAAGCCGCAAAGAAGTCGTTGGAGACAAGTCGGAAAACAGTTAGCGAAGTAATGTATGACGTAGGTTATGCTGATGTAAAAGCTTTTCGTGAAGTGTTTAAAAAAATTACGGGTTTAACTCCAGTTGAGTATAGAGGGAAGTATAATAAAGAAGCTGTCCTTTAATGGATTAAGAAATACCTGGTTTTTTACACAGTTCATGTTGTATGCCGTTTTTCCTCTGTCACTTGTTAATAGAATTCTTTTTTTGCAAAGTCATTGCAACTCTAAAGCCCATACTATGTCCACGGTGGTCGGGTGTGTCACTGTATCTATCGGCCACACGAGATGCATCTGGGCTGCCAAGCCAACCGCCACCTCTAATTACCTTTTTTGTGCCGTTAAGTACTCCAACAGGATTCACGTCATTACTTACATTATATTCACCATACCAATCACTGCACCATTCCCATACATTGCCTGTCATATCGTATAAACCAAAATCATTTGCTGCAAAACTTCCGACAGGTGCATTTAATACAAAGCCATCGTTATATCCTGAAAAAATATCCCACTTGGGAAGAATTGTTTTTAAGGATTCGTCAGCAACATTTCCCCCTTTGTTTGCTGATGGTTCACTATTTCCCCAACTATATTTAGTGTGTTTTGTCCCGTTGCCCGCAGCAAATTCCCACTCCGCTTCGGTTGGTAAGCGATAAGCCTTCCCTGTTTTGTCGCTCAACCAAAAGCAATAGGCAACTGCTGCATCCCAGCTAATGAAAATAACCGGATAATTATCAAACCCTGAAGCAACGCTAAACAATTTGCCATTCTCTACTATACGGCATTTTTCAGAATTCCAGGCACCGTCAAGTTTTATCCATTCTGTTCCATCTTTAGATTGGTTTCCTTTTTCGTTCAGAAATTGACAGAATTGTGTATTTGTCACTTCGTATTTACCCAGAAAGAAACTATCAAAGATAGTTGTATGAATAGGTCTTTCATCGCTATCACCATCGTTGCTTCCCATCTGGAATGTAGCGCTTTGAATCAATATGGTTTCCGGTTCAAAAAGCAATGTTTGTCTTTTTGCCTGGTGTTTGCTGTATTTAGTCGTTGTACAGCTAAGTGAGGCTAAAAATAAAAGCAATAAGATTTTCATTTCAAACTATTATTAAACGGTGGGCTGTCATAAAATGGTCTACAACACAAATAAATTTATGACACTCCCGTCATCTTTTCAATAAAAATGATCCTTCATCTTCAAAGATTTAATGTTCGCCATTTTAATTGTTTTTGCGGCAATACAATAATAGTTAATTACCTTTTCGGTCTACATTTACAAATATGGAATCAGTATTGGTGGACTTGCGACGGTAAAAGATGTTACTCATTAACTTTCTTTTCTGTCCAATTCTTTTCCGTTTTATAACAATAAGAAAAAAAGAAGAGGGATAACAATTTCAACATTGTTGCAATTTGAAAAATTTGTTTACTTTTGATTTGTGGCTATTTCCAAAACCATAGTCTTCAAAAAACTTGCTGCATCGGTTTTATTGGCTCTTTTGCTGATAATTCACGGAGTAAAATTCTTCCATCACCATCCAACTTCCCCTTTACATTCTTATAAATCGTATACCGAATCTTTCTTTCTTGCAAAGAGTGGTAGCCAACTGAACCATCATTGTGCAATATGCGATTACCAACTGGCAAAAGATATTGACTTACAAATTCCACAATTTGCTTCTCAGGCTATTCTGCCTGAAAATAAAGTTTATACTTGCGATGCTCCTTCATACAGCTTTGAATATTCATCCGCCTTACATCTTCGCGGCCCTCCTGTAATTGCATAACTCTGTTTAAGTAAGAAAGCCTGGTGAAATTTTTCTTTCATCGGCTATTTGCAATTCTCCTAAAATATACTATTCATGAGTGTACTACAAGCTGAACAGCTTAGTAAGCAGTACAACGGCGTTAAGGCATTAGACAATCTTAATTTATCCATAGCAAAACATGAAATCTTTTGCCTGCTTGGGCAAAACGGAGCCGGGAAAACAACTGCTATCAATCTATTTCTTGGCTTTATTGAAGCCACATCAGGCAGTGTGTCCATAAACGGTATTGAAGTAAAGCCAAACAACTCTGCTGCAAGAAAATTTATTGCTTATATACCGGAAGTAGTAATGCTTTACGGGAATTTAAGTGGTATAGAAAATCTGGAATTCTTCAACCGTCTCGCCGGGGCTAAATATAGCAACGATCTGCTCAGTGGTTTTCTTTCACAAGTTGGATTGCCAAAAGAAACACATCACAACCGTGTGAATACTTACTCAAAAGGCATGCGGCAAAAAGTAGCAATTGCCATTGCATTGGCAAAAGATGCTGATACATTGTTAATGGATGAACCTACTTCCGGTCTTGATCCCAAAGCAACGCAGGAATTTACAACATTGCTGAAGGAGGTAGCTGCCCGGGGTAAAACGGTATTGATGGCAACGCATGATATTTTCAATGCAGTGAATATCGGAACTGCAATAGGTATTATGAAAAAAGGCTCTTTAGTGCATACAGTAGCTACGAAAGATATTACTGCAAATGAATTACAACAATTGTATTTGGAAACAATATAAAATTAAAAAATTGAGACCATTTTAATAGCTATCAGTTTCCTGTTTATTACAACTGATTTAATCAAGGCGATCCGCATCAGATCGAAGTATTCAACTAAAACTGATACCAATGCTTAAGAATATCATTCAAAAAGAGTTAAAAGAGTTGTGGCGCGAAGACAGGGTAAAGTGGTTATGTATTATCGTGGCTGCATTACTCGTTACATCCGTAATAACGAGTTACCGGTATAATAAAAAATTAAAAGATGATCATACTATCGCCATGCGGGCGGATAGGGAAGTATGGGATAATCAACGGCCGAAGAATCCTCATGCTGCTGCCCATTTTGGGTTTTATTTATTTAAGCCTGTTTATCCTTTGAGTATTTTTGAACCCGGTGTTGACCGGTTTACAGGAGCAACGCTTTTCCTGGAAGCGCATCAACGGAATAACGAACGGTTCAGCAACATTGCTGATGAAAGCGACCTGGGAAGATTTGGTTTTTTGTCGCCGGCTTTTATTCTTCAATTCTTATTGCCCTTACTTATCATTGTTGCAGGCTTTAACAGTATCAGTAAAGAAAAAGAAAGTGGTAACCTGAGTTTATTGCTCAGCCAGGGCATATCAGCAAAAAAAATGTTTTATGGCAAATGGCTATCACTTTTTTTATTAGTAGCCGCTATTATCATTCCGTTATTTATCATCAGCCTGGCAGTGCTTGCTGTGCAGAACGCTCCTATTTATAACTACGCAGCCTCGGGTTGTATGATGCTGCTTTATCTTTTATTTTATGCTGTTATCATTAACGTGGTTGTATTTATAAGTAGCAAAGCCAAACAATCAAGTCATGCATTTATATACAGCATATTATTCTGGGTGATATGTTGCTTATTGGCACCTAAACTGGTGGCTAATATATCTCAGACTGCAAGTCCCTTACTTACCAATGAAGAAGCACTTAACAAAGTAAAGGAATTGAACAAAGGAAAAGAGAATGTACATGATAAAAGCAGCGGCGCTTTTAAACATTTGGTAGATAGTCTCCTGAAAAAATATAAAGTTGACAGCATTAACCAATTGCCAGTGAATGTTTCCGGCGTGAGGCTGGATGCCGGTGAACAAACAGACACATGGAATAATGAACAGGTAAATAAAGAACAGATGAAAAGGCTGAATATCCAGCAAAATATTATTACACTCGGAAGTTTATTCAGTCCTTTAATTCCTTCACAGCAAATAAGTATGGCGCTTGCCAATACAGATGTGTATAGTCATCACAGGTTTTGTGATAGCGGTGAACGATACCGCAGAAAATTTGTAAACATCATGAACAAGTACATTGCTTATGAAAGCGGCTTGCAGGAAAGTTATACCGTTTTTAAAACGGGTGATAAATTATGGAAACGTGTACCCGTTTTCAGCTACCAGCCACCAGGCTTTTCTGCTCTTGCTTCTTACGGTTTTTCATTCCTTGCTTTATTGTTGTGGCTGGTCATCAGTTTTTTTGTAGTAAATAAATCCATTCATCAATTCAAAGCTGTATAAATGAAACCGATTTTCAGTTTTGAATTAAAGAAATGTCTGAAGAGCAAAACTGTTTGGCTCACATTCATTCTATGGTGCATAATCATAGCATTTGCTACCCAGCAACGTATTCACACAATTAATGTTCTCAGGACCGCCAATGATACTTCTGCACAATATGAACTAAGAAAGGCGGCTGCTTATTTTACTTTACTTGACAGTGCAGAAACCGGTAAAAAACAATTCCCTAAATACGATTCAGATCCACGCAATCCTGTTTATTTCAACAATTCGCTGCCGCGGTTCGCTATTTTTCCACCAGGTCCATTAAACAGTTTTGCTACAGGGCAAAGCGATGTAATGCCCAGCCTGTATGTAATATCAAGAAGATATGATTACCGGGTACAAAAAGAAGAAGCTGTAAATGGTTTGCAATTGTTGTATGGTAAGATTGATATCGCTTTCGTCATTGTATTCCTCTTGCCTCTGGTTATCATTGCCTTTAACTATAATATCCTTTCTTCAGAAAAAGAAAATGGCACACTAAAATTATTGATGGTTCAAGGCAGCAGCCTGCAGCAGATTGTATGGGCAAAGATGCTGGTATCTCTATTGTTTACACTGCTGCTCTTATTGCTTCCGGTTGCCTGTATCGTCGTAGAGGGAATTGATCCATCCCGGATAATTTCTGCTCTGGGAATTTATTTATTGGTGGCCCTGTTATATAGTTTATTCTGGCATTTGCTCTGTGCCTTTATTAACCGGAAAATAAAAAGCAGCGCTTATAATGCCACTATATTATTAAGCAGCTGGCTGTTCATTGTGCTCGTGTTACCCACATTGATAAACACTATTACGGAGATTGTTCATCCTGTTCCTTCCAGGACAAAATTTATAACCGATTACCGGCACACTTTAAATGAAATGGAAAGGGATTCCAATAGTGTTATACTGGATAAATATTTTTTTGATCATCCTGAATTGGTAAAACAAGATACTACCGGCAATACAAGGAACCGTGCCAATGAATTCTATAAGGCGATTCACATCAACCAGGATAAAACACAGACTGCTTTACAGCCATTATACGTTGCGCATGATAATGCTTTGCGGTCGGCCAATGATTTTGCAAACAAGGCAGGACTCATATCTCCCGCTATATGCATGCAGCAATCGCTGTTATTGCTTGCCGGGCAAAGCAGCAGGCAATATGTGTATTTTATTGAAAGAATTGACGAATGGCGAAAACCCTATTTGAAATTCATTTTTAATAAGCTCTTGCTGGATAAAGATGTAAGCAAAACAGAGGCGTTGCAATTAAAGCCATTTTCCTATCCGCCATACGATTATTCCGGCAAAATAACATTGAATATATTCTTGTTACTGCTGTTCAATATTTTTTTGATAATCATAGTGGCTGTTTCTTTAAAAGGAACAATCATTACATAGCCAACGTTTATGAAGATAAAATTTCCACTACCGCTTTTGTTCTTTTCAGCGACATCATTTGCGCAACAAGCAGAAACTTTTCCGCCACCTGCAACCGCTCCTGTTATATACGCAATTAGTGCCAACGAAGCGATCACGGTTGATGGAGAACTAAATGAATTAACATGGAGTGAGGCGCCCGTATTAAAAGATTTCTTTCGGATGGAGCCAAGGCAGGGTGGCAATTATTTATATCAAACTTCGGTAAGAGCCGTATTTGATAAAAAGAATTTGTACTTCGGTGTCTTTTGCAAAGACAGCACAGGCAAGAAAGGAATAAGAGTACAAGATTACAGAAGAGATTTTATATTTGGCAACAATGATGAATTTTTTGTTTCGCTTGATCCGCAGAATTTAAAAAGATACTGTGTTACTTTTCATGCCACACCATTAGCAACGCAAAGAGACGGACAGGTATTTGATGATAGTTACAAGGATGTTGATTGGGATGTGCCTTGGAGAGTTAAGAGCAATATGACCGATAGCGGTTATTATTTAGAGTTTGCTATTCCATTCAGCTCATTGCGATATGATAAACCAAAAGATAATGATTCTACAAGCTGGGGCATTACCTATTCACGTTTCGTCATACGAAACTATGAGCAAACAGTTTTTCCTGCAGTGCCTCAATCACTTTCACCCTATCGAATGGCCTATGCCGCACAATTGAAAGGATTAACATTGCCCGCACCATCGCTTAATCTTCGCATTCAACCGTATGCTTTGTATCAGTATGATAAAAACAAAACTAATAATGTTATTACCGATAAGTCAACTGCAAAGTTCGGAGGCGAAATAAAATGGGCAATCAATCCGCATGCTGTCGTTGACGCTACAGTCAATACAGATTTTGCCCAGGCAGATGCCGATGTAGCAGTAAATAATCTCACCCGGTTCAATATTTTTTTCCCGGAAAAAAGACAATTCTTTTTAGAGAATAACGGTGTGTTTGCAAGTGTAAACAGCGATTGGATCCGTCCATATTTCAGTCGCACCATTGGATTGGAAAACACACAGTACAATGCCAGTGCGGTACCTATTGATGCGGGCACAAGGTTTACTGATAAAAATATTAATAGAACCATCGCTGCATTGTATGTACATCAAAGAGTAACAGAAAAACAGGGTGCTGCAAATTTTGGAGTGTTGCGGTATTTAAAAAATTATGGTGAACAAAATCATATTGGTGTAATGTTTACCCACAGAATGGATGAAGCAAACTCCGCAAAAGGCTTTGTACAAAGACATAATACAACCGCAACAATTGATGGATTGATAAGACCTAATAATAAATGGTCCTTTGATTATTTCAGCTCAATGAGCCGGAACAACACCAATGACAGTATTGGGTTTGCTTTTAAAGTATTCGCAGCCTATGCTCCCAATAATATGTATTTGGTTTATCGCTTCAATATAGTAGATGAAAAATACCTGCCCCGCATGGGTTATGTGTATCAAAACAACGTGATGATGCATAACAGTGGTGGTTATTATATCTGGAGACCGAAAGGAAAATTGAGCAAACTGATAAGAAGATGGGATCCGGGTATGTTTTTTACGTCTTATCAAAGTGCGAACAATGCAAAACTACAATCAATAGAACTGGATTTTTTTCCAATATGGATTTATTTTAAAGGTAATTCCACTTTTTTCTTCGACATATATCCAACATGGGAACAATTTTATTTTTCGCCTTTGGGAATACAGGTAAAGCCAGGCAAATATTTCTATACACAACTGGTTCCTTCATTTACTACTGATGCCAGCAAAAAATTAAGCGGCACTATCAGTTATTATTTCGGCAAGTACTATGATGGAAAAAAATCTCAATTGAATGCCAGTATCCGCATGGCGCCGGCCCCTAATATTGCCTTTACAAGCAGCTATCAATACATACGCATCAGGAATCTGGGAATTAATAAAACAGACCGGGATATTTCTTTAACAACAGCCGGGGTCAGGTTAGCTCTTAATCCGCAGATACAAGCTTCACTATTTTATCAATATAATTCTTTTGACAAGCAGGGCCGATGGAATGTACGTGGCAGTTGGGAGTTTGCGCCACTTAGCTTCTTCTATATAGTTTTTAATGATAATAGTTTTTCTGAAACGGGAAATAGAAATCAATCAGTCATCAGCAAGATCACTTATTTAAAACAATTCTGACAGAATGATAAAATTTTTATCATGAAAAAACTGTTGTCATTATGGATAATGTTTGGAATTAGTTTTTCTGCTTCGTCACAATTAACGATTCAAAGTAAATTGATGGATAGTGTAACTAACCTACCAATAGCTTATGCGACCATCAGCGTTTATCAGGTAAACAATTTGAAGAAGCCCATTCAGAACATTACCTCAGCCGAAGACGGTTCTTTTCAAATTCAGTTGAAGGACACGGGGGATTTTCAAATCACTATTCAGCATGCAGGCTACCAGGAAATAAAACTTAAACTGCAAACTTCAATTCCGCCGGTAATATTTCTTTTGCTTAAAATAAAAAATATGACTGCCGTTACTGTCACGGCAAAGAAACCGCTTATTGAAAAGACAGAAGATAAAATTATTTTCAATGTAGAAGCGGATGCCTCGCTTGATGGCTTAATGGCTACAGATGCTTTGGAAAAAACACCTTTTGTTTCTGTAGACGCCGATGGGAATGTTCAATTAAAAGGAGGAAGCGATTTTAAGGTTTTGCTGAATGGAAAGGAATCATCATTGTTTGCAAAGAACCCTTCTGAAGCATTGAAGTCTTTTCCTGCTTCAAGTATTAAAAGAATTGAGATCATTACTAATCCATCTGTAAAATATGATGCAGAAGGTTCAACAGGTATCATCAATATTATTACAAAAAGAAAACCTGCAGGATATAATGCAAGCACTGAACTTTATTACAATACCTATCATACTTATAATTCGCATAACATCTTAAATCTAAAGGCCGGTAAAATCGGTTTTGCCGGCAATGCTTCAACAGGCTTAAATAATAGCCCTGCTTTTACAACACAAACCGCCACAGAGGCCCTAAATCCGGTGACATATTCAAAACGAATCCTTAATGGCACAACAAAGGGGCCGGGACGCTGGTATTTTGTCAATACAGAAATGAATTATGACATTGACAGTCTTAAAAACTTAAGTATATACAGCAATAGCGGGAACAATAAACGAAAAAGATACCAGGAAAGAACTTCTTCTGTCATTGGTGCCGCCTTTCCTGATACAACAGAAAATGTTTTTATTGACACCAGCAGTTTTTATTATCCCTGGGGAGAAGTAGGAATGGATTATGTTCAAAAATTTAAAGATAGTTCCGAAAAAGAATGGTCTATAAAAACGAATTACAATTATTCAAGAGATCACAGCACTTTTAACAGTGATCAATTTTATACGAGCTATAATCGTTTTTCTATTAACGACAGTTATTCTAAAAACAAACAGCTAACCATTCAAACAGATCTTATACTTCCTTTACGGAATAAACAAAAATTTGAAACAGGAGCAAAAGCTATATTCAGGAATGCTTCGGCTGTTTATGAGGCTCTCCTTCGCTATGACCAGGCAAAGGATTTTGAGTTGGATAGTTTTAATACTGATAATTTCAGATACCGGCAAGATATTTACAGTGCTTATATTTTATATTCATATAAAATTAACCAATGGAGCTTTCGCATCGGAAGCAGAGTAGAGCATACGGAAGTAAAAACTGAATTTGCTTCCTCGGCAAGCACTATAAAACAAAGCTATACTCATTTTATCCCGGCTTTATCTATTTCAAAAAAAATTAATGAAAGTAGTGACATCTCCTTTAGCTATACTCAGCGTTTACGCCGGCCTTATATCTGGGATTTGAATCCTTTTGTAAACAACTCTGATTCATTGAATCTGAATACCGGTAATCCTGCTCTTATTGCAGAGGTTACACACTCTTTTGAAATTGGTTATGGATATTATAAAAATGGGATGAATCTTTCTTTGAAGCTTTCTGAAAATTATTGCAACAACCAGATCACTTCTTATTCTTTTTTTAATTCTAATACAGGCATACTTCTTGTTAAGCCCGATAACATAGGCAGGAATCTTTACACAGGTCTCAACGGAAATATATCTGTCCCGGTATCTAAAATGTGGACCGTTAGTCTGAATAATGGAATACAGTATTATGTTATCAGCAATAAAAAAAATACTAAACAAAAAAATGAAGGATTCAGTGGCTTTATCAGTCTGGTGAATAATATCACAATTTATAAAAACCTTAAGGGTGCTGTTAGTGGAAGCTACTCAAAGCCTGGAATACAATTGCAGGGACAAAGTGAAGGATATTTTTCTTATGGTTTTTCAATAAATAATAAATTTTTTAAAAATAAAATTCAATTAAGCATGGGTTGTGCCTATCCCTTTCAAAGTAAAAGGTCTTCTCGTTCTTTTTTTCGTGATGAGAATTTTATTCAATCATCTGTTTCAAAATATCAGGCATTCAGAATGGGTTTCAGCATTCGTTGGAATTTTGGCAAGTTGACCGAAAATGTGGGCCGTAAAAGGAATACAGAGAATAATGTAAATACCGAGAATTGAAATTCTGATAAAAGATATCAGGAAATAATCTATGAATCGAAGTTTATGGTATTCATTTTCAATAGAAGCACTTTTTATCGTTTAATCATGGTTAAACCACATTAACAAGCGTCTATAAAAACATGGCCTGCTTTATTATTTCCAAATATCAAGCTGTTTTCTTTTTGTTCTAAACGCAATTAGGTTATCCTCATTTGAGTTAAGAGCAGATGGCATATCTTTAACCGATCCGGTGAGCAATTGGTAAAGTACTTCCAAAGATTTTAAAGTCCACCTCGTAACATATCTGCATACTCATTTGGTAAAGGGCTATCTTCGGCTGCTTTAGCTGCCTTTTCTACATCATAATCGAATCTGACAAACTCAGTTTGGACTGTACTCTTGTTTGTTGCACTGCTATCCTGGTTGATTGTAAGAATTATATAACAGCCTTTTGGATTATTGTCTTTTGGTTTTCCCCACAGAGAAGCCGATAGAGGTTCTTTCACTAGATACGGGGTTAAATTTAAGTTTCCAATAGGGACGTAAAAATGAAACAAGCTTTTGAAATTTTAAAATGAAAAAGTTATGTGAAAGGAATAAAGAATTATGCAATCGGGAGCGAGTAAATTTACCGTGATACCTTTGTTGTTATCAACTCTTCAAAAATTTTTATCAAAAAGTAAGTTGACTGGAATTGTATTGGCGCAACAGCAATTGAAACGGCCAAGAATAAGAGCCTGATAATCAAATGTCATTTTTGGTGGAAAATAGATCCGAACGCCATAAATTTATGTGTTAGCTGCAACCCTTTTTGACACAGCTTCCATTGTAAGGAGAGGAAACAAATTTTTTAATTCATGTGTAAACCTGCGTTGCAATATCTTCACTACATTAAAACGTTTATCAATGGGTAAGTTCAGTATTTGTATTCTGTTACTAATTAGTTATGTTCAGATTTGCAAAGCCCAAACGTATGACGATTTAGCTTATAAAGGCTACACTCTCTATAATCAAGGTGTTTCCAGTAAAGATTCAAACTTATTTAAGCAGTCTGCTAAATTACTTCAAAAAGCTGCCGATCTAAAGCAAACTGATCAAGAACCTTTATTGTGGGACGCAGCGATGATAGCTGCTATGGGAAAAGATACGCTTAATACCATCTTGCTTTTAAAGGAAGCGTTAAAGGCTGGCTTGACAGACGTTGAAAAGGTAATTACCAGGCCGGTTTTTGATTTTTTGAAACCTTTACCCGAATGGAAGCAGTTAATCAATGACATCAAGGTTGCCGAAAGAAGGTACGTTGCTAAATTAAGTAATAAGCATTTACGAGAAGAGCTGTTGAAGATGTGGGCGGAAGACCAAAGAGTACGTGTTATATTACAAAATAAAGTTGCTGAGCTTAATAATAATTGGGGTGATACTTTATTAAAGCCATATTATTTAAAGCTTGATGAATGTGACTCAATTAATTTCAATCGTATAAAACAAATTGTTACTAAAGAAGGATGGCCAAAGCTATCCGCTGTTGGAAAAGATGGCTCGTTTGCAGCTTGGGCAATTGTACAACATTCTAACAATATTTCATTTCAGAAATCATGTATTGAGACAATGAAATTATTGATAGCGACTAAAGAGGTTAGAGCTGTTGAATATGCTGAGTTAGTAGATCGAGTGCGAAGAAATGAAAAACTAAATCAGCTTTATGGTATGGCTATTAAAAGGGAAAACGGTAAGGAAGAATTTTACCCAATAGAAGATGAAGAACATGTTGATGAACGAAGAAAAGCAATAGGCTTAGAACCTTTAGCAGTTTACGCACATTTGAATGGATTCAATTACAATAAATAATTTGAAAAATTTGAGTATGTGAATGGCAGTGATATAAAGCTGAACTTAGCAAGACCTAAAATGGGAAAAGTTCGAATTGCTGATTATTATTTATCGCCTTTCGCTACACAGGACGCAGGGATGCAGCTAACATTGGTGGCCGATGCACAACTACTTTTAAAAAAAAATTACTGATAAGGAAAAATAATTGCTGTTGATTGGTTGGTTGGCAGGAAAATCGTCACAAACAAAATTTTCATAGTCATGAAGAAATTAATATTGTTTTTATCAATCATTTCCGCATCAGGACTTTTGATGATAACCATTTACAATCTTGTTGTTGATTTCAAAAGTTGGGGAGCCGATATTCCGACTTCAATTCAAACTGCAAGAAATTATTATAGTCATGTTGATCCAAGAAATTTCTTTCAAATCATTGCCCCCATTAATCAGTCTCTGATTTTACTTACAATCATTTTATTTTGGAAAGATTCAATTTCATTACGTATTTATTTCTCAATTTCATTTTTACTGTATGCAATTATTGCCATTTTAACTGTTGTCTATTTTGTTCCCCGTGATATTATAATCTTTACTTCCCCAATTGAAGGAAATACTGAAAAAATAAAAACAGCTTTATCACAATGGAGAAATATGCAGTTTCTTCGTTCCTTGCTTGGATTGGCCGGCATTTTGGCTACATTCAAAGGACTAGACACTTTTTACAAAATTCGTCAGTCGAACGAGATTTTGACAGTTTAGGGGATGCCTATGTCGCAATTCGTGATAAAGATGATGCAATGAAAAGTTATCAAATAGGTATTGATTTAGATAAAAATAATCTTGAATCAATTAGAAAACTAAATAACCTAAAAAAATTAAAATAATATCAATTGCCGAGGTGAGAAAAACAGCATACAACAGGTGCATTGCTAAAAGCGTGGCTGGGCGAAATAAATTTCGGCAGCAGCAAATCTATTAAGCTGCATTTCCAGCGTGACATAACGCTGTTGAGCTTTTATTTTTATCTTCAACTTTTGTATTTTAATTTGGCTTTAGTTACCGGCTGACAGGAATGCTAATACCACGCCTTCAGCAATGCTGAGCCCGCTGTGCGTCATGCCTCAATGCACATCGCTTTGAAAGTGGTTTAGCTATTGATTTTTCGCTGGCTACAAAAATATAATTCGCATGAGTAATTTTAAACGCATATTTCTTATAATCTCCCTCGGGCTTAGCTTATTACTTAGCCTGCATTTTGTTGCACAACAATATAAGCCCAACCAGCAGAAAACATTGCGAGCACAAGCACAGGAGAAGCCAAAAACAAGTAGAGAGATCATCGGAAAAGAACATTACGCTCTGAGTAATGGGCTGAAGATTTATTTGTGGGAGAAGTATCACAGAGATTTTGACAAAACCTTTAAGCAGAGTCGCAAGATCGTATTACTCGTTCATGGCAAAACGTGGTCCGGCAGACCGGATTTCGATCTGCAAATCCGTGATTATTCGCTGATGGATTTTCTGGCCCGTAACGGCTATGATGTCTGGTCGATTGACATACATGGTTACGGCCGGTCGGATAAGACGGACAAAGATTGGTCAGACACTGAATCTGCATCTAAAGATATTGGGGCAGCGGTTGATTACATTTTGGAGCAAAAAGGCGTTGATAAAATTTCAATTCTCGGCTGGTCTTGGGGCACGCAAACGACAGGACTTTTTACGATGAATCACCCGGAGAAAGTCAGTAAATTAATACTATATGCGATGGGTTGGAAAGGACGGCCTAGCAATAAGTCACGACCTATACCAAAAGAGCAATACCGGATTAACGATGAAACTGCAGCACGCTCAGATTTCATTGACGGACAGTATGAACCTGATGTAGTTGAAAAATATGTGAAGGAGGCGTTAGCAGCCGATCCGAAATCCCCCAATGGTGTCATAGTTGACCAAATTACCAAATTTCCAATCCTGAACCCTGAGGTCATTAAAGTACCAACGCTAATTATTCATCCGGAAAAGGATTTCCTGGCGACGGAAGCAGAAACCCTCGAGTTTTTTGCCAAACTTGGAACAGCTTATAAAAGTTACATTGCTCTGCCGGATGGCGGCCACGCCATTATGCTTGAGAAAAATTACAAAAAATTTCAGGCTGCGGTTTTAGGTTACCTGAACCAACCGTGATTTTTCAGCATGCAGGAAAGATGGAAAAGATATTCAAAAAGATTAGCGAAGACATTACGAAGAATATGACTGAAGAAAAGACGGTTAAACTTATATACGACACGCATCAACTTTTCCGAACGATGGCACGACGCACAACATTGTATTCCCAAAATGCCGGCGACAGAATATGAGCCCAGCTTTTGTAATTCTATTCAACTTTAGTACTGCGCCGTAAAAAATAAAAGTTACGGCGCTGCCGAGCTGAAGGAATCTATGTCCGGCACTTCGGCAATGCGTTGACGTTGTACGTCATACTACCGAGACGATCCTATCTGAATAATTTTTCTAACTTTATTTTTTAAACTCTTAAAATATGCAACGCAGAATATTTATAAAAAACTCTGGCTTGGTTGCTATTGGAATCGGAGTATTGGGGAATATTCATTGGGATGAAGATCATTTTGGTGGTGACACATCTACTACAACCGACATACTTGGACCCTTCTATCGACCAGGCGCCCCTCTCAGGACAAACTTGAACCCAACAAACTTTGCTGGAGAAGTCCTGCATCTTTCCGGCACTATTTTTAAAGAAGATGGCAAAACGCCCATGAACAATTGCTTGATTGAAATTTGGCAATGCCAGCAAGATGGGCTTTACGATAATGTCTCAGATGATTATCTATATAGGGGAAGTCAACGTGTGAAAACAGATGGGAAATATCATTTCATCACCGCTATTCCAATTCCCTACCCTAACGATGAAAATCCTTCCATATTTCGACCAGCTCACATTCACATGCGAATTTCAGCGATTGGACAACAGGATTTAATTACACAAGTCTATTTGAAAGATGACCCTTATTTGGACACAGACCCCAGCACAAAATCTTCTTTGACTATCAACAGAATTTTGTCTTTGAAAAAAAGAAACGACACCGAAAGTGAACTTGAATTTGATATTGTCCTGAAGAAAGAATACGTCCCGGATGAAATTGTTTTTCACAAGGTATCCGGTACTTATAAAATGTCAGACAAGTCTATAATGGAATTTTACAAAGACGGTGATTTCTTATTTTGGAAATGGAACGGACAAGTGAGAGGAGGTTTGTCTTATAATGGTAATAACACTTTTGTTGGCGGTGTGAATGATACGGAAGCAAAATTTGAGCTCCAACCTAAGGGAAATTCGAAGCTTCAATTCCGTTTTGAACGGAGAAGAGAAATCAACTTAGAAGGGCAAAAGCTTATTAATTATAAAGGTTGACCTCTGAACAGCACGAACGCACAACGGGCGGTTTGGCAATATGGTGGAGCGACGAACATGTTCTCAGCTTTTTGTTTTCTTCAACCGGCTCCAGTTCCAGTCGACGAATAACGCCGAGCAATAGAATAAACAATGAGCTTTTAGTTATAAATTTAGCAGCGGTTACGGGCTGACGATTTTCAAATGCCGCCACATCGCCAAGCCGTGTCCGTTAGCGGAAATAATTGATTGTTTATGGTACGAACGCTTTATTTCATAACTATATTATTGTATTCTCTCCAAGCATGGACGCAAAGTCCGAATACGACTATTGCTCGTGCAAATCAAGACTCTCTTTATTGGATACAAATTGCGACCGACAGTGGTGTAATTCATGCAGCAGTCGTTACTCCAAAAGGACCGGGGCCATTTCCGGCCGTAATTCTGCTTCACGGTACCCATGGTTTTGCTCAAGAGTATATCAACATTGCACGTCGTCTTGCCGACAATGGCATTATCGGAATAGCTGCTTGTTGGTTTACTGGTCGAAAAGGTGCAGGACAACGTTTTATCACACCAATCAACTTCAATGATGCGCCACCGCTTGTTGACGCACCCGGGTTGGATCGTTTTCGAATTGCCCGATTAACAATAGACACGCTGCTTGTTGAGGTTAAGAAATTATCTCAAGTCCAAAAGAATCATATAGCACTGTTTGGACACTCACGAGGTGGCGGGGCAGCTTTGAACTATGCATTCACACATCCAGGCAAGGTGCAGGCACTTATATTAAATTCAACGGGTTATCCTCCTGAAGTGATTCAACGGGCCTCCGGGTTAGATGTGCCGATCCTCATCATTCATGGAACGGTAAACGACCCTGCCGATGGTGGTTCGGCACTTGCAAATATTGAAATGGCGAAACAATTTGAAGATGCTTTGAAGTCTGCGAAGAAAAATGTCGAAGCAAAATATTATGAAGGAAGCGGCCATAATACCCTTTTCAGTAACGCTGATCAGTTTAATGACACTGTTAGGCAGATATTACAGTTCCTGAAAAAGAAACTTTCAAAATAAAAATTACATCCGCTAACATGCAATGCGAGCACGTTGTGTGCAAACTTTTATGAAACTCCCGATAATATTCATCCTTCTGTTATTTACTTTATTTTGCAGGGAGTCTGCAAGCCAGGCACCCAGCCGCACATCATTAATTGATCAACTCCTGTCCGATCTGTATCAAAAGCATTTTTTTAATGGTGCGGTTGTAATTGGTCAAAAAGGAAAAATCATATTCAGCAAAGGATACGGCTATGCTAATTTCAAGGATTCTATTCCGTTTACTCCTTATACCCGCAGTGATGGCGGTTCCAATGCTAAGACACTAACCGCCACTTCTATTTTGTTACTGGCAGATGAAGGCAAATTAAAATTGAATGATCCAGTTCAAGCTTACCTACCTAACTATCCTTATCCCAATACCATTGTATGGAATTTAATTACACACAGCGTTGGCGGATTACCCGATTATGATTATTTTTTTGAAAAAGCGTCGGATACAGCCATTGTTACAACGTCGCTTAATCTTGATATTCTCAATAAGAACAAACCTGACTTAAACTATTCGCCGGGCACTAACTTTTATTATGATAATGTAGGCTTTGATCTTGCGGCACTTGTTGTTGAAAAGGTTACTGGGGAGAATTATTTTCAGTTTCTAAAAAAAAGAATCTTTAACCCATTAAAAATGGAAGCTTCATTTGTGCGACCTGCCCGGCTTGCTGACTGGAAACAAACCAGAACGATTGGCTATCGTTATCAAAACGATTCCCTGGGATTATTTGATATTGCAGACAGAGAAGGCTTTTATGGAGGCTGCAATATCTGGTTTAATGCTAATGATCTTTACCATTGGGGAGAATCATTTTATCATAACTCGATACTAAGCGATGACCTTATTAAAAAAATCACATCACCAGTTTTAATAAATGGTAAGCCTTCCTATGTAAGGTTAGGTGCATGGTATGCGGGTAAAACAAAAAGTGCATTTTATTATTGGGGGAATGTGGTTGGGTTTTATAGCTGGGTTTATTGGGACAGGGATGCGCAGTTTACAATTGCCTTTATGACCAATACTGCAATGCCTCAGTGGGTGAGACCGTTATTTACTTCGGCACTGATAGACGTTATGGAAGGCAACGAATATTTGCCGATAAGAGAACCAAACGCGGATTTGCTTGACCGAAACAATTTGAAACAAATTGTTGGAACATATAATATAGACAAACTAGGCAGCGTCGAGATTTTAATTCGGAATTCGAAACCGATTTTAAAATTAAATGATGGTATGGAATACCAAATGCACATGGTTGACAGAAAACCATTTTATATTCCCGGATTTGACCCATGGATTTCTTTTAGTTCATTGAAAGAAGATAAATTCCAGAATATCTATTGGAATTCGACCATTTTACAGACAGCAGGAAAACGAAATTCAAATTAATTCTTAATGACAAGTCTGCACACAATCGAGTAGACGGCCTCACCGCTTGAAGATATTTTTGGAAGTCAGTAAAGCCAGCCTAAGGAAGGTCAAGGGAAAATCCGCCTAAAGTCTGTCTGTTGAAGGTGACACTGTCGCAAAGCATGACGCATAACAACTTTATTGCCAAAATGCAGGCTGATGGAATGTGTCTTTCAACTTTTAAATATTAAATTTGGCCACGAGTACGGGGTTTGATGGAATTCTATTTGCTGCAATTCGGCAATACTTTTCAGTTATATGTCATCCTAAACAACATCCTACTTAAATTCAGGCGGTCGTACATTTTTCCAATGTAAAATTTAAACCATGACAAATCTTACTTACATCATGCCTTGTTTTATTATTGCAGACTTGAAAATTTCGGTTTCATTCTATGTTGATAAACTTGGATTTGAAATCCGATATATTGGTCCAGACGAAAACCCATATTGGGCTATTGTTGGTCGTGACAATATTTCTATTAATCTCAAGGGAATTGCTCCTGATATAAAACCTATTCCTAATCATACCCGACACGAATGGGCCCCATGGGATGCTTATATTTCTGCTGCTGAACCAGACATATTGTTTGAGGAATATCGTTCAAATGGTGTAGCATTTAACAAGCCTATCCATAACAATAGTGATAATCTAAGAGGTTTTGAAATAAAAGATGCTGATGGATATGTATTATTTTTCGGACGACCTAATCTTCTTCAGCTCCAGCCGACGAATAATGCCAAGCACCAGAAAAAACAATGAGCCCTTGTATCTTTAATGAACTTCGGTTCGGGACTGACGAGTAATGAATGCGCCACATTGCCATTGCTTTAACGTTAGTGGCAAGGCTTGGGTGACACCGCAAACTTTCAAATTAAAACAAACCAAAAATTCTTATGAGTAAGATTAAAGTAACAAATTTTACAATCTCCTGAGATGGATTCGGAGCCGGAGCTAATCAAAGCATGAAAGAACCGTTAGGCATAGGCGGAGAGGAACTTCACACATGGATGTTCCCGACAAAAAGATTTCGTGCAATGGGCGGTAAGAATGATGGGACGGAAGGAATTGACAACGATTTCGTGGAAAAAGCATTTGAAAATTTAGGTGCATGGATTATGGGGCGGAATATGTTTGGACCAATTCGTGGAAATTGGACAGATGACGAATGGAAGGGCTGGTGGGGCGAAAATCCACCATACCATGTTCCTGTTTTTGTTTTAACGCACTATGAAAGAAAACCCGTGAAGATGAAAGGAGGAACAACATTTCATTTTGTTACAACAGGAATAAAATCGGCATTAGAAGAAGCAAAAAAAGCAGCGAGTGGAAAAGATATACGAATTGGAGGAGGGGTTTCAACTATCCGTCAATTCCTGCAAGCGGGTTATGTTGATGAAATACATCTTGCCATATCACCTCTTTTCCTCGGCTCAGGAGAACATTTATTCTCAGGGATTGATATGCTCAAACTGGGGTTCAACAAAATACAAAGAATAGAAGGAGAACAAGCAACGCACATCATCATAACGAAAGGCTAATGGTTTTTGATTAGAAATCCCGTAGTGTTGCCGTGTTGAAATGGATTATAAATGCAGCTAATTGTGATTCTGTAATGTTTGAATAATAAACCCTATTTTAGAACTGAATTTTGCCGAGTAGGCAAGGGCATTTCAGCCCAAGCCTCTCACAGAACCGGACATAATACTCTCGCATTATCACGGCTCTTACAAGTCAGACGATAAGTGCCTTTATATAGGTGACTTACTTTTCAGCCTTTCACATT
>DASYQS010000002.1:0-480283 GCA_036005185.1 Chitinophagaceae bacterium | reverse complement strand
ATATTGAATCCAAGAGTCACTGTTTTTGCGGTAGGATAAGAAGCAAGATCAACACCTTGTCTTCGATCATTACCATTGAATGTATTTACTTCCGGATCGAAACCGCTGTAATTGGTAAAGGTTATAAGATTCTGTCCGCTTACATATAGGTTCAAGTTTTTGATGACACGGCTCTTTGCTAAATTGAAAGAATAATCCAACCTTACATTCCGAAGACGGAAAAACGATCCATCTTCCATGTAGCGAGAAGAACGGAAGTGATAATTTGCTGCCAGCAAACTGGGATTCGGATAAAATTCATTGGCTACGCTCAGCTTGTTATATTGATTGGATATAGTCGGATTGACCATGTCAAACAAGCCAGCATTGTTGATACGACTTCCACTTACACCAGCCCACACCATAGAAAGATTGAACCGCCTATAACGCAAGCTTGGATTAATACCATAATACAGATCAGGATAAGGGCTGCCAATGATCTGATTGTCGAGAGCATTGATAAGATCTCTGCCTGTTGCATCCTTATCGCCATTGAGATTTTCGTGAAGAGGAATACCGTCTTTATCGAGCCCCAAAAATTTTGGGCCATAGAAAGCTGATAGCGGTTGACCAACACGGATAATGCTGTTAGAACCTGAGGCATCATTACCCCCAGCGATAGTAGGAATGTCTTTACCGTCTTTTGTTTTAGTAACCTTATTCTTGTTTGTTGATAGATTGATGTCTATAGAAAAACCAAAATCGGTTTTATCGATAACATTGCCGCCGAGTGTAAGTTCCCATCCCTTGTTTTCAACCTCACCAACGTTATCAATGATCTGGCCAGGTCCCGATCCAATACCAGCACCTACGCCTGCTGTTGGTGGCAGTTGTACCAGCGCCAGCAGGTCTGAAGTTTTTTTAATATAGTAATCAAAGGTGAGGCGGAATTTTTCTTTGAAGATTCCTGCATCCAAACCTATGTCAGTTTGAGTAGTGGTTTCCCATTTTAAATCAGGATTTGGAAAAGTTGGAGCTAATCCAACAGCGAGACCTGTGCCGGCCCCCTGTCCTGTGTTTACTGTTCTTCCCAGCAATAAAGACTGGTAAGGTTTTATGGCTGGATTTCCTGCCTGTCCCCAGCTTGCTCTTAGCTTAAGATTAGAAACCCAGCTTGGTTTGTTAATAAAACTTTCTTCTGAAAGACGCCATGCTGCAGAAAAAGAAGGGAATACACCATATTTATTATTTTCGGCAAACACCGAAGCGCCATCACGCCGGATGCTGGCAGCAAACAAGTATTTATTTTTATAGCTGAACCTCGCTCTGAAAAAAGCAGAGATGATCGTATTCTCGATAACATCTGTAATGGGTTTGCTTACTGTATTGGCCGAACTGAAATTATAGTTTTTCAAATCATCATTGGCAAATCCGCTTGCGGCCAGATCAGTTGTGTTTAGTCGTTCGCGTTGAAAGGATGCACCTCCAATTGCTTCAACATAAGTAGCTGCTGAAAATAAATAACGATATTCCAGAAAATCTTCGGCAAGCACAGAAGTTTTATCATATTCTCCCAATTCAGCTACTCCCGCAGCTTGTCCCAGACGTGGAAGCAGCTTAGGAAAGTACAGATCTCTGCGGATGTGATAAAAGTCAGCATTAAAGCGAGCTGTGTTGCTAAGTCCTTTAATGATCGTTGCTTTAAGATCGGCACCTCCTTGTGCACGCATGGTTGTATTTCTATCCAGCACTTCTTTGGCGACAGCCACGGGATTTTCAGCATCAATTCCATTAAAACTAAAAGGAGTTACGTCAGTATAGCTTCCATCCGGATTTTTTACCGGAACAGTTGAAATGGCACGCAGCACAGAACCTATTCCAGATTTACCGAAGTTTCTGGTATTATCGCCCACAGAAGGAGAGAAGCCGTCTTGCACCGATCGGGCAAAAGTAAAATGCGATGCAACGCTGAAGCGATCGCTTAATTTGCTATCAAAATTCGAACGAAATGTACCGCGGCTGTATCCGCTGTTTTCTACAATTCCTTGCTGATTGGTATATCCTCCCGATAAAAAATAATGTGTGCGATCTGTGCCTCCCGAAATGCTTAGATTATTATTTGAAAGAAGAGCTGTCTGAAAAACTTCATCTTGCCAATCAGTGTTGTAAGCAGGGGTAATATTAAGCTCTGCAGGTACTGCAAGCCCTGAGTTTGTATAGTAACGTTTGGCAAAATCTACATATTCCGCGCTACCCATTAGTTTTAATTTATTTCGTAATTGCTGAAACCCGACAGAGCTTTCAAAAGTCACACGTGATTGTCCTGTTTTGCCGGATTTAGTAGTGATCATCACCACTCCGTTTGCTCCTCTTGATCCGTAAATAGCTGTAGCGGACGCATCTTTTAATACTTCGATTGATTCAATGTCGGAAGGATTGATCGTTGCCAACCCGTTGGCGCCGCGCACATCATCATTGAACTGGGGCAAGCCGTCAATGACATATAATGGTTCATTACCGCCCGCTATGGATGATACACCGCGAACGCGCAAACTAATGCCTGCACCCGGCTGACCTGAAGTTTGCTGCACTTGCACACCCGCCATGCGGCCTTGCATCGCTTGCTCGATGCTTACGATTGGCATCTCTCTTAATTTTTCACCTCGCAATGAGGAAACAGAACCTGTGAGCTCGGTTTTACGTTGGGTGCCATAACCTACAACCACTACATCTTCAAGATTCGTTGCCGATGATTGCATTACAACATTAATAGCAGTACGCCTCCCAACTGTTTCTTCAATGGGGGTATGATTTACAAATGAAAAAACTAAAATAGATTGAGTGCCTGGTACAGTGATCGAATACTTGCCGTCACTGTCGGTAACAACAGAAACGTTTGAACCTTTTACAGTAACTGTTGCCCCGGATAGAACAGATCCTTTTTCATCTGCAACAATTCCTTTAACCGTTAATGATTGTCCATAGACATTTGTAAAAAATATGAATGGAAGCAACAGAAAAAGAACCAGGCCATTTGTTTGGGGTTTTCGGAATAGCCGAGGAACGGAGGTCGTTATTTTTATCATATAGCAATAGTTTTTTAATGCAGGGCTTAAGATGCTAGCTAATTTTAGTAGAGACGGAATTAAAATGCAGACTGTGGGAAGAATTGATAACGAAAAATAATTTAATTGATTTGGCCATTGCTTTCAATGGTTATCATACTATTAAGTTCTTTTGGCATCCCGCCATGATGTGAGGTCATCATTGAGAAAAAAATCAGCCGGACTTTTGTGGGGGGGAGATATTTTGAAGCAATTTGAAAACAGGGATTAGATTGTTTCGCCGCGCGGCGCAATTCCACGCTTCGCTCCTCAAACCGATCTTAATAGATTGGCTTTTATATTGGGGTCATTGATCTTCTCAGATATCTATTTGGTGTATCCATTCCTTAGTCAAATTGTTTGCTTTTTCCAATAGGGTATCTTTCTTTTTTCTTGCATCATTTTCTATTTTTTTAATGGCATGATATTCTGTTATTCCCGCAGAAAGAATTGTTTTTCGAAAATATTTAATGTTTGCGATCAGCACTTCGTGATCTTGTATGCTGCCTAAATGGTCTAAAATCTTATCAAGAGTTTTTAATTTTGATTTTGTCAAAAGAGCTTCTTCATCAAAAATTTTTGACCAATAAAAAATGTCTTTGAGGTGTTTGCGAATGAGGTGAGATTGATTTTTGAAATGTTTCAGATCATGTTTAATTTTTTCTACAGAAGATTTGACAAGGTCTTTCACGACCATTACTATTTCTTCGGTATTTAAATTTGCGAGGTGTTGTTGTAATTGATCTGTTAATTCATCCAATTCTTTTTTTTCATACTGTTGTATCGCTTGCCGGCAATATTCCATTATTTGATCTTGCAACAGCCGGAGATATAAAAATAACGAGGTTAAAACAGCTTTATTTTTATCGGTAAATGACAATAATAACTCTTTCGTTATCTCAATATTCCTATGTTTTCCTAAAACGGAAAACAGCTCTTTTGTTTTTGCAAACGCTTCCTCAAGTTTTCTTTCTTTAAAAAAGATCCCGTAAAGTTTTAAATAGGAACGCAGTTTTTTAATGGCTACGCGCAGATCATGAATAGCTTCCGCTTTCATTTCTTCATGTAGCAATGAAAGATTTTTATGAAAAACCTGCAGCTCAGTTTTCCAATGCCCTAGTATGGGATTATCACCAGGCATTTTTATTTTAAAGGTAGAATTCTTTCAGGCACCCAGCTTTAGAGGCATTATGCTTTCCTCAACAAATAAATGGTGATTGGCGTCTGACTCAAGATCGTGCAATAGGGCATAACATACTTCATCTATCGGGAAGCATCGGCTGGAGGGATGTATTTATGAGTAAGTTTTGTATTTCGAGAAATAGCTTCGTGATGTTTTCTTTGGTAGAATGAATCTTGTTTTTTAAAAATTAGCGTTGTAGGTCCTGTTTTTTCTAATGGTGGGAAATAAACTGTTTCAGATTATGATTTTTATCAGTGCAAATGGTGGAGGGAATCAGTGGGCCAATGATTAAGAAAATTTGTCTATTGTCCCAAACGATAGCTGTATTCGATTTTGCCTGTCATTACTTTATCACGGTTGAAAGTTGCTTCTTTTGTTTTAAGACCTTTATCATTATAAACATATCGCCAAATGAGGTAGCTGAGTCCAATGGTTGAAAGGGTTGTTATTTTCTGAGTCACCTGATTATTGTCTGAATATTCAAATAAATAGTCAGGTAAAAGGCGCCTCGCCTTTACATTGAAACGGACAATATCGGTCAGCCTATTTTTATTATCATAGTAATAATAAATCTTTTCACGGCTTATTCTTTTAATAAATGGTAGTTCTTCAATCACATTGCCCTTGTCATCCAGGGTAAATCGCACATCGGTTGTATCGTTGTTATTTACAATACGCAGCATTCTTGCGGGCTTACCGGCGTTATTATAAAACCATTGATGTACCTCGGTTTGGTAAATGCTATCTTCCGCATCGCTTACGGTATTTTTTATTAAGACAGGATTGTTTTTTTCATCAAAACTATAAGTGGTGGTCGATATGGCTGAAGATGATGAATCCGATACGCTTGTCAAAACACCTTTGGCGTCGAAGCGATAATACTGGTTAGCAATAGTCGTCTTATTCCGGGTTGCTATCTTTAATAGGTTTCGGTCGGCCCAAAAATTATGTGTCTCCGAAAAATCACTGTTTTTAGCCCCATCGCCGTCAAAACCGGTGGCTTCAACTGATATTACTTTGTTGCTGGCATAAAGCTTAATCATTTGATTAATTTCCTGTGTGCCGATAATGTCCTTGTAATAATATTGAGCATGTAAAGAGGCAGAGCCGGTCAAGAGAAAAATGGCGGTTAAAATGTTTTTCATGAAGGCAGATATTGTTTTTTCGCATCAAAAATAGTCGAATTGTTCAGTAACGAAAAGGAAATAGAAATTTGTTTTGCCATTTCAAGTCTTTCTTAAAGAGATGTTTAAACGCTTAATATAATGGGTTTTATTGTGCATTACTTTTTTATCATCGTTGAGGTGTTTATTTTTAGCAAAAATTTATTGTGAGCCACGCACCCGAACGCAAGGAAAAAGACTGCTTGAATTGCGGAGCTACCGTTATTGGCCGGTTTTGCCATGTTTGCGGACAGGAGAACATTGTGCCTAAGGAAAGTTTTGGAAGCCTTGTCATTCATTTTTTCTATGATATTACTCATTTCGACGGCAAATTCTTTTATTCTTTAAAATATCTTTTATTCCGACCGGGCTTTTTGTCAAAAGAGTATGTAAGGGGAAAAAGAGTTACTTATCTGAATCCCGTAAGAATGTATGTTTTTACTTCTGCGATTTTTTTTCTGTTGTTCTTTCTTTTAATTAACCCGAAACAGTTTTTTAATACAAATATTAATGATCCGCTGACACAGAAAGAAAGGACCGAATTTCTTAAAGAATTTGAAAAAGAATACAAAAAACAAGAATCGGATACCACTTTCCTTGTCTCGCAAATGCAAAAGCTGAAAGACACAACCAAACGGTTGACCCGCGAAGATTTGTCTGGAGGAACGGGGAGTTTTGTTTTCAATGGCCAGAAAAAATACAAAACTGTTGCGGAATACAATTCCGCTCAAAAAAAGTTAGACCCTTCACAACGGGATGGGTTTTTCATGCGAACCTTACAAAAAAAACAAATCAAGCTCAGTCAAAAATATGCTGGAAAGTCGGACAGGGTGCTCGATGATATGTCAGAGATATTTTTGCATAAACTTCCCTATCTTTTATTCATCTCGCTTCCGTTTTTTGCTTTATTTCTGAAACTGTCGTACGTACGGAGAAAGCAGTTTTATTACGCGGATCATGCGATATTTGCTATACATCATTACGTTTTTAGTTTTATAATCTTGCTTTTTATTTTTTTATTGGGGTCTATAAGAACAAAGCCTGGTTTGCAATGGTTGTTAAATCTCGAAGTTGCTTTGATCGTTCTTTGGCCGGTTTATTTATACTTGGCAATGTTGAATTTCTATAAGCAAAATTGGTTTAAAACTTTTATAAAGTTCATTTTGCTGAACATACTTGGCTCTCTGTCGTTATTATTATTGTTTATCATTTTTCTGTTTTTATCCATCTTCGAGCTTTAAAATATTTATATGTCAACACTGAGTGAATCTTTTCTGCGTTTGGTTTCAATCATGGATGAGCTTCGTGAAAAATGCCCATGGGATCGCAAACAAACCGTTGAAACGCTACGGCACATGACCATTGAAGAAACCTATGAATTGGCGGATGCTATCACTGAAAAAGATTGGAAAGGGATTAAGGAAGAATTAGGAGATCTTTTATTGCATGTTCTCTTTTACTCCCGAATAGCAAAAGAACAAAACCAATTCATGCTCGAAGATGTAATAAATGGGATCGCAGAGAAATTAATTATCCGGCATCCTCATATTTACGGAGACCCAGCAAACGCTGGACAAGTTGTGAAAGTGAACAATGAGGAAGATGTAAAAAAGAACTGGGAAAATTTAAAGTTAAAAGAAGGTAAAAAATCTGTATTGAGCGGCGTGCCTATATCGCTGCCGGCAACGGTAAAAGCCATGAGGCTGCAGGAAAAGGCCAGGCAGGTTGGATTTGAATGGGAAAATAAAGATCAGGTTTGGGAAAAAGTAGAGGAGGAGATGAATGAATTGCATGCTGCCGTAGCAAAAGGTGAAGGAGATAAAATAGAAGACGAGTTTGGCGACTTGGTATTTTCATTGATCAATTATGCACGGTTTTTGCGGATTGATGCTGAAAATGCTCTGGAACGGACCAATAAGAAATTCATCAGCCGGTTTACAAAAATGGAAGCTGAAGCCCTGAAACAAAGCAAAAAGCTTGATGAAATGACCCTCGAAGAAATGGACGCCATCTGGAACGCTATCAAACATCAACATAATATTTGAAAAATAAGTTCCAACATATTTTATTTTCCAGGTACAGCCTGCTGATGCTGGCTGTAATTGCTTTTGCCCTTTCCTTAGTTTTTAATTCTTATTATACCCGCTTTTCTTCAGTAAATCATGAGAAAAAAGCATTAACAGATTATATTCACAAACAGGAATCAGATTTTAATCAATTTATCAAAGATACCTTGCTGCTGCGCAAGCTAATCCAGAATAAAGAAACTTTTGATGAATTTAAAGCCCTTGAGAAAAAACAATATGGCATTTTTATCTTTGCCGAATCCGTTTTTAGTCCGCAGCAATTACTTTTTTGGAACACACAGAAAGTAGTACCTCCATTATCCAGTTACAGTCTTCCTGATACTGAATATTTCAAATTCAAGGACAATGGATACTATATTATCGTAAAAAAGTATTTTGCATTGAACGGCATGAGCAACAAGCTTTGGGCTTATGCCATGATACCTGTACAATCTAAATATTATATTCAAGGTAAATTTCTGACCAGTGAATTTGCGTATAGTAAATCTGCACAAAAGCGAATTATTATCAGTAGCAGCGAAACAAATTTCCCTATCAACAGCTCTTCAGGAAACACTTTGTTTTTTATTGACCGGAAGCCCACCACCAACACACCGTATAATGATACTATTACAGTAATTCTTCGTTTGTTAGCGCTATGTTTCTTTTTCATGTTTGCACATTCGCTTGCTGAATCAGTTGCCCGTAAAACCAACAGTCAATGGCGGGGAGTGGCAACATTGATCATTATCCTTTTTCTCTTCAGGCTAAGCATCTATTTTTTTCCTTCTATATTTCAGTTCAAGCAATTTGAATTGTTCAATGCCACGGTATATGGTAACAATTTTATAAACCCCTCTTTAGGGGATCTTTTGATCAATTCTTTGCTGTTTTCCTGGGTCACCGTATTTGCCTGGTCTAAACTTGGTAATCAAATCGACATATTGAGAAGATTCAAAGGGAATGCAAAATGGATCATCGGTGCCATTTCTTTATTAATTCTGGTTCTTTCAACATTTTTACTGGCCAATACCATAAGCAGCCTTGTATCGGATTCAAAAATCTCTTTTGATGTTACTGATTTTTTTAGTTTAATGAAAACCTGGCAATATACCGTTGTAGGATTTATTGTGCTGGCAAGTTTGTCTCTCGGCTATTATTATTTCACACAGCTCATATTTCGTTTTATACTCCCGGTATTTGAACAGCGAAAAGTTTGGATATACTTCGGCATTGGATTAACAGGCCTTATTTATCTCAGCTTTCGCTCAAATGACCCTTTTATTCAGTTTTATATCCCTGTATTACTATGGCTTATTTGTTATACCTGGCTGGTAAGTCAGCGAGGATTGGTGATCAATCGATTTCACATTAGTGTGGCAGGGATTTTATTTTGGATTTTTATTTTTTCTATTTCAATTGCAGCGATCATTATAAAAGAAAACAGGACCAAAGAGTGGACTGCAAGAAAAACAGGGGCTGAATTTCTTGCCAGTCTTGATGACCAGTCTAATGAAATGTTGTTGAGCGTGGCTCTTACTTATCTCGATAACAGATTCCTGGCATCAAATTTTAAGCGGTTTTACGACGAAGAAAATGGCAAGGTTCTTAGGGACAGTATTATCACAACAAATTATTGGGGGTATGTCAATAAATATAACACGAAACTTTATGTGTTTGATTCCACTAATAACAGCCTGTTTAATGACGATGACTTATCCTATGAGTCATTGAATAATATTATTTCTGTACAAAGCAAACCTAGCAGAACAAGAGAAGATCTGTATTATTATGTGAGCTCTTACAACAAGATCACTTATATAACAAAAAGAATTGTGAATGATTCCAATAATAAAATGATTGGCTCTGTATTTATTGTATCCACTCCTAAAACAACAACGGCTAATGCCTTAGAAACAACTTTATTTAAGGAACCTAACGAAAACGATCCAAGGGAATCTCCTGTTCTTTCTTATGCTATTTATAAAAATGGCAAGCTGGTTGAATCTTCGAGTAAATATCCTTTTGCTACAACGGTAGATCCGGATCAGCTGCCGAAGCAGGAAGTTGAGAAAAAAAAATATGAAGATTTTGATGAGATGTGGTATAGAGATAGTATGGAAAAAACTATTGTGCTGGCCCGTAAAGGAAATTCTGTGATTGAAGCGATCACCTTATTTTCTTATATTTTTTGTTCATTTCTTTTCTTGGTAACATTTATACAAACCATCTCGTTTCTTTTAAAAATTGGGATCGACCGGAGAGAACTGCGGAATTATTTCCAGATGAACATTCGTTCACAAGTACACAGTACTATTATTTTTATTAGCATACTTTCTTTTTTAATTATCGGTGCGGCTACTATTTCATTTTTTATTAAACGTTATAACACAAACAATACCGATAAGCTAAGCCGCAGCATGACAGTGCTTGTAAATGAAATGAAAAAAAGAATTTCTGAACATAGTATGTTGGATGATGTAACGAAAATATATGAACATGGGTCAGATAAGGAGCTTAAAAAATTGGTAACCGATGTTGCCGATATACACAATGTGGATGTAAATGTATATGACCTGCATGGTAACCTGCAAGTATCTTCACAGGAAAATATTTATGAAAAAGGTGTTCTTAGCAAGCAAATGAATCCTGAGGCTTTGTTTCATTTAAGCAGGCTGCGTGAGGTAGAGAGAGTACAACAAGAAAATATCAGCAAGTTATCGTATCTGAGTATTTATGCGCCAGTCAGGTCGGATGAGGGAAAGGAATATGCTTATCTTAATATTCCCTATTTCCTATCTCAATATGAGCTAAACCAAGAGATCTCAAATTTTTTGGTTACGATTATTAACCTGAATGCTTTCATATTCCTTATTGCGGGCGTTGTTGCCTTGTTTATTACAAATCGCATCACTCGGTCTTTTTCGATTATTGGGGAAAAAATGAGGGAGGTAAACCTGGGTAAATTAAACGAAGAAATTGTATGGAACAGAAATGACGAGATCGGCGAATTAGTAAAAGAATATAACAAAATGGTGAGTAAGCTAAGCGAAAGTGCAGAAGTGTTGGCCAAGAGCGAAAGGGAAGGGGCTTGGCGTGAAATGGCGAGACAAGTGGCCCACGAAATAAAAAACCCGTTGACGCCGATGAAATTGAGCATTCAATATTTGCAAAAAGCCATTTTAAATAATTCGCCAGATGTAAAAGAGCTGACTGCAAATGTTGCCAATACCCTTGTTGAACAAATAGATCATTTATCAAAGATCGCTTTTGATTTTTCACAGTTTGCTAATATCGGCAATACGCAGGTTGAATTATTTGATATACATGAAGTGCTTGGCTCGCTGAAAGAATTGTACCAGCGAGGTCAGCATGTAAAAATAAATTGGAGTGCAATTCCCGAAAAGGTGATACTTAAGGCAGATAAGACACAAATGAACCGATTATTTACTAATCTTCTTCAAAACGCAGTTGAAGCCTGCCAGGAAAAAGATCAATGTGTGATCAGCGTAAATGAATTTCAGGAAAATGGCAGTGTTATAGTAAGTATAAAGGATAATGGCGAAGGTATTCCTGCAGCTATGCAGTCAAAAATATTTGCTCCCAACTTCACTACTAAATCTTCAGGAACAGGTCTTGGCCTTGCCATGTGTAAAAGCATTGTTGAACAGGCCCAAGGTAAAATTTGGTTTGAAACCAAGCCGGGAGAAGGCACAACTTTTCATGTTGAGCTGCCGCTGGCGAATTAAAACCCTTTCAACTTTTTTATTTCTTCAAGATAACCTTCAAATTGCTGCAAGCTAAAGCTGCTCAGGTTCTGTTCTTTTGACAGCCCTCCCTTCTGCGCAGCCAGCACGCCGTATTTTATATCATTAAATCCGTCAATGGAGTGGGCATCGGGATCGATAGAGATCAATACATTTTTTTCAAGAGCATAATCTATCCAGCGCCAGTCAATATCCAAGCGCCGTGGATGAGCATTTAATTCAATCACAACACGATTTTCAGCACAGGCGTCAATAATTTTTTTATGATCTACCGGATAACCATTTCGGCTTAGGAGTAATCTGCCAGTCATGTGGCCAAGAATGGTTGTGTAAGGGTTTTTTATCGCATTTAGCAATCGCATCATTGCCTTTTCCTCATTCATTTTAAGATTGCTGTGAATGGAAGTAATGACCAGATCAAACGTGACAAGTATATCATTCGTGTAATCGAGGCTGCCGTCGTTCAAAATATCACATTCAATGCTCTTAAAGATTTTGAAAGGCGTGAGTTTGCTATTCAATTCATCAATGTACCTGTGTTGTTCTTTTATTCTTTCGGCCGTTAGCCCATTGGCATAAAATGCACTTTTTGAATGGTCAGAGATAACAAGAAATTCATAGCCTCGTTTGATAAGATCGTTTGCCATTTCCTCGATCGTATTCACACCGTCGCTCCAGTTGCTATGGCTATGGATAATGGAACGAATATCAGAAGGCTGTATTACTGTATTTAGCTTAGTTTCTTTGGCTTTTGCAAGAATAGTATCGTTTTCTCTCAAAGCTGGAATAATAAATGGCAAACCGGCTGACTGAAAAATTTCCTCTTCACTCGATATTTCTGCCGGAATGGAACATTGCTTTTCCCAGCCTATCAAAAAGTCTTCACTGCAACTGGTTTGAAAAAGTCTTTTACAGTAAGATGAAGCATCCGATAAATAAAATTTAAGTCTTACATTTTCCTTCCCTTTAAATAAAATATTTTCCGCATCTTCTTCTATCGCTTCAAACCCCTGCCCGTCCGGCAGGCGGGCATTTTCCAGAAAAAATTTTTTTAACTCAGGCGATGAAGCGGTTGTGCACCATTCTAATACATCAATCGTTTCTATTTGTCGCCTGAATGCGCCTGTAAGACTTATTTTGTCTTTTGAGAAATGAGTTGCTAATTTTTGATCCATTGCATGTGCATAACTTTCTATTTGGGCGTATAAATAGCTACCCTGATTTTGAAGATAAAACTCAATGGAATCACGAATATTGTTTTGCGTCTTTTCGCCAAAACCTTTGTATAAAAGCAAACGGTTCTCATTGCAAGCGTACAAAAGCTCACCAATCGATTCGACTTCCAGCTCCTTCCAAATGGTGTTTATCTTTTTAGGTCCGATGCCTTTTATATTCAGCATTTCCACAACTCCCGCTGGAGTTTTTTCAAGGTATTCATTCAGTGTTTTCATTTCTCCTGTGTCAAGCATTTCAACCACCTTTTTTCCAACACTGTCGCCAATACCTTTAATGCTGAAAATTTTTTCCCGTGGCGTTTCACCCAATTGCATGGGCAGCTTTTCAATATTGAAAGCAGCTATAGAATATGTCTTTGATTTAAATGAGTTCTCTCCATGGATATCCATGAGTTTGGAGAGAAGAGAAAAATTATCTGCAATGGCATAATTGTCCATAATTGCAAGTTATGATTTTATGATAGCCACCTAAAACAAAAGTCCCGACCATTGTCGGGACTCGCTATAACGTCTTAAGTTTTAAATCTAACTTATCTTTTTTTCTTTGCAGCTTTCTTTGCAGCTTTCTTCTTTGGAGCGGCTTTTTTAGCAGCTTTTTTCTTTGTAGCCATGTTTTTGAATTTAAAATGGTTAGTAAAAAAATGGTTATCGACAGTAAAAATAGAAATTTTTTTAAACTGTCAAAAATTTTTTCAACATTTTTAAAAATATAAATGTGGAAAACAAGGACTATGCAGAAGCTTCAACTGCATTTACTGAAACAAAAGTTCTGTTGTTTTTTCCTTTTTTAAATTCAACAACACCATCAGCGAGTGCATACAAAGTGAAATCTTTTCCTACACCAACATTTTTTCCGGGATGATATACTGTACCACGTTGACGAATGATGATGTTGCCCGAAATAATGGGCTGACCGCCGAATATTTTCACACCAAGGCGCTTACTTTGTGAATCGCGACCATTCTTTACACTGCCTTCACCCTTTTTATGTGCCATAAAAAAAATTTTAAAATTTGAAATTCAAATTTAGAAATTCGAATTGCTATGCTATACTCGTTACTTTGATTTTTGTGTACTGTGTTCGGTGTCCTTTCTTTTTATGAAAACCCTTTCTTCTTTTTTGTTTGTAGGCTATCACTGTATCACCTTTTATATGATCAATGATCTCAGCTTGGATTTTTGCTTTTGCATTTTTTCCCAAAGAAAGTTTTCCATTTTTATCAACCAGTGATACTTCTGCAAATTCAACCTTATCACCAGGATTTCCGCTTAAATGGGGCACGTATAAAGTTTGATCTTTTTCAACTTTATACTGCTGCCCTGCTATTTTAACAACTGCAAACATAGTTTGAAAATTAGGGAGGCAAAGGTATGGGTTAATTTTTAACTGTCAAACAGAAAATCAAAGTTTTAGGCAATAAAATAGGCTTTCACTATCAATCCTTCAACTATATTTGTGGGCTCAGGTTTGCCATATGCCATCGTTCATCTGGCCCTTAATAAGACTATGATTCAGATGAAGATAAAGTCGTTTTTAGCTAAGCCATTCGCAGCATATATATATAAAGGAATACGCAAAAGCATGCTTACCGCGGTAGAAGACCAGGAGAGCATGCTTAAGCAACTAGTAAAAACAGGCCGGATCACCGAATACGGCAAAGAGCACCGCCTAACGGAAGTAAACTCTTATCAGGACTTCAAGGAGGCTATTCTCATACGTGATTACGAGCAAATGCGGCCTTATATTCAAAAAATTAAGGAAGGAAAACATAACGTATTATGGAAGGGACGACCGATATATTTTGCTAAAACTTCCGGAACAACCAGCGGTGTAAAATACATTCCGATCACTAAAGATTCCATTCCTAACCATATTAATACGGCACGTAATGCGTTGCTTTGTTATATGAGTGAAACGGGGAATACTAAATTTTCAAACGGAAAAATGATCTTTCTTTCTGGCTCGCCAGAATTAGAAAGAGTAGGGGATATACCTACAGGAAGATTGAGCGGTATTGTGAACCATCACGTACCGAGTTATCTCAGAAAAAATCAATTGCCTTCCTATACAACAAATTGTATTGAAGATTGGGAAACAAAACTGGATAAGATTGTAGAAGAAACAATTAATCAAGATATGACACTGATAAGCGGAATACCGCCCTGGGTGCAAATGTATTTTGACAGGTTAATGGAGGAAACAGGAAAAAAAATAAAAGATATTTTTCCAAATTTCTCTTTACTAGTTTATGGTGGCGTGAATTTTGAGCCTTACAAGGCCAAGTTATTTGATAGCATTGGACAAACAGTGGATTCGATTGAAACGTTTCCTGCGTCGGAAGGTTTTTTTGCTTTTCAGGATTCGCAAAACCATGAAGGATTGTTATTGAATACATGCAGTGGGATCTTTTTTGAGTTTGTGCCCGCTGCAGAAATCTTTAATGAAAATCCAACAAGGCTGCAGTTAAAGGATGTGAAAGTGGGAGAAAATTACGCCATGATCATTAGTAATAATGCGGGTTTATGGGGATATAATATTGGCGACACCGTAAAATTTGTTTCTACTGAGCCATACAGATTAGTTGTAACAGGACGCATCAAGCATTTTATTTCTGCTTTTGGCGAGCATGTAATTGGCGAGGAGGTTGAGCATGCGTTAATGAAAACGGCGAATGAAGAACACATCCACATCACTGAATTTACGGTGGCCCCAATGGTGGAGGATATTGATGGGAAAAGTTATCATGAATGGTTTATTGAGTTCGAAAACAAGCCGGCCGATATGACGGCCTTTATCAAAAAGCTTGATGCTCAAATGCGGGCAAAAAACATTTATTACGATGATTTAATTTCAGGAAATATTCTTCAACCATTAAAAATAACACCGGTCCGAAAAAATGGATTTATTGATTACATGAAATCAATCGGTAAATTAGGCGGACAGAATAAAGTGCCCAGATTGAGCAATGACAGAACGATTGCAAATGAACTGATGAAATGGGCAGACAATTGATGGGTGCAAGAAGCAAAGTGCAAGATTCAAGGAACAAGACACAAAGAAAATAATAACCAGCATGACATTTGACTAATTACTGATGTGAACTATTGACCAACTAACTACTGACTAATGACTATTGATTCTTATATAAAACGTATTGCCCTCTTTGGCTCTACTGGCTCTATAGGAATTCAAACCCTGGAGGTTATAGAAGCCAACCCTGATAAATTTTCGGTTGAAATCCTTACAGCGCATAAAAATCATGATCTATTGATCAAGCAGGCCTTACAATTCAACCCGAATATTGTTGTTATAGTCGATGAAAGCAAATATGTTGAAGTAAAAGAGGCTCTTGCTAATACAGATATAAAGGTGTTTGGAGGTGAAAAATCTTTAGAGGAAGTAGCCGCGATGGATTGTTACGATCTGATGTTGGCTGCTATTGTTGGTTATGCGGGACTGCGGCCTACACTAAAAGCAATTTGTCATGGTAAAACAATTGCATTGGCCAATAAAGAAACACTTGTAGTAGCCGGTGATATCGTAATGCAAAAAGCTGTTGACAATCGTGTGCCAATAATACCTGTGGATTCTGAGCACTCCGCTATATTTCAATGCCTTGTTGGTGAAACACGAAACAGAATTGAAAAAATAATTCTTACAGCATCCGGAGGTCCCTTTCTGGGTCGTAAGCCAAATTACTTGGTAAATGTAAAAAGAGAGCATGCGCTGCAACATCCCAATTGGAATATGGGTGCAAAGATCACCATCGATTCTGCTACGTTAATGAACAAAGGACTGGAGATGATTGAAGCAAAATGGTTATTTAACCTGCAACCAGAGCAGATACAAGTGCTCATCCATCCACAAAGTATTATTCATAGCATGGTGCAATTTGAAGATGGAGGCATTAAAGCACAAATGGGATTGCCTGATATGAAATTACCTATCCAATATGCGCTTGCATTTCCAAAGCGGATCGCCAATGATTTTCCAAGATGTGATTTCAAAAAAATAGGCGCCCTTACATTTGAGGAACCTGACATAAGAACATTTCGTAATCTTGCGCTTGCTCAGGACGCCTTACATAAAGGTGGTAACCTGCCCTGTGTAATGAATGCAGCAAATGAGTTGGCTGTGTATGCTTTTCTTCGTAACCGTATTGGCTTTTTGGACATTACTGATGTTGTTGAACGAACAATGGATAAAGTTCACTTTATTGGCAATCCCACTCTTGATGAATATTTTGAAAGCGATGGTGAGGCCAGAAATTATGCTGCAGATATTATGCATCTTTAACCCTGCTCCTAAAGGGCAACTTGGAATCAATCATTCTGCGTATTTAAGAAATTAGCTTGTAGAATTTTTTCATTTTTAGGAAATTATATTTCGGGGGGTTATAATAATTTCTATATTATAAATTATTGATAAAGGATTAGCAGGTGAGTGGTATTTAGTGGATATTTGCGGCTATTATTAATCATAAAAGTCCTTTAGGGATTTAGGGTATATGAATTTACTAGCTATCAATTGGTCACAGGTCGGGCTGCAAGCCGGACAATTATTTCTTGCGTTGGCTATTTTAATCTTATTACATGAGTTTGGTCACTATATTACTGCAAAATGGTTTAAATGCAGAGTAGATAAATTTTATCTTTTTTTTGATCCTTGGTTTTCCATCGTTAAAAAGAAAATAGGTGATACGGTTTACGGTATTGGCTGGTTGCCTCTTGGTGGTTATTGTAAAATTGCAGGGATGATCGATGAAAGCATGGACAAAGAGCAAATGAAACAACCACCAAAGGAATGGGAATTCAGAAGCAAGCCGGCATGGCAGCGATTGATTATTTTATTGGGCGGTATTATTATGAATGTGCTCGTTGCCTTTGTGATTTATGCATTTATTTTAATGATATGGGGTGAAAAGAAAATCCCGACAGCTTCGATGAGATATGGTGTTCATGTTGTGGACAGTACTTTATACAAGATGGGCCTCCGAAATGGAGATAAAATTCTTTCCATTGACGGTGAGGCAATCGATGACTATGAAAAACTTCGCCGTAAAACGTTGCTAGGAAGCAGGATGACAATTGACCGAGGCGGACAAATAGTTGAATTAAATTTACCTGTTGATTTGATTGGGCAATTAGTTGAGAATAGAAACAAAAGTGTTGGAGGTTTTGTTGAGCCAAGAACACCAGTGGTAGCTTTTATTGTACCCGATACTTCAAGAATTTATAGAGCAGGATTACAAAAAGACGATCAAATTATTGGGGTTGATTCGAGCCGCCTTCAGTATTTTGATGAATTACAAAATCAATTGGCCGCAAAAAAAAATCAAACTGTATTACTCACTGTGATAAGAAACAGCAAGACAGTTAATTTTCCTGCGCAGGTTGATAGTAGTGGTAGACTTGGTTTTGTTTATTATGGTGCGGGAGGTGATTTTGAGCAAATGGATAGTCTTGGTTGGCTGAAATTAAATGTCACGAAATATGGATTTTTTGCGGCGTTTCCGGCGGGTGTAAGAAAAGCTGGGCAAGAACTTTCTTATTATATTGATCAGTTTAAAAAAATTCTCAATCCAAAAACAGGCGGATACAAAGGCTTAGGCGGATTTAAAGCAATCGGTTCTATTTTTCCTAAATATCGATGGAGTTGGGAAGCATTCTGGACTATCACTGCCTTTCTTTCCATTGTTCTAGCTTTTATGAATTTGTTGCCTATACCTGCACTAGATGGCGGGCACGTAATGTTTACTCTATATGAAATGATAACCCGCCGAAGACCTAGTGATAAATTTTTGGAGTATGCTCAAATGGTAGGTTTTGCATTGTTGCTGTTATTAATGTTGTATGCAAACGGCAATGATTGGTTCGGTTGGGGAAAATAACTTACTTTAAATCCTCAAATGTCTATCCCGATTTTTTTCATGAGTAATGAGGCATTCATGCTGCGACAAATTCCTTCTTTTAAAATATAATCAAAAAAAAGTTCATCCCCCTTTATCTGTACATCAAAATGATAATTCCGTATGCGGCCGGGAAATTCTTCGGCTAGCTGTGTAAGCTCAAGATCATGCGTGGCTACCAGTGCAGCAGCCTCTTCTTTTATTAATTGTTTGATGAATGCTTTTGAACCATTGTGCCTGTCGGCTGAATTGGTTCCTCTTAATATTTCATCAAGAAGCAGAAAAACTTTTTCATGCTTATTAACCGCCTCAATGATCTCTTTTAATTTTTTTAATTCAGCGTAGAATGTAGAAGTATTTTCTTCCAAATTATCACTCACTCTCATGCTGCTTATTACTTTCATTGGCGAAACGATGAGTTCCCGCGCACAAACAGGAGAACCCATCATAGCGAGCACGATATTAAGGCCCGCGCTTCGTAAAAAAGTACTCTTACCCGCCATGTTCGATCCCGTAATCAAACTAAGCTGTTCCTGACCCCTTGCAGTAAATGAATTGGTCACCCTTTTTTCAGCGGGTATCAGCGGATGCCCAAGGTCTTTAGCTATAAATATTCCGTGCCCTGAATTTAATTGAGGAAAACACCAGTAGGGATGATTGAAATGAATCGTTGCCAAGGTCATCAGAGTCTCCATTTCGGTGAGTGAGTTAAACCATTGACCGGCATTTTTCTTTTTTTCAGTTTTCCATTTTTCCAGTGCTATAACCTGCTGCAGGTCCCATAACAAAAAAAGATTTAGCGGTACATATACAAGAGGGTTATACCTATAATCCAGTCGTTCCAGAATTTTTTTTAGCTGCCGAATCGAAGTTGATGTTTTTTCCGATCCGGCATTCATATTTTCTTTTAGTGTTTTTACCAACTTAGTTTTTGCATCCAGATTTTCTATCCAACGTACGCTTTGATAAAGTGTTTCCAACTCCGGCACTATTTTATTCAACAGCACATAATGAGGCATAATATATTTGGAGATGCTAAAAGCAATGACAAAGAACAACAGCAAAAGCGGATAAAAAAGGGATGATGAAATAACCGAAAACAGATAAAACAATAAAATGGCTGTTGCCATAGCTGGAAAAATAAAACGGATCATTTTCCATGCCGGCCTCATCAAAAATTTATTTTCCTGTTGCAGCCATCTCATCACTTTTTGCTCAGCGTCGATTGTAAGAGGGTTCGCCGTGCTATGTGCCCGGAACTGTTGCAGGGAAAAAATATCTTCCGCCAATTCTTTTGCTGCTTCCTGGCGGTTTATAATCATGGCGGGTTCAGCCGCATACAGCATCCATTCTGCTAGCAGTTTAGCTCCCTGTTCAGAATGGGTACGGTTGATATATTGGTAAAGGGATGCCTTACCGAACAAATCGAGATCATTTGAATAGTCATGATGTGCAGGCTGCAATGACTGCCCCGAGTGCCGGTTAATAAAATTATGGCTGAGTATCTCTATTTCTTCTTGGTTGATCTCCGCCAGTCTTTTAGTATTCTCAATTTTTTCTTTATTATCAATATCGCGTACTACAAAAAAAATAAAGAGGGCGGCAAACAGAATGAATCCTGTGCAAGCAAATAACCATCCCAGCGGCCATAATTGCCAGAGCACTATTACTGCAGCGGCAAATGAAAAAAAACGGAACCATTCGAGCCATTTTTTTTGTTTTACAAGTTTTTGCAATTGGATATTTAGTGATTCAAGATGTTGTTTATACGATTCTAATGGGTCAATACGTTGCATACATTAAAACTAATTCATTCTTCAAATCCCAGTTAGTTTTTATTTAAGTAATATGAAATGAATTGTAAAAGCTGTCGCTCAGCATCCCGTTGCCGAAAAAATTTTTGTACATTTGCAGGTTCAGGTAAGGAATAAAAGTTAAGATAATTGCTGAATAGAATAATTGGATGATAAGTGGAATTTGACGCCAATAAACGATGACAAGAATTTCGGAGGATGGACTTATAAATATGACATTGAATTGTAAAATATGTAAATAAACTGGGGGTGTTTGGTTTTGACAGCGTAGATCTTTGAAAGTGTAAGCATGCCGGGCGTTGCGTAATTAGCCCGCTAATCTGAATACGAAAACTATAAATGGCAATACACAATTTGCCATGGCTGCTTAATCAGTGATTAGGTAGTCATTATGGCCGAGAAAGAGGGCAGTCCTGTTGCCATCTTCTCCGCCCAATCAACAACAAAACAGGATGCTGTTGCAGAAGGCTGTGACTGCAACAAAAGACCATGCAGCTAAGGAATTAGTCGGTTGTTTGTTTCCAGTTAATTCCCGAAACAATAAAACAGAATAAGCATGTAGAAAGCTTTTGAAGAATATGTTTGGACACGAGTTCGAATCTCGTCACCTCCACTTGACCGGAAGGCAGCGCAAAAATTTTTGCACTGCCTTTTTTGCTTGCTTTGAAACCCTTTCCGGGCTTGACTGACCATGTTAGTTGTATTTTCATTTTGCATCATCACTTTGGAGCAGAAAAACCCAAAGCCTGCATATACCCGTTGTTGGGTAAACAATTTTCAAAGAGGCATTGCTTCAAATATTCATTCAATGCTTGTTTGATAGGTCCTATATTTTGAGGACGGTATTTTCTAATGTCAGCAAAACTTTTTTTAGCCGTTTCAGCATAATGAATAACAGAATCATACGATGCAGGTCTTATAAATTGTACAATACATCGGCTATCATTCATTTTTTTATAAGGCCAGAAATGCCAGCCAATGTTTGCATGTTCTAATGTGGTTCTGAAACTGTCGATCCATTGATTGGTGTTCTCTCCCGTTTCACCACAATAAATGGGAACATTGTGTTTGTAGCTGAAATCAATATAAGGTTGAATAACTTTCTGTGTGGGTGATGTCCAGTATTTGTGAAAAGTATAGACCAATTTATTATCAAACGGCGCACCAAAGGGGGCAAAGTTCGAATTCCATTGTGCACCACCTAAAAAAATAATATGATTCTTATCTACCTGGCGTATAGCAGCAGTAATTCGTTTGTATAAAACTTCAAGCTTAGGATTAAAATAATCTGCGTTGAAATAAGTAGCAATAGGTTCATTAAGTAAATCGTAACCAATGATGATGGGCTCATTGTGATAACGAGCTGCAATGCGTTTCCAGATTGATGTTATTAACTGTTGGTCTTGCTCACTTTCAAATAAAAAAGGATAGCCATCACCATCATCAATATTATCACCGGTTTGTCCTCCCGGTGCACAATGCATATCAAGTATTGCGTAGAGTTGCTCTTTTTTGCACCAGCCTATAAGACGATCTAATAGCTCAAAGCCATGTTCAGGATTACTTTTTCCAAGGTAACGTTCACTTGTAAATAAACGATAGTTAAAGGGCACCCTTATCGAATTCATCCCGATCATTTTCATGTAATGGATATCCGTACTGGTGATATAGTTGTTCAAATAGGTTTTCCAAAAACTATCTGCTGCTGCGGGTCCTATCAATTCATTAAATACCTGGTTGATCATCCGCGGCGAGTTCACATCTCTTAACTTAAACATATAGCCTTCAGGCACCAGCCAGTTCCCAAGATTGGTACCTTTCATAATAAAAGGCTTACCATCAGGAAGCATAAGGTTTTTCCCTTCAGTATAGACAAAATTTTTTTTCTGAGGATGTGCAATCAACATACATGCGAGTAGCACAATGAGCAATGGTATTTGTTTTTTTGTTTTCATAGAAGGCATATTTTTTATTGATAAACTCTTATGTAATCAACGATCATTCTTTGAGGGAAAGTTGTTGTTGCATCAGGACTGCCAGGCCAGTTGCCTCCAACTGCTACATTGAAAATGAAAAAGAAAGGGGCGTTAAAAGGATACGGAGCGGAGCCGAGGTCCGTTTTGTTTACCGTCAGGTAAAGATTATTATCAACGTACAATTTTACCTGGTCCTGTTTCCATTCCATGGAAAATACATGGAATTGATCATAGAAGGAGCCGCTACTCAACGTATAGAAATTTCCTTTTGAGCCATGCGTTGCTGCAGAAGCACCGTAATGTAAAGTACCGTATGATTTTGTAATTTCATTCCCCAAAAGCTCCATCATATCTATCTCGCCACAAGCAGGCCATCCAACACTACTGATATTAGTTCCAAGCATCCATAAAGCAGGCCATATTCCTTTACCTTTCGGAAGTTTTGCCCTGATATCTACCCTGCCAAATGTAAATGATTTTTTATTTTGAGTTGTTATGCGGCTGGAGGAATAATTAAAACCACTGACAGGTTCCTTGCGTGCTTCTATGATCAAGTTGCCATTGGATACAAATGTGTTTTTTATATTGTTGGTATAATATTCCAATTCATTGTTTCCCCATCCATTGGAGCCATTGCCAATCTCGTAGTTCCAAACATTTCCATCCAATGTTGTTCCTGAAAATTCATCGTTCCATATAAGTGTATAACCCGTGTAAGTAAGTGGCGTGCTGAAGCCCGCATTGTCTGTTATATAATTTGTTCCATTCTCTGTTATAATGGTTCCTTTTGCTGTGGCTGTGCCAAGAGTACAACCTTTGGAGTTGCCCAGTTGCACAGTAAATTCAAGATTTTCCTGTCGCGTATCCGCAGGATCTCCTTTTATTTGAACTGCTATCTCTGCATTGGATTGATTAACCGGAATGTTTATTGTTCCGGATGAAGCTGTATAATCTCTAGGAGCAGCCGCTGTACCGTCTGTCAGGCTGTAATCTACCGATATAGGAGCCGTAGTTGTTTTATCTAACGTAATATTAAAATGCATGGTGCCTGTTGTAGTTGTTCTTGCCAGGGAAGCATTTTCGATCTTTACTACTGGTACAACGGGAACAAGGATATTATTGTCTTTTTTGTTACAGGAAAGAAAGGCCAAGCTGAATACGACCATTAATGAGAGGTTGGCAAACTTTTGTGGCATAATAATTTTTTTCACCTAATCCAGCAATGTATTTAGTGGTATTTACAGAAGGTCATTAAACTCAAAGAAAGCACAGGACATTGCTGTCCCGTGCTACTTGGCTACGGCTTGCGATGTGAGAGGGAAATTCTTCTTTAAAATTTTACCTGTCAATTTGCTTTCAATTTTAAATACCATGCATTGCCCGTTTCAGTGCCTTGTACTCTCAAGTATAAACTAGTTGCCGTAATAGATAAGATCTCGTATTCTTTTAGCACAGCACCATAACCAATAAAGGTGTTGTTGCCAGATAAAAGAATGGCTGTTTTGGTTGAAGGAGTTGATGCGGCAATTCCTGAGCTAGAAGGAACAAATGAAAAAGAAGATGTTCCGCCACCATAAGAGTAACATGCCTCACCTCCTGATGCCGGAATGCCCGGAAGACCTCCTGCCAGTGAACCTGTTTTTGTAAACGCACCATCGGGAGTTGCCACAGTAAGCGTATAGTTACTTGAGGAAACTTTAGTAAATGTGAAACTTGCTGTATAGAAACAGTTACAACAAGATACTTTTTCATTGATAGAAGCAGACCACCATTCAGGAGTTACAGAGGTTGTGCTCCAAGGACCCACTCCGAAATGCGACGGTATGTCTTTATCTACCTTCCAACTCTTAGTACCTGTTCCGGTAAGATTGGAAACGATGGTTGGATCCGGTGTAAAATCGCTCCGAACCTGGATATCCTTCGTGATCGTTGTTGCAGTTGCTCCCGCACCATACGCTACTACTGTTATCCTATAAGTATTCAGACCAATTTTAGTGTACTTTTTAGTGGCCTTTCCATTTGCAAGAAACACAAGGTCTATCCCGTCAGACGCATCATAATCTATTTTATAAGAAAGCACATTTTTACCGGTGAGTGTGATCTCCACATCGCCTGAGCCATCACCATTTGGATGAGTAGCATCCTGACCAATAATCTTAGTGTTGATGGTAACTTCAGAAGGAGCAGTAAGATCTCCCATACTGTATTCCTTCTTTTTACAACTGCCGATCACCAGCAGCAATGTAAATACCAAACAATATTTTGTGTACTGTATCATAATATTTTTTTTAGTTGGTTTGTCTGAAATTATCAACATAAATAATTGCTCCTGCACCGTTAACACTATCATTAAAGCGCAAAACAAGCTGCTTAAATTTTTCAGTGGCAGGCATAGCGGCTATGGTGCTGAAATCAAATTCTAGTTCCTCCCATGCTCCCGATGTGGTAAATGCTGTTTTGAGCACGGCAACACCATTGGCGATACTGGAACCGGCTTCCAGTTCTACATTCAGTTTTTTACCGATCAAAGCAGGATCAGGATTGTAAGCAAGCACTTTTATTTTTTTGCCTTGCGCCATGTCAATAGGAGTATTTAAAGGGCTATAGGTCCCGCTCCATGATTCATAACCACGGGTGAACTTACCAACCTTTGCACTAGTATTCAAGCCAGTTGGATCAGGATTCGCAACAACCGCGAATTGCTGACCACCGCCGAACGTACCAAAAAAATAATTGATAGTGGTAAGATCAAAAGTGATAGGAAGGCCAAATGCATCATAAATAATCACTGGGGTTATTTTCTCTGTTTTGGCAGCTCCGCCACTTAATGCAACTACTTTCACATCGTAAGTCCCCGCTGCTGAATACGTATGCGATACCTCAGCTCCCGTAGCAAGAGGAGTACCTGTTTCATTTTGTACGTCGCCAAAATATACAAGGAAAGAAGCAGCATAAAGTGCAGTTGCTTTCACCTTTATAAGGTGAACATCCTTTGTTATCGTTACAGTAACATTCTCAGGTGCTCTGTAAGTTACTTGCAATGGATAGTCAGCTGATGATTCCTTTCCTGAAAGACTTTTTGATACTATTGTTACAGTATAAGTGCCTTCGGGATAAGCATGTGTAGCGCTGAAACCAGGCTTAACTTCTGCTTGTGCCGCTGTACCTGTTCCGTGCCCAAACTTAATAAGGTAAGAGGAAGCACCTTCACCGGTCGGTGTAATTTTTACATTACCCGAATTGTCGTTGCTTATATCGAAAACTTTTCCGTTATTGGCTGTGGTGGCTGAGTTCAAAAAAGAAGTATCATCATCAATACCATCTTTTTGACATCCAATTAAGCCTGCAATTAAAGCTAACAGACTAAATATTGTTGTTATTTTCTTCATGGTAGTTAGTTTTAATAGTTCGGATTTTGAACCAGTTTGGTACCCTGCAATTCCTGGGATGGAATTGGCAAAATTTCATTTTTTCCAGCTTTAAAGCCTCTGCTGGCTAATTTGGTAGCCGCATCACCCCAACGTACAAGATCAAAAAAGCGATGACCTTCGCCAGCCAGCTCAAGCCGGCGTTCTGTTTTAATGGCATCGAGTGAAACAGGAACAGCAGTCAACCCAACTCTTGCACGCACTGCATCAAGCAAAGCCTGAGCTCTTGTACCTGTGCCACCTAGTGCCTCGGCTTCCAACAGATAAGTATCAGCTAACCGGATGATGTAATCATTTTGCTGGAAATTCAGCTCCACTGCTCCACCACCTGTACGTACATCAGTCTTTCTTGGAATAAACTTCATAAGAAAATAACCAGTGTTCTGATAACCTTCGATGTACCTGGCCTCTCCTGCAGTTGCCAATGCTTTCATGTCAAGAACGGTGGCAGAGAAACGAGGGTCATTTTTTATAAGGTCATAAAAATCTTGTGTCCATACATTGAAACTCCAACCTGAAGGATAAATATCAGGCGCGTTGGGTCCCACCTTTTGATAACTCCTTGGTCCGACCATTTGGTCTGCTGAATTTCCCTCATCAGCACTGCTACCCCAAAAGCCCCAGTCAGCATTGGATTGATTGGTATGAACCGCTTCAAGAATTGATTCAGCATTGAATTTGTTGGTGAATACCCACAGATCGGAAAATTTGGTCAATAACTTATTACCATATTGGTTTGGTTGACCCGGCGTACCATTAACCAGCGCCAATTGAGCGGCAGCTTCTGTTTTTTTATTTTCGTACAAGTAAACTTTGCCGAGCAAGGCTTGTGCAGCAACTTTAGTAAATCGTCCGGCTTCTGTTGCTAAAACCACAGAGCTCGGAAGTGCTGCTATAGCCTCGGTAAGATCTTTTTCAATTTGCGCATAAACAGCTGCGGGAGCAGCTTGGGCAACATTATAAATATCCGCAGTGCTTAACGGCTCGAGCAGCAGTGGAATATTCTTAAACATTCTCACCAGGTTGAAATAATAGAGAGCACGCAATGCTTTTACTTCAGCAGTGAAGCGGGCTTTCTCTCCTGCATCCATTGGTACACCTGGTAATTTAACCAGTAAAATATTGGCTCTGAAAATTCCCTGATAATGATCGCTCCAAAAACTGCGGGGCATAATATTAGGGTTGATCGTATAATTGGAGAACCCCTGTATTCCTGCACCATCTGTGGCACCACCACCACCGGCGTAGTTATCATCAGAACCTGCATTCATCATGGTGATCATGTTTTCAAAACCACCGGCGTTTTTGCGCATTACATCGTATGCCGCTACAAGACCAGCATAGGCCTGATCCCTGTTTGCATAATAGTTTTGTGTAAGAAATTGCCCTTTAGGTTCAATCTCTATAAAATCTTTTTTGCACGATCCAAGCAAAACCAGGATTGTGATTGCCAGGAATATTGTAGTAGTGATCCGAATATTTTTCATATATAATAATTAATGAGTTAAAATGAAAGTTGAACACCGCCAAGAATTGCACGTGCTTGCGGATATTGGCCTCTGTCTATACCAAATATTCCACCACCAACTTCGGGATCATAACCTGTGTATTTGGTAAGTGTGAACAGGTTTTCACCAGTTACATAAATCCTCAATTTGGAAATAGGTATTTTGTTGAACAATCTGTTTGGTAAAGTATAACCCAGTTGCACAACTTTGAAGCGCAGATAATCACCATCTTCAAGATAGAAATCAGACATCTTGCTTAAATTACCATTAGGATCCGAATCAGTTAACCTTGGATAATCATTTGAAGTGCCTTCTCCCGTCCACCGACTCATTGCTTTAGTTGAATAATTTGAAGTGAGGATATCGAGACGGCGCAATCCTTGGAATATTCTATTGCCTGCAACGCCTTGTGCAAACAACATAAAATCAAATCCTTTATAATCCATATTGATAGTGAAACCAAAAGTATATTTTGGAATAGGGCTACCAAGGAAGGTTTTATCCAGATCGCCAGTTGTAATTTTTCCATCCCCATTCAGGTCGGCCCAAATAAAATCACCGGGGCGTGCATTAGGCAGGATGAGCTCACCGTTTTTATTTTTATAATCAAGAATCTCTTGCTCATTCTGGAAAATTCCGAGGCTCTTATAACCCCAAAAGCTGTTATAAGAATGGCCCACCTGTATTCGAGTGATAGTGCCCATTGATTGAAAGCTTGCACCACCACCTATAAAGTTTGTATCAGCGGCTACATAAGTAACCGTGTTTTTGAGATAGGAAGCATTAGCACTAGCTGAGATATTAAGATTGCCAAAACGTTTGCGATAACCCAGTTCCACTTCAATACCAGTGTTTTTCATATCAGCAACATTATCCCATGGATTGGATGAAACACCCACGTATCCTGGAATTACAACCTGACGAAGGATCCCGCTGGTCTTTTTATTATACCAGTTCACATTCAAATAAAATGCTTTAAACAACTGCGCATCAAAACCGATTTCTGCTGAAGTTGTTTCTTCCCAGTGAAGTTTCGGGTTGTCCAATGTTACCGGAGCATAACCAGTTACAACAGTTCCTGAACTGCCTAGTGAATAGTTGTAACCGCCCCCTACTGTAGAGAGATATCTGAAATCGTCCGAGGCATCATTACCTACAACTCCGTACCCACCTCTAAGTTTCAATGAATTGACCACGTTATTAGTTGGCCAGAATTCTTCCCTGTTCACATTCCAGCCAGTGGAAAATGAGGGGAACAAACCATATTTTTTACTAGGACCAAAACGGGTAGATCCGTCACGACGTATGATGCCTGTAAAAAGGTATTTGTCGGAATAGGCGTAATTAATACGGCTGAATAAGGAATAGATTTTATGTTCTATAAAATCACCTGCAAAACCATCACGATTGGCCAATCCCACATCAAACTTGAAAGAAGCATCCTTGTAGCTGGTGATGGGTAGATTGTAAAAAGTCATTCCAACATTCCCACCAATATTATCTACATAAGCTCCTTGACCTAATAAAACGGTGAAATCATGATCGCCAATTTTTTTATTATAGGTAATTGTATTCTCTACATTCCAGTTGAACGACCTGTTTTCGCCTTTATTATAACTATTCTTGTTTGTTGAAACAGTTGAACTAAGGTAGTATAAAGGGGTAAAGCCGATATTGCCCCAATATGCTTTTTTAACTCCTGCGCTGGAACGCAGTTTTAGTCCTTTTATTGGAGTCACTTCAAGATATGCATTACCAACTATATCATCAGACCAACCATATTGACCTAACCTTGTTTGTATGTAAGCAACTGGATTGGTCATTTCCTGTCCTACCCAATTGGAGATACCATAAGGATTTCCGTAGGCGTCTCTGATTATTGCCGCATTGTTATAAATACTGGCATTTGGTTGAGAAGCAATGTCGGTCACTACCAATGGTGTAATTGGATCCAGATTGATTGCTGAACTCAACGGACCACCAAATTCACTATTGGTATTTCCAAGCCCCGTACTTTTTTGATGAGTATATCCTAAGGTTTGACCAAAAGAAAAGATGTTGGATATTTTATGCGAGGAATTCAGACGGATATTTATTTTTCTATAATTGGAAATATCCGTGGCAACAATTCCTTCTTGGTTTTGAATACCTGCTGACATGTAAAAAGTTGATCTGTCATTACCACCACTGAGGCTTATTTCATGCAAATAGCGATGTGCAGAGTTATTGAATATTGCCTTTTGCCAATCAGTGCCTGTGCCTAATGAAGCAACATCGGGAAATACAACACCCTTCCCCGCTGCAACTGAACTTTCATTCCTTAATACCGCATATTCTGTGGCATTAAGAAGGTCAAGCATTTTAGCGGTTGCTGAAATACCATAAAAACCGTTATAACTTACAACAGGTTTTCCCGACCTGCCTTTTTTGGTGGTTACCAATATTACGCCGCCGGCAGCACGAGTGCCATAGATAGCAGAGGAAGCAGCATCTTTCAGTACTTCAATGGATTCAATATCTGACTGATTGAGATAGCCGATACCTCCGGCATCAACAACCACACCATCAACAACCCATAATGGGTTATTATTATTGAATGTGGTAATGCCACGTACCCGGATCGTAGAACTTGATCCAGGCTGTCCTGAGTTTTGCATGATGGTCACTCCTGAAACACGTCCTTGCAATGTCTGTTCAATGCGACCATTAGGAACATTTTCCAAGTCTTTAGCCCTAACACTGGAAATAGAGCCTGTAACATTAGCTCTTCGTTGGGTGCCATAACCGACGACCACAACTTCGTTTAGTGAATTCGCTCTGGAATCTAGCTGTATGTTATATATAGCTACCCCCGCGGTGACAGGAATTTCCTGGTCGAGCATACCAATATATGTAACAATTAATACGGAGCCAGATTGAGGAACATTAAGTTTAAAATTCCCGTTCACATCCGTTAATGTTGCCGTTTGGCCACCTTTTAAACTTACGGTAGCACCAGGCAGAGCTTCACCATTGATTCTATTCGTTACTTTTCCAGTTACAGTAACATCCTGAGCATTTGACCGGAAAGAAAATAATAGAATGGAGATAAAGCTTAGCAGTAAAGCAGTTTTAATTTTCATACGCAAGCCTTTAGTTTTGTTATTTGAGATTCCTTTTAGGAAGTATAAAGGTATTTATCTGTACATCTACAAAAGATTTTACTACTACAGCACTACTACAACAATATCCTAAAAAACCTGATTTATAGCAGTTTCCCTATACATCATTACTACATCAATTAAAAAGATTACTTTCACAATTGCCAAAATGGAAAAAATGAGAACGATTGCTGTTTTTTTTTCCTTAGTTCTATCGTTGAGTAGTTTCTGTCAGAACACTATTGGTTTACCTGAGATCATTAATTATCCTAAGAATATTTACAACGCAGGCGCTCAGAATTGGGATATTGAGCAAAATGAAAACGGACTTTTATATTTTGGGAATAATGAAGGTCTTTTGAGCTTTGACGGAACATTTTGGAAACTATATCCTCTGCCTAATCGTACGATAGTAAGGTCTATTGAGGTTAGCAAGGACAAAAAAATTTATACAGGTGGCCAAAACGAGTTGGGTTTTTTTGCACCGGGTGATAAAGGCTTCTTGGTTTATCATTCACTTATAAATTTAATCCCCTCCAAGGACCGCTCTTTTGATGACGTCTGGAATATTTGCATTTATGACAATGATATTTTTTTCAGAACAAACAAAAGAATTTTTCAATTAAGCAATAATAAAATAACGGTTTACCCAACTCATTCCGAGTGGAGGTTTTTGGGTAATAGTAACCACCAATTAATTGCAGAGGACCATGAAAATGGAGCGCTTTTATTTCAAAATGGGTCATGGGTTCCTTTTCTAAAGAATTCTGCGCTATCTCCCTTTTCTCTGATTACATCTTTTACTTCACTGGATCACGACCGTTCTTTAATTGCTACGCTTAAAGATGGACTTTTTATCTACGATGGTAAAAATCTCTTTCCAATCAAGTCACCGGACCTCGACCAACTATCAAAAAAAATTATCTATAGAGCGATCGTCGTCGGTAATAACCGTATTGCATTGGCTACGAGTTTTGACGGCTGTCATATCATTGATGAAAAAGGAAAGCTTATTCAAAGCCTTACGCACCAGGAGGGTTTGCAAAACAACAGTATCCGCAGTATTTTTTCTGACAGCGATAATAATCTTTGGTTAGGTCTTGATAACGGAATTGATTTCATTGCATATAATAACTCAATAAAACATATTTATCCGGAAAACCAGAACATTGGTTCTGGTTATTCAACATTGGTTTTCAAAAATCTGCTATACTTTGGAACTTCTAATGGCCTTTACCGGGTAGGGCTGGATAACTCGCAAAACCTGAGCTTTATAAAAGGTAAGCTCGAACCTGTAAATAATACCGAGGGTGAAGTATGGAACCTATCAATTGTAAATGACCAGCTTTTAGTTGGTCATCATAGTGGTGCATTTTTAATAAAAAATAGTGAGGCTGTTACTTTAGATAAAAGCAGCGGGTTCTGGACATTTCTACCTATGTCCAATGTACTTCCTTCTTCCCTTATGGTGGCGGGAAACTATCTTGGACTAAGCTTTTTTGACTTTAATAAAGAAAATTTTTACAAAACCAGGATCAATGCACAATTTGAATCTGCAAGGTTTGTAGTAGTGGAAAATGAACGTACCATTTGGGTAGCACACCCTTATAAAGGCATTTACAGGATTATTATAAAGCCAGATAATACAACTGCAATAAAACTATATAACCAGGATAAAGGACTTTTTTCATCCAACCATAATTATATTTTTAAAATAAAAAACCGAATTGTTGTTTCCACTGAAAAAGGTTTGTACGAATATGATGAACAAAAAGATGTTTTCGAAATCTCATCTTATTTCAAAAACATCCTGAATGAAAAAAATATCAGGTATCTTAAGGAGGATCCTTCTGGAAATATTTGGTTTGTACAACAAAAAGAGCTGGGAGTTGTTGACTTTTCAGCAACAAAACCTAAGATCATTCACTTTCCTGAGCTAAATAATAAATTAGTAAGTGGCTTTGAAAATATTTATCCTTTTGATGAGCACAATATTATCCTAGGAGGAGAAAAAGGATTTTATCATGTTGATTATGAAAAATACAAACAAAACAAGAATGTATTAGAAACCCGGATACGGGTTGCAAGGTCTATTGGAAAGACAGATAGTGTTTTGTATGGAGGTTATTTATCTCAACCAAAGACACACCTGCCTTATAGCATGAACTCCCTGCATTTTGAATACTCTGCTATACTTTATGGACAACAATCAAATATTGAATACAGCTATTTCTTAAAAGGATTTGATAAAGATTGGTCCAAATGGTTAGGTAAACCTGAAAAGGAATATACGAACCTGCCTGCGGGTGATTATGTTTTTCAGGTAAAAGCCAGAAATAACCTGGGAAATGAATCTGCAGTAAACAGCTATGCGTTTACTGTGCTTCCACCATGGTATCAAACCACGTTGGCTTACTCTATTTACGTCCTTTTATTTCTTGGCTTGATTTATTATTTACATTACCGCCAAAGAAAAAAATTCTTGAAGCAAAAACTACAATATGAAGAACAACAAAAACAATTACAATATCTGCATCAGTTGGAATTAGAAAAAAATGAAAAGGAGATCATCAAGCTAAAAAATGAAAACCTGGAGGCAGAAATACAATATAAAAACACTGAATTGGCATCCAATGCCATGCACCTGCTGCAAAAAGGAGAACTGTTGACAAAAATTAAAGACGAGTTGATTAAGCTGAGAAAGAATAACGGAAATGAAAGGCTGACCGAGGAGTTCAGGAAAATTGTACGGATATTGGGCGATGAAGAAAAAATGGATGAAGAATGGGAACAGTTTGCACAGCATTTCGATAAAGTACATACCGATTTTCTTCTTGATCTGAAAAAAAATTACCCGGCGTTAAGCCCTAATGAACTAAAACTTTGTGCTTATCTCAGAATGAATCTTTCAACAAAAGAAATTGCCCAGTTAATGAATATTTCCGTGAGAGGCGTTGAGATCAGCAGATACCGCCTGAGGAAAAAATTACAGCTTCAGAAATCGGATAATTTATTTGAGTTTCTTTTAAAGTTGGACAGTAAAATGAGTTCTAAGAAGAACATTCTGCTCCGCATTTAATTCTGTAAGGGTGTTATATATTTAGTTTTTAGCCAGGGAATCTTGTATTGTTCAGCCTGATGTAAAGGTTCCCTATTGAATCCTTACCATGCCGTTTATTCTTAAAACTGGGATGATAGGTTGACGGAATCAGTCATTGGTAAGATGGTGGTATTTTAACAGCGTATACTGGTTAATTTTATTTAAGAACCATTCCGACCTTTTAAATGCCATGTTCTAAATAAAGCAATATGGAGTTAATCGAAAGAACCGAATTTTTGGCCACGTTGCAAACTGCGTTTGAAAATTTGTCGGGAGGGGAGGGTCATTGCATTTTGGTAACCGGTGTAGCCGGCATTGGCAAGACCTCATTGGTAAAAGCTTTTTGCAAAGAAGTAAAAAACAGGTGTAATATATACCGCGGAATCTGCGATGCTTTATTTACCCCACGGCCATTAGCACCTCTGTACGATGTTGCCTACCAGATGCGAAATGACTTCTGGCAAAATAGCGAGAACATGGCAGATAGGGCAGGATTATTTAGCAGGTTTTTTTATGAATTAGCTAATCAAAAAGAAGCAAGCCTTATTGTATTTGAGGATATACATTGGGCAGATGAAGCCACACTGGATTTTATAAAGTTTCTAGCACGGCGAATTACGCAGTTGCGATGTCTTTTTATTCTTACGTACCGTGACGATGAAATTCATTCGAATCATCCTTTGAGAAATGTTTTGGGCCAACTGCCCCCGGACTTTTTTACACGATTAGAACTTACGGCCTTGTCGAAAGAGGCGGTTAAAAAAATGGCTTTGGAAAAGGGGTATGACGGAGAATATGTTTACAAAATGGCGGGCGGAAATCCTTTTTATGTAAATGAGATACTAGCCAGTTATAATGTCGGTGTGCCTGATAGCATTAAGGATGTCATATTATCTACCTATAACCGCTATTCAGAAACAACGAAACGGGTTTGGGATTTTCTATCTGTAATTCCCGACGGTTTCGAAATAAAATACCTTGAAAAATTTGAACCCTTATATGCACCTGCTATCGAAGGCTGTCTTCATTCAAAAATTCTTTTTATAAAAGATGGACTCATAACTTTTAAACATGAACTATTCAGAAATGCGATCGAGACATCTTTATCACCGTTTAAAAGAATTTCTTTAAATAAACAGATACTAGATTTATTCCAGGAGAATTTTGAACAAAATGAGGAGATCGAACGAATTATTCATCACGCAAAAAATGCAAATGAATATGACGTTGTGGTTCGCTATGCCCCCTTAGCTGCAAGACAGGCCGCATCTGTTGGCGCCCATATTGAAGCATCGAGATTATATTTATCTGCCATCGAATATTACCAAGGTAATGATGAAAATATGTTGATTCAATTTTATGAAGGATATGCCTATGAATGTTATCTGACCAATCAAATTAAAGAAGCCATCATTTACACAGGAAAATCACTCAATCTTTGGAAAAGAAAAAATGATGTAGAGAAGATTGGTAATTGCATGCGATTTTTATCCCAGCTTTGGTTTTTTGAGGGAAAGCTGAAGCAAGCTGAAAGTTTTGCCGGCCAGGCGATTGAAGTTTTGGACAAACAACCTTCTTCAAGAGCAAAAGCAATGGCGTACAGCAATATGTCGCAGTTGAAAATACGGTCGGATCAGCCTGAAGAGTGTATTTTTTGGGGAGAGAAAGCAATTGCGATGGCAAAGGAATTAGCCGATGATGAAATTCTTTCCTATGCCTTGAACAATGTTGGTTTCATGCAAATACGAATTCATTCATCCAAGCAAAAAGGTATTATGCTTTTGCAACAAAGCCTTGATATAGCATTAAAGAACTCTTATCATGAGCATGCTGCCCGTGCATATGCTAACCTTGGACACAACGAGTTAATCATTAAAGATTTTGAATTAGCAAAAAATACTTTGGAAGCAGGCATTAAATACTGCTACGAGAGGAATCTGGACTCATGGACTGCCTATATGCTGTCAAGCAAAGCAAGATTATTACTCGAGACCGGCCATTGGAGTGAAGCCTATCGAATTGCGGATGTGCTTTTAAAAAATGAAGACCAAATACCCTTGGTTAAGATTCAAGTTCTTGTAATTGCTGCAACAATAAAAATGAGATGTGGAGATATGGAGGCACTTCCGTTGCTGACTGAGGCAAAATTAAATGCGTTTGAGGCCATGGAGATGCAAAGAATTATTCCTGTAGTAGTAGCTTTATTAGAATATGAATGGATAACGGGAAACAGCTTAATTGAGAAATCAGACATTTCTAGCATTCTAAGCCGGGCCGAGCAGGTTGGCAATGTTTATGAAAACAGCGAATTGGCTTTTTGGCTATTAAAAACAAAGAAGCAACGGTTCTTACTAAAAATGATACATGATAGCTACAATGTAAGCGGTGTAAAAATGGTTACGAAAGCAGCGGCAATATGGGAAAAATCAGGATGTTCTTATCAACAGGCACTCACGTTATTTGAAGGAACTGATGATAACAAAAGAAAAGCTATTTCAATTGTTCAGAATCTTGCCGCTGATGCGGTGTATCAAAAAATGAAACTTGAAATGAGGACTTCGGGCATTAAAAACATTCCTCGGGGAATGAGAAAAACCACCATGTCCAATCCCGCAAATCTTACCAACAGGGAGGTGGATGTTTTACAGCTATTAAAAGAAGGGTTGCCGAACAAAGAGATTGGAACCAGGCTTTTTATATCTTCTAAAACAGTTGATCATCATGTTACCTCATTATTTTTCAAGCTCGATGTAAATTCTCGTACAATGGCTGTAAAAGAGGCCGCTCGACTCGAAATTATAGAATAGGGAATTTTCGTGATTAAGTAAAGGCTATTCCAACTTCAAACTCACTTAGGGTGGGCTCTTATCGTCTAAAGCTCTGTCTGTAAACAGTTGATGACCTACAAGCAAAAGAAATTTTTACGCATTGCGTCACCTTTTGTAGAAAATACACGATTAAGTATGGTAACATGAAAATCACCGATCTCAGCAGAAGATATCAAATCGGTATGTTAAAAAAAACAAAATGGCCATCATCAAAACACAGAAGTCTTGTTTTATAACTTCCATAACGCTACTCTTAATGAAATGAAATTGCCTGTACCTACTACAAAAGGATTTATGGTATTGAAACTGGACGACATTATTTTGTTTGAAGCAGAAAGAAATTATACCATCATCCATTTACACCATAAAAACCCAGTGACTGTTTCCCGTACCTTGCTTGAATACGAAAAGATGTTAGGAAGTACGGGCTTCTTGAGAGTTCACAGGACTTTTATGATCAATCTTCAACATGTAACCGAATATCATAGAGGAGAAGGGGGTATAGCTATTATGAGTAATGGAGCAGAAGTGGAAATCAGTCGTAGAAGAAAAGAACAGTTTATCACAAGAATAAAAGAAGGTGTTCGATATTAAATAATCAAATGCTGGTATAATTTTCAAATTCTTATGTACACAAAATTATGCATGCGGTATTTTTCTTGGTTTATAATATACCATAGATACAATGAAAGCCGCCGCTTGATCATACAATGACCACCATCGATAAATGGTTCCTTAAGATATCCAGACCCTAATCAATTTTGCAGTTATTCCTTAACAGACATTGTCTTATTCTCCCTCGTAATACAGCCAGTTCAGGAAATTCTCATTATCCATTTTATTATATTAAAACAAGCAGATATTTTATGAAGAAAAGATTACTCGTTTTACACATTTTGTTGTTGATTACTTATTGTTCATTTTCGCAGAGCGTAGGCATCGGAACAACTACACCGGATCCTTCAGCCGCATTGGATATTACGGCAACCAATCAAGGGTTGCTGATACCGAGAATGAACTTGGCCTCAATAAACGCTATCATTAATCCGGCGAGAGGATTGCTGGTTTATGATTCCGCCGCCAATCAACTGATGGTGAACATAGGAACGCCTGTAATACCCAACTGGCAACCGGTCGCCAATAGCAACAGTGGCGCATGGAACCTTGCCGGGAACAATGGTACCAATCCCGTTACCCAATTTGTTGGCACAGTGGATAACCAGCCATTACGTTTCAGAGTAAATAATATTCAGGTTGGAGAACTGCATCCTGCAACTGGAAATATTTTCTGGGGATTGCATGCCGGGGAAGCTAATACATCAGGCTTTAGCAATATTGCCATAGGAACTGATGCATTAAAATTCGATAAAGAAGGGACCAACTTAGTGGCAATAGGAGATTCCGCATTATTTCATAATGGAAAGGACAACCCGGTTCCAGGTGCTCTTGCGATTGCTAATACTGCGATAGGGTCAAGATCATTATTTTCTAATACCATTGGTAGTTCTAATACAGCTACCGGCACTAACTCACTTTTTTCTAACACGGGGGGTAGCGCCAATACTGCTTATGGTGTTGCTTCACTTTTTTCCAATACTATCGGTGGGTCAAATACTGCTATTGGCGGCCGGTCACTTTCTGCTAACACTACGGGCAATAATAATACGGCTTCTGGTTGGGAAGCACTTCGTTCCAACACCACCGGTGTTTTTAACTCTGCATTCGGAAGTTTTGCACTTGATTCCAATACTACGGGGAATAACAATACTGCTGCAGGTTTTGCTTCTCTTAATTTTAATATCACTGGAGAAGACAATACGGCTACCGGTATAAGATCACTTTTTTCTAATGCCACTGGCAGTTTTAATACAGCCATGGGCAGTCATTCGCTATTTTCAAATACTACAGGTGAAAGTAATACGGCTACAGGCTTTCAATCACTTTTTTTCAATACCACTGGCGGTGTTAATACAGCTACCGGCGTTCAATCACTTTTTTCCAATACCACTGGTAATAGTAATACAGCTGCTGGTTTTGCATCACTTTTTTCCAACACTACCGGCAGTCATAATACAGCTACCGGCTTCCAATCACTTGGCGCCAACACGACGGGTGATAACAATACAGCTGCGGGTTTTCAATCACTTCGTTCCAACACTATTGGTAGTGCTAATACAGCTACCGGTGTCTCCGCACTTTTTTCCAATACCACTGGCAATTCAAATACAGCCAATGGAAACGCCGCACTTTTTTCCAACACTACAGGTGTGAACAATACAGCTGTCGGTTTTCACTCGCTTTCTTCCAATACTACAGGAAGTTTTAATACAGCCACCGGGCATCAATCACTTTTTTCCAACACCACGGGTGAGTCCAATACTGCTTATGGAAGTTTTTCACTTGATCACAATACCGAAGGTATTGGCAATACTGCAACAGGCAATGGATCACTTTTTCAAAACACAACCGGCAGTGTTAATACAGCTATGGGTGATTTGGCACTTAATGCCAATATAACCGGTCACAACAATACTGCTGTTGGTGTGCAGACGCTTTTCTTAAATTTTAATGGCAGTTCTAATACAGCTGTTGGAAATAATGCTTTAAGTGCGACTACGGGTTCGTCAAAAAATACAGTGGTCGGATTCAATAGCGCATTCACTTTTAACATGGGTTCTAATAATACGTTGATTGGCGCTGAAGCTGATGCAGACAGGGATGGCCTTAATAATGCTACCGCCATTGGTGCGGGGGCAATAGTAAATGCTTCCAACAAAATTCGTCTTGGAAATAGCGCTGTTACTGTTATAGAGGGCCAGGTTCCCTTTACCACTCCTTCCGACGGCCGTTATAAATACCAGGTAAAAGAAGATGTAAAAGGATTGGAGTTTATCATGCAACTGCGACCTGTTACTTACCAGTTTGATGTGAAACGGTTTGATGAACAACAAATGCACACCGCGAATATTAAATCACCTGATGCTTCCGGTTATATTAAACAGGCTTCTTATGATGAAGCAGCTTCTATACGTCGTACCGGCTTTATTGCACAAGAAGTAGAAAAAGCAGCCAATACTTCAGGATACGACTTCAGTGGCATTATCAAACCTAAAACTGAGCAGGAGCATTACAGCCTAAGCTATGAGTCTTTTGTGGTGCCATTAGTGAAAGCAGTGCAGGAACAACAACAAACAATAAATGAGTTGAAAAAACAGAACGATGAGTTGAAAAAAAACAATTCAAGTCAAAAAAGTTTAAATGAAGATTTGTTAAAAAGGCTCGAAAAACTCGAATCTTTTTTTAATTGCAAAAAAATAAACTACTAAATGATTTTTCGCGCTTGAAATCCTGACCTAAATAAAAAAATTATGCATTATAAATATTTATTGCTCTTCATAATGCCAATGTTGCTGTTTTCCTGTAAAAAAGAAAAAGGAACAACCGACCCAGTCTCTCCACCACCTGTTGACCCTGCTCCGACAGTGTTGCTCAAGGATGTAGTAATAGCCCACCTGCCTTCACCTTTTTATCACTTTGAATACAATGCGGCTGGCAAAGTCACCTTTGTATCCTATGCGTCGGATTTTTTCAGATATGACGTTGTGTACGATGGAAACCGGATCAATGAGATGAGAAATAACATCTTGGTGAATAAAGACAGGCTCCAATACTTCTACGACAACTTAGGCAGGGTAAATGTTGTGAAGTATGCTGATTCGACGGGATTAGTATATACAAGAATTAATCTCACGTATAATGGACCAAAGCTTATTAAGTTGGAGCGAGAAAGAAAGATCGGTGCCGATTTTATTGTTGACAAGACAATAACAATGACATACTATGCCGATGGCAACCTGCAGGACCTTACAGTGCATTACCCGGCAATGATTGGGCAACCCGAAACCACCTTCAATGACCGGTATGAACAATATGACAACAAGATCAACGCCCAGGGCTTTAGTCTCCTACACGATGAATTTTTTGACCACTTCGTATTCCTGCCCGGAATACAATTGCAGAAAAATAATCCCGGCAGAGAAACCCGTACAGGTGATGGTGATAATTATAAAGTTGACTATACCTATACCTATAATGACCGTAATGCGCCATTAACAAGAAGCGGAGACTTTGTATATACAAATGGAGCTAATACAGGACAAAGATTCCAGTTAAGTTCTGTTTATACCTATTACCCATGATTAGCATTTTATTAGTTATTAAAATAACACAATGGCTAATGAAGAGTAAGGCTAATCATCAATGGCTAAAAAAAAATTTATTATGAAATCAAAATTATTGATACTGTTGCCGCTGTTGTGGACCGTTACGCTTTCAGCGCAACTTACAATAACACCGGGCGCTCAATTTTCAGTTGTCAGCGATGCAAAGCTGACGCTTAAAAATACCGACCTGATCAATAATGGAAACTTTTTATTGGCAACAACGAGCCCGGTTTCTTTTACAGGTGATGCTTCTTCTTTTATCAGCGGCGATCAAGCTGTTCGGTTTTTCAAACTCGAAATCAATAAAACGGGGAATCAATCAGTTTCTCTACACAAAACAATTAGCATAGGAAGCGGCGTTTTTTTTGTCTCGGGTTTTCTTGATTTGAATGGTTTTGACCTTGATCTTGAAACCACTGCTCATTTGGATGGCGAACGTGAAGGCAGTCGTGTTATAGGCTCTAATGGAGGCAGTGTCGTGTTTCCTACCAATCTCAATGCTCCAACAAGCGTCAACGCCGGTAACCTGGGTATTTTTATTACTTCTGATCAGAACATGGGCAACGTAACAATAAAAAGAGGTCATCAATCACAAGTAAACGGCAATGGTTTAAGCAAAAGCATATTGCGTTATTACGATATCTTACCTGCCAACAATACTAATCTCAATGCCACATTGCGGTTTAATTATTTTGATGGAGAATTAAATGGTATTAATGAAAATTCGCTGCTCCTTTTTAAAAGCGATAATACAATTGACTGGTCGATCCAGGGATTTACTTCAAGAGATGCAGCTTCCAATTTTGTTGAAAAAAATGGTATCAACTCTTTTTCACGATGGACATTATCGAATGTTGATAACCCGTTGCCGCTGCTTTTTACTTTATTCAATACAAACTGTGACGGGAATAAAGTAATGATAACCTGGAAAACTGCGCAGGAACAAAATAGCAGTCATTTTGATATTGAAAGAAATACTGATGGTGTTCATTGGACAGTAATCGGCAATCTTCCTGCATCGGGCAACAGTGCCGATGAAAGAAGTTATTTATTTATAGATGGTAATCCTGTGCAAAATTCTAACTATCGTATAGCGGAACACGATCTGGACGGAAGGATACAATATACCTCTATAATTCGGTCCTCATGCAATATAACGGATAGGCTTAGCTTATGGCCAAACCCGCTCCATGACATGATATTTGTCAATATTGTTACAGGCAATGAATCGCAGGCTATAATAAAGATATTTGATAGCAAGGGTGCATTGGTAAAGATGCAAAAATCAACTGTTTTACCGGGCAGCAACCAGCTTAGGATAGATACGAGGTCATTGGCAAATGGAGTATATTCTTTACATGTAGATTGGAACCATGGACAAATTCAAAAAGCAATACAAGTAATAAAGCAGTAAACAGAAAAGTTTTAAAAGCTTTATAGAATTGATGATTTCAATTAAAAAATAGTGGTTCGAATCTTGCCAGGTCACTCATACACAGTTACACCCGGGGTTAATCTTCCATTTACAATTTTCCCGTTTGTAATTTCAAGGCTTTCTCCTTTCATGTTTTTTACAGTGCCCGAAAATGTACCATTTAATATATTCTTCACTGTATCTAGTTCATTAATGATAAAGGACCCTGTTTCAAATGAATAACTATTGTTCAGATCATTCATATAATCCGGAAAATAACTTCCATAAAAATGGTTTTTAGAATTATCATTCCCTTTAATCACATAAGTACCTGCTTCTGATCCTTCAATGTTGACATTGAAAGTTCTTTTTTCCTGGTGCATATTAGTAGTAATGTTCAGTGATTCTCTTGAATCGTTTGTCATTTTGAAGCGGCTAATATTCCAGCCACTTGTTGTTACTAATTCACCGTTTAGCTTAAAGATAATGCTGTTATCAATAGCTGTTTCCTTTACGGGTATGGCCTGTTTAATATTACTTTGTTCTGCCTCCATATTGGTGCAAGATGACATCGGCAATACAAATAGCCCAGCTATTAAAATAATTTTTATTTGTTTCATGTTTACTTTTTTAAGGTTAAAAACGCCTATTGCTTTTTCTCTTTCCATTATACAGGATACTACTAAAGACATCGCAACTGCGACTTCTGAATATTACAGTACCATGGTTTTGCAATACAAATTTGTAATGTGGTTGGCGCTAAAAGAATTTTATCTAAGGGAGGTGTCTTAAATATTTATCAAAATGTATAAGAAAAGAAATGGGATGCACAACTGATAAGTTCGAATAATCAGCGCGAAAATAGGGTTACAGTTAGTTTTTATTTAGGTTCATTTTTATACCACCCATCAGCCACCTGCCCGGTAACTTTGATCCTAGTAAATCAGCGCTTTTATTATTCAGTAGATTATCAACTTCAACAAAAAAACTAAGGCTTTTTTGTATTAAGAAAATTTCTGCTTCAGTATTAATCATAAAACAATCGGCCTCAACCTTAGCATTAATTGCGGCAGCAGCTTGTTGCTTTCGGTGCTTATATATTCCCGTTGTACTGATCGCAAACCATCTGTTATTGTATTGAAGGCTAAAGTTTGTGAGAAATTTTGCATGAGAAGAGATATAAAAGGAAGGAACTAATTCACTGGTTTTACTGTCGAGCCAGACAAAGCCCAACATTCCCAATACTTGTTGTTCGCTTTGCAATTGTTTTTTATACTGAATATCAGTTTCAATACCTGAAGTATTTACTTCAGCAATATTGCTGGTAAGAGCATAGCTTCCTGTTGGCGATAAATTATCTTTACGTGGCATTTGACTGTATGGAGTAGGGGTCCAATCAATCACATTTTTTTGCTCTCTTCTGAATATCGTAGCTGATAACTTTAAGCCGATCTTTGTAAAATAATCTACACCGGTTTCATAACTGAATGATTTTTCGGCTTCCAAATTTGGATTGCCAATGCTGCCGCCTGAGACAAATACCTTGTTATAGTTGTTATACCTTTCAGTAAAATCCGCATCTCTTATCGTTTTGCCTGCGCTGCCTCTCAATTGCCAAGAAGCAAAGTGATAAGATAAATTGATCTGCGGAATAAGCTCTGTTGATCTCCGCTCATTATAATCTAAACGCAGGGATGGGCTGAGTGAGAAATTATTGAGCGATTGATTGAGAATAATAAATGCCGCTGCCTGATTGATGAGATGATTGCCCCTGTCATTGGAATGAATCCATTTGCGCTGGTATTGCGCTCCGCTGATAAAACCCGTTTGAGAGCTGAGATGAAAATTATCTGAGACCTGCAACTGAAAAAGATTTGATTTGTTTTCGTTGGCAATGGAAGAGGGATTATAGGCGTAATGATCTTTTACGGCCTTATATCCAGCATCAAGGATAATGGAATGTTTGGTTTTTGAATATTTAAGCTGCAGTTGATTCCAAAAGCTATTTACTTTTTCTTTTGCTGTATCTGAAAGAAAGGTTGTGTAAAAATTTTGAGCACTAAAATCTCTTATATCATAAGCTGATCTTGCAGAAACACTCCAATTATCAATAAATTGCTTGAAAGATAAAGATGCCGTACGGTTATAAAAAAAACCTCTTGCTCCTCGTTGTAATTGCCCATTTGAATTATTACTTAAAACTCCGCCGCTTACGGCTGTTTTTTTATTGCTGTAGGCTCCACCAATATTTGCATTGATGAGATTGTACTCTCCAACAGCTGCTGATGCTTTTAGTTGTTTTGCATATTTGTTTTGGGATACGGAAAAACTTTTTGTGATAATATGAATCACTCCACCTACTGCCTCAGAGCCATAAATTGCCGACGAAGCGCCTTTTAAAATTTCAATGCGATCGATCTCTGCAGGAGCAATAGGAATATAGCTGGTGAAATGCCCGCTGTTCGGATCATTCAATCGAATGCCATCTAGAATGACCAGGACCTGTTGAAATGTTCCGCCCCGTATTACAATATCGGATTGTGAACCGGCAGGTCCGCGCATTTGTATTTCAATACCCGGAATGTATCGAAGTAACTCATCAATGGAATGTACGGGGAACTTGCTGAATTCTTCTCCGGGAATGCTTATAATATTTCTTCCTGTTTTTGATATGGGTAAGGGATTAATGGAAGAAGTTACTGTGACAGGATCGAGTTCTGTCACCTTGAGTAAAGTTGAAGTGTCTTTTTTCTGAGCAATTGCCTCATGGATTAATAAAATGAAGCCGATCATTAGAATGCTAGCCTTTTCCATTAAAGTTTAATTTAGGTTGGGAGTTAAATATACTGCGCGGTAAGTTTTATCCCGCTCTTATTTTTCAACAAAAACTTCAGGTTAAAAAGTTTAATAGAAATCGCGACAGGTAAATCATAGTCACCAAAAAATACTAGAAATTGGGTATTGGAATGTGCATGGGAGTCGATGTAAATTTATGTTTTATAAATTATCTCTGACGTATAGCTGAAAATAATCCGTTGACTCTTCTGAAAATCATGGTAACAAACCTTATCCGTGGCCCACATTTGTTTATCAAATAAATTTCGTAAGGAGGAAATAGTCATGGTTGTTTCAAAAGAAATCGGTACATACCAAATATTGATGATCAGTGGGTACAGCAATCCTAATCAAGTGGCATTTGTGTATTTCTATGAACCTGGTGGTGCATACATCGGGTACGTAGGAGCTATCAAAAGCGGAGTGCCACTTCCAGCCAACGTCCAGTGGGCAAATGGCGTACTCAACATTTACTTCCACGAGGCTCAATTTGATCCATTGTTGGATACTCTCCGTAACGAACGCCCAGTTTATGTCAAATTCAACACCGACTTAAAGTGGGGCTCGGTTGGAACAGGTCCTGAACCTACAGGTGAGCAAGAGGCTCCAGTTACCCCTTAAAGATCATTTCCCAACAGTTTTACAGATTTTAAAACAAGTTTGTGTTGCACCTCAATAGCAAAACGCTCGCTAACGATTATCAGTCGTTTATAATCGTGATTGAAAAAATCCATGGCATGCTTCATCGTTGAGTTTTCATCACGGCTGCAGGTGTGAATGATATTTGAGGGTTCGTTAAACGATTTCCGATCTTCTCGTCTAGATCCATAAACAATTTTCTTTTTTCATCAAAAGGCAATACCATATTTTGGGGATTGAATGCGAATCTTCAAAAAAATAGTTTTACCATGATATAAAAGATCAACGCATCCTCTAAACACTATTATTCAACTTAAAATTTATTTTATGGCTTCAGGAAGAAATGTCCCAACCTCGACCCTAGAGGAATGGACCCGCAACTTTCGTAACAATAAAGACCTGCCTTTTTCTACTAACACTGCTGCAGTAAGCTTAGAACAATTAGAAAATTACATTGCAGATATAAAGCGTAAATATTCTACACCGCCAAATGGTCTTAAAATATATTTCATTAGATACCCTTTGGGCAATGAGACAGCGCAGGAAAAAGTTGAAAATGCCGGAAAAAGCTTATCTCAACCTTCAGTAGTTATTGTACCAGTAAAAAACTATAATCCATCAACGGGCTCAGGAGATGATCATGTACTTGAAAACCCCGGAGATCTTTATGTACTTAGTTTTAGCGATCCTGAAAGTACTGATCCCAACGATTCAACAGCTCTTTGTCCGCCAAAATGTGGATAATATTAACTTTAGCCGGCGTTTCGATGCCGGCTATTATTTCTTTTCTTTTATGTCCATATTTTATTTCCTTCGTGAATATTATCCTCTTCTGTTTGTTTGGCTTTCAGCTGTTACTGTATTAATAGTATTTAGAAAATCATGGCCTCTGCCTTATAAAGTCCTTGCTTTTTTTATTTTATTCTACGCGTTGCTGGATACTATTGGTAGTGTTATGGCGGCGTTTTATAAAATGAATAATCTTTTTTATTATAATATCGTATACGATATTCAATTTTTCGTACTTTCTTATTTCTTATATCACCAGTTACATAGCTCGCTCATTAAAAAACTAATTCTCGGTTTCTTTTTGGTTTATCCGTTATTTGTGCTGATTAATACCATTTGGCTGCAAGGTTTTTTCACCTGGCAAACCTATAGCTTTATTCCCGGAGGAAGTTTCATCATCTTATTATCAGTAGCCTATCTTTGGCAATTGTACATTAGCGATGAAACACAAAGCATTTTCAGAGACCCCGTTTTCTGGTTTTGCCTTGCCTGGATTTTATATTTCGGAATAACAGTGCCTTATTTTGGAATGTTGAATTATCTTTTAAAAAATTATCCCACTCTTGCGTATAATTATTACCTTCTCGTTATTGATATTTCAGATTGCCTGCGTAGTATATTCCTAACCATAGGTTTTTTATGCACACAAGCGGCGAAGAAGTAATCCTGATACTGATTATAAGCACTGTACTTATCCTGCTGCTGGGAACAGTAGTTGTAATAGCGTTGCTTATTCAAAACAAAAGGAAATATAAACACAGACAACAATTATCTGAGATGCAGGCGCATTATGAAAGAACATTACTGCAAACGGAGCTTAAAATTCTGGAAGAGACTTTCAGCGCTATTTCGCAAAACCTGCATGATAACGTAGGATCAAACATTTCTACGGCCATGCTTCTTTTGTACAAGGATGAAAATATGAATGCTTCGGAACAGGAAATAAACAGAAAAGAAGCACTGGCCATTCTTGATAAAATTGTTGACGACCTGAAAAATATTGCCAGGAGCCTTAACCCTGACTACCTGCATAGAATTGGTTTGAACGAAGCCATTCAACAGCGTATTGAACAATTGGCAAAAACTAAGAAGTATGAACTTGAGTTATCTCTTGATGGAAATCCTCAACAGCTCGACAAAAAAAAGCAAGTAATTCTGTTTTACATATTTCAGGAAGCTGTTAATAATATTAGTACCCATGCTCAAGCGAAAAAAATATCAGTTAAACTCCAATATGAAAAAGATAATTTATTCCTTCAGATAGCCGATGATGGCCTAGGAATGGAAATGCTTAGCGATTCTATAAAGGGAGCAGGCTTGATCAACATGAAAAATCATGCAGAAATGATCGGAGGTACCTTAGAGATCATTAGCGATATAGGCAGAGGAACAGAATTAAAAATAATAGTTCCCAACCCATACTATCAAGTGTGAAACTAATATTGGGTATTGACATGCCACGTCAATATCTTTAAATTTATTAATTATGGTACAGTTAGCAATTATTGAGGATAACACCGAATACCGGAATACACTTTCAAAAATTTTACAGCGTAATGAAAATATAAGCATGATTTATGAACTGGACAGTTGCCTTGAAATGATCCCTTATTTTGAGGTTAGTTTGCCTGATGTAGTGATCATGGATATTGATCTGCCAGGAATGAGCGGGATAGAAGGTGTTTGGCGTCTTAAACAAAAATGGCCAAATATAAAAGTGCTCATGCTTACCGTTTTTGAGGATGCTGATAAAATATTTGGAGCAATTAAAGCCGGAGCTAATGGCTACTTACTAAAAAAAGATTCACCGGATAAGATCATAAATGCGATTTTTAGTTTGCAGGAGGGTGAAGCGATCATGAATGGCATCATTGCCATTAAAGTATTGGAATACTTTAAACGACAAGCAGATGCTGCGCCAAAAATGGACGAGTATAATCTGACTGAAAGAGAAAAAGAAATATTAAACAAACTTATTCAAGGATTAAGCTATAAGCAAATTGCCAGCGAGTGTTCCATTGCCAGAGAAACACTGAATACTCACATGAAAAATATTTATCGAAAACTCAACGTGCATTCCCGTGCTGAAGTAGCTGCCAGGTTCTCTGGGCATTTTAATGGATAACAAAATCAATTTTAGGATTTACAAGGTGATTTAACCATTTTTAATGTCAATTCTGTTAAGCTTTTTTTATACCATACATAGGTTACCAAATATTGGGGATTGATTTCAATGTTTTATGATAGTAGATTAGTAGCCTAGAATTTAATTCCACTTCGTTAAATCAAGAAATAATTTTTTCTTGCCATTGTTATTGAAGAGGTAAATATTTCAATCAAAGGTCTGACTTAGTAACATCCGCTGTAGTATATTTTTTTGATAGAGTCTGTTGTAGATACTACAATGCCCATGTTTAAGATTGGTAATCAAAATCATTAATTAAGCACTTAAACAATCTTGAATGATTTTTCAGGCAATGGAATTAGTCAGGCAAAACCTGAACGCATTTATAGCATCCGTGATTCCGCTGACAAATCCTGAACCAGTGGTGCTGGGAAATATTGCTTTTGCAACACCCGATAATCCCGCTACTGCAGTTGATGAGTCGGCCCAAATATATATGTCACTTGTGAATGTGGAAGAGGAACTAACTTTTAAAAATCTGAGTGCTGTTCGACAAAGCGAAATCAGACCACTTGCCTATGTCAATCCGCCCATGCATATTAATCTTTTTCTTTTGTTTTCTGCTAATCACCGCGACTACAATATGGCCATGCAACATTTAGGATTGGTGTTATTTTTTTTTCAGGGGAATCGCACCTTTTCTATAGCTCGAACACCAGTCGCAGCTACAGGCGTATTTGCAGCGCCAGGGGAACCAGAGAATAATATTAAGTTAACGCTTGACCTAATGAGTCTCACTTTTGAACAGGTCAATCATCTCTGGGGCTCTCTCGGCGGAAAACAACAACCATTTTTATTATTCAAGGCAAGACAAGTAGAAATAGATGCGGCAAGAATGATGGAGACCGGAGAACCGATTACTGAAATTCATATCAACTAAAATAGTATCGATGCAGATCGTATTAAAAAAATTGTTTGAAGTTGAAATACGGCATGATTACTTTTTGCTGCCCGTAGCCACAACCAAGTACACTTCTGATTATGATATCCGGAAAATTTTTTTGATCGAACCTTCTGAAGAAACAATAACGGTTTTGCATGACTATAAAATGATCTTTAAGACAACCGCTACAGGTTTTATTGTATTTGTACAAGCAGAATTTATTCCAACAGCAAATGTATATGTGAGTTTAATTGATTTTTCCGTTGATTTAAAATTTTCATTTTACTGGACGCTTCTCGATCCATTATTTGAGAATTACACAAACAAGCGGGTGAAAGAAAAAGAAAAAAGAATTTATTATTTCAGCAACAGAATTGGTACACAGTCAGTGGGGATATCTTACTTAAATAATGCTATCGTTCCTTTTGGAACGACTTATAATGGTGAACCACTTTATCGTTTGGGTGATATAGTTAGCGAAAGCGCAGAAACTTATGAGATGATAGATAAAGAAGCGCCGGTTATTAATTTTTTAGCAAATAGCACGAAATGGCAAAAGATTAATACTTCAGTGATAAATTATGTCAATCCGGATAGCCGCGCCACTCTGCAATCTTCACGTTTTACATATCAGCGCCCTAATTCAAGTCCCGGTGAATTTATGGTTGCGAATTTGTTTGATGTAAATAATCAACCTGTACCATTGGGTTTTATTCAAGGAACTAATTCTCCTCAAAACGAATACCGCAGCTCTTTTAACAGTAACGACCCGGTAAATTTTATAATGGATTTTGGGGGTCTTAGCCCTGGCCGATACAAACTTGAGATCAATGAATCTATTGGGATCACACAACGATCATTTTATTTAATGGATGCACTGAAAATGCCGGAATTGTACGGAGTGTCCGAATTTTTTGTATCAGGGGCTACTGCCGCATTTGAATTCATTAAGGAATATCCCGTTTTACATCGTTGGGTGTTAGATAATCCAAATAAGAAATTCATGATTCGTTTTCGTAACCGCCTCACTCGTTGGAGATATTTGAACCAGGATCAAACAGTATTCAATGAGCCTCTCTTACCACGTCCACTCACCAAAGAATATTCTGCATACAGTGTACCTGGGCCGGGAGGCACCACTATCAATTTACCTGATCCATCAATAGCTAGCATCGCTCCTGAGTTTGAAACTTCAACTCAGCTCGTTAAAAACATTTATTCAAAAATCTTTCTCACCAAATAAATCTTATCGTTTATGGCAAGTACTTATAAAACCCCGGGCGTTTATGTTGAGGAAATAACCAAATTCCCTCCCTCGGTTGCTTCAGTTGAAACAGCAATACCAGCTTTTATCGGTTACACTGAAAAAGCAGAAAAAAATGGGGAGTCGCTTAAAAACATACCCACCCGCATTGAATCATTTCTGGAATTTGAACAATATTTTGGTGGTCCTCCTTCGCGTGCAGTGATTGTGCGACTAAATACCACCAACCAATACCTGCGAACCGAAAGAAAAGGTACTCCCTACCTATTGTATGATTCCATGAGACTCTTTTACGACAATGGCGGAGGGGTTTGTTATATTGTTTCAGTTGATAATTACAAACAACCTCCTGCTATTGGTGATGATACTAAAGGTATCCTAGGTGGATTGAAAGCATTGGAGAAATATGACGAGCCTACACTGATTCTTAGCCCCGATGCTACTACGCTGGACGCAGATCTTTATACATTTCAGCAACAAGCCATTGCTCAGTGTAATAAGCTGCAGGACCGTTTTCTTATCTGTGATTTATTAAATAATGATGAGAAGACAGCAAGCCAAACCTTTGATGACCGTGTTGCAGCATTCCGGGATAATATTGGTATCAATTACCTTAAGTACGGAGCTGCTTATACACCCTGGTTACGCACATCTTTATCAGCAGGATTGCGATTTCGCGATATCATATTTGCTTTGGATGGAGAAATTGCACCTAACGAGGCCACCTCATTAGCTTTGTTAACTTCTCTTACAAATGTTCCTTCTTTGTTACAACTCATTTTTGATCTGAGTAATGCTATTAAAGCAGTTGATCTGATCAACTCAAAATTGAAACCCGGTGCTCCCGGAGGTTTGGTTGATAGCGCATTCACTGATATCGATTCTCAATTAAGAAAGCTTCTCAAGGATTACCTGGCAGTTTACAATGATCCTACTAAAACAGCTTTCACAGATTTTACCGCAACCTTGCAGGCCATCTATTCAAAGATTCGTGACATACTTCAGATGATAAAAGTGATTTATGATTCGTTGCCAACAGTAGTAGCTGCTTTACCCACGCCTTCTTCTACACAAAGCGTAGAATTTAAATTAAAGAATGACATTGATAAAAATAAAGATGTTTTTAAAGCTATTGTAATGGCGCTGGCCACTCATCATTTTGAACTTGGACAAAAAAGCGGCGCACTTCCTAACCTGTTGGTTGCTGATCCTAAGCTCACGGACATACTCAATTTTGCTGGGTTTGCTTCGCTGGCGGCTGTACCCAAAGATGCTGCCGTACAGAATTTATACCGCACGCTGACTGTAAAGCTTGCTATGTTGGATGAAATACATACAATCGCGGGCACACTTCCTGCTGGCCCGGCAACTGCTGCGGCCGCCACATTAACTGCCGATCTTCCTGCTGCTGGTACTCTTAAAGCAAACATTGATGCACAACTAGCGGCCTCTGTGATTGCAGTTGGCGCTGGCGGTGATACGAGTGATATTTCTCTTGATTTAGCAGGAAAACTGCCCGGAGCATCAGATGCAGACAAGATTCTAATAAGAATATTACAAACTTATGTTGACGAAGATATAGCACTAAACGGTATAGTAACCGTTTCGAATTTTTTACCCGGTGGCTTTCCTGTATCAATTGTTAATACGCTAAACCAATCATTGCTTACAACAAGACAAATAATTAATGGAGTAGCAGCCAATCCCGCTGCTACGAACGTTGATCTTACGACTGCATTGGTGGTCAATGTTATTCTTTCAAAAGAATATACTCTGATCGCCAGCTCTGCAGCATCAGCCCAGGGTTTACAAGCTATAAGTTTGTATAATAACATACTCAATGCAGCGGCTTCTTATGAGTCCACGTTTGATCAAAGTCTTTTTCAGAATTTCAGTTTATACAAAACTTTTATCACTAAAGCCGGTCAGGATTTAATGATTCTGCCGCCCGGTGCAGCTGTTGCGGGTGTATATGCGAGTGTTGATTCTAATCGAGGGGTTTGGAAAGCACCGGCCAATGCCAGCCTCGCTTCAGTATTAGGGCCCTATTTTCTTATAAGCTCACAGGAGCAAGAGGGGTTGAATATTGATACCAATGGCGGTAAATCAATTAATGCCATCCGCTTCTTTACAGGCCGTGGCACATTGGTGTGGGGTACACGCACTCTTGCAGGAAACGATAATGAGTGGCGCTATGTGCCTGTACGCAGATTTTTTAACTATGCCGAGGAGTCTCTTAAAAAAGCAACTGAGCCATTTGTATTTGAACCAAATGATATAAATACCTGGGTTCGAGTAAAAGCAATGTGCGAAAATTTTCTAACGCTTGAATGGAGGCGAGGCGCACTTGCTGGCGCAAAACCGTCTGATGCATTTTTTGTAAAAGTTGGTTTGGGCGAAACGATGACAGCGCTGGATATTTTGGAAGGACGAATGATCATAGAAATCGGTATGGCCGTCGTACGACCCGCAGAATTCATCATACTTCGTTTTTCACACAAGATGCAGGAATCCTAATCACAGGAATTAATTTTTAAAACAAAAAAAATTATTTATGGCAGATTATCCAATGCCCAAATTTCACTTTAGCGTGGAATGGACACCTGAAACAAAAATTGGTTTTACTGAAGTAACGGGATTAACAATGGAATCTGAAGTCATTGAATACCGTTCAGGCGATAGTCCGGAATTTCATAAGATCAAGCAGCCTGGTTTGCAAAAGCTTTCCAATATTACCCTTAAACGCGGCACATTCGCTGGCAATACTGAATTTAATGATTGGATGGCTACCATATCAATGAATAAGGTAGAACGAAGAACAGTAACCATAAAGCTTCTTAATGAAGAGCACCAGCCCGTTCTTGCTTGGGAAGTGCATGAAGCCTGGCCGGTGAAAGTACAGGCCTCAGATATGAAAGCTGATGGCAATGAAGTGGCCATTGAAACCATGGAGCTTGCTCATGAAGGCATTAAGCTTATCAAGTAAAAAGTATTTATGGCTGCAATTTATCCGCCAGTCTCTTTTCATTTCAAAGTGGAGTTCGGTTTCAAGGAAGAATTTCATGGTACTGGCTTGAACAAGAATGATGTCATGTTCCAAGCTGTATCAGGGCTTTCTTCAGAATTACAGACAGATTCAATCAAAGAAGGTGGGGAGAACAGGTTTGAACATGAACTTCCGGTGCGAACCAAATTTCCAAACCTGGTTTTGAAACGAGGGGTTATCACTGATTCATCATTAATAAAATGGTGCCTCAATACTTTTCAAAGTTTGGAGATAAGACCAGTTGATCTAGAGATCAAATTGCTGAATGAAGAACATGAGCCACTCATGACCTGGTCTGTGAAACAAGCCTGGCCAAAAAAATGGTCAGTGGAAGATTTGAATGCTATGGAAAGCAAAGTGTTGATAGAAACGCTTGAATTGCGGTATCAATATTTTACCATCCTGTAAATGTTATTATATGCCGATTGAAATTCGTGAACTGCACATCAAAGCTGTTATCGATACAGGCGGAAGCAGTAAAAAAGCTGTGCAAACAAATGAAACCAGTAATAGACCTGTGGCAGGTGGAGCAGACCAGAGCCCCGAGCTTCTGATTGATCTGTGCGTTGAAAAAGTAATGGAAATTTTAAAAGAAAGAGAGGAGCGTTAATCATGTCTTCAGAATTATCAAAGGTCAAGATCACTGCTTATAAATCTGCCGGCTTCGAAGAAAATAAAAAAATATCGTCGGGTGAATTTACCGTATTGGTCAATCCCGAAGGATATACACGGTCATATAAGATTAAGTATAAGGACCAACAGGCATCCGGAACTAAGGCAAGGCAGATGAAGTTTGATAAAGTAGAGCCTGAAGATATTGAACTTGAATTTTTGTTTGATAAAACAGGAGCATTACCAGGCACATTCAAAGCAAAAGATAATGCGGGCATACAACAGGAAAGCAAAGAAGGTATATGGCCCGATGTGGAACAGTTTAAGAAAGTTGTATATGATTATAAAGGTGAGATTCATCAACCACCTTTCCTAATCATTCAATGGGGAGAGCTGATTTTTAAATGCGTGTTAAGGGACATGAATATTAATTTCAAATTATTTCGTCCCGATGGTACGCCCATACGCGCCTCTGTAAAAGCAAAATTCACTTCTACCGTAGAAAACGAATTAAGGGTCAGAAAACAAGCAGATAAATCACCGGATATCACCCATGTCAAAATCGTAAGAGCTGGAGATACGTTGCCTTTGCTTTGTTACCAGGTTTATGAGGATCCATCTTATTATATCCAGGTAGCAAAGGCAAATAATTTATCAAATTTTAGAAAACTGGAACAAGGCACTCAACTGTTCTTTCCTCCTATTGCAAAAAAATAAATCATGACAAACGACCGGATCATACCTGAAAAAGTAAAAGGGGCTGCCGTTACATTCACGGTAAAGATCGATGGCCAGGCGATTCCACGTACGTTTGAAGTTTTCTCGATTAATGTTTTAAAAGAAGCGAATCGAGTTCCTTTCGCCAAGCTTACTCTTATCGACGGAGATCCTGCCAAAGAAAAATTTTTGGCAAGCAGTGATGCGCTTTTCGTGCCGGGTAAAAAAATAGAACTTTTTGCAGGACATCAATCAAAAGAAGACCTGCTCTTTAAAGGTATTATTATTAAACATGCAATAGCGATAAGACGTAATGGAAGTTCACAATTAAAATTGGAGTGCCGGGATATTGCATTTCAAATGACATTAGGAAAAAAAAGTTTCCAATTCAAAGATTTGACTGATAGCAACATTGCCAGTGATCTTTTTTCAAAATATAAATTATCTGTTTCCAAAATCGAAGATACTTCGACAAAGCATCCTGAAATGATTCAACACAATTGCAGCGATTGGGATTTTGTACTGACAAGAATGGATGTAAATGGCAAACTGGTGTTGGTGAATGATGGAAAGGTTGAAGTGAAAGCTCCTGATTTCTCTGCTAACCCTGAGCTGACACTTCAATATGGTGCAACCATTCATGAGTTTGATGCGGAAATGGACGCAAGAAATCAATATGCGGAAGTTAAAGCTTTGTCGTGGGATCCTGCTGCGCAGGAAGTAGTTGAAGTAAATGGCCAGGCTCCAAATGCAGTTAAAGAAAATGGTGATATAAGCGGGAACCAATTGGCAGACATAACTGGATTAAAAGAGTATTTACTGAGGCACGGTGGCAATATTACACGAGAAGAATTGCAATCATGGGCCAATGCCTGCAGACAAAAATCATTAATGGCTAAGATCAGAGGCAGAGTAAGTTTTGACGGATATGCAAAGATCAAACCAGGCGATTTGATAGAACTGAAGGGACTTAGTGAGAGATTTAATGGAAAAATATTTGTAGCGGGAGTTAGACATGACATCAGTAATGGGGGATGGGAAACGACCGTGCAATTTGGCATAGACCCTCAATGGTTCTCAGAAAAATTTTCTAATCATGCATCGCTGTTACCGGCAATTCAGGGATTACATACAGCGGTAGTAGCACAATTGGAAAAAGATCCGAAAGGTGAAGATCGCATTCTGGTAAAAATTCCAATGATAGATATGACGGCAGAAGGTATATGGGCAAGGATAGCCACGCTTGATGCCGGCGAAAAAAGAGGTTCTTTTTTCAGGCCTGATATAGGAGATGAAGTATTGGTAGGATTTATCAACAACGATCCAAGGGATGCCATTGTTTTGGGCATGCTGAACAGCAGCAAAAAACCATCACCTCTGCAAGCAAAAAATGATAATAAAGAGAAAGGATTTTTTTTCAAGAATAAAATGAAGATCCTTTTTCATGAAGAGGATAAGAGTATGACGTTTGAAACTCCCAAGGGTAATAAGATCATTCTTTCAGAAAAAGATAAGGGCATTACGATAAAGGATCAGAATGGCAACAAGCTTATCATGAATAAAGATGGGATTACAATGGAGAGTGCAAAGAAGTTGATCATAAAAGCTTCCGGCGGAGACATTGAATCAGAGGGCCAAAATATCAAACAGAAAGCAAAGGCGCAATTCAAAGCAGAAGGGTCGGGTGGAATAGAATTAACCAGCAGCGCTATAGCCAAGTTGAAAGGATCATTGGTACAAATAAATTAAAAATCGAGATGGGAAAACCTGCAGCAAGAGTTAGTGACATGCATGTATGTCCGATGAGTACTCCCGCAGTTGTGCCTATTCCTCATGTGGGCGGACCTTGTGGCGGCCCAGGTGTAGCAACTGTGCTAATTGGCGGAAAACCTGCAGCAGTAATGGGTGATATAGCAGTGTGTACAGGCCCGCCCGATACCATCATACAAGGATCTGCTACTGTATTGATCGGAGGAAAACCAGCGGCGCGGCTGGGCGATTCAACTGCTCATGGCGGATCGATCACATTAGGTGAATTCACAGTCTTAATTGGCTAAATAATATTTATAAATATGGACCCAGCAAATATTATTCTAACTGCAGTTGTAGGAGCATTGACGGGCTTAGGCGCTGCGTTTCTGAAAAATACAATTGATTATCGCCACGAGGTGCGCTCTGACCTATGGAATAAAAGATTTGAATCGTATATCAGGATCTGGAAATTGATGCAATTAATTCCGTTGTGGCCAAAAAATGAAAAGCTTACTTATAAGGGATTGTATGAAATCAGCATGCATTTTCAGAATTGGTATTTCCAGGATGGAGGCATACTTCTTTCAACTCCAAGCAGAAAAAATTATGGAGATATGCAAGAAGCCATTACAAAAATCAGATCGGAGCATGAAAAAACCGGCATGGATGCATTAGTAAATAACGAAGATTATAAAGTGGTGCAATCAGCTTGCAGCAGTTTGCGGACCGCAATAACCAATGAACTATTATCGCGGAAAACAACAAAATAAAGTAGATGAATATTGAAAAATCTTTTTTAGGCACAGGTTGGCCTTTTCCTCCTGCTTTCGACAATACTACTGGATCGGTAATCATGGTGTCGAATGAAGAAGATATTGCACAAAGCCTTCAGATACTGATGTCAACCCGGCCTGGTGAACGCGTCATGCTTCCACAGTATGGTTGTAATCTGGATGTTTTTTTATTCGAGCCAATTACTACTACGCTAACTGCTTATGTAAAAGAATTGATTCAAACAGCAATATTATACTATGAGCCCAGGATAAATCTGGATCTAATTACTATCAACACAGATCGTGTAAATGAAGGAGTGATCCTGATCGGATTGGAATACACTATTCTAGCCACGAACTCAAGGTTCAACATGGTTTATCCATTTTATCTTAATGAAGCCGCTATAGCATAATGGAAGAAATAAGAACTATATATCGTCAATTGCTCCGTTCGGATGGAATCGATCAACTGCAACGTTTATTGTCGGGCTTGCAGCAAGATTATGTGCAATTGGAAGATCGCGGAGCAGCACAGCGAATAGATGTATTGTATCAATTGTCCAAACAACTTCGTTTCTTCAATGCTGATCTTACTTCGAGCAGTGACTGGTCATCATTTTTCAAAAGATTTGAAAATAGTTTGCCCCCTTCTTCTCCACTGCCTAACTATGAGGAAATTGAGAATGATATTGCCAATTCAAAAAACTTTGGACCTGCTCAGGCATTGCTGATCGTATTTCTGAAATTGTTAGAGCATACTAAGGCAAACCTAAATAAAATGACTCGCAGGCATCTTGAATTTTATTATAAGGATGTGCTTGGGTTCAAACTCCGGTCAGGCGAGGCAGATAAGGTGCACGTATTATTTGAGCTGGCAAAAAATGCTGCTCCGCAACTGATCAATTCAGGCATCTTACTGAATGCGGGAAAAATCAAAGATGGAAAAGAACTGAACTATAAAACAACCAGTGATATGGTTGTCAATCAGGCCAAGATTGCCGCTATCAGCTCATTATTTGTTGAAAAATTTACTGCTGACCGTACACTCCAACTTTGGTCATCTATTCATGATCCGCAACAAATGCCCGAGACAATATTACCTTTTGGAGGGCCACAATCCAAACTGCCATTATCAGGCCGCAGCATGCAATATTCCGTTACGGGGATGGCTATATCTTCTTCTTTGCTTGAATTAGCAGGAGGTGAACGCCGCATCACTATCACCATTACATCAGAGGCATTTACTGATCCTGCTCCTGCATTTGTGGATCTGAGAAGCTACATACAAATTGAACTTACCGGAGAAAAAGGATGGATCGCTCCGCTGGTTGAAAAAGCATTCATACAACGAAAAGGTACGGGTGTAGATGAAAAGATCGGCATCATCACTATTCAGTTGTTGCTTTCTGAAGCCTTGCCTGAAATTTCCGGTTACAACGGGCAAATTCATAAAAGCGGTTTTGCTGATGGAACTCCTGTTTTTCGAATGAGTACTATTCCTGAAAGACGTATTCCTGATTTTTTTCAAACATTCAGGATAGCTATGGCCTCAATGAAAGTGGTTGTGAAAGGGTTAAAAAAATTAATTGTTCAAAATGAAGAGGGTTTGCAAGTTGCCAACAAACCATTTAATGCTTTTAGCTCATTGCCGGCGATCGGTGATCATTTATACATTGGTAGTGAAGAATGTTTTCATAAAAATTTAAAACAATTATCACTTAATATACAATGGAAAAGCCCTCCTGCGGATTTTAAAAAATATTATGCAGGCTATCGCCTTCCCAGTACATTCAGTCATGCTGATTTTGGTGCCTCATTAAATATATTATTAAATGGCACATGGGATGATCACCCTCTTGTCGATCGATTTTTTTTATTTGATGCGCAGCACAAAGATTATCCGCTTACATTAACCATTGATGAGAATGCTCTAAAAAAAGCGAATGGTTTTCTTGATCTGCAGCGGGCTCCTGGCTTACCAGATTTATCTGATGGATTTCAACCTGGCATTAGCAGGGGGTTCATACGACTTACATTAACAGGGCCGGAATATGAAAATTTCAGCGCATTTGGTCATAACAATTATGCAAGCGCATTGACAGCAGCGACACTTGATATGGTACGCTTTCCCGATGCAGGTATAGAACTACCTTCACCACCTTACACACCCCAGGTTAAAGAAATTTCATTAGATTATCAGGCTGCTGACATTATATTCCCAAGTAGTAATGATGTCTTGTATCACCAAATGCCTTTTGGTACACGTTTATTAAAAGGCAAGGGTGCATCATTGTTTCCTGCATTTTCAAATACCGGATATTTATATATAGGTATTGCTGATCTGCAACCCGAACAACAGGTCAATCTTCTTTTCAGTCTGGCAGAACAAAGCTCGGTGGAATTCGAAGGGTATGAGTCTGATTTTTCGACACCTGTTATATCATGGTCCTATCTTTCTAATGATGATTGGATTGAATTAAGACAAGATCAGATACCTACTGATACCACCAAACAATTTCAGCAATCAGGAATTATTTCTGTATTCACAGGTGCTGATGCGAATATTACCAATCTTTCAATGCCATCAGGAATGATGTGGTTACAGGCAAGCTTGGAACAGGGATTGAACCGTGTACTGCCTCTTTCATCGATACACACACAAGCTATTGAAGCGATCCTTGATATTTTACCAGAACAGCGGCTAGAAGATTTTGCCGAGCATCTTTCTATCGGTTTGCCGCCTGATCAGATCAAAAAAAATATACAGATCTCGCCCTCATTGAAATCAATCAGCCAACCCTATGCTTCTTTCGGCGGCGTACAGCCTGAAACAACTGATCACTTTATTATTAGATTATCGGAGCGTTTGCGTCATCGCAAACGGGCGATACATCCGTGGGATTTCGAACGGCTGGGATTGGAAGCTTTTCCGAGTATAACAAAAATTAAATGTTTGGCTGGGGATGAATTGTCTGTGCCGGGTACAGCAAGTGTTGTCGTGATTCCGCAGATAAATCGCAACCATCCATTGGCAAAACGGCTTCAGCCTAAAGCAAGCAGTTTTTTTCTTGATCAAGTTCGCCAGTTCTTAACTGACCACACTTCTTTTTTTACCACAGTTTTAGTAAGCAATCCGGATTATGAAGAAATACTAACTGATTTTAAAGTAAAATTCAAAATAGGGTTTGATCCTGTTTTTTACCTCGGAAAGTTGAATGAAGATATTGTTCGGTTTCTTTCTCCATGGGCCTTCAGTGAAAAAACGGCTTTGCATTTTGATTCGGAGATCTATCGTTCGGAGATCATGTACTTTATTGAGAAGCTGAGTTATGTCGATTACATAGCAGACTTCAAACTTTTTCATTTAAGCAAGCGAGGAGTTTATTCTGCAGAAGTGATCGGTAAAATGAAGATCGGGAAAAATTTTATTGTACATAAACCGCTTGTTCCAAATATCGGAGGTATGAAGATAGGAGAGAGTTTCATTGTGGGCATTGATTGGGAAGTAGTAACACCCACTCAAAATACTGCGATCCTGGTTTCTGTTCCGCAGCATACCATTAAGGTAGTGGATGATCAACGAATTTGTTCAGGCATTTCAGGACTAGGAATTGGCAGCATGACGATCAGTCTTGATTTTGTTGTCAGCAAAAGCTAATAAAAAAAATTTAATAATAATTATTTATGGAAAAACAAAGATCCGATCTGAGAATAATGTTCCGCGACGGCGCCCGCCCCACGGGAAATGATTTTGCTGATGTATTTGATTCATTCGTGCATCGAACCGACGATGGATTTATCATCAGCAGCAATGGTGCACAGATCAATAATTTTACGCTGGGTAATTTCTCAGCAGTTCCTGTTGCGGGCTCCATGCGATTCACTGCTGGCGAAGTGCAGTTCTTCGATGGAACAATTTGGAAAAATGTAAGTTCCAATGATCTTGGATTTAAACCGCTAAATCAGCAACCGGCAACAGCTCTCCCTGACGCAGCTTATTTTGGAAAAATAGGCATTAACATGGGAGCAACACCTCCTGCAAGTCTTACCGATGATTTTGAAATAGGGCTTGTAGTTCCGGCAACGGCAATAACAAATAAAGCTCGTGTTGGTGAAGCAGTCATTGGTGGTGAAGAAAATGGGCGGGCAATTTTTTTAAACAAAGAGCTCAAACTCCCAACTGCTGTTAATGGCGGAGATCCTAAACTCAATTATGCCGTTGCTCAAACCAAACCAGGGCGAGTTACCATAAACACGGTAACGGGACAAAGCATTCGGTTTTGCACTAATGATTCGCCACAAATGCAATTTAAAGATGGTGCATTAGTAGTTGGAAGTATTAATAACCTTGCCCCTAATCCCAGCCCTCCTCTTATTGATCCCGCTGCTCCTATTATGCTGCATGTTCATGGTCATGCCATTAAACTAAATGGTGGTTCAGCATGGCTGGTTACTTCCGATATCAGAACTAAAAAAAATATTAGCGAGTTTAAAGACGGCTTGGAAAAATTAAAAGCAGTGCGCCCGGTAAATTTTTGCTATAACGGTAAAGGCGGTACAAAAGATAACCAGGAACAAATTGGTTTGATAGGCCAGGAAGTCGAAGAAGTTTTTCCTTATATGGTAAAGCGAATGGGCAATACACCTTCTGTTCATGATGAAGTAGATTATCCGGAAAATATGGTGTTGCTGGATTCAAGCCCTCTCCTTTACATCCTTGTGAATGCGATACGTGAACTGGATGAAAAAATTGAACAATTAAAAAATAATTAAATCATATGCCAACGCCTGAAAAATTTATTATCAAGCTCACGCTCGATGAAGCTAATATGATACTCACTGCTCTTGGTAACCTGCCGTACATACAGGTTCATACTCTAATTCATAACCTGCAAAACCAAGTAAGTCCGCAATTGGAAGAATCGGAGCAAAAAAATACGGTTAGCGCTAATGGCAAGGAATCTCAAATACCTGTTTCATGAACAATTCTATTCCACTTTTTATTACGAATGATCCGCCGGCAACAACGGATCAATATTATGCAGAGTTACGTTCTGAAGCCATCGGAGATATACAAATATTTTCAGGGTCTGAATGGACCGATCATAACGAGCATGATACAGGCATCACCACTATTGATGCAATATGTTTTGCATTGACCGAACAGGGCCACCTCAACAATATTTCAGCCCGACAACTTTTACAGTTGTATGGAAAACCGGATGCACTTGTAAAAGATTTTTTCAATCAAAAAACTGTTTTGCACAACGCACCGGTTACACTCTATGATTGGCGAAAATTTTTAATCGACCAGGATACTGTACGCAATGCCTGGCTTTTGCCGCTTACCAGTGAAATAGCGCCACAACTTTTTTTTAAGAACAATCAATATAGTCTGGTTGATGGATTGCTGATAAATCTAAAAGGATTGTATGATGTATTACTGGAATGGTCGCCTGATCAACTACTAGGCGAACTCAATGGCAATATCATTTCTATTTCTCGACTTATAACATTGCCCACTGGTGTACAAAAAACATACTGGGCAGATTTGATCTTTCCTTTTACATGGGATACAACGGATACTAATTTTATCATATTCCGAAATATACTGAACATACAAACAATCACACTGCAAACAGCGAATCCGCTTCACCCGCAGTTGGACCCGCAGATTGATGCGCCAGGTGTGTATTTCTCCGATCTTAAAATTACTTACAACATCATCAATACTGCCACCGTCAGTATTATTTTACGTATCAATACAGAAATTTCTACTGACCTCGAAAGACAAACTGTAGAAAATGAATTTATCTCATTCCTATCCAATATCAACGGACCACTTGCTGCTTATAACAAGATCATTGCAAAGGCTTTTTTACTTTCAGGGCAAATCAAGGATCTTTTATTAGACAAGAGAAATCTTGCCGAAGATTTCATCACTCTCCGTGCGATCAATATACAAGAGATCGGTATTCAGGCAGAAATAGAATTGACGCCAGGAATAAATGTTGAAGAAGTCCTGGCAGAACTTTTTTTTATGCTAGACGCGTTTATCAGCCCTGATTTTACTTTTCAATCTTACAATGCTATTGTTACAGATCAGAATGAAGACATACTTGATGAGATTCGTGAAGGACCGTTTTTGCAGCATGGTTATCTTAGCGATGCGCAACTTCGCAGCGCACCTGGTAGAAGCATTTTTCTTTCGGATATTCTTCACATCATGCTTGAAGGAAAGAATCAGTTGCGTCACGATAAGATCATCGCTGTATATAATCTTTCCATTCAAAGCTATATTAACAATAAACCGGCAGGAGCGAGTGAAGAAAATTGTCTGCGCCTTGTAGATGATCTTACTTACAGGCCTCGCTTAAGCATTTTCAAATCGCAGATCATCGTACGCGAACGGGGAGTAAATAAGCCCTACGATATAAGCAGCGTGTTCGCCAAGTTTCAGAATATGAAAAACAATCCGGCAGTCGTAACGCCGTTATTACCTGCTCTTGTTGCAATAACAGATTCCGAACTGGTGCCGGCAGCGCCGGGTTATTACCCTATGCAATATGAGTATCCTGCATTTTATGATTTATCGATCAGTGAAAAGACAGCCGTAAATGCACAGATGAGAGGTTACCTTTTTTTCTTTGAGCAGGTACTTGCCGATCTCTCAACATTGTTCAGGCATGTGCCGGATTTATTATCCATCGATAATGTACAACTCGAAACACGCTTCCCGGCCAATCTTCGACAGCTTCTTCCTTTTTACGATGACTATTTAAAAAGTGGCTATGAAGCAGCATTGGCTACTCCGGTTGTGGAGAATGAGTCACGAAGAAGTTTGTTGCTGGATCATTTGCTGGCAAGACTTGGTGAAGATTTTCGCTATTACGGCTCATGGAACAACAAAACTGGCAATGCTTTAAATCTTGCCAAATACAATTTTTTAAAGGCTATGCCCACACTGGCTGAAACGAGGTATGAAGCTTATAATTATAGCAAACCCTCATGGAATACAACAAATATTTCTGTTACAGAAAAAAAATTAGTGCATTTGCTTCAACTGCCCGATGATCTTCGCAAAACAAGATGGAAAGATCCGGCACCGCATTTTTCAATTGTAACAATTGCAGGACCACCTGTGGTGTTTGGATTTCGTATCACTGACGCACTGAATGCACCTCTGCTGAAAAGTCCGACAGACAATTTTTCATTTTCTTTTGAGGCACAAGATGCTGCTACCTCAGTTATTCAGTGGGGAAGGGAAATTGAAAATTATCAGATCATCAGTACAGGCCCCTTGTTTCAATTTGTAGTGCTTAATAATGAACTGGATATTATTGCTATTTCTGAAAATTCATTTATAACAACAGCATTGGCATTGTCAGCTGCCCAAGCTGCAGTTACATATTTCAGTACGCAATGGGTGCCGGAAGAAGGTTTACACCTCCTGGAAAATATATTGCTGCGTCCTCGAGTGTATAATACTCCTGGCCTTAATGACACATTATTCAAAATACCCTTGTTACCAGATAATACAATTGCTCCGGGCTTTGGAAAAGATCTTTATTCTCAGCAGGTATTGGTTGCATTACCATCAGTAGGCGATCGTTTCGGCGACGCAGGTTTCCAAGAAGTAGCTTCTGCTGTAATTGAGAGAGAACTTCCTGCGTGGCTGCAGGTAAGAGTTGTATGGCTAAACATTTTCATGATGCATGATTTTGAAAGCGCTTATCAAACATGGGTTCAAACACTCAGCAATCCTGCCGCAACGGAAACTGTAGTGCAGGCAGCCAAAGATGCGATGATCAAAGTGCTGGATGGTATTCATGATTGGTTAAGCAAAAAATCATAAAACCTTATGAGATGAACAGGCATATCATTCAAAAACAGGTTGTGGAATTATCTCTTAGTGAAATGGAGAGATTTCATCCGGTGGCCGATGCTTTTAATAATATAATCAAGCATTCTGTACTGCCTAAGTTATCTGCTCAATTCGACAAACTTTCTGATGAACAAACCGTAATTACGGCCAATCAACTTGAAATTGACTTGGGAATAATCGATTGGGAAAAACAACAAGAATTTATCGGTGACAAGCTTGTAGAATTAATTGTAAAAAAAATATCCGGCTTGGTTGACGAAAAAAAAGAGAATAAACTTTCTTCTGAAACAATAATTCTTGTACCTGTATCAATACGCCAATGGCTTGCATGGAAAGAATATTTAGAAACAGGTTTGATGCCCTGGTTTGGAGCAACAACAAGCCAACAGGAATGGGAAGCCACACTTATAAGTGTACTTGATTCAATTCATCATTCAACGATTATAAACCTTATTCACAACGTCATCTCCAACGAGGAGGCAAGAAAAAGACTGTTGCTGGTATTTTCATTGCCATTTATTGAAGCAATAACAAAAACAACAGGGCATGCAACAGAAGATCGGTTATCACTCTTTCGTCTATCACGCTGGCTCGAAACTGAAATGAAGGTGTCCACAGGGGCATTTGAAAAAATTAGTCTAAACATTCTGCTGAATCATTTTTACGATAGCAACCCTGGAATTTCTTTCATAGCTCTTTTGGAACATTTGATCTGCCTTTATCCTTATCAAAACTGGTTAAGGATATTGATGGACATAAATAAGCCGTCTACCATAAACGGAGTTCTTTCATCAGCAGGCATACAAAAAATGATGCGGTATTTTATTAATGTATTGCTTTCACCCATCCCTGAAAACGAATTCAGAAAAATCATCCGGCAAATTCCTGAAACAGCGCTTGTGGAAATTCATTTTTCACCTCAAGCATTTGAAATTATCTATGATCAAAAGATCATAGATAATCGACATGCTACAAAAAATATTACGGAAAAGAATCAATCCGGTATAGATAAAATTTTAATGCAGCGTGAGAAAAAAAATGATATTGCTTTAATTCCTAAAAAAGAAGAATCGTTCTCGACTGAACCATTGTATGTTCCTTATGCCGGTCTTGTCATTACTGCACCTTTTCTGCCGATGCTTTTTGAAACGCTGGGATTGTTGGAAGAGGGAATATTCAGAGATGTTGAGGCACAGGTTAAGGGTGTGCGCCTGGCAAGTTTTCTTGCCAGCGGACAAACTGATACACCTGATTGGGAACTAACTATTTCGAAAATATTATGCGGATTAGATCCATCTGTCACTATAGACACCGAAGAAATCCTTAGTGAAGAATCACTGCACGAAGCAGAGGGTTTATTAGAGGCATTGATCAAACATTGGAAAGCATTGGGGCGCTGCAGCCCGGACGGATTAAGAGAAGGATTTCTTGAACGTCCTGGCAAGCTAACTGCGCAGCCCGATAATTGGCTACTGCAGGTAGAGTCGAAGACGATTGACATTTTGCTGGACAGGATATCTTGGAGTTTTGGTACTATCAAATTGCCATGGATGCCTAAGATGCTCATTACAGAATGGAATATTTAATAATTATCACCATTTAAATAAAAAGAAAATGAAACGCCCAAAGAATTTCGCCATTCATTTATGGATTGGGTTTATATTGATTCTTTTCAGCCCAAACCTATCCAATGGACAAATTGTAGAAAGTCATTTTACAGATGAAATTAGCGGCGATCCTTCGAGCAGGATGATCGCAACTTTTATTAAAAGTCCTAATGGAGGCCCTGCAACAACTGTCAATCTTGATTTTAATGTTTCAAGTGGATCTGCAAGTGGGTGGACGGTTAGTGGTTTTACAGTAAACGGAGCCGCTACTGTACCTCCTTTTCCTGTTATAATCAATGATGCTGCAACTGGAGCGGCCACATTGACCTTACCTTCTGCATTACCTACAGCAGGCACTACACCTGGACTGGCTACAATTGAGTTTACTGTTGGAGCAAACGGAGGAGTTTTGGAAAGATCAGTATTGGTAAAAATTCGCAAACCACTTGATATTGTATTGGTACTCGATCGTTCAGGGAGTATGGAATGCGGACCTGCCAGCTATGACTTTCCGAGTTGCATTACTTCTGCCAGTGATTTCGCTACACTCAGCAGATGGGCAAAACTCAAAACAGCCGTGCACAATCTTACCAGCAAGCTTGTTGAAACCAGCCTGACCGGCGACCGGATCTCAATTACATTATTTGATGGAGATTTGAAGACCACTGCTTCGGGAACTATCAATACAGCTTTATTAACCGGCTTCTTGGATTTAAAATCGGCCGGCTTAGCATCAAACGTTGATGCTATTCTTAACGACCAAACTCAACCTCTAGGACGGAACGGAACTGCTATCGGTAAAGGAATGAAAGACGCAGTTGGTACCAAATTAAATCCTCCAGATGCTAATCATCGACGGGTGATCATGCTTTTTACCGATGGCTATCAGAATGTAGATCCATCAGTGAAGGATACAGACCCGGATAAAGGAAAAGTTTTGGTATCACCCCCGTTTACATTGAATAATGGTGTTGACCCGGATATTATCGAAAAATTTGTTGTCGGACTTACCGATGGAAGCGGCGCCTTTAATGATTTATTAAAGAGTATTGCTTCTGATCCTGTCACGAATACCGCATTTACAATAACAGGAAGCGAGGAGTTATTCGGCACTTTATTGTCAGGCGATTTTTTCAATAATCTTTTTGCAGGATTTTCTCCTGAAACAATATCTGAAAATAGAAACTCTATTGGCTCAGGATTTACAGAAAAAATAGTTTGTGACTCAACAGTGGAAAGATTATTCCTGGAAGTTTATCTGGAAAATGATAACACAAGGAGCAATAATTTTAGAGTTTTTCATCGCGGGCAGGATGTTACTGCTTTCGGGAACGCATCGAACACCATTACCAGTGTATTGTTTACTTTCAACAGCAACAGTCTGGCAGATGCGCATATACCCATGGCAGGAACATGGGAACTTCGTTCAACAAGATTGCCAGGTGCTGCAGCAAGCACAAATTCAAAATACTTATTTACTGCTACAGCCGACGATAATGCATTTCATATGCAATGCGATCCCGGAGGCAAAGATTGGAAGGTTAACGATGTCGTTAAGCCTACAGTCAAGCTGAGTTTACGGGGAAAACCCTTATCAGGTGCAAAAGTAACTGCATTATTGATAGGCCCTGCTGATGATCTTGCAAACGCATTAGCAAACGAACAAGTTAATACATTTGATCCATCACAAGATCCAAATGCGGGTACTCTTTTCACACAAAAGCTTGGTAGAGTTGTTGCAGCAAACCCTAATTATCTTGAAAAATTTATCGAAAAAAATCCGTCCAATCAAATCGTATTGACCAACGTTGACAGTAATGGAACATATAGCGGATCATTTAGCAAGGCATTAAATATGTCTGGTATCCATCACTTGATCTATTTTATTGAATATATAAAAGGAGCAGATTCCATCATTCGCAGGGAGCGGCAATCATTGGTAGTGAGATTTGGAGATATCGACTTATCAAAATCCGCCATAACTTTTACAGTTGGTTCTGCGGGAAATCTTTCAACATTATTGATCACTCCGGTCGATAACAGGGGAATGAAGATCGGTCTTGGATATGGCGGTCTCTTTCACCTTGAATCACCAAATGCAAAGATCGCAAGCGTAAAAGAAAATTTAGATGGAAGTTATCTGATTAGCATTGACGGTTCGTTAAGTGGTGATGCCAGGCTAACTGTAATGGACGTTGAAATTTTTAAGGGCCGTTTAAGTCATCTTAAATGCTACGGCCCGAATGCATCTTTCTTAACCAAATTCCGTTGCTGGCTTGAAGATAAAGGGATCCCCGAATGGCTGTTTTGGCTTCTGCTTGCTTTATTACTATTACTTATTATCTGGATTTTGAGAAGGAAAAAATAATAAGCTAATGATAGTTCCTAACTTTTAGATCATGTATTTATGCTGATATGAAATCTTCTGAGCAAAAAGCGTCCTCTAGTTCTAATCACTTGGAATCAAAAGATGTCAATCCTTTTTTTTCAAAAGTGAGAGGGGGAGCTTTTGGCCAAGAACAGACTAAAGCAACTCCTTTTTTTGCAGGCAACAAACCTATTCAAACTAAACTCAAGGTTCATCCTTCAGATGATCAGCATGAAAAAGAAGCCGATACTGCAGCAGATCATGTTGTAGAACATTTGCATGCTCCACACAGTGTACAAAAGCAGGAAAATGATGAAGAGGCGGCTATACAAACAATGCGTATAGGCAATGGCATTTCATCGTTGCAAACACAACGTGCTTTTGAAAGTCCTTCAGCAATGGAAAAGAACAGCGCAAGCAATGGTGAACAGGAAATGGCATTGCAAACAAAAAGAGAGAGCACAGCAGATGAAACGGGTGAAGGGTTAGAGTCCCAACTAAGCGAATCAAAAGGAACGGGAAGCAATTTGCCGGAAGATACGCGATCAAAAATGGAATCGGGGCTGGGAGCTGATTTCAGCAATGTGCATGTTCATAACGATAATAAATCCGCACAGCTTAATCAACAATTAGGATCAAGAGCATTTACACATGGTAATGATATTTATTTTAACGATGGTGAATACAAGCCTGCAACAAAATCGGGAGATCATTTAATTGCACACGAATTAACGCACACTATGCAACAGGGCGCAGCGAAAACAGGAGGGGTGCAGCGTAAACAGACAGGAACGCCCTTTACAAAATCGGTGATACCATCAGCGCCTGAAGCCTTGCAGCAGAAGAAAGCAGGTAGTGAGGCAGCTTGCCTGCAAATGAAGTCTTCGAGTGCGATGCCGGCAGATGCTGGTAATAGCCATGGCAGTTTGCCACCGGCAAATCCGCAAAAGCGGTTTGCAATGTATAGCATCCAGCGTAAAGGTGGTATTAATGATGTGATCGCAAAAACTTTCGAGGATGATAAGCTGGGAAAAATTAATACTGATCCAAAAGAAATTACTATTCCCTCAATAAAGGTTCCTGATTTTAAAAAGACCGTAACAGGTCAGAAAAATAAGATTATTCTGCCTAAAGCTGAAAGAACAGACAAACAACGTGACTTATGGGATAAGGAGGTAAAGGAGAAGTTTCCCGAAAACTTGCTTACCAATAAGATCAGCTCAACAGGTTCTCCTGGTATAACTACTTCGGATGGTCAGAAGATATATGCATTTAAAACACTTCACCAGAGCGGCGGATTAGATAGTTATGTCATCGGAGATCTTGCAACTGTCAAAGCGAGAGTAGGCAGGCCCGGATGGGATAAAAATGGTAATCAGGAAAGTTTTCATGTGGATCATCAGCATGAATTCCAGTTGGGCGGAGCTGATGAAGACATTAATAATATGTGGTTGCTGCAGGCGCAAGCGAATACAAGTTCTGGTAGCAATATCAAAACAGAAAAAGATAAAACGATAACTGATCTCGTTACGGCGGCATCGAAGCCTGGGCCAAAACAGGTATGGGAAAAACAACCTAAAACGGAAACGGTTAAAAACCAATATACAATTGAATTTAAAACTGCAGTAGGCGGTTTGCCTGTTTCAGGCAAACCAGGAGTTAATTATAAGATGCCCGATATTGTTGCGGGTGAATCACTAAAGGGACTAAAAGTGCTTGACAAACATGAGATCGATAAAATGGGTTTATCACGCGACGATGTATTAAACCTGTTTACCAGAAAGGATGGTGGTAAGATGTATAAGATCGATAACTGGAACAAGGCAGAAGGTGAAAAAACTGTGCATCTCGGATTAGGCGCCAACCTTGATATTACCAAGATCACATTTAGCAGCGAAACGGGAGGCAAAGTAAAAGGAAGATTATTTGAAAATGCCGAGAAGGTTAAAAAGTACCTCAAGAAAAGTGTATATGAGTTTGACATTAAACCGATGACCGGTGTTCCGCATAGTGCTTACATCGATAACCCATCTATGCGAAAGGAATTAAAAGAAAAGCTTGAAGCCAATGCGATGAGTCCGGTAGATGTCGTGGATGCCGACCTTGACCAGAAGGGACTGGTTGTACGCGGAAAAATAATGCCTAGCATACCGATCATTGAAAAAGCGGGTATCGACCTTGTATTGGATGGCGACAATATCTATCTGGAAAAGGTATTCAGTACAGGAGAATTCAAGGTGCCGGCACCTTTCAAGATATCGGATTCAAGCCTGGCGATCCGCGCAGGCACAAATGGTGTTGAGTTTGCCGGAGAGGTTGATTTTGGCATTGATAGGGTAGGTGAAGGTTCAGTAAAAGCTTATGTAAATACAAATCAAGAGTTTGGTGTCAAAGGCAGCTTTGAATTCGATAAGAAATTATTCGATAATGCCAAAGTAGAGGTGGCTTATGAAAAGCAGCAATGGTCAGTAAAAGGCACTATCGAGATACCGAAGAAAAAAATAAAAGGTATAAAAAAGGCAAGCGCTACGATTGCTTATACAGAAGGTACGCTGTCTGCTGCAGGTACAGTAGAGCCCGACATAAAAGGAGTGAAGGAAGGTTCGTTTGAGTTGAAATATTCGCAGGAGCAATTCATGATAAGCGGCAAGCTTCAATTAAGTCCGGAAATACCGAGATTGAAAAAAGGCGAAATAAATGTTACTGTCGAAGGTGGTTCAGAAGGCGGATATAAATTAAAAGGAAGTGGCTTAGCAGAATTTGATTTCCCCGGTATCAACACCGGATTGAACGTACAATATGACGATGGATTGCTCACCATTGAAGCCACTGTCAATTTTGAAAAAGGTCTTGCTAAAGGAGAATTGAAAGCAGGTGTAACTAACCGGCCTGTTGATGCTCAGGGTAATCCACAAGGAGAACCAGGTGATAAATGGACGATTTACGGAGGCGGTACATTAACAGTCAGGATCACACCATGGCTGGCAGCAACTGCCGGCGTACACTTTCTGCCGAATGGTGAAATGGAAGTATTGGGTCGTATTGAATTGCCAAGCACTGTAGATGTATTCGGACAAAAATCTTTTGAGAAGACCTTGTTCTCATTACCCACGATTGAAATACCATTGTTTGCTATTCCGCTAGGTCCGAAGAGCGTAGGGCTAGTAGCACAAATACGCGGTGGATTAGATTTCAAGGCCAGCATTGGTCCTGGTCAGTTGAGGGGGTTGTTCGGACAAATACAATACAACCCATCACGTCCTGAAGAAACTACACTATCTGGCGGTGGCAGTTTTGTAATTCCTGCAGAGGCGGGCTTAAATTTACATGCCAGCCTTGGCCTTGGTGTGAGTGTGGGTTTTGCAAGTCTTACCGGCGGCATTGAATTGGTAGCAGGAGTTGGTCTAAAAGGTGAAGCTTCTGCAGGCATCAATCTTTCATGGAATCCTACTTCGGGGTTGGAATTGAATGCGGAAGGCAAAGTTGTTGTACAGCCAAAATTTAAATTCGATGTAAATCTTTTTGCTAGAGCTTCACTAGATCTTTTCCTTTTTGAATTGTCGAAGGAATGGCGATATAATTTAGCTTCTTTTGAGTGGGGTCCGGGCTTTGAATTTGGATTAATATTCCCGATCCATTATAAAGAAGGGCAACCATTCAATATTTCTTTTAACGATGTACAGGTGATCAAGCCGGATATTGATATAATGGGAACGGTAAAAGGAATAGCGAATAAAGTCAAGGACGAAGTGTTTTAAAACAATGGAGTTTGAATGAGGATTTATAAAACTTTAATTTTTAGTCAGAATAAATTATTAATAATTGAATATGCAAACATCAATTGAGCTAAACAACCAGGCCGTATATTTTCAATTTGAAGGAAAACCTCAAGAGGCCAAAAAACATTTTCAACTATCACTAGAGTTGGATCCTCAAAACGCAACTGCTCATAACAATCTTGGTTTTTTATTAACCCAGGAAGGCGAATTGGAAGAAGCATTACAGCATTTTGAAAAAGCTCTGTCAATTGATCCAAATAGTGAAACGGTTCATCTGAACAAAGCAAACATTCATTTTGCTAAAGGCGAAATGGAGCTGGCACATCACCATTACACCCGTGCTGTTGAAATAAATCCTGAAAATCCGTTGAACTGGGAAATGTATGCAAAGTTCTTTATGGTGGCTGGCCAATTGCAAGATGCCGCTCAAGCATGGGCGCAGGCCTTACAATTAAAACCTGAAGAAATTAACTATCGCCTTGAATTGGCAAACGTTTTAGCTGGATTGGAAAGATTGGATGATGCAAAATTGCTGCTGGAACAGATATTGCATCGTGAACCGAAAAATACTAAAGCATGGACACAACTGGGAATTATTTTTCTTACACGCAAGGATTATGGAATAGCTGAAGACTTATTGCATAAGGCTTTGGGCTTTGCACCCGAAAACGAATCGGCCCGTTATCATTTAAGTCTTACTTACCTGGGCAAAGGGGAGCAGGAGAAAGCTATCAGAGAATTAAAGATGATTGTTCAATTATACCCTCGCAACGTTAAAGCAATGACTGACCTGGCTATATTAATGCTTTCTAACGGGAACATGCTACAAGCGCTTTCGGGCTTTAATGAGGTATTGAATATTGATCATTCTTATTTCAAAGCAAAATACTACAAGGGGGTTACTCTGCACCAGACGGGTATGGTCACAGAAGCTGAAGCTATTTTGAAAGAATTGGCCCAGGCGTCTTCAGCCGGTTATAGGGAAGAAGCAATAAATTATTTGAAAAAATATTTCAATCATTAAAAAAAATACTATGCGATTGAGAAAAAATAAATTCCGTCGCCGTCAGCCTGATGAAACTAAGAAACAATCTTTTTTTTCAAGTCAGCAGTCCGAAGAAAAATCTCCTTTTTTTTCCGGTAACCAAATAGTGCAAAGCAAATTGGCCATTGGTAAATCAAACGATCCGCAGGAAAAGGAGGCAGAGAGTGCTGCAAGGCAAGTAACCAGTCAGCCAATACAAAAAGCCGAAAAAAAAGAGGAGGATAAAGCGGTACAAAAGGCCGATAAAAAAGAAGAAGAAAAGCAGGTGCAGAAAGCTGAGAAAAAAGAGGAGGAAAAACCCGTACAAAAAGAAGAAAAAAAAGAAGATGAAAAAATGATACAGAAGGCTGATAAAAAGGAAGAAGAAAAACCTGTACAAAAAGCTGAAAAAAAAGAAGAGGAGGAGCCTGTTCAAAAAGAAGAGAAGAAAGAGGATGAAAAAATGGTGCAAAAAGCAGAGAAAAAGCAAGAAGATAAAACTGTTCAAAGAGAAGCAAAGAAAGAAGACGGCGAAGGACAAACACTAGATCAGCTACTGGCTTCGCGAAGAGGCCGTGGTTTTAAACTGCCTGATGAAGTGCGTGCAGAAATGGAAAAGAAATTTGATACCAACTTTGCAGATGTGCGGATTCATGCAGATAAAGAAGCTCAGGAAATATGTGATCAATTGCATGCGCTTGCTTTTACGCATGGCTACGATATTTATTTCAATGCTGGCCAATTCAATCCAAACTCAGCTACAGGTAAAGAGCTATTAGCTCATGAACTGGCTCATGTTGTACAACAGAATGGATAATTTTTCAAATGATCGTAATTAAACATACCAGTGAAATAACGGCCAGAGGACTAAATCTGGATTATTATTTTTCAGTGCTGTCTGATCTCATAAAAGCACGTGTCCGTGACCACTTTACGGGTGCAAAATCTTTTTGTTTGGATTCGCTGCCCGCTTTGGATAAAGCATCCGACCCTTTGACAAAGTTTATCATGGAGAATCAATTGGGGATAGAAGAGCATTATCTCTTGCTGATAGCATTGGCACCACATGTACGGCCCGGTTTTTTTGATCAGGTTATACAGGAAGCGTTACTCAAAGAAGGAGATTTTCCACAAATTGGTGGTGTGCGTGGTAAACAATTTCGAGGTTTTATTCCTACAGGCGAAACTGCCTTGTTTTTATTAGCAGGAGAAAATTGGTCATTGCGGCAAGAACTTATGTACAAGTTTTTTAATCCTGATCATTTATTTTCACGAACAAAGGTATTGGGTTTAGAGGCCCCTTCCGACGGCGAACCTTTGATTAGCGGCAAATTGATTCTCAATCCATCAATGGCCACCTATTTTACTACTGGCAGGGAATACTTGCCTCTTTATAGCACACAGTTCCCGGCCCGGCAATTACGAACGCCATTGACATGGGCTGATGCAGTTTTAAATCGTCAAACCCTCCAGCATATTGATGAATTACGCTCGTGGTTCAACCACAATAAACAATTAATGAAAGGGATGAAAATGAGCAGGAAACTAGGACCAGGTTATCGAGCCTTGTTTTATGGGCCACCGGGCACAGGTAAAACATTGTCTGCAACTTTGCTTGCAAAAGAACTCAAAATACCTGTTTTTAGAATAGATCTTTCAAATACAATTTCTAAATACATTGGTGAAACAGAAAAAAATCTCGCACGCTTGTTTGATGAAGCTGAGTATAAAAAATGGATGCTTTTTTTTGATGAGGCAGATGCGTTGTTTGGAAAAAGAACACAGGTAAAAGACGCACATGATCGATATGCCAATCAGGAGGTATCCTATTTAATGCAAAGAATTGAAACATACGATGGCTTGGTGATATTGGCAAGCAATTTAAAAACAAATATGGATGAGGCCTTTACACGGCGTTTCCAATCAGTTGTATATTTTCCTTATCCAACACCCGAAGAGCAATTAAGTATTTGGCAAAAAGCCTTTCCGCAAAAATTACAACCATCAAAAGAGATCGATTTACAAAATATCGCACAGCGTTATAAATTGTCCGGTGCTAATGTTATGAATATCGTACAGTACTGTTGCCTCACTGCACTCGCAAATAAAAAGAAAACGATTTCCGCAGAATTGTTTTTGCAGGGCATACAAAGAGAATTATTAAAAGAAGGAAAAAGCTCTTAAAATATTGGCTATATTAAATAGGCCACAAAGGCGCCAAGACACAAAGTCTTCTTAGTTTATTCGTGTTTGTAGCAAAAATAAAAATCAAAATAAAAAATTAGGCAGCAAAGACGTTAAGGCGCAAAGTTTTCTTAGTGGAAACTAGATAAGATTGAGAGCATAGGCTGCTTTGATCAATCCTGCAGTATTTTTTACATTCAGTTTGTTTAACAGGTTTTGACGATGAGTATCGACTGTTCTTTTGCTTATAAATAATGCTTTTGCTATTTCATCATTTGTCATTTCAAGAGTAACCATCCTCAACACTTCCAGTTCTCTTTTGGTCAAGCCATTTTTTTCAATGCCTGCTGGCTTATCGGAAGTTTTAGCATAATCAATCAGCTTAAGCGCTACTTCGTTTGAATAATAAGAGCTGCCTGCAAGAACGGCCCGGATGGCGGCAATCAGCTGAGAGGGATCAATATTCTTGAGAATATATCCGTTGGCTCCTTCATCTATCATGCTTTTTACATAAGAAAATTCGTCATAGTTTGATAGTACCAATACTTTAATATTTTTTTTATACAAGCGCATTTTTTGCAGCGTCTCAGTTCCAGACATGCCAGGTAATTGGTAGTCTATTAAAACAATATCAAAATCCTTTTTCAATATTTTTTGGATAGCTATTTCACCATTTTCTGCTTCTTCAATTTCGAATCCGAGAAGATCTATTTTAGACTCCAGCATGACCCTTATACCATCTCTTACCATTTGATGATCGTCAACAATTAATAAGTTAATCATTTTAACTGGCGCTTCCATAATGCTATTGCTTGTTTTCCGTTGGAATCCAAATTTCAAATCGTGTACCTCTGCCAGGTTGACTAAAGATCTCTACCTCTCCGTTATAAGGCCGAAGCCTCGATCTTACATTATTTAGCCCCATTCCCAGCTCATTAATTTTCATAAGATCGAAACCAATGCCATTATCAAGAAGCCTTATCAGCACTTCTTTCTTTGTATGCTTGAATTCAATCCATAAGCAATTGGCTCGGCTGTGTTTTAAAGCATTGCTGATAAATTCCTGTATGATCCGGAACAATGCAAATTCTTGCTGTAAAAGCAGCCTTGGAAAATCGTCGGATTCTTTTATGTAAATATCTATTTTATTGAGCAATTGATTTTTGGAGCACAATTCTTCAACGGCTTTTACCAACCCAAAAAGTTCAAGACTTTTAGGCATAATGTTGAAGCAGATATTTCTCATGTCGGCCTGAACATCCACCAAAGCTGCATTTGCTTTTAGCAATATTGATCTTTGTTTTGGATCGTCCACTGCATCTGCTGATACGCCTATATAAAATTTTATTGCGGAAAGATGCTGACCTACACTATCATGAATATCCTTTGCAAGGCGGCTCCGTTCTTTTTCTTCGGTTTCAATGATTGCTTTGAGTACAATATTTTGGGTCTTTTTCTGCACGGATATATCTTTTGCAGTTACAAGCACTTTCCCTTTCAATTTTTTACCGCCAAGAAGAAAAGAAGCTGAGATCAATACAGGAATATTATTCTTATCCTTGGTTTTAAAAACTGTTTCGTAGCTGATCTTTTTGGAAGCCTTTACATCTTTTAAAACTTCACTAAACCAGTCAGACTTAAATTTACCCAATAAATAGTTTATGGATCTTCCTTTCAAAAAATCCAAGCTGTACTTTAAATGATCAGTAACCGAATGGTTGATGTTCTCTATTTTACCTTGTTTATCCAGTACAAAAACCATATCAGAGACCGAATTAAAAATATTATTGAAATAATCTCTCGAGATCGTTTTTTCCTTTAGCTCTTCTCCCAGCATATTTACACCTGAAATAAAAGCATCCACTTCATCCATGTGTGAGGACATGCCTAGTTTTTTGTCGAAATTGCCGAGCGAGTATTCACTTAAAAGCCTATTTATTTTTTGAAATCTATTATCCATGAAGCGGATTTGTTTTTTTGAATTTTTCAAGCCATTTTAAAGCGTCTTTTGCATTTGAAAAAATTCTGACTGGCATTTCCGGTCGATTTACTGATACAAAAAAATTGGCCATGAAAGAAGTGAATGGTGAATCAACAACAATAGCTGCTGCAACAATTGCTTTTATGCCATCCCCCGTTGCAAGATATTCTCTTGCGTCCTTTGCCATTTTTAACACCCCTTGATTAAAGACTAATAAGCGAGTCGGCTTATAACTTATAAATTCCAGCCTTGTCTTTACCATTTCTTTTGCAATTTCAAGAGTTACATTCACTCCTTTCTTATACGTGGCGATCAGTAGGTCGTCCTGTAGTTCAAAGTGCACATAAGGTGTATCAAGAATTTTATGCATAAGCTTTATTACATATCAGGGCCCTAAGTATAAAAGCTTAGAAAGAAATTTAAAAAACCAGTGTTTTATCTCTATTCTAAATCCATGATAAAGTTAAAGTTTGTATTAGTTTATAACAATACGAGTATTCCCGTATGAAGGCTGCTAATACAGTTATAGATACGATTGATAATATCATCTCGGATGGTGTAAGAAAAGGCATTCTTCATTTATATACAGACGAAGCTCAAATCAATAGTAATCAGATCATTTTAAAGGGCAAAAAAGTTATCAACTTCGGTTCCTGCAGTTATCTTGGGCTGGAATTTGATTCAAGATTAAAAGAAGGAGCAAAGACGGCAGTTGATAATTACGGAACACAGTTTTCTGAATCCAGAGCTTATGTTTCAGTAAACTTATATCAACAACTCGAAGAATTGTGTTATCAAATATTTGAAGCTCATTGTATCGTTACACCTACAACTACATTAGGGCACATAGCCAATATACCGGTGCTAATGTCTTCGCATGATGCAATTATCACTGATCAACAAGTTCACAACTCTGTAAACACTGCGGTTAAGCTTTTGGCAGCAAGCGGTACGCATATCGAAGTATTGCGACATAACAGAATGGATTTATTGGAGGACAGAATTAAATTGTTGCGAGAAAAACATAAAAAGATCTGGTATCTGGCTGATGGAATTTATTCAATGTTCGGAGACACGGCGCCGATAGATGAAATTTACCAGTTGATGGACATGTATCCTGAGTTTCATTTGTATGTGGATGATGCGCATGGAATGAGTATTCTTGGTAAAAATGGTAGGGGATCAGTATTGAACAATCGTCGATTCCATTCTAAAATGGTGCTTGGTACTTCGCTCAACAAAGCCTTTGCATCCGGAGGTGGCCTAATGATATATCCTAATAAAGAACTAGCTAGGAAAGTGAGAACTTGCGGAGGTCCTTTAATCACATCTGGTCCGTTGCAACCAGCACAGTTGGGTGCTGCAGTTGCAGCCGCTAAAATTCATTTAACCGATGAGATATACAACATGCAAGATGAATTGAGCGAGCGAATAAAATTTACAAACCTGATGCTGAAAAAATACGATTTGCCGGTAATTGCAGAAAATAATTCGGCTGTTTTCTTCATCGGTGTACACTTGCCAAAAATCGGATACAACATGGTGAAGCGCATGCTCGACGCGGGTTACTATGTAAACCTCGGTATTTTTCCGGCAGTTCCGATGAAAAATACAGGCATCAGATTTACCATAACACGGCTTCACAGTTTTTCACAGATTGAACAAATGATCAGAACCATGGCCGAAGAACTTCCAAAAGCGCTCAAGGAAGAAGGCCTGACCTATGAACATATTTACAAAGCATTCAAATTACCTCAGCCGGAAGAAGAAGCAATTGATAAAAAAGTGGCTTCCGTTATCAATCAAGCTTTGTCTCTTAAGGTTGAGCATCATAGAAGCATCTATGATGTTGAGGCTAGCGAATGGAATCATCTATTTGCAAACAAAGGAACCTTTGACTGGAATGGATTAGAACTTCTGGAAAATAGTTTTCAGAATAATGAACTTCCCGAAAACAATTGGGAATTTGATTACGTCATTGTAAGAGATATAATCACCAACAAACCTGTAGTGGCTGGGTTTCTAACTACTTCTCTGTGGAAAGATGATATGCTTTCTCCGGCTATTGTTTCAGAAAGCGTAGAATATAAAAGGCAAAACGACCCCTATTATTTAACCTCCAAATGTATTTCAACGGGCTCACTCTTAACCGAAGGCGAACATCTTTTTATTGACCGATCTTCCTCATTCTGGAAAGATGCTATGCAATTGTTTTTTGATCAAGTTAATTTATTGCAGGAGAAATACAATGCGAACAGCATTGTTTTACGCGATTTTCAGCATGTTGACGAAGAGTTTGAAAGTTTTTTGGTTGACAATGGATTTTTCAAGACATCTATGCCGGATAACCATGTTGTCAGCGATCTGTCTTGGAACAATACAGAAGAATTTTACCAGATGCTGTCTAAACGTTCAAGACAACATTTTAGGGAAGATGTAAAAAAATATATCAAGAATTTCGAAGTCACCATTGAGCAAAACCCTACTCAAAAAGATATTGATTACTGGTATTCACTTTACGAGAATGTGAAGAACAACAGTCTTGAGTTAAATACCTTCACTTTACCCAAGAAAGTTTTTACAAATATTGCCAATGATCCAAACTGGGAAGTTCTTACATTAAAACTGAAACCGGATGCCGATAAAGACATGAAAGAAACGGTTTGTGTAGTCTTTAGCCATACTGCCGGAGATAATTATATTCCCATGATCATTGGACTGGATTATTCGTATAACAAAAAGTTCAAAATATACAGGCAAGCGCTTTATCAATTGGTCATGCGGGGAAAAATGCTCGGAAAGAAAAAAGTTCATTTAGGATTTTCAGCCGGTATCGAAAAGAAAAAGGTAGGAGCAAAAGTTTTTCCTATTTATGCATTTATGCAGATAAAGGACAGTTATCATGCGGAAATATTAGCAACTATGAGCTTTGCCAGGCAGGCTAAATAATCATCCCTTTTCATCATTTTTATTCATCAACACAAACCCTGACTATGCGGTATTTTTTTACTCATTAAGTTGATTAAATGAAATTGACAAGGGGCGAATTTTGCCAGTTTAATCTGAACACACGATTAGAATTGCTCAAAGAGTTTGGTAAAAATATTATACAGAAAAGGATAAGCATGAAATTAATCTCAGTTTATGAGATATCGGGCTTTTATGTAGAAGTGTATGAGAATTTGATCAGTCATCAATTAGAAAAAGTTGAGCCGGTGAAAAATATTCATGCATTAACTATCTACCGAGATTTATAGTTTCATATAACTGCCTTAATAACTATTACGATCAAACTTTTGCGTTGAAATGGATTTTCTTTTTCATACAATTGTTCAGCTAAGAGGAAAAAGAATTGATTATAACGTGTATGAGCTATTACCTGGCAAGTATAAAGCAGAATTACTTTCCAATGCAAGAGAAAATTTTAAGCCAGCTAAAAAAATTGTTTTTTGGAAAGAGAAAGAAAGATGGAAAGCAGAATCCTTCAAAAATCAAGACATTGTTGAAATTCTTGGTAAAGATATAGAGCTATATAAAAATAAGTAGTTGACGTCTTTAAAAATGAGCTTTATCTTTCGAAATAAACTTCGATCAGTTTCCGCATGCAAATCATTAATGACGAATTTGTCATTTACAGAGCGAATGTAAGGATTATATTTTAGTAGGGCGAATGCCCCACACAATTTCGAAAACTTTCAGTGGATCCTTTTAACTCTTAAATGAATTTAAATGACAAAGGATTTTGCCACCATCATTTAAAAAAATTTGAGAAAACCTTCAAATATTTAGGTAAAGCAAACGGCTTCTCAAAAGCTAATTATTGCCACTAAGACGCAAATACACGAAGAAAAATTTTACGTCTTAGCGTATTCTTGCAGTGGCGGGACAAGTCGGCGATGTTTAAATAAATAGAAGGCGGCCTTTTACTTGAATGAAAAATACCGTGTTTTCACGGGTTTTTGGAACCAAAAATTTTTATTGTTTTGCTCTACTCATTCCGCAATTCTATGCGCATAATTTTGATTTCGCTCGGCATCATCTTTATTTTAGTCTTAATGGGCTGGCTTTATAATCTAATTCGCTACCAGCAAAAACTTAAAAAAATAATGAAGAGAAAAGAGGAAAAATTAAAATGATCAGTCTTAAAGAAGTAGAATATTTTAAAAGGAAAATTAACTCTCTCTACCATTTCGTTTCAAAAAATCAAACGCTCTAATAGTCATATTATGTTTGTACAGGTTTAATCCTCTAATCTCATTATTTTTAAAATCTCATTTCAAACAAACTTTAAAATGAATAGGAAGCAATTTGTAAAAACCACTGCATTGGCGACAGCTGCATTGGCTCTGCCACGCAAAAATTTATTTGCTAACAATACGGATGATAAAGTAAGAATTGCTCTTTTGGGAACAGGTTTGCGCGGACAAAATCATTTAGAGCTTATTTTAAGAAGGAATGACATTGAGCTGGTTGCTATTTGTGATGTGGACGACCGCATGCTGTTGATGGCTAAGGACATCATTGCTAAAACCGGAAAGAAAATGCCACAGGTGTACACTGGAGATCCTTATGCATGGAAAAGACTGCTTGAAAAAGAAAAACTGAACGCCGTTGTCATAGCAACACCGTGGGAATGGCATAAACCCATGATCATTGGTGCGCTGGATGCTGGCCTGAAATATATTGGAACTGAAGTAGTTCTTGGGATCACATTGCAGGATCATTGGGATGTAGTTAAGGCAGCAGAAAAAAACAATGCTAATGTGATGATGTTAGAAAATGTTTGCTACCGGCGTGATGTGATGGCGGTTTTGAACATGGTAAGACAAGGATTGTTTGGTGAGCTGATTCATTTGCAAGGAGGCTACCAGCATGATCTTCGTGAAGTGAAATTCAACGATGGCATTCATCCTTATGGGCATGGGGTAGAGTTTGGTGAAAAAGGATTTTCCGAAGCAAAATGGAGAACAAATCATTCCATTTACCGTAATGGGGATTTGTATCCTACTCATGGCGTTGGCCCTATTGCTCAATACATCAATATCAACAGAGGAAACCGTTTTCTTTCCCTTTGCTCCTTTTCGTCTAAATCAAGAGGATTGCATAATCACATAGTCAAGCAGGGAGGAGAAAATCATCCAAATACAAAGCTCAAATTCAAATTAGGCGATGTTATTACAACTTCGATTGGTTGTGCAAATGGCGAAACGATTTTATTGCAGCATGATACAAGTTTGCCACGGCCATATTCCCTTGGCTTCAGAGTGCAGGGAACAGAGGGAATATGGATGGATGTGAACAAAATGATTTACATACAAGATAAATCTGCAAAACAGGATCAATGGGAGGAGGCTAAACCATGGCTTGACAAATATGATCATCCCTTGTGGGTAAAATGGAGCAGGGATACTGAAGGTGCAGGACATGGAGGAATGGATTTTTTTGTGATCCATTCTTTCATTGAATCAATAAAACGAAAATTGCCAACTCCGATGGATGTGTATGATGCTGCTGCATGGAGTGCTATTACTCCCCTGAGTGAGCAATCGATCGAGCTTGGACACGAAACGGTCGAGTTTCCAGATTTTACCGGAGGGCAATGGATGTATAGAAAACCTGTTTTTGCCTTGAATGATAATTATTAATGATAATGACTATCCGCGTGAAGCAACCAAAAACTATTTTAAACACATAGTTTACATAGAAACATAGTTTCCATATAGAAAACTATGTGTGATTTCTTATTGAGTGTTATGTGTATGTGGTTCCATTGCAAGATTGTTATATGCGGATAGTCAATTTAATGATAATGATCGTGCTCAATATTCAACAAATCATTTCAGAAAATCAACACTTTATCAAATGAAACCTACCGTTCGCACAATTCCATAGTTCTGTTTAATTTATTTTGAGTTACCTTTGTGCCGCAATTGAGCATTATAGAGTACTTACAAAAAGTGGAGAATTTACTTGCCGGCATAATCTAACGATTTTTTTCCTTCTGTTTGCTCAGCAATTTTTAACATTTAAAAAAGGAGATAGTATGAAATGTGATGCAAAGCCATCTTTTATACAGTTAAAAGGCGAATCATTGAAACAGTTAGTAACAGAAGTAAAAGAAACAATCGCTATTGTTGAACTTTCTGAGCCAGCAAAACGATCATTCGGGCTGGTTGACATGTGGAATATTCGCAAAAATGGAAAATCGGCGACTAGTCTGATGAGACGATAATTAAGACGAGCCTTGCAATGGCTCGTCTTTTATGGAAATAGCGAACTCAAGAAAGTTATTCTTGATCACTGAATTTTCTTTCCATAGATTTTTTCACCTGCTCTGATAGCAACTTGTACATTATTTTCTTTTGGCGGAATTGGGCAGTTGTACTTACCCTTTTCATAAGCGCAATAAGGATTATATGCTTTATTAAAGTCGATCACAACCTTATTGTTTTTTATATCGCCAAGAGTAAAATCCAGATAGCGACCGGCATCATAAGATTCATCGCCGGACGTTTTATCGGTAAACATTAATACGAGGTAATCCTTATACTTTGGATCTGCCAATAAATCCTGAGCCTGGTAAAGGTTCAATTTTATCAATGTATCATGAAGGGTAAATGAAACAGTGCCGTATGCCCTATACATTTTCTTTTCATGGCCTGACGTTTCCATCAAAAACCATTTGCTGTCTTTTGATTTTTCAAAATTAGCGACAACACGATAACTTTCATCGATAGGGAAAAATTGAAGAAATTTTTTATCATCACCTTTCACTGCCTCATGATCTTTCACATAGCCATCAATATAAGCTTGCAAAGAATCGCTGTAGAATTTTTGACTGAAAACATTATTGAAGCTAACAACAAACATCAGCAGGATATAAATTCTTAAGCCAAGCATAAAACATTTTTTAAGAAAGAACCGGCAAATGTATCTCAGCTATCATGCATCTTGCACTGCCACCGCCATTTGTTTCAATTGTAGTGAGTGGTGAGTGAATGATGCGGTTATAACTGCTCAGTTTTTTAATCTGCTCTTTGGTCAGGGATTGGTAGGCTTGTGTTGACATTACCAATAATTTTTCTCCCTTATTATTTTCAACTTGAAGCATATTGCCGGCAAAATGATTTAGCTGATCAAAACTTATATCAATAATTTCATTACCTGTTTTTTGAATTCTTTCTATAAGTTTCTGTTTTTCATCAATGGCACCAATTGAATTTAAACAGATAACTACATATTTGTTGGCCACACACATCATTACATTTGTATGGTAAATGAGGTGGCCATTTCTGTCAACCGCTGTAAAAACAATGGCTTCGTAATTCATTTTCCTGCAAAACTCTTCCAGAACCTCTTTATCAGTTCTCGGAGAAAGGCATGCAAAGGCAATCTTGTTATTTCTATCAAGAACCATGCTGCCTGTTCCTTCTAAAAACAAATTATTTTTTTCGTAATAACTGAGATCAATTTTATTTGTGACACGAAACTGTTCATAAATTTTTTCCAAAACATGCTCCTTTCGTTCGGCCCGCCTGCTTGGGGCATACATGGGGTACAATAATAAAGTACCATCGTGATGGAAAGAAACCCAGTTATTGGGAAAAATTGAATCAGGCGTATGGGGATGTGGAGTATCTTCCACTACTGTTACATCTATATGATTGTTGCGGAGCAATGAAACAAATCTATCAAATTCATCTAATGCTTTTGTTTGTATATCTGTGGCATTGCTCCTAATTTGGAACGAATTGCTCTCCGCTGTTTCAAGGTTAAAAGCAAAATTCACAGGACGGATCATTAATATATGTGATGTGGTTTGCACTATAATTAAAAATTTAGAAGTAAAAATTCAAAATCTTAGGTGGCTGATTTTACTTTTTTAATTTTAGTCAATATCGTCTCGCAGCAATGGCATGCTCATACAATGAAAACCTCCTCTCGCCCTTGATAATTCAGCGGATGGGATGATGATCATTGTATCGGTGATTTCTTCAGGGTCGATTTCATCATTTTCTAATTGCTGTAACAATTCATCGGCGTGAATAATAGTAAAGCCATTTTCTTTAAACGCCTCAATTGTTTTGTCGTTTCTGTCATAACCTAAAACAACACCTTCCCTTATCGCAAGCAAATTGCAGGAGTCCGTCCATTGTTCTCTTGCATCAAAGGGAAATTCGTTATTACCCGAGTAAATGAATTTAACCTTGCCATCACAGTCAAGATCATTTTTACTGATGTCGATTAACAGCTCTTCCAGGTTATCGAAGTAAACAGGATCATCTGTATTTTTTTTTCTGAATTGAATGATCTTAATCTTTTCATCTTTCTTTTCCATTTCCAGTACTTTTTGTACCGGATCAGCATCTTCCATTTTAATTCTTTTTCTGGAAAAGCTCCCCAGCATTACCCATACATCCCTTTTTATTTGTGTAAAAATCGTGTCAATGTGCATATAATCCCTTCGTTTAGGGATTTTTATTACCGTAATTTTTTTTACAATATTTTTTTCGAATAATAAATTGGATACTTGATGAACAGCCTCCATTGTTGTGCGCTCGCTTACGCCGATGAGCACATGATCTTTTGTAATTACCATTACATCGCCTCCTTCCAAGGTTGCTTTTTTTTCATCACCCTCTCTCGGGATCAAGAAGTGCTGGTATGAATCCGAAATTTCAAGGATATTATTCTTGTATCCGGCAAAAAGAGGGTGATTAAAAAAAATGTATTTGATCAGCATGGCTTCTCTTGTTCTTGCTTTTTTTGCCGGTTTATTCAGCAAAATGTAATCGTTGATAACAATACCTATATCCCTCGTAAAAATAAAATTCGGAATAGGAGGGAAGATTATTTTTTCTTCACTGACCGCGCCGGTAATAAATACTTTGGCAAGTTGCTGTGGCGTGAGTGTAAAAAGATCATTTTGTATTGTATAAGAACAGCCCTCGATTGCACAAACGGAAGCTATCAGCTTTAATTTTATTTCTCGATCCTTCAATATATCTGCCAGCAGCCATTCAAGCTCGATCACATTTTCAGATCGAAAAAATTTTTCATTGTCGGGTTTAAAAAAATTACGTCGGTTTTTTTCATTGTTAATTTCAGAAAGCCTTCCTTTTATTTTGCCAGGATCCAAAAAATACAGCAGTATTTTTGTGTAATAGTCATATTCTTTTCGCCTGATTGTATCTAAATGAACAATGTCTTCAAATAGCCAGTCCTGCGCCTTGGAGGGAACTACCTTACCTAATCCGCTATCAGGACTATGAACGAGCAATCTTCTCAACGTTCCGATTTCTGATGTAACACATATTTTATGATTCGATTTCGGCATAACTCATTTTTAAATAGCAATAACAACGAATAATGAATAATAAGCTTCAATCACTATCATCTATTCATTATTATTCGCTCATTACTCATGAACGGCCAATACTGGCACATGGCTATGGTACACTAGTTTTTTGGTGTGGTGACCCTTGAATACTCTTTCTAAGAGGGAATGCTGGCGTGGAATGGTAATGAGGATGTCAATACTTTTATCTTTTGTGAACTGCTCAATAGCCTCAAAAAAGTCATTCATTCCAATAAAATAAAATTCGGGATTATACTCGCTAAACATTTGCTGCATGATAGCTTTTTCCTTTTGGTATTCTGCGGTAATAGAAACATAATGCGCACTATTAACGTTCACGACATGGAGGGCGGGGCGGAAAAGTTGTAACACTGATTTTATCGGTACTGAAGGAGTAGTCATGCGCACATCATTAAAATCAGAGGTTAGAGCTACATTTTTAACGCCTCCAAATCTTGCATCAGGCGGAATGATCAATACCGGCACCACATTTTTATCAACAAGCTTCAATGTATTACTTCCAATAAAAACTTTTTCCAAGGCTGTTTTGCCGGTGATACCCATCACAACAAGGCCAGCATGCCGGTGATGAACCACCCTTTCTATTTCGTTAATTAAATCGTCACCATGCACGGCAATGCTTTCGATCCTTAAAGGGCTGTTCTCTGATAATTTATTTTTGAAATTCAATAACTGAAGATTCGCTTCCTCTTCCTCATTTTTCTTTTCATACATGTGGAATAAAACAAGATTAGTATTATAGGAGCCGGCAAGCATTTTAACAGCATATTCGGCAGCATTCAAAGAAACTAGTGAAAAATCAAGCGGAACAATAACCGTCTGCATAGTATAACCTCCTATTTGTGGTCTTGAAAGTAAGCAAAAATATGAACATGATTAAAACCACAAATTTTTTACTTGACAGCCAGAAAATCCGGAGATTTCACGATTCTCATGGCCCCTGTGAATATGATATTTTTCATGTGGGCTTAAAAAAAGCTGACCGGATATTCCGGTCAGCTTGCACCAATTATCACAACAAACTTTAGCGATTCATACCGCTCTCTTTATTCATGTCTTTGTCGGGAGGTTGCTTTCTTTCTGAACCTTCTGTATCCTCCTCATTTAATGAAGAAAGATCGCGGTCAGAAGAAACTCGCCCCTGTTGACCTTCCTGGCTGCCACGGTCGCCCATATTTCCTTGCTGGCCTTGTTGGCTGCCACGACTTGTACCGCTTTGCTGACTCTGGCTTCCAGTGTCACCGCTGCGAGATCCACTTTGCCCACCTTGTTGACCCTGGCTCTGTCCGCCTTGTTGACCTTGGTTGCCGGGGTTGCCTCCTTGTTGAGCGCTACGGTCATCAGTTTTTTGATTTGGCATAACAAACGTTTTTAAAATGATCAAATTGTTTTATGTCTAACACATAAATGGAAAAAATTATGCCTGTAGCAGGCTCCGCAGTTTTAAACATATCACATTAAAAAAAGAAGATACTTATTGCGAAAAAGTGGGTTAATTGTCCACAGTTTTCTGCTGAGCTTGTGAAAATAATTACCCTTAAAAATTGTACTGTAAATGTGCCACACTCTTATTTAATTTTTTAATTTTTAAAGACTTTGAATAAATATTACAGCAATAAATTTTTTTAAAAATATTTTGAACGACGAAAAAATTATTGTTCAAAATTTTTGGACTACTTAAAAATCGCTACAAGATTATGTCCAATTCAATAAAAAATAGAGATATGGATTTGATAGATCATGACTCGTGGAATTTGAAAATTAAAATGATGGAAAAAATATTTCCGTATGAATTTTTTTAAGGAGTTTATGGTAAAATAAATATAATAAAAAAGCCCTGCAGTTTGCAGGGCTTACGTGGACGGCAGAATTGACTCATCTCATTTGTATAACGGGACGAAGTTTATAAGCACCATTTTCTTCATTTACGGAAAGTGATGCGTCGAAATCGAGTGTGAATGTATTCAGTGCTTCGCTAAGAGCCCTTCCTATTTTTACTTTTAAACCGGAATATTCCGCACTGGGTGTTTCCAAAGGATAAGAGGTGCCATTCACAACAATTGTATTGCCGCTTCCTAAAATAAAGCGTACTTGCTGCAATACACCTGCCGGTATTGTGTCTTGTGCAATTAAAGTGGTAATGCCATTTTGCAGATCCAATAAATTATAAATGCTGTCTTTAGTGTTGATAGGTATCCATGCTTCACCATCGCCGTTAAGCTGTACTTCAATACCAACAATATGAACATTCACAGAGTCATAGTCAGCAGGTTTGTCGGTCAGCAGAATTTGAATAGGTGCTAAATGATTTTCTTTTTTGCAAGATGAAATTAAGACAACTCCAAAAAGAAGGGTGGTGATAAATAGGGCATTTTTAGTTTTCATAGATTCCAGATTAAATTGTTTGGCACGAAAAAAGAAAAAACCCTGCCACTGAGCAATTTTTTTGACACTTATTCCAAGATTTTTTGGAAAATCGAAAGTTTACTTTCGGGTTTTATACTTATTTACTTAGTAGGTTTATCAATAAGAGTTAAAGCGTGAATAAACAACCGAATCCCGGAATTCGCTGTTGTCGAACAATTCTTTTATGATGGGCCTTACGAATGAAAATATTTCTTTCAAAGTTTTTTTCAGTCGCATTATTCTATGTAACAGGTTTCAACAGAGTTAGGTTAATAGTTTTAAAAGCAGAATCGGGGTGAAGAGTTCAATGTAAGCATGATAACTATTATTATATAAATGCATATCATGGTGAAGAATGCTTTGTGCAACTCTGTATCTTAGCAAATCTTTTGCTTTTTTAGTTTTGTTTGGTGAATAAATCGTTCCATAAAAAATAAAAAATGAAACTTATAAGATTTGGTGAATTTGGAAAAGAAAAACCAGGGGTAGTGATAAATGAAGGAATGTATGATATCTCTTCATTTGGTGAAGATTACAATGAGAATTTTTTTGAAACAAATGGATTAAAAAGACTCGACGAATTTTTAAAGCAAAATCAAACCGCTCTTCCTAAAATTGCAGGTAATGCCAGGCTGGGAAGCCCTATTGCAAGGCCGTCAAAAATTGTGTGTATCGGCTTGAACTATGCAGATCATGCCAGAGAAACAAATGCCACTATTCCACCTGAACCCGTAGTTTTTTTAAAAGCCACTTCTTCATTATGCGGACCGTTTGATGACATCGTCATTCCAAAAAAATCAGAAAAAACAGACTGGGAAGTGGAACTCGCTGTTGTGATTGGAAAGAAAGCGAGTTATATAGAAGAAGGTGACGCGATGAACTATATAGCAGGGTATTGTTTGCACAATGATGTGAGTGAACGAGCCTTTCAACTCGAGCGCAATGGTACCTGGGATAAAGGAAAGGGATGCGACAGATTTGCTCCGTTGGGACCATGGCTTGTAACAAAGGATGAAATAAAAGATATAAATAACCTGCGGTTATGGTTATCAGTAAATGGCAGGATGGTGCAAAATGGAACGACGGCAAACCTCATCTTCAATATTCCCTTTTTGGTTTCATATGTAAGCCAGTTTATGAGCTTGTTGCCTGGAGATGTAATCTCTACTGGAACACCGGCTGGTGTAGGTTTAGGAATGAATCCACAAGTATATTTGAAAGACGGAGATGTTGTAGAATTAGGAATTGACGGCCTGGGAACAGCGAAACAAAGATGCAAGGCTTATGCGAATTGACGCTCATCAGCATTTTTGGAAATTTGATCCTATTCGTGATAGTTGGATCACGGATGAAATGGCAGTCATTCAGAAGGATTTTTTGCCTCAAGATCTAAAACCGATTTTGGATCAAAATGGGTTTGATGGCTGTGTAACTATTCAATCTGATCAATCATACGATGAAAATAGGTTCCAGCTTCACAATGCAGCAGAATGTGATTTTATAAAAGGAATAGTGGGATGGGCTGATCTGACATCTCCAAATGTTGAAAAAAGTTTGGATTATTTAAGTCAGTTTGAAAAAATGAAAGGATTTCGCCATGTTTTGCAAGGTGAAAAAGACAGGGCATTTATGCTACAACCCGCTTTCATGAATGGAATCAGTAAGCTGGAGAAATTCGGATTTACCTATGACATACTGATCTTTCCGGACCAGTTAAAGTATATTGCCGGGTTTGTTGAAGCGTTTACTAATCAAAAATTTGTAATCGATCATATAGCAAAGCCTGAAATAAAGAATGGGAAAATAGAAGAATGGAAAAAGGAAATGATGAAAATAGGTGAATATGAGAATGTTTATTGCAAAATATCCGGCATGGTTACCGAAGCGGATTGGAAAAATTGGAAGAAAGAAGATTTCGTTCCATACATAGATGTCGTTGTAAACGCTTTTGGAATAAAACGGATCATGTATGGTTCTGATTGGCCCGTTTGTTTGGTTGCGGCCTCTTATGAAAAAATGCTGAATATTGCGCGGGATTATTTTTCTTCATTTTCTCAAGATGAGCAACAATTGGTTTTTGGCGAAAATGCAACTAAATTTTATTCATTAGGGCAGGGTTAAAGTCCCTACAAAATATTTATCAATTGCCGAAGCCTTGGGCTCAAGCAAAAAAATAAGCACATTAAAATTTATGGATCTGCAATTAAAAGATAAGGTCATCATCGTTACGGGCGGTGCAAAAGGTATTGGTGAAGGCATTGTAAAAGCTTTAGCTGCCGAAAGCGCTATACCTGTGATTGTCGGAAGAAATGAAGGCGATAATTTGAAGACTGTAAAAACAATTGAGTCAAGTGGTGGCAAAGCTTGGCAGGTGGTGGCCGAATTAAGTCATCCTTCTGAATGCATGAATGCGATGAAAATGGTGATTCAAAAATTCAATCGTATAGATGGATTGGTAAACAATGCGGGAGTAAATGATGGAGTAGGACTTGAGAATGGCAATTACGAAAAATTTATGCAGAGCTTGCATAAAAATCTCGTGCATTATTACCTTATGGCGCAACTAGCCTTACCTGAATTAAAAAAATCGAAGGGCGCTATTGTTAATATCGGCTCAAAAACTGCAGAAACGGGACAGGGTAATACTTCTGCATATGCTGCGGCAAATGGTGGACGTAATGCACTTACCAGGGAATGGGCTGTTGAGTTATTGAAATATGGCATTCGCGTAAATGCAGTAATCGTGGCGGAGTGTTTTACTCCGCTGTATGCAAAATGGATCGAAACCCTGCCGAACCCGCAAGAAAAACTGAGAGAGATCGAATCGAAAATTCCGTTAGAAAATAGGATGACCACGGCAGAAGAAATTGCCAACGCTGTTGTGTTTTTGTTATCTGCAAAATCAAGCCATACAACCGGTCAATTAATACACGTTGATGGAGGGTACGTTCATCTTGACAGGGCATTGGCAAATGCATAACTCATTTTGAAGATAATCTGCAAGGAAATTGAACATTTCCACTATAGCATGCTCAATATTCAAGCCTCAATATCCAATGAGCCTTAATTTTGACCTTCTAAAAATTATTGCATGATGCTACTTGGAATTGATATTGGAACTTCTTCGATTAAAGTTTCTGTTGTGAACGTTGAGACGCAACAAGCGATCGCATCAGCACAATATCCTGAACAGGAAGTGCCCATTACATCCTTACAAACAGGGTGGGCCGAGCAATCACCCGAAATGTGGTGGCAACATATTAAAGAAGCAATAAAAAAATTAAATGCTGCAGCTAAATTTGAACCGAAAGACATTGCCGCTATAGGGATTGCTTACCAAATGCATGGATTAGTGTTGGTTGATAAACAGCAAAAAGTGCTGCGTGATAGCATAATCTGGTGCGACAGTCGAGCGGTGGAAATAGGCAATGAGGCCTTTGAAAAAATAGGCAAAGAAAAATCTCTGAATAGTTTGCTTAATTCGCCGGGAAATTTCACAGCTGCGAAACTTGCATGGGTTAAAAAGAACGACCCAAAAATGTATGAGCAAATAGATAAAATGATGTTACCAGGTGATTTTGCAGCCATGAAGTTGACAGGCGAGATCACAACAACTTCTTCTGCTTTATCGGAAGGAATTTTTTGGGATTTTAAAAAAAATGAGATATCAAAAGATGTGATGAGCTATTTTGGGTTTGATCAAGGCATTATTCCCGAAGTAAGACTGCTTTTTTCTCCTCATGGAAACTTATTTGGACAAGCAGCAAAAGAGCTTTCGCTGAAGCCAGGCATTCCCGTAAGCTATAAGGCAGGTGACCAATTAAACAATGCAGTTTCATTAAATGTGTTCAACCCCGGCGAGGTAGCTGCTACCGCCGGTACTTCCGGAGTGATCTATGCGGTAACAGATCAATTATTTGCTGACAAATTTTCAAGAGTAAATGCTTTTGCTCATGTGAACCACAGCAGTGAAACAAAGAGGCTGGGAATATTATTATGCATCAACGGTACAGGTATTATGAACAGATGGATCAAGGATCTTTCAAGTGTTGATTATAAAGCAATGAATCAAATGGCTTCTCAAATAAGGCCCGGCAGTGATGGATTGATGATGCTACCTTTTGGAAATGGTGCGGAGCGAATTTTTGAAAACAAAATAATCGGAGCGCATATCTTAGAAATTGATTTGAACAAACATTCAAAAGCTCATGTATTCAGAGCTGTGCAGGAAGGAATTGTTTTCTCATTTCGTTATGGTTTAGACATTATGCGGGAGAACGGTATTCAACCTTCCGTAATTCGGGTGGGCAAGGCCAATATGTTTTTAAGTGATCTTTTTATGGAAGTCTTTGTGAATGCAACAAATATACCTGTAGAACAGTATGAAAACGATGGAAGCGTAGGAGCCGCCATTGGCGCTGGCATTGGTGCAGGTATTTACTCTTCACCAAAAGAGGCGTTTACTAATTTAAAGCTGATTAAAAGAGTTGACCCTTCAAGTAATGAGAAAGGCTATAATGAACTTTATGACAAATGGAAAAATGAGTTGCTGAAACTGCTCTGAATTTTATAAACTATAATCACAGTAATCATATTTGAAACGAATTGCTGCCGGCAACGATTGCGTAAAATTCAATTCCTTCACTTGATAATTTGCCTACATTAGTTAAGCCATTGCTGCCAAATGAGGAAATATGTCTTGCGACCTGCTGCATATACAAAGCCAGATCAGCAAAGGGAATGAGAAAGCCTTTGCAGAACTTTATAGTCTATTCAAACGGAAATTATATTTTTTCGCAAAAGCTATTACCAGGTCTTCAGAAATGGCAGAAGAGGTAGTGGAAGATGTTTTTGTAAAACTTTGGAGTAATCGCCATTACATATCTACTATCAGCAATCTTGCCGTTTATCTGTATGTTGCCGTAAAAAACAGATCGCTAAATGTTGTCTCAAAAAAAACAGAAGCTCTTATCGGTTCGCCTTTTGATGAACTGGAGATAGAATTAGTTCATCCTGCAATTGATCCTTACAGTTTGCTGGTTACATCTGAAATGATGGAGAAAATGAGACAGGCCATTGAAACTCTTCCTCCTCGTTGCAAAATGATTTTTAAGCTGGTGAGGGAAGATGGACTTAAATACAAAGAAGTCTCGGAAATACTTAACATTTCTATCAATACAATTGACGTGCAAATGGCTATTGCCGTCAAAAAAATATGTATGGCCATGCAGGGAACTGGTATAACCAATTTTAATTTGCAAAAAGCCAGGTCATCGAAAAAGGACCAATAACTCCTTATTTATTTCAAAAAAAGATTCAATTCGTTTAGTAGATAGTTCCCGAAATTCTGTCCTTCAACTTATAAAGCATATTGAAGAATGGAATATCCTGAACATATCTGGGTTTTAATGTCACGAAACCTGAGTGGAGAAGCTACCCCGCAAGAAAATGAAGAGCTCATGCAAATGTTGCAGCAGCAACCACAGCTGATGCAACAGTATGATCTTTTAAAAAGCCTCTGGAATGCGAAGGAAAACAAAAAGGAGATTGAGATTGGAACTGGAAAGATCAGTCACATTTTACAATTATCTGCAGTTGAGGACGCGTTGAAAGAAGATAATGATATTTCAGCAGCATCGGCCGTTATATACAGGCGGAGAAAAATTTTCCGTTGGGCTGCCATATTGATTGGCATATCTGTTTTTGCATGGGCTCTTACAAAATGGATTTTTTCTTCACGCCCGTCATCATCTTATGAAATTGTTGCACAAAAAGGAAGCAGAACGAGAACAATTTTGCCGGATGGCTCAACCGTATGGGTGAATGCTGGTTCAAAGATCATATACGAACCAAATTTTAATGCGAGGAATCGCGAAATAACTCTTTATGGCGAGGCTTATTTTGATGTAGTGAAAGAGTCAGGCAGACCGTTTATTGTTCATACAGGTCACATCAACATAAAAGTGCTGGGTACTGTTTTTAATGTGAAATCGTATCCTGAAGACAAAACAATTGAAACAACTTTAATTAAAGGGCTTGTTCAAATCACAACGGCAAATACAAAACAGGCACCGATCTATCTTCATCCCAACCAAAAAATAATTCTGCCGCAATTGCCGGCTGATGGAGATTCAAAATCACAAACATCAACTGCTGATGATGGAAAGTTAGAAAAGAATACAGCTACTACGTCAGCCATTACCAATTTAGATAGCAGCCTAAAAGAAAATGAGCTTATGGAAACAGCATGGATATACAATAGACTGGAATTTCGTGGCGACAGTTTTACAGAATTGGCCAAGAAGTTAGAGCGATGGTACAATATCGCGATTCATTTTGAAGATGAGCAAGTAAAAAAATTAACATTCAATGGATCGCTGGAAAATGAAACCATTACACAGGCCTTTCATGCCTTGCAAACCGCAAATTCTTTCAATTTTAAAATTAAAGACAATGAAATTTTTATTCGATCCCTAAAAGAACCTGAGTAATTAAACGGGGAATGTTGGCGCATTCCCCGTCAGTTACAGGCTAATTCTAACGCTTCGTCCCACCAAGGGAACATTATTAACCAATAACTAAACTAAAGTATGAAAAGTATTTTAACGATTGCCAAAACCCGATTGCTTTCTAAACTCATTCTTGTCATGAAACTAACTACATTTTTTATGCTGGTGTTGGCCATGCATGTGTATGCCAGAGGAGATGGACAGGATAAACTAACCTTTGCATTTAAGAAGACAGAGATTGCCGTTATCCTGGGCTATATTGAAAAACAAACAAATTACAGGTTCCTGTATAACGACCAGCTCAATGATCTTCGGCGCAAAATAACGCTCAGTGTTGAGGATGCCAGCATACAACAAGCATTGGACTTGGTGTTTCAAAAAACACCTCTTACTTACCTTTTCATGGAGAATAACCTAATAGTTGTGAAGGAAGATGATGAGAAATTACAGATGCAAAAAAATATTACTGGAAAAATAACGGATGAAAATGGAGTTCCATTGGCAGGTGTATCCATTCATGTAAAAGGAACATTCAGAGGTACGGTTACGAATGATAAGGGCGAATTTACGATCAACATCGACGATAATGAAATATTGGTGTTTTCATATATCGGTTACGACGCACAAGAGATAAAGGTGGGAAACAATACATCTATTAATATTTCGCTGATAACGGTAAAGAAAGATCTGGAAAATGTAGTTGTGATTGGTTATGGCCAGGTAAAGAAGAGAGACCTTACCGGTGCTGTCATTTCAGTAAAGGGTGATGAGGTAAAAAAGGTTCCTGCCGGGAATATAATGGAAAGTGTGCAAGGCAAGCTGTCAGGTGTTGATATTGCAAGAACAAGTGGAGGGGCCGGTGCAAAACCTATGATTACGGTTAGAGGTAATAGGTCGATCAATGCTAATAATGATCCTTTATTTATTGTGGATGGAGTACAATACAACAGTTATGAAGACATTAATGCAAATGATGTAGAGTCAATGGAGATTTTGAAAGATGCTTCCTCCACAGCAATATATGGTTCACGAGGTGCTAATGGTGTGATTATAATAACTACAAAAAAAGGAAATAGCGGAAGAGTAAAAATTTCTGCCAATAGTTATTACGGCGTTTCTGAAGTGGCAGGTTACCCGCTTCCTATGTCCGGTCCTGAGTTTGCTGATTTGAAAAGAGAAGCTTACCGTACAACCGGTCAGTGGAATTCTTCAGCAGACGACGCTAAAATATTCAATGCAGACCTCACTGCAGTAAATAACAATGTGTCTACCTATTGGCCAGGTCTTTTACTAAACAGAGGTTCGCAGCAAGACTACGGAATTAGTGTGGCGAGCGGGAGCGACAAAACCAGAGTTTATTTTTCTTTTGATTATTTTAAAGAAAAGGGATTGTTGAAAAATGATTATTCGGGTCGTTATACTGTACGTCTAAATGTCGATCAATCTATTGGCAACTCACTTAAAGTTGGTCTTTTAAATCAATTCACTTATTATGATCAAAATCTCAGAACCGACAATATATTGACAGTAGCCAATAAAGTTATTCCTTATTATACACCGTATAATACCGATGGTACTTTGGCAAAATATCCCGGCGGTGGCAACCAGGTGAATCCTTTGATGGAAGAACAACCCGGTGCTTATGTGAATAAGAATAACATTAACCGCATTCTCTCTTCTGCTTATGCTGAATGGAAGCCATTTAAAAATTTTTCAATCCGCTCAAATTTAGGAGCTACCCATTCCAGCACACGGAATGGTTCTTTCCAGGGTGAGAACACTATTGTGAGGGCCTTGTCAACAGGGTCCATTTCATCAGTAACTAATAGCACAGGCACAAACCTTCTTTGGGAAAATATCATCAACTGGCAAAAAAAGTTTGGCGATCATAATCTTGGTCTCACCGCAATAACTAGTTATCTATCGGATAAGCTGGATAGTTCAACTGCTTCCGGTACGGGTCAGCTATTACCTTCGCAATCTTTTTATGCACTTCAAAACAACCCTTCTAATCTTTCTATTTACAGCAGATATATTGCCAGCAATCTGATATCAGGAGCATTCAGAGTTAATTATAATTATAAAGGCAAATATCTCTTAACCTTAACGGGACGTGAAGATGGCGCCTCGGTACTTTCTACTGGCAAGCAATGGGCATTTTTTCCATCGGCAGCAGCTGCCTGGAGAATTTCGGATGAAACCTTTATGTCTGATCAAAAACTATTTAATGATTTAAAACTTAGAATTAGCTATGGTGTTGCCGGTAATTCCGCCGTAAGGCCTTACCAGACAGAAAGTAATCTTATACTTGTGCCTTTTCAATGGAACGATCAAAGCGCATTAGCTTATGCACTACAGCCACAAATTGGTAATCAAGACTTAAAATGGGAACTAACTTCTACAGGTGATATTGGTGTAGATTTTTCAATTATTAAAAGCCGTATCTCAGGAAGCTTCGATTATTATGATTCCAGAACAAAAGACTTGTTATTATTAAGACAGCTACCGGTTACCTCAGGTGTTTTAAGCATTCTTCAGAACATAGGCAAAACCCGTAACAATGGTTTCGAGGTTTCATTACGAACAGAAAACATTCAATCTAAAAATTTTAATTGGACATCGAATATAACATATACGCGAAACAAAGAAAGAATTGTTGAATTAGTAGGCAAGCAAAACGATATATTGAATAGTTGGTTTGTTGGCTATCCCGTTAATTCTTTCTATGATTTTGAAAAAACGGGTATCTGGCAAATTGCTGATTCAGCTCTTGCAAGAAGCTTCGGTTATAAACCTGGCGATATTCGAGTAAAAGACATAAGCGGCCCCGCTGGCAAACCCGATGGTACAATCACCGCAGCCAATGATAGAGTTGTAGTTGGATCTGCTGTGCCAAAATATAGCCTTGGGTTTAGCAATGATATTAGCTTTAAAAGATTTGATTTGAATGTGTATGTGTTTGCGAGAGTGGGCCAGACGTTTATATCAGCCTACGCAAACAAGTTCGAGCCTAATGCAATTGAAAACGGTGCTAAGGTGAATTACTGGACGCCTGAAAACGCAACAAATGAATACCCTCGTCCTACCAGCAGTCTCTCAAGAGCGGCACTTCCTTTTGCTACAACGCTTGGATATAAAGATGGCTCGTTCCTAAAAATCAGGAATATTTCTTTGGGCTATAATTTTCCTGAGAGTCTTGTACGAAGGTTACATGTTGCCAATTTAAGATGGTATGTAAGTGCTAAAAACTATTTCACATTTTCCAAGGTAAAGGATTACGATCCGGAAGGCGCGGGATCATTTGAAAGGCCATTGACCAGGTTATTGGTCACAGGCGTAAACATAGGATTTTAAATTACTCATCTATCTATAACGATTTGATATGAAAAATAAAATAATGACAGAACTGATAATACTAATATTCACCGCATTTATTTTATCTTCTTGTAAAAAGAAATTAGAAGAATATAACCCAAGCGGTTTAACAGAGGGAGCTTTATATACACAAGCCGCCGGTTTTGAAACCCTTGTAAATGCTGCTTATTCCTATACACGTTTTTGGTACGGAAAAGAGGAGGGATACAGCATTGCAGAAATGGGCACTGATATATGGACAAATGGAACCGGAGATGTGTATCCACAATTATCTACTTATAACAACTTGCAGGGAAACAACACTTCTGCTTTAACCTTTGAATGGAGTAATTTATATGCTGCTATTAACTTATGTAATTTAGGTTTAACAAATGTTGGAGGCATAGCTGATTATACCGTGCAGCAAAAAGCGTTGCGGGAAGCAGAACTTCGTTTCTTAAGAGCTTTTTATTACTGGCATATAGTAGAAATATGGGGCGGAGCGCATTTTACTATCGAACCAACAAAGGGTGCCGTAACAACTGCGAATAGGACGCCTGAAGATGTTTTTTATAACCAGATAATTAGTGATTTGCAATTTGCTATTGCCAATTTACCTGCCTCTGCTCCTGCACAATATGGAAGAGTTTGGCAGCCTGTAGCAAAAGCTTTTCTGGCAAGAATATATTTAACCCGTAATAAGAATAATGAAGCTATTGCTTTGGCAAATGATGTTATTAAAAATTATGGATTTACGCTTCAGGCCAAATATGCTGATCTGTGGAATATGGGCAATTTAAAAAATAAAGAAGTGATTTGGGCAGTGGATTATTCTACCAATCTTTCATTGAATGATATTGCAACAAGCGCATATCCTTTGGGACATCCGCGTGGTTCTAACAATGGGCACTTGTTTTTTTTAATGACTTACGATCAGGTAAATGGCGGCGTTTTAGCCCGAGATATCAACAATGGCAGACCATTTAACCGTTATATGCCAACGCTTGCTTTGTTAAATATGTTTGATGAAACCAATGACTCGCGTTACGATGCATCCCTTCAAACTGTATGGTATGCCAATAAAGCTGCGCGAACTGCTGGAAATATTTTTAACACTTCGGATACATTTAATTTTAAGATAGGAGATACGGTTGTTTACGCCCCAAAAATTGCTGTTCCTTCCTCCATTTCCAATGCAAAACATTATACTACCTATGATATATCCAGAGTGTATGGCAATAACAATATACCTGGCCAACGAAAATTTTATATTTCTCTAAAAAAATTTAAGGACTCGACCAGAACATCATCTAATGAAGCTCAAAGTGCTCGCGACGTGTTTATCATGAGATTGGCAGAAATGTACTTAATAGCAGCAGAGGCTGAATTTAAAATTGGCAAGTCAGATTCAGCAGCCTATTATTTAAATGTGATCAGAACAAGAGCTGCTTTACCAGGACGTACAGCCAACATGCAAATAACTGCTGCGAATGTAAATCTTGATTTTATTTTAGATGAAAGAGCTCGTGAGCTTGCCGGCGAACAATTGCGATGGTTTGATTTAAAAAGAACAAATAAATTAGTGGACAGAGTAAAGGCATTGAACCCTGACGGGGCCCAATTTATTCAAGCTTATCATATGTTAAGACCTATACCGCAAAGTCAGATAGACGCAGTGACAAATAAAGATGTATTCAAGCAAAATCCAGGGTATCAATAATATTAATTGCTGTATTTATAAGTTGAATAAATCAGAATTCTTTTACGGCTGTTAGATGCGAGATGAAAAGAGTGATGAATTTAAAATATTCTCTTCCTCTAGCGACATCGTTACCGGTAACGATTGCGTAAAAAAACATCCTTATTAGACGGATTAATTATAATTATGTAAGTAGAATTGTTCTCTGAAAGAAGGGATTGAGCCTTTCTTTTTATATGCTTGTTTAAAAATTTTAATCGCTTGTCATGTTTTTGAAAAGATCATTGTTTTGCTTGTTTGCCAACAGAAGTATTGATCTATATAAACAAATCATTCATCTAATTATTCATTCTTCCCGGCCAATTAAAAATTTTCCGTTTTTTTTAAGCAAGCATTCGTTTAATTATGCTACGTCCCGTTTCGTCCGGGATGTAGCTTTTTAAGGCTTGCTAAATTGGATTAAGCATGAGATCAATTGTCAGATATTTTTTACTGAGTCTTCTTTTTACTCATTTGAATTCTTTGATATACGGACAGTCATTGCCGAAGATTCAACCCCCTGCTTTTAAAAAACTAAATTTCAATATCATTCAATATGGTGCCATTGCTGATGGCATTACACTGAACACAAAAAGTATAAATGGAGCTATTGACGATTGCAATAAAAAAGGCGGAGGTATAGTAATAGTGCCTAAAGGCCTTTGGCTCACCGGACCAATAGTTTTGAAGAGCAATGTCAATTTGCATTTTGAAAAGAATGCAATGTTGCTGTTTACAACAGATTTTGATCAGTACCCTCTTGAGCAAGGAAATTGGGAAGGTTTGCCCGCTGCACGCAATCAATCCCCAATTTCAGCCAGCAATGCAACCAATATTGCTATTACCGGTTACGGAATTATTGACGGTGCCGGTGATGCTTGGCGGGCGGTAAAAAAAGAAAAGCTCACCGAATCGCAATGGAAAAAACTTGTCTCCTCCGGCGGCCTGTTGAGTGAAGACAAAAAAACCTGGTATCCCACAGAAAAATCAATGAAAGGTTCAAAAACGGAAAAACCAGGCGTGTTGCTGAACGGTAAAACAGTGAATGATTTCGAAGACATCAAAGATTTTTTGCGTCCTAATTTGTTAGTATTCACCAGATGCAAAAAGATATTGCTGGAAGGCGTGACCTTTCAAAATTCTCCTGCGTGGTGCTTGCATCCGCTAATGTGTGAAGATCTGACTGTGAGAAATGTGTATGCAAAAAACCCTTGGTATGCGCAAAATGGTGACGGTATAGACGTGGAGAGTTGTAAAAATGTATTAATTGAAAACAGCACATTCGATGTAGGTGATGATGGTATTTGTATTAAATCAGGCCGTGATGAAGAGGGAAGAAAAAGAGGAATGCCAACCGAGAATGTAATCGTTCGGAACTGCGTCGTATATCATGCTCATGGAGGCTTTGTAATTGGTAGCGAAATGAGCGGAGGTGCCAGAAATCTGTATGTAAATGATTGCACATTCATCGGCACAGATATTGGCTTGCGGTTTAAAACAACAAGAGGCCGGGGTGGTGCGGTAGAAAAAATTTATATCAATAATCTTTCAATGAAGGATATACTTGGAGAAGCTATTTTGTTTGACATGTATTATGCTGCACAAGATCCTGTTCCTTTAGCTGGCGAAAAAAGACAACCGCCAAAAGTAGAATTCAAAGCTGTAAATGAAACCACTCCACAATTCAGAGATTTTCATATAAGCAATGTAACTTGTAATGGGGCTGAAAAAGCGATCTTCATTAGAGGCTTGCCGGAGATGCATGTAAAAGATGTGGTGATGGAAAATTTGACGATACAGGCCAACAAAGGAATTGACGTACAGGAAGCTAGTGACATAACCTTAAAAAATACAAAAATTATCTCTGCTGAAACCAATCCTGTAGTAGAAGTGCTAAATAGTGATAATGTAACTTTTGATAAGCTAAGTTATAAAGATGGCTCTGAACTTCTATTCAGAATTGGAGGCGACAGAACAAGTAAAATAAATATTCAAAACACCGATGCTTCAAAGGCAAAACAAAAAATTGTGTATGAGTTTGGAGCAACGGAAAAAAGCGTAACAAGCAATTGAAAATTTTTAGAACCACATTATCCATTATTCTCACTTCATGCATTTACTACGCAGTTGCCGCACAAAAAGCACATTCGCTTTACGGGTCTCTTCCTTATTCGCAGGCAATGGCTTCAACAATCATGAATATTTGGAAAGATTCTTTTTCAGCCAAATGGAGTTATGATCAAGGTGTTGTTTTAAAAGGCATCGAAGGGATATGGAACAATACCGGCGATGGAAAGTATTTCCGATATATTCAGCAGAGCATGGATTTTTTTGTGGATAAGGATGGAAATATAAAAGGCTATAAGCAGGATGAGTTCAATATCGACAATATAAATAATGGGAAGCTATTATTGTTGTTATATAAAGTAACGAACAACGAAAAATACTGGAAAGCAGCCACTCTGCTGCGTGAACAATTGAGAAAACATCCGCGAACATTGGAAGGCGGTTTTTGGCATAAGAAAATTTATCCCTATCAAATGTGGTTGGATGGATTGTATATGGGCGAACCATTTTATGCGGAATATGCTGCTTATGCACATGACGATACGGCATTCAATGATATTGCGCGACAATTTATTTTGATGGAAAAACATTCTCGTGATGATAAGACGGGTTTATTATATCATGGCTGGGATGAAAGCAAACAACAAAAATGGGCAGACCCCATAACTGGCCATTCGCCGAATTTTTGGGGAAGAGCCATGGGTTGGTATGGGATGGCGTTAGTAGATGTGTTGGATTATTTTCCGGTCGAACATCCGCAGCGAAAAGAATTGATCTCCATCTTAAATCGCTTTGCTGCTGCTGTTGTGAAGGTCCAAGACACAAAAACCGGCTTGTGGTGGGATATTTTAAACCTGCCTGCCGATCAGGCAGGTATGCCCGGCAAAGAAAAAAATTACACAGAAGCATCTGCCTCATGCATGTTTGTATATGCGCTGGCAAAAGGTGTTAGGTTAGGCTATTTGCCTCAATCCTATTTGACGTCAGCTAAAAAAGGGTATGCAGGTATTGAAAAAAGCTTCATTAAGTTAGAAAATGATCAAACAAATTTATATGGAACAGTGAGCGTATCTGGTTTAGGTGGCAATCCTTATCGTGATGGCAGTTTTGATTATTACATGAGCGAAAAAGTAGTAAAGAATGATGCAAAGGGAGTAGGGGCTTTTATTCTCGCTTCCAATGAAATGGAATTAGCTGCCACGCAACCGGTTGGCAAAGGAAAAACTGTTATGCTGGATAATTATTTTAACAATGAATGGAAAAAGGATATAACTGGCAAAGATGTTTCATACCACTATACATGGAATGACAAGGCAAATAGCGGCTTTGCAATGTTTGGCGATATCTTCAGCATGTATGGAGTAAAGAAAAATACTTTGCCCGCTGCACCAACAAAGGAGAATTTAAAAAATGCGAGCATTTATATCATTGTTGACCCGGATACGGATAAAGAAACAGCCCATCCTAATTATGTTCAACAAAAAGATGTTGATGTAATTGCCGACTGGGTAAGGAATGGTGGTGTTTTATTGTTGATGGAAAATGATTCGATTAACGCAGAGTTTAAACATTTCAACCTGCTTGCTGAAAAATTCGGAATTCATTTTAACGAAGACAGCAAGAATCGTGTGCAGGGAAATAATTATGAACAAGGGGCCATCGTAATTCCTTCTGACCACCCTATTTTCAAAACTTCAAGAAAAGTTTATATCAAAGAACTTAGCTCAATAAATTCAAAAGCTCCTGCCTCAATTGTTTTAAAAAATGGAACGGATAATGTTATAGCCGTTTCAAAATATGGTAAGGGAACCGTGCTGGCAATTGGTGATCCTTGGTTTTATAACGAATACCTGGATGGAAGAAAACTACCACTTGAATATGAGAATTATGCAGCGACCAGTGATTTAGTGAAATGGCTGATCAAGCAGTCAACAAAATGACTATTCAAAAAACCAACATAGCGTTTTATTGTCTTGTTGTTTCCATGATCCTGCAGATAGATGTTGCGGCTCAAGGAGGTAATTCCCTATCTGGCCGGCCAGCCGGCGTACCCGTAAAAATTATTGTGGACATTAATGGCAAAGGGGATTTCAAATCCCTTCAGGATGCAATCAATAGCTTGCCTGATTCATCGACCACTTCACGAATGATTTTTATTAAAAACGGAACATATTCTGAAAAAGTTTTTATCACAAAACATAATATCGTTTTAGAGGGCGAAGATTGGAGTAGAACGATCATTACACAGGATATAGCCCGTGATGAATGGCGTTGTGATCATCCTGATGATTGGGGTGTAGCCACTGTGAATATTAATGGTAACGATATAACGCTAAAAAACTTAACCATCGAAAACGGTTATGGCTTTCATATAAAGGAAAATCGTACCGTAGCTTGTGCATCTGATTCTGTCAATCATCAAAAACTTATTCGCAATGATGGCCACCAAATGGCATTAAGAACTATGCTGGCAACAAGATTAAAAGCCATCCATTGCCGCTTTCGTGCTTATGCCGGTGATACGGTAAGCCCCTGGAATGTTGATAATGGTATGTTCTATTTTAAAGATTGTGAGATGGAAGGCGGAGTGGATTTTTATTGTCCCCGTGGCTGGGCATGGGCGGAGAGCTGCCATTTTTTTGCAAACATGGGTCCTGCAAGCATCTGGCATGATGGATCGAAGGATCCTGATTCAAAAACAGTATTAAAGAATTGCAGTTTTGATGGGTACAAAGGTTTTATACTGGGCCGTTATCATCGTGATGCACAATTTTATTTAATTGATTGCCAATTTTCGAGAAATATGGCTGAAACTGATATTTATCTTGTGCCTACAACCAATATTATCCAATGGGGCAGGAGAGTATATTATTACAATTGTCATCGGGATGGAGGAGATTATGCCTGGCATGCTAATAATTTACCTGTAGGAACAAATGCAAAGGAGATCAGTGTGGATTGGTTATTTAAGAACAAATGGCATCCATAGGATATTGAGGAAATACAAAGCGGAAAAGTTGATCGTAAATGAAAATTTCATGATTGTCCCTTAGGGACAACATGTTGGTAGCAGGGTGAAACCCCGGAGATAAAAAAAATTGGTAACATAAATAATTGTCGAATACATGCAGCTGTCAAAACAACATTTAAAAAATATTTCTACAGCTTCGGGAGTTGTAGTGCCGGATGATAAAATATTTTCATTGCCAGAAAAGGTATTGCAGTTTGGTACAGGTGTATTATTGAGAGGCCTGCCGGATTATTTTATTGACAAGGCCAATCGCCATGGAATATTTAATGGAAGGGTTGTGATGATAAAGTCAACCTCTACTGGAAGCGCAGACGAATTCAGTAAACAGGATAACCTATATACATTATGCATAAGAGGGATTGAAAACAATAAAAAAATAGAGGAGTTTGTTATTAACTCATCCATTAGCCGGGTGCTTTCAGCCAAGGAAAACTGGAGTGACATTCTACAATGTGCCTATAACCCCGAATTAAAAATTATTATTTCCAATACAACCGAAGTGGGGATTGCATTGACAGATGACGATATTCGCCTAACTCCGCCACAATCATTTCCTGGAAAGCTATTGTCATTTTTATATGAGAGATACAAAGCTTTTCAAGGCAACAAAGGAAGCGGTATGGTTGTTATTCCTACAGAATTGATAACAGATAATGGCATAAAACTCCGTTCGATTGTTTTGGAATTAGCTAAAATGAATAAGCTAGAAAATGAATTCATCAATTGGCTTCAAGAAGCGAATCATTTCTGTAATTCCTTAGTTGACCGTATTGTACCTGGCAAATTACAAGATAATGACCGCCTCAATGCGGAAAGAATGCTTGGGTATACTGATGAATTGATGATCATGGCGGAAAGCTTTAGATTGTGGGCTATCGAGTCAAGCGATGAGGAGGTAAAGCAAATTTTATCTTTCGTTCAGGCGGATGAAGGAGTGACAATAGCTCCTGATATTGAAAAATTCAGGGAATTAAAGCTTCGCTTGCTGAATGGCACGCATACTTTCAGTTGCGGACTTGCATTTCTTGCTGGCTTCAAAACCGTGAGAGAAGCGATGAATGATTCTCATTTTTCCTCCTTCATTCATAACTTGGCGATGAATGAAATTGCTGTTGCCATGAGCAATGGAAAAATTTCTTACAATGAGGCTTGCGATTTTGCCAGCAAAGTGCTTGATCGTTTTCGAAATCCATTTCTTGATCATCAATGGATAAGTATTACGGCTCAATATTCTTCAAAAATGAAAATGCGCAATATTCCTTTGCTCGTCAAGCATTTTAAAAAGAATTCTTATGTACCTGATGGGATGGCTCTGGGATTTGCGGCCTATCTTCTTTTTATGAAATGTAGTAAAAGCGAAAAAGGGAATTATGTCGGGCATATAAACGGGTGTACTTATCCGGTGCAGGACGATCATGCGGCATATTTCGCCGAAAAATGGCGTAATCCCGATGCCGATAAAGTAGTAGATAGCATCCTAGCTGATAAAGAATTTTGGGAAACCGATTTATCTTCACTCAATGGTTTTGCAGAAAAAGTAAAAATGTATCTGCATGCATTCCTGCAAAACGGTGTGATGAGCACCTTTGCCAGCACAGCCTACAGTAAAACAGTAGTATGATCATGAAGCAGGTTGTTTTAAAAATTCATCCCAAAGACAATGTACTGGTAGCGTTGAAAAATCTTACCAAAGGCGATAAAATTGTTTTTGAAGGGCATGAACATATTTTACCAGATAATATTCCTGCTAAGCATAAATTTTTTGAGCATGACGTGAATGCTGGAGATGATGTAATAATGTATGGTGTGTTGGTAGGTAAGGCTCAGAATTTTATTCCTCATGGCGGACTTATGTCAACCGCTAATGTAAAACATGCAGTTCAGCAGTATGATTATCGCGGGTCAAACTATCATTGGCATCCGCCTGATGTTTCAAAATTTGCGAACAGGATTTTTAAAGGTTATCATCGTAGCGACGGGAGAGTGGGTACAGCAAACTACTGGCTTTTTATTCCTACTGTTTTTTGTGAGAATAGAAATCTCGACGTAATTCGTGAGGCACTGAATAATGAACTGGGCTATGCCGTAACCGGTAAATACAAGCAATATACCCATCATCTTATTGAAGCTTATAAAAATGGGGAGGATATTTCTTCGATCAATTTTACTTCTTCATTCGGTGCAAATGGAAGCAGATTATTTAAAAATGTAGATGGAATAAAATTCTTAAACCATGATGGCGGTTGCGGGGGAATAAGGCAAGATGCGGCCATATTGAGCAAGTTGTTGGCCGCTTACGCTGATCATCCTAATGTAGGTGGGGTTACTGTGCTCAGCCTGGGTTGCCAGAATTTGCAAGTGCAAAATCTTCTCAATGATCTGCGCACGCGTAACCCAAATTTTGATAAACCGCTCTATGTTTTTGAACAACAGCAGTCGCAAAGCGAAGAGCAGATGATCTCCGAAGCGATACGAAAAACTTTTTTGGGTCTCGTTGAAATTAATGAGTTCAAGCGGCGGGATGCTACTCTTGATCAGCTATGTGTAGGTGTAAAATGCGGAGGCAGCGATGGATTCAGTGGCATTTCAGCTAATCCCGCTGTAGGCTATTGCTCTGATCTGTTGGTAGCATTAGGAGCGAAAGTGTTGTTGGCAGAATTTCCTGAATTATGCGGTGTAGAGCAACAGTTGGTTGATCGTTCTGTTAATGAAGCAACGGCAAGAAAATTCATTCGCCTAATGAAGAGTTATGAGGAGATTGCAACAAGAGTGGGTTCTGGTTTTCATATGAATCCCTCGCCCGGCAATATAAAAGATGGATTGATAACAGACGCCATTAAAAGTGCAGGGGCGGCAAAAAAAGGAGGCACCTCTCCGGTGGTCGATGTGTTGGATTATACCGAGCCTGCAATAAAACCAGGATTAAATTTAGTTTGTACACCCGGTAATGATGTGGAGGCTACTACAGGTAAGGCGGCATCAGGGGCAACTCTAATTTTATTTACAACCGGTCTTGGAACTCCGACTGGTAATCCTATCTGCCCTACCATTAAAGTGGCCACTAACTCAGCATTAACAAAAAGAATGGGCGATATTATTGATATAGATACAGGACCTATTATTGAAGGGGATAAAACAATTCAACAAATGGGTGAGGAAATACTTGAATACTGTATTAAAGCGGCAAGCGGAGAAGTGACTCCGAAGGCGGTATTACTAAATCAAGATGATTTTATACCATGGAAAAGAGGTGTATCATTATAGGCCCTTAGGGTTGGTTTTGGCTTTGAAGCTTAGAATAGTTCTTAAATTTAAATGATAATTGTGTTACCGGCTGTAGTGCTACTATCAACTTCTGTTGCGTCGCACACTTGTGCATTTAATTAATTATTCAGCATAGAATAAATCACTCTCTTAACAGGGTGCATAAAAACTCTCCGCCTTATGCGGAATGGGGGTACAACATGAAAAAATTTCTGGATGAAAATTTTTTGTTGAAAACAAAAACGGCACAAAAGCTTTATCATGATTATGCTAAAGACATGCCGATCATTGACTACCATTGTCATCTGCCACCGCAGCAGATCGCCGAAGATGTGCAGTTTGAAAACCTGACACAGCCTTGGTTATATGGCGATCATTATAAATGGAGAGCCATGCGCACCAACGGCGTGTCTGAAGATTATTGCACAGGACCAAAAAGCGATTGGGAAAAATTTCAGAAATGGACCGAAACGGTTCCTTACACGCTGCGGAACCCTTTGTATCATTGGACACACCTTGAACTGCAGCGATACTTTGATGTTCATGATATTTTAAATCCTGACACGGCAAAAAACATCTATGATGCGTGTTCAGCAAAATTGCAAACGCCAGCTTTTTCTGTTCGCAACTTATTACGCAAGATGAATGTGAAGCTGGTTTGCACAACCGATGACCCGGTTGACTCGCTGGAATACCATTTAAAGTTGAAAGAAGATGGGTTTGAAATACCTATCCTGCCCGCTTTTCGCCCTGATAATGCCATGGATGCAAGTGATCCGCAAAGAATTTTAAAATATATAAAGAAACTGGAGGAGGTTACCAACATCGCGATATCATCTTTTGACGATTTTTTGTATGCCTTGCAAAACCGCCACGACTTTTTTGCTTCTGTCGGTTGTTCAGTTTCTGATCATGGTCTTGAAGAAATTTGTGCTGACGATTTTACCGGCTCAGAAATTGACGCCATTTTTAATAAAATACATGGCGGTAAAATGCTGAATCAGGATGAGCAGCGAAAATTCAAGTCGGCCATGTTGATACATTTTGCTGAATGGGATTGGGAAAAGGGATGGGTGCAGCAGTTTCACCTGGGAGCTTTGCGAAATAATAATTCCCGCATGCTTCAAACACTGGGCAAGGATACAGGGTGGGACTCGGTTGGTGATTTTGCACAAGCCAGATCATTAGCAAAATTCCTTGACAAACTTGACAGTAACAACAGACTTGCTAGAACAATTTTATACAATCTTAATCCTGCCGACAACGAGCTGATGGCAACGATGATCGGCAACTTCAATGATGGTTCTGTTGCAGGTAAAATCCAGTGGGGTTCTGCTTGGTGGTTTTTAGATCAAAAAGATGGGATGACCAAGCAAATAAATGCCTTATCAAATATGAGCCTTCTAAGCCGCTTTGTGGGCATGCTCACTGATTCAAGAAGTTTTCTTTCCTATCCTCGCCATGAATACTTCCGTCGCATTTTATGTGATCTGTTTGGTGATGAAATTGAAAACGGTGAATTACCCAATGATTTGAATTGGATAGGTAAAGTGATACAGGATATTTGTTATTATAATGCACAGAATTATTTTAACTGGCAACAAGAATTACAATCAGCAACAGTTAAAGTGGCTACGGCCTAAATTATACTCACTCGATGAAATTTAAATAAACTATTATTCACTAAAGCCAAGAACCAGCATGTCAAAAAAAGTTGTAACCCTGGGAGAGATTATGTTAAGACTTTCTACTCCTGATTTTAAAAGATTTGTTCAAGCGGATAGTTTCGATGTAACCTATGGAGGCGGCGAAGCAAATGTATCAGCCGCTCTCTGCAATTATGGATTAAATGGAACTTTTATCACTAAGGTTCCCAACAACGCTATTGGCCAGTCCGCAATCAACCACCTACGCCGCTATGGTGTGGATACCCAATATATTGCCAAGGGTGGGGGTCGTTTAGGAATTTATTTTTTGGAAACTGGTGCTTCTATGCGTGCCTCGCAAGTTATCTATGATCGTGCCGGTGCTTCTATTGCAGAAGCGGAGGTCAGTGATTTTGATTTTGATAAAATTTTTGATGGCGCTAACTGGTTTCACACAACAGGTATTACGCCAGCGCTTAGTGATAAATGCACAGCCTTAGCTGAAGCTGCATTAAAGACCGCTAAGGCAAAGGGAATTACTACAAGCATTGATCTGAATTACCGAAAAAAATTATGGAGTAAAGAAAAAGCCAAAGAGGTAATGACAAGGCTTTGTAAATATGTTGATGTTTGTATCGGTAATGAGGAAGATGCTGAAACTACTCTTGGTTTCAAGCCGGAGGGTACTGATGTTACAAAGGGTGAACTAAACATTGAAGGGTACAAGAGCGTGTTCAAACAAATGATCGATAAATTCGGATTTAAATATGTTGCTTCCACATTAAGAGAAAGTCATAGTGCTTCGGACAATGGATGGAGTGCATTGGTGTACGATGGAAAAGAATTTTACCACACTCGTCAGTACGAAGTTCGCATTATTGACCGGGTGGGCAGCGGTGATTCATTCGCCAGTGGTTTTATTTACGGGCTTGTTACAGGTATGACTACGAAAGATGCTGCTGAATTCGGAGTAGCCGCTTCTGCATTAAAACATACAATTCCGGGCGATCTCAATCATGCAACGTTGAGTGAAGTAAAAGATCTGATGAAAGGTGATGCGAGTGGAAGAGTGCAGCGATAAGTTGGGTAATTTGCGGGTTTGAGAATTGGTTTGTAGTCCAGCTATATAGCAACCATTAAACTCTTGTTCCGCCTAAGGCGGACTCTTGTACGTCAGTTTGCTATTGTGCAATTCGCTCTAAGCTTAAAAAACAGAAATGATAATTGATACTCTCCAAAACGCTCCGAAATATTTTTCAGTCCATCCACTGTTTCAGCAAGCGTTCGATTACATCAGACAAACAGATCTGCAAACAATTGAGTCTGGTCGATATCAAATTGCCGGTGACGATCTGAAGGCAATCGTATCCACAAAAAAAGGGATGTCTAAAGAAGAATCAATTGCCAAGTTTGAGTGTCACGACAATTATATTGACATTCAGCTTTGCATTCACGGTACTGAAACTATTGGATGGAAACCAAGAGAAAAATGCAACAATCCCAGCGGCGGATACAATGAAGAAAAAGATGTTCGCTATTTCAAAGATGAACCTGATATGTATTTTCAGCTAACAGACAGGCAATTTGCAATTTTCTTTCCTGACGATGTGCATGCTCCAATGATTGGGGAAAATGAAATAAAAAAATTGGTCATTAAAGTAAAGATTTAAAAATGAGCAAAACGCAACAAATCACCGATGCCATCATAAAGCAAGGGATACTTCCTTTATACTTTAACGCAGATGAAACGGTAAGCATTGATGTGTTAAAGGCAATCTATAAAGGAGGTATTAAAGCGGTAGAATATACCAACCGTGGCGACGAAGCTTTGAACAATTTCATAAGAATGACAGCTGTAAGAAATGCAGAAATGCCTGATCTTTTATTGGGAGTAGGGACCATAAAAAATCTAAAAGATGCCAAGAATTATATGGCAGCAGGTGCAGATTTCCTGGTTAGCCCTGGTTTTGTAAAAGAAATTGCGGATTATGCAGTGAGTAAAGACATTTTTTATGCCGCGGGTTGTATGACACCAAGTGAGATCATTGCTGCGGAAAATGCCGGTATTAAGTTCATCAAATTATTTCCGGGAAACATGCTGGGTACCGAGTTCTTAACAACGATAAAAGATATCTTTCCAAAACTATTGTTTATGCCAACGGGAGGCGTAGATACAACCAAGGAAAACATTGAAGCTTGGTTTAAAGCCGGTGTGTGTGCTGTAGGTATGGGGAGTAAATTGATCAGTAAAAAATTAATGGAGCAAAAAGATTATGTTGCGATTGAACAATTAACAAAGGAAGTGTTGGAAACAATTCAATCCATAAAAAAATAATTCTTCATGCAACAAACCATCGGATTGCCCCAGGCCATAGGAAAATATAGATGGACGATTTGTGCTTTGGTCTTTTTTGCTACCACTGTTAATTATCTCGACAGACAGGTCATTAGTTTGTTGAAATCTACACTTTCTCATGACCTGCACTGGAATGACGCTGATTATGCAAATATTGAATTGGCTTTTAAAATTGCTTATGCAGCAGGATTATTGCTTGCTGGGCGATTTATTGATAAAGTTGGTACAAAGATCGGTTATGCGTTAGCAACAACTATTTGGAGCTTAGCGGCGATTGCTCATGCGTTGGCAAAAGGCGTAACTGGATTTATTCTGGCCCGTTCCGTTTTGGGTGTGAGTGAAGCAGGGAATTTCCCTGCCGCTATAAAAACCGTTGCCGAATGGTTCCCCAAAAAAGAAAGGGCATTCGCAACTGGTATTTTCAATTCTGGTTCTAATGTTGGTGCCATCCTAGCTCCTCTTAGTGTGCCATATATTACCATAGCTTGGGGATGGCAATGGGCTTTTATTATTACAGGTGCATTTGGCTTTATATGGCTTATTCTCTGGTTTCTTTTTTATGAAGTCCCTCAGAAACAAAAACGATTATCCCGGCCGGAGTATGATTTTATACACAGCGATATTGATGAAAAAGGAGATACAGAATTAACTAGCCCTAAATTATCTTGGAGTAAATTGCTTGGATATAAACAAACTTGGGCTTTTTCGATTGGCAAATTTTTAACCGATCCTGTCTGGTGGTTTTATTTGTTCTGGCTTCCTGATTTTTTGGAAAGTCAATACGGATTGAAAATAACAGGAGTGGCCTTGCCCATTGCTCTTGTATATACCATGTCAACTATAGGAAGTATTGGCGGAGGCTGGCTTCCGATGAATATGATAAAAAATGGCTGGCCTGTTTTCAAAGCCAGAAAAACATCGATGTTAATATATGCTTTCCTGGTTGTACCTGTATTCTTCTCGCAAATTTTGGGCAGTATTAATATGTGGCTAGCTGTGATCATAATTGGACTTGCGGCGGCTGCGCACCAAGCATGGAGTGCTAATATTTTTACAACGGTAAGTGATATGTTCCCCAAAAATTCCACAGCTTCAGTAACAGGAATCGGAGGTATGTTTGGGGCATTAGGAGGAATTTTATTAACTGCATTTGTACAAAAAGGGATGTTTGTTCATTACCGCTCTATAAATAAAATCGAAACAGCCTATTATATAATGTTTGCGATTTGCGCATCAGCTTATCTTCTTGCCTGGCTTATCATGCATTTTCTTGTTCCTAAAATGAAGAGAATAGAGGTATAGCAATCTTCAGAATTTTTTTAAAATAAAAAGGCTGCCTCCTTTTGGAGACAGCCTTGTTTTGGTGTAATGAGGAAAAACTATTTTGCAATAATTAACTTTCTCGTCTCTATGAATTCTCCGTTGCGGAATTGAATGATATAAATTCCTGCGGCAAAATTCTTTGTGTTGATCTTCCTTTGGTATAGTTTGCCCTCTTCAGTATTTCCATTGTACAAGTAGGATACGAGCTTTCCACTAACATCATATAGTGTAATACTTGAATTGCCAGAAACAGAAGGAACAAATGACAAGTTCACAAATGCAGCGGCTGGATTTGGAAAGACATTGAGCTGAGCTTGCAGAGTGGAATTTTCAGGAGCAATCTCTTTTGTCGCCATAGTAGTGACATTACCCGAACTGCAATTTGGTGTCAAGTTAATGCTACCCTGACTATTGTTGATTGTTGCCCCGTTGATCCTGCTTTCAAAATTGTATTGGCAAACTGGCGCTGAGCCTGTAAATGTTGATCCCTGTACAGATTTAGAATCATACTTCACTGACAATACATATTGTGCTCCTGGTACAGCGTTGCTGATGCAGACCCTGCCCTGACCTGCTGAAACTTCTGTTCCACCGGCAACTTTATTACAATTATTATCATATAAGCTTATTTGGTTGCCTTGTTGTATGGCAAACAAGCTGAAGCCTGAGCAAGATGTTGTTTGTACTATATCAATACAGAAACTAGCCGAAGGCGCAGTAATGAAAGTATAATAGAAGAATACACCAGGAGTAATATTTGAAACTCTCTTACCTGATGTAGTATAACAGAGCTGTGCCAAAGGCTGCGCGCCGCTCTTAAATGTAGCGCAGGTTGTGGATGTTGGGAACAGGTGAGCGCCGACCGGACATTTTGTTTGCGTTACGCTTTGACTGCAAGTAGCAGAAAGATTACCCGAAGCATCAACTGCCTGCCATGTACGCGTATATACAATAGCGCTACCATTATCAGTATTTGTTGTTGAAACTGTATTAATCGTAGTCGCTCCGCAATTATCACTGGCAGTCGGTTGATCAAATGTCACCGTAACATTACATTCCACTGTTTTAGCGGGCTGGCAAGTTAGTGTTGGAGGTGTTTGATCAACTCTTGTTACCGTGAATAAACAGCTTGCAGTATTGCCACTTGCATCAGTTGCAGTTAAAGTAACTGTTGTTGTACCCGTGCCATTGACTATAGTGCCTGGCGCAGGTGTCTGAGTTATGGTAATATTGACCGAAGCTGTGCAATTGTCATTTATAGTAGCTTGAGCACGGTAATCAAGTAAGCTCGCGCTGCAATTTGCGCCTAATACAAGTGTCTTGTTCGAGGGGCATGTAATTGTTGGCGGAGTTTGATCAACTCTTGTTACTGTGAATGTACAGCTCGCACTATTTCCTTTTGCGTCTGTTGCTGTCAACGTAATTGTTGTAGTGCCTGTTCCATTTACTATTGTGCCTGCTGCAGGTGATTGTGTAATAACAATATCAGCAACCGGTGTGCAATTATCGCTCACTGTTGCAAGACTGCGATAATCTGGAAGACTTGCGCTGCAACTGGCTCCCAAAACCAACGTCTGGTTGGAAGGACAAGTAATCGTTGGAGGCGTTGCATCGCTTGCGCAGGGTGAAATGATAGTAATTGTCACTGTTGCAGTTGAACAATCACCGTCCACATCACATAGTTTGTACGTGAACACATCACTGCCGCTGTAATTTGCAGCCGGTGTATAAGTGTACGTTCCATTTGCATTCATCGTTACAGTTCCATGTGCCGCTCCTCCATTGGCTCCCACTAATGACCAAACATTTCCGCCATCTCCACTTGGTGTATCATTTGAAGATGCATCACCACTAACTGGTGTGTTTTGATTTGTTGTGTTTACATCGTTCACAGCTATAGGCATATCATCAACAGAATTGATTGTAATAGTAACCGTTGCGGTTGAACAGTCTCCATCAACGTCGCATAATTTGTATGTGAATACATCGCTGCCATTGTAATTGGGCGCCGGCGTATAAGTATATGTTCCGTTGCTGTTCATTGTAACTGTACCATGCGCCGCTCCTCCATTAGTTCCCACTAATGACCATACATTACCACCATCACCGCTCGGTGTATCATTGGTTGCCGCATTGCCACTTACAGGCGTATCCTCATTTGTTGTATTTACATCGTTCACCGCTATTGGCATATCATCAACAGCATTAATAGTAATAGTAACCGTTGCTGTTGAACAATCCCCATCAACATCGCATAACTTGTATGTAAATACATCAGTGCCGTTGTAATTTGCCGCAGGTGTGTAGGTATATGTGCCATTACTGTTCATAGTAACTGTGCCATGAGATGCACCGCCATTCGTTCCTACTAATGACCATACATTACCACCATCACCACTCGGCGTATCATTGGTTGCTGCATTACCACTTACCGGCGTATCCTCATTTGTTGTATTTACATCATTTACTGCTACAGGCATATCATCAACTGGATTTATGGTAATGGTAACCGTAGCCGTTGAACAATCGCCCTCACAATCACAAAGCTTGTAAGTAAACACGTCGGTGCCATTATAGTTAGCGGCTGGTGTATATGTGTAAGTTCCATCGGGATTCATGGTTACCGTACCGTGGGCTGCACCTCCATTTGTTCCTACTAATGACCAAGTGTTTGCACAATCACCGCTTGGTGTATCATTGGTTGAAACATTGCCATTTACAGGGTTATCTTCATTTGTTGTATTTACGTCATTCACGGCAATCGGCACATCGTTAACAGGATTGACGGTTATGGTAACTGTTGCAGTTGAACAATCGCCGTCGCAATCACACAATTTGTAAGTAAATACATCGCTGCCATTGTAGTTAGCCGCTGGAGTATAGGTGTAAGTGCCATCCGGATTCATAGTGACTGTACCATGAGTTGCACCACCATTCGTTCCTACTAGCGACCATGTGTTTGCACAATCACCGCTTGGTGTATCATTGGTTGATGCATTACCACTTACCGGCGTATCTTCATTAGTCGTATTTACATCATTCACCGCAGTTGGCATATCATCAACAGGGTTAATGGTAATGGTAACTGTTGCTGTTGAACAATCGCCATCACAATCACACAATTTGTAAGTAAATACATCGCTGCCATTGTAGTTAGCCGCTGGGGTATAGGTGTAAGTGCCATCCGGATTCATGGTGACTGTACCATGAGTTGCACCGCCATTCGTTCCTACTAGCGACCATATATTTGCACAATCACCGCTTGGTGTATCATTGGTTGATGCATTACCACTTACCGGCGTATCTTCATTAGTCGTATTTACATCATTCACCGCAGTCGGCATGTCATCAACAGGGTTAATGGTAATGGTAACTGTTGCTGTTGAACAATCACCATCACAATCACACAATTTGTAGGTAAATACATCACTTCCATTGTAATTAGCTGCTGGCGTATAAGTGTAAGTTCCATCCGGATTCATAGTGACTGTACCATGAGTTGCACCACCATTCGTTCCTACTAGCGACCATGTGTTTGCGCAATCACCGCTTGGCGTATCATTGGTTGAGACATTTCCATTTACCGGAGTGTCTTCATTAGTGGTATTTACATCATTCACCGCAGTTGGTATATCATCAACGGGATTGATGGTAATGGTAACTGTTGCTGTTGAACAATCGCCATCGCAATCACACAATTTGTAAGTAAATACATCACTGCCATTGTAATTAGCTGCCGGCATATAAGTGTAAGTTCCATCCGGATTCATGGTGACTGTACCATGAGCTGCACCACCATTCGTTCCTACTAGCGACCATGTATTTGCACAATCACCGCTTGGCGTATCATTGGTTGAGACATTTCCATTTACCGGGGTGTCTTCATTAGTGGTATTTACATCATTCACCGCAGTTGGCATATCATCAACGGGATTGATGGTAACGGTAACCGTTGCCGTTGAACAATCGCCATCACAGTCGCACACTTTGTAAGTAAATACATCGCTGCCATTGTAATTAGCTGCTGGGGTATAAGTGTAAGTGCCATCGGGATTCATAGTAACTGTACCATGAGTTGCGCCGCCATTGGCTCCCACTAACGACCATGTATTTGCGCAATCAGGGCTTGGTGTATCATTGGTGGCCACGTTGCCGCTGACAGGTGTATCTTCATTTGTAGTAATAGCATCGTTTACTGCAACAGGTGAGTGATCACAAATTTTTAGGTCAAATAAAAATGCTTTGCCTACTCCATTATGCCCTGCCACCAAACTAAATAGTGTGCTGAGCGTATTACCAAGATTGAGTAATCCACTTCCAAAATCCAATGTACGAGATGGCGAACCCACTAAAACATAATTGTTGTATATAGCGCCCTTTACTTTACCTGCACCGGTCACGCTATAACCAATTAAAGAAGTAGCATTGATGCCAAGAAATGCGTCTTCATAAGCCGTTAACGTCCATACAGGTGATGTTTGATATGTTCCCGATGAATTCCCCAAATAAACATAGGCTGCACCTCCCGCAACATTTGCATTAAGGAGTTGTACACCGGACGATATGGGTTCACCAACTATTATGTCGGAGTAGCCATCACAGTTTATATCGTACACATTATCCAAAGAATAACCAAACAATAAATTAGATTGGATGATTTGAAGAATAGTATTACTATTACGCGGAGAGCTTAATATCTGATCAGGCGCAATATAACCTGAAGGAGAAAATCCTTTCTTTTTAAATACGCTTACTGTTCCTGTTTTTAATTGCAAGTTGAGCACACTAATTAATGCCCCTCCTAATGGAGCACCTACTAAAATGTTTCCATTTCTTGCGCCGGCAGGAGATTTTACTCCTCTTACCGAAACTCCAAATAAGTTGGCCACATTAGCAATGGAACCAATAAGGTTTGTAAGCAAGCCTCCCGAAGTTGCAGTAAGAACTGCTCCGGGATTTACATTCACACTGGAGCCTGTGCCGTAATAAACGATAGCACTTCCTTGTAATAATTTGCCGTTGAGTAAAGCGCTCAACGAACCTGCATTAATGCCGGCAGGAGCGGTTGCCACAACATCTGGCTTTCCATCACCATTATAATCACCACAACCGTCAACGGCATATCCAAATAGCAACCCATTTATATTTTCACTGAGCAGCCCGAGACCTAGCAAACTTTGTTTGATAGGTTCAAGCTTTACCTGCGTCACCGAGTTGTTAGCAGCCTTAGTAAGAAAAACAAATGCAGCACCAGATTGTACATCAAGTACTGATCCTAACAGTCCTGTTTTAATCCCAGCATAAGTTGGTGCGCCCACAATAACATCTTTTTTACCATCACCATTCAGATCGTCTGTTACTGCAACTGAAAAACCAAATAATGCTTTCACCGCAATATTTAAGTTTTCCAATATTCCGGCTCCACTTAATTGAATAGTAAGCAAGGGAGTTGTATTTGTACTAAGCGTAGCACCATTAAAGGCGTACACTTTACCAACTGTGCCTGTAACTGTGCTGCCGCCGCCAATCGAAATTGTTACTCTGTCCAGAGGAGCACCAACGATAATATCATTTTTACCATCACCGGTTACATCTCCGCCGGCAATACTAAAACCAAACAGAGCGCCCGCAACAAGAGTTGTTGGTTGAAGCTTTGCGCTCGGTATTGTTGGCAATCCTGAAGCGCTGCCAAAATAAACAAAAACGGCTCCTACACTTGCTAGAGTGCCCGTTCCAGAAATAATATCAACAAGTGCAGGTGCACCCACAGCCACATCGTCGAAGCCGTCGCCATTTACATCACCTAAGCCAGCAACACAAAAACCATACGCTGCATCAACAGCAAGCTGGCCGATAAGACCCGGTAATATTCCGTCGGCACTTGTTGCCCAATCTGGAGTTTGATTAAGCGGATCAATAAAAACCGGATACTGGGCTGTTTTATCATCTACAACAATTTCTAATTCATGATCGCCGCGTAATTCCATGCTTGCATTTAATACTTTATGATTAGCATCCCACACATGGAGATCTTTATAAAAAAGCTGTGTAAATCCATTTTCATCTTTCAGTATCAACTCATTGTTGACAACTGAAGCTTCAAGATCACCTCTGAGGTGCAATAACAATTTTAGCTTGCCATTCCCCGGAAGTTTTTTGGAAACAATAAAATTTTGCCTTAACCCTTTTTTACTATTTAAGTATTCGATAGTAAAATCAGAGTATTTAAAAGATAATGTTGATTCAAGCTGCTGAATCGCATATTGCCCGTCGGGAGCCAAGCTGTTGTTACCCTTTGATATTTTTAAAAATTCAAAGTATTGTTCCCAATTTTTAGAATTGGTTGGTGATTGATTACCAAAATCGATTGGAGAAACTTTGTAGCCACGAGGAGTAATATTAAATCCTATTTTCTGAACTCTGTTTGCTGCAATGAATACGCCGGACAGGGGAGGATATTTCTTAAAATCATATTCTCTTTCTTCAATAAATTTCTGAGCTTTTTGCGCCCAGTTCTTGTCAATTGATTTTTCTGAGTTTGCGAAGGATTTGTAAAGATTTTTGCCTGGAGTTTGTGCTACTAAAGAGCATAAAAACATCAACAGGCAAGCCATTAGTAAACTTGCTTTCATACTTACACCAATTTTAATTTTTAATAGAATAATATGTCTATCGTTGTGCAGAAACAAGGGTGGGCGACTATTTCAATAGGGCTTACAGGGGGCAATTAATCAGAGACAAAAGATAGGATGCGGTGAAAAAGAATGAATTTTTCTTCAATGATACTGGATGTAAAAGAGAATGGGGTAATAAGAAGATTAAAATTTTAATTGAAGCTATTACAATGTTGAAACAATATGTACCCGTATCATTTCAAAATATACCCTCAAACGATCAGTTATTATTACCTTATTGTTATCGAGCGATGGAATAAATTTTAGTGATGAAATAAATTTACCGTGTCGCTAAATAAAATAAGGCTTGCTAGAAGCCTCATTTTATAAAACATTCAACCGTCCAATTCTTTAAAATATTTTATGCTGCCCCTTTTCGTAACATGCCTGGCAAGCAGCCATTGTGTTTTTTAAACATGGCGATAAATTGACTTACTTTTTCATATCCCAAGGTATAGGCAATTTCTGTGATTGTTCCTTGATGTTCATTAACCAATCGCTTTGCATATTCCATTTTTTTATCGAGATAGTATTTGCTAATGGTTTGACCGTAAATCTTTTTGAAATTTCTCGATAGCGTTGATTCGCTGATTGCAAATTCCTGAGTAAGCGTTTGCAGAGAAGGCAGCTTATCACAAATGCTGTTGATCAGTTTAGCCGCCACTTGGCGAATAATTAACTCATAACTATTGTTATGAACAGGCGAAAGCAATGATTGTCTTTCAGACGATTTTTGTATGAACTCATGAATAAGGGTTATTACCCGTGATTTAAGAAATAATGATCCCATTTTACGCATTCCGTCATCTTCATAAATATCATGGATCATTTTTTCTTCGAAGGCATCGTATGTTTCAAAGTAGAATACAGGTTGATCGGTGCTACAAAGCGTTGAAATAAAATCCTTTTGCTTTACAGGCATATGGGTGGTTTGATTCTGAATCCATTGAGCTGTAAAGCAAATACTAAAACATCTCAATCGTGTATCGGGTAAAAGATTTAATCTTAAATCAGCGCGGTTGGATATAAAAACTGTATTCCAAATTTGGTCAACCCGCATATTTTTTTCGGTGGGATTTTGGAGTACAATAGCTTGTGGAGTTAAATAATAAGCTAGTGTAAAAAAAAGCTGTTTGTGATTTTTAGCCGGTTCCCGATGCAACTCAATTTTTTTATTGAATATACAATCCCAAATGCGGATATAAAGCCCTTCATCCAAACTAATGAATTGCACTGTACCATTCCCCAAATTCTTTGTAATATAGATTTGGCTATTGTCATGATGACTCCCAATTAATTTGGTAAAGGTTTTTAGTGATTCGTGATCACTTTTTTCATGATAGGAAAGGTAATGCATGAGTGATTCGTTTTCGTATGTTAGGGAATAGGGGCTATACATCGTACGTATTAAAATTGTGTTTAGATTTTATTTTTTTAGATTTTTTTATTTAATGAACAAAATTCTAATGACTTTTACGAATGCTTCCTGGTAGATATCCGAAATGCTTCTTAAATATATCAATGAAATTGGTCGTCTTTTCATAGCCAAGATGCAGAGCCACTTCATTGACGTTTAAAGTTTTTTCTATCAACATTCTTTTTGCGAGATCCATTTTCTTATTTAGATAATATTCGTAAATAGTTTTGCTATAAGATTGTTTAAAATAGCGCTTTAGCGTTGCTTCGTTCATTTCCACCATGTCAGCAATTTCCTTTATAGGTGGCAATTTGCCTTCGATATAAGAACTGATGATCTGCTCTGCTTTTTTCAATTTTTCAAAATACTGTGTTGAGTTGTCAGCAATACCTGCCTGCTTATGAATGAATACTTTATCGATAAATTGAGAGATTAGCAATAATATTCTTGAAAGAATGAACAAGTCATCTTTTTGTTCATTTTTAATATGGTCAAATATTTCATTTACCAGCAAATACTCGTTTATTGAAGCGGTTTCAAAAACAGACAAAGGCTTTTCTTTATTATTCAATGACAAAATAAATTTAGTGATGTGACTTTCTGAATCCTGAAATTGTTTTAACATCCATTCTGATGTCATTGAGATGAATATTGCTTTGAGGTTATTATGAGGTATTAATTCAAAATGGGCTTCTGTAAAGTTGGTTGTAAAAAATGTATTTGCTCTGGGATCAATGTTCAAATGCTGTTTTAGTTGTTTAAACGTAAAGGTTCCATGAGTAAGCGTATAAATAATATTACAAGCCGGCGCAGCCTCATTTGGTGTATTATGCTTAAGTAATAGGGGAGTGAGCAGGGAGCAATCCCAAATTTGCATATAAAAGCCGGTCTCTGGTTCGATCTGTTTTATATAACCTTGCCAAATGTCATTATTGAAAATCAGAGTATCTCCATCATTGAGGGTACCCTTCGTCTCACTAACTAAATGAGCCAAGGTGGAAACAGGACCGGAATCAATAAATATGATTTCCGGAATTTTCATGGTTTCGATTTAATAGCTGACCTCAAGGTCTCTTTCAAAAATATATTTTGCAAATGAGGAATTATAATAATGGACATAAGGGTTATTCCTTATACAAATGTATTCTTGCGGTTGTCAAGCTGCTCTTGTGCAGTTTAAGGGTATAGTTTGAAATAAGGAGGGTACTTATTATTCTAACTGAGTAATAGTTTTGTTGCACCTTAATGATTTAACCGCTTTGATTAGTTGCTTTCTTATCTGATTTCATAATCCAGTATCGCTTCGAAATTTCCCTATTCAATCCTCAGAAAACCGTACCGTTGATGACGTTTTGATCATCCTTGAATAACCTTTGTGCTAGGTAAATTTCACTTTGCACTTTAGAACTTTTTATTTACAAATTATTGTAAAGCTTCCTGAACAAGGAAGAGTAAAGTTTTTGCCTAAAAGCTTGCCGATATCTTTTTTAAATAAATCAAAATATACGTACCATGAAACCATTTAAACTCTACCTATTTTTTCTCTTTTTCTTCTTTGTTTTAATAAATACAAAGGGCCAGCAAACTGTAAAAAGAAGTGAATTTGCAATCAACAAAAATTTAAAACTGCCGAATTTATTGCCCGATGCAACGAACGACGAATGGTATTCACGGGCAATTAGTAATCTGCAGCAATTTGAATATGATTTTTATCCCCAAAAAGAAAAAAGCAATTTCAAAGTAGCTAATCCTAAAAACCATATTGGTTTTTTTATTGAAACCAGTTCCTACTCGGTTCAAAATATTCAGTATAGCTGCGATGAAAAAACATGGAAACAAAATTTTGAAATAAAAGGGATTGGCCGTAAAAAAATTAAGGCCTTATCAGGCTCAAATTTTCATGTTGCCAATAAACAGGGATCTATTGTTTATAACTATAAGGACTGCGATATAGAATATATAAATAACGAATCAGGTCTTCGTCAGAACTTTGTTATTAATACAAAACCCGCTGGGAATGGTAATTTAAAAATTAAAGTGAACGTAAGCGGTGATCTGCATGCAAAAATGAATGCATCAGGAAAGTTAATCTTCTATGATAACAGCAATATCCAAAAACTAATTTATGAAGATCTGAAAGCGTGGGATGCAAATCATGCAGTTTTAAAAACAACAATGGAATATAATGAAAGGAACAAGGAAATCGACTTAATCGTTGACGATGCAAATGCTGTTTATCCTATCCTTGTCGATCCATTAAATAAATCTCCTGAATGGACCACATCCGTTAGCGGAGTTATTTCAACACTACTTTCCCAAACGCAATTACAAACTGCTTTGTATGGATATGCAGTAGCGGGACTTGGCGATGTAAATGGCGATGGATATGGTGATGCTGCTGTAACAGCACCCGGGTTAATAGATGTATTTAGTGGAAGCGGAAGCCTTGCCAGTGTCGGAGCCGTATTTGTTTTTTACGGTTCAAGTAGTGGCTTATCAACTACTCCTGCCAAAACTTTGCAACCGAATACAGCGGTTGCTGGGGCTTTATTCGGGCTTAGCATTGACGCTGGTGATGTAAACGGTGATGGCATTAACGATATTATAATTGGTTCTCCTCTCGATAAAGTTGATGTTAATTTGGGATTATTGGGTAACTATCACGAAACAATAGGTAAAGTTTATGTTTATCCGGGTGGGTTTTCATCAGCATTCAATCCATCAAATTTTATTACGCTTCAGCTTAATAATAGTTTTTTTAACTCCTTAAACATTACGAACAATGCTCTTTTCGGATTTTCTGTAGCTGCAACGGAGGATTTGAATGGTGACGGCAAGAAAGACATTGTTGTAGGTTCGCCAACCTATGCTGAAGCATCGCTTCTTGTTACCAGAACAGGAGGCGCCTTTATTTTTTTAAGTAATGGTGCCAATACATTTACAACTATTCAAAGTTTGAGTGTTCCTACTTTCAGTTTATTGGGTATTAGTATTCCCTTAATCAATAGTATCAATGGTTTGTTATTTGGTTATAGTGTGGATGGAGCAGGAGATTACAACGGGGATGGAATACCCGATGTAGTAGTTGGGGCCCCTGCCGGCATTGATCTTTCAAGTCTTACAGGAATTTTAACCGGTCAGATTTTGGGAGGGCAGGCTTATGTGTATTATGGTAACAATAGTGGAGTTACTACAACCATAGGCGCTAAATTACAGGCTTCGGTTTCTGGTTTGCTAAGCAATGCTGCTAATCTTTTTGGATATAAAGTAAGGGGAGTTAGAAATGCTCTTGGAACAAAAAATGGAAACATAGTAATAGGTGCTCCTGTTGGTGGCTTAATTCCAAATGCTTTAGGACTAACGATTCAAACGGGAAATGTTCATGTATTTAAAAAGAAGACAAGCTCACCTGCAGGAGTAGTAACATCTAACCAAGTTTTAGAATCACCAAAATCCACAAGCCTTTTGCAACTATTGGGAACGCTTGATCTTAACGTTCTCTTTGGAGCAGGTATTGATAATGCTTATGATATTAATTGTGACGGCTATCCTGATTTAGTGGTAGGAGAGCCTTTGTCATCAGGTACAAATCTGTCGCAGTTGCAAGCTAATGCTGTTGGCGGCGCCGCGTATGTTTTTCTTGGAACTGCTACAGGTGGTTATGTATCTACTCCTTTTTATGAAGTATCAGCAACTTATGGTGGCGATTTTTTAAGCCTGAATGCTACAGCCCTATTTGGTTTCAATGTGGCTGGTGTTCCGAGGATAAAAGGGTTTATTTCCGCACCGCGCATTTTAGTTGGTTCTCCTTCAGGTGCACTTGATTTTGATAACAGCATCATAAATCTCGGCAGTACGCTGGGACCGCTTTTTGATTTTACAATTGGCAATAATGGTTTAGGAAAGGGATATATGTTTCATCTTGGGTATTGCAGTGAACCTTCGGCATTGCCTGTTGGGCTAATTGAATTCAACGGTCAAAAGACAGATAAAGCTGTTCAATTGAAATGGACTGCTGTTGATGAACAGAACGTAAGCCATTATGAAGTGGAAAGAAGTGGCGATGGAGTAAATTTTGAAATGAAAGCTCTTGTATTTGCAGTCAATGGTCTTCGTAACGATTATTCCCTGCTTGACAAGCAACCATTGAAAGGGGCAAATTACTACCGGTTAAAAATTGTTGACAACGATAAGCATTACAGCTATTCAAATGTTATCAATATAAAATTTGATGAAAGATCACAGGTTAATATAGTTACAATACCAAACCCCATAAAAAATGAATTTAGAATAAAATTAACCGGTCTTGAAGAAGGAAATTATCAGATTGAATTGCGTAATACAGCCGGGCAGCTTCAACAAGTAAAAAATATATTTGTCAATCAAGAAGAACATATTGAGTTCATGACAAGAACAGCGAATATGGCTTCGGGTATCTATTGGCTGAATATTTACGATAAAACCAATACTCGGATCAAGGTGACAAAAATTCTTGTAGAGTAGTTTTATGGTTAGCAATCATGATAAGGCCGCTGAAAAGCGGCTTTATTGTTTGTTTCAAAAATAGTCAGACCGTTGCAGCATGCTCCATGATTTCCTGCAAACAGATTTCTGAATGACTGTCATCAAAAATGCATTCACCATCTTTGATCAATAGAATTTGTGGCAATTGATGAGGGACATGAAACTTTTCTGAAACTTTCTCGGAAATGTTTGTGTGAGCAATCAAATCAAGAAAATGAAAATCGATGTGTTCGGGACAACAATTTTTTTGCAGGCGTTTGAATATAGTTTCGCTCTGGTAACAGTGAGAGCTATATTTAAAAATTACCTGTGGTTTTTCTTGGGACCTTACAATAATCTTTTGTAACTGGTCCTCATCTGTGAGGTGGATCCAATGCATAGCTTAACCTTAATAAATTGTCAATTATCCTCTAAACCTGTAACTATTTTGCGGATTCATGGGGCAACCAGACTTGCGGGATGAATAACAGGAACTGATTGCAATTGCAGTCAGTGCCAGCATAATAAGAGCAAGAAGCTTGTTTTTCATTACAGGAATATTTTTGGTAAAAACGGTTTTCTTAAACAATTATTTTGCAAATATACGTTTCATTTTCATTTATGCTATAGTCGGAAGTTCAATTCGACAATAAGCCTTATTGAAAATGAAAGCTTTATGTTTAACATTTCATAACATTATACATAAGCCCATGAATTTACGGGTTTAAAACTAATGATAAGAATAAATCATTATGTGAAATAAATGAAATTAGAAGGTTGGAAGACAAAAGCGCAACAAGTATAATTATTTTTGGCAGTGATGCAATGCCGGGAGAACAACAAACTAAATAGAAACTTAATAGCTTGTATAGAATCATTCTTCTAACAAAAATCAGTTCCAAAAATTATTGAAATAGCTTACGTTTGCAAGACAGAAATAAAATTGGATGATGCTGTTGCAACTGAAAAAACCGCTTGCTGTAATTGACCTTGAAACTACGGGCACTAATTTAGGCACTGACCGTATCATTGAAATTGCAATTATAAAATTGCTGCCCGATGGCAACCAGGTTTTAAAGCGTAAAATCATCAATCCACAAATGCCTATTCCCAAAGCTGTAACAGAACTACATGGCATTACTGATGAGATGGTTAAAGATGCGCCTGTTTTTAAACAAGTAGCGCATGAATTAAAACAAATGCTAGATGGCTGTGATCTTGCCGGATATAATTCGAACCGGTTTGACATCCCTATGTTGATGGAAGAGTTTTTACGTGCCGGTATTGATTTTGATATGAAAAGCCGAAGGCTTGTAGATGTACAAAAGATCTTTCATTTGATGGAGCAACGCACTTTAAGTGCCGCTTATAAATTTTATTGTAATAAAACGCATGACAGTGCCCATAGTGCAGAAGCCGATGCGTTTGCCACGCTTGAAATTTTTCATGCACAATTGGAACGTTACCCTAATCTCGGCACTACAATTGAATCGGTTTTAAAAACAATAGGTGAAGAAGTGATTGTTGATTTAGCTCGCCGGTTTACGATTGAAAACGGAGTAGAAATTTTTAATTTTGGAAAACATAAAGGCCGACCGATCTGTGATGTGCTGAAAGCCGAACCCCAATATTATGATTGGATGATGAAAGGTGATTTTCCTATGCATACCAAGCAAAAACTCACCGAAATATATACCCGTACGATGCTGAAGAAGAATTAACAAAACCGTATAAAATTTAATTACAGCCCCCAGACCGATTATGTAAATTTAGCTTCGCAACTGTGGAGAAAATTGTTGTCATACCAACCTACAATGAAAGGGAGAATATTTCTGCCATTTTGCATGCTATTTTCAATTTGCAACAAGATTTTCATATAATCGTTATCGACGATGGATCTCCGGATGGGACACCAGAAATTGTAAAAGACCTTCAATCAAAATTTTCCGGAAAATTATTTATCGAAGAGCGTAAAGGAAAACAGGGATTAGGAACTGCTTATATTCATGGATTTAAATGGGCCCTTGCGAAAGGTTATCAATTCATTTTTGAGATGGATGCAGATTTTTCACATAATCCAAATGATCTTATACGCTTATATAATGCTTGTAAAAATAACGGTGCAGATGTTGCCGTTGGATCACGTTACGTAAAAGGCGGCGGTGTAGTAAACTGGCCCCGGGATAGAGTGGCGCTTTCAAAAGGAGCCTCCTTATACACGCGATTAATAACATGGATGCCGGTAAAGGATCCTACTGCGGGGTTCGTATGTTATAAAAAAGAAGTGTTGGAAACGATTAATTTGGATGAAATTGCTTTTGTAGGCTATGCTTTTCAGATAGAAATGAAATTTGCCGCATGGAAGCTCCGTTTTAAATTGAAGGAAATACCAATTATTTTCCAAGACCGTACCCAAGGAACATCAAAAATGAATAAAGGAATTGTAAAAGAAGGTATTCTTGGGGTGTTAAAACTACGCTGGCATAGCCTGTTTACTAATTATAGAAAAAGAGTGAAGAATACAGAAAATGCTGAAATAAATTCCTTGCAAGAAAACAAAATGGTGGCTGAAGGAAAATGATTTATTAAAATATAAATGATAATAGATAAAGTTGAGCTTATACTCAACTTTTCTTTTTTTAGTTTTGCATGCTTCATGAAAAAAGCTTTTTTCCAGTTACATATTGCTATTTTACTGGCTGGCTTTACAGGCGTTCTAGGTCGTTTGATAACGTTAAATGAAGGCTTGCTGGTTTGGTACCGCCTATTTATTAGCTCAGTAACTATGTGGATCTTGTTTTCATTAACTAAAAAACTTCAGAGGATCTCAATAAAAGATATTTTAAAACTTTCCGGTATTGGTTTTTTGGCCGCTTTACATTGGGTTAGTTTTTATGGCTCTATTAAATATGCGAATGTTTCCGTGGCCCTGGTTTGTTTTTCGGCAGTTGGCTTTTTTACTGCTTTATTTGAACCATTGTTTTTTCAAAAAAGAATAAATCCAATCGAAGTTTTGCTTGGGCTAATTGTTATTGGCGGTATCTATATAATTTTTCACTTTGATCCTAAATATAAAATAGGGATCATTCTTGGAGTTGTGTGTGCTGTTTTGCTTGCTTTTGTAATGATACTTATTCGCCAGTTTGTGCAACGGATAAATCCACAAACTTTGCTTACTTATCAATTAAGCGGGGGGTTAATTACTTTATCCTTTTTCATGCCTTTTTATTTGAAGCAATTCCCTACTTCTTATATGATCCCTGATTTTAGCGATTGGATGTGGTTATTGGTACTGGCCTGGTTTTGTTCAGTGCTGGCATTTCAGTTTTCTGTAGATGCTTTAAAAAAACTCACGGCATTCACCGTTAACCTTTCCTTTAACTTGGAACCTGTGTATGGCATTGTGCTGGCCTTCATTATTTATCATGAAAATAAAGAGCTCGGCTGGAGTTTTTTTACAGGCATGGGATTGATCGTATTGGCATTATGCCTGCAAATGTGGAGAGTTTCGCGGCAATCAAAATTTTCGACTGCTAAATCTGTTTCATAAAAATTGTTTTCTTAATTTTCTTTTTAATCTTAATTACAATACAAGCTATGAGACTATATTATCTGCTTCTTTTTCTTTTTTTCTCTTTTTTTGTTTCAGCGCAAAAAAAACCCTTGAATCACTCAGTGTATGATGGTTGGCAAAGCATCGGCGAAAGGATGGTTAGTAATGATGGAAAATGGGTGGTCTATAATATTAATCCTCAGGAGGGGGACAATGATTTAATCATTCAATCTTCTGACGCGCAATATAAAAAGACGATTGCCAGAGGTTATAACGCGAAAATTACGGAAGACAGCCGTTTTATAATTTTCAAGATCAAGCCTTTTTATAAAGACACAAGAGAAGCAAAAATCAAAAAGAAAAAGTTGGACGATTTTCCCAAAGATTCTTTAGCCATTATTGAATTAGGAAAAGATAGCATTTGGGAAAAGGCAAGGGTAAAATCATACAGCATCCCGGAAAAATCTTTTGGGTGGGTAGCTTATCAATTAGAAAAGCCTTTGACAGATACAAGTTCGAAAAATAAAAAACAAGAACCCAATAACAGAACAGTTGATAGTTTAAAAAGGATTATCGATTCATTACGAATTGCAAACTTGGAGCTTCAAAATCAAAGGAAAAACACAAATAAAGATGAAAAATGGGGAAATTCAGAATTAGTTCAAGATTTTGCTGATGAGGAACCTTCAACGGGAAGCGCAGATACTGGAACGGATCTCATACTGAAAAAATTACCTGGTGGTGAAGAAAAAACCTATAACAATATATTGTATTACAGTTTTAATAAAACAGCGAGAAAATTGCTATTGCAAGTGAGCCGTAATCCTAAAGATTCCTTGAGTAAGAGTTATGTAATGCTTTACGATGTTGAAAAAAAGAGAATGGACACCTTAAGCAGGGGAGGGAATGACTTTAAAAATTTTGCCATATCTGATGATGGCATGCAGGTAGCTTATGTAGCCGAACGTGATAGCAGCAGTAAGGCCTTGCAAAAATTTTATCGTCTTTGGTATTTCAAAGAAGGGATGGACAGCGCTCATTTAATTGCAGACAGGAATTCTAAAGGAATAAAAACAGGAATGACAATCAGTGAAAATGGCAGTGTAAGCTTTAGTAAAACCGGAAAAAGATTGTTTTTTGGAACAGTACCCATTCAACCGCCAAAAGACACGACGCTTGCCGATATAGACAAAGTAAATGTCGATATCTGGAATTATAAAGACGATTATCTCCAAACAGTTCAGCTTAACCGCCTACAAACTGAGCTTAAGAGAACTTATCTGGCTGTGTATAATATTACGAACCATTCTGTTCAACAATTGGGATCAGAAGAAATTCCAACCGTATATGAAACAAACGAGGGAGATGGAGAAACTTTTGTGGGAGTAACCGATTATGGAAAACGGATCGAAAGCCAGTGGACAGGCAGCACACTCAAAGATATTTACGCGATTCATGTATCAACAGGTGAAAAAAAATTAGTAAAAAAAGATTTGAAGGGAGTTATTACGTCGCAATACAGCTCACCGAGCGGAAAGTATATTTTGTGGTATGACAGTAGGGCTAAAAATTATTTTGTTTATGATGGAGATAGTATAAAAAATATAACTGCAAAAATTAAATGGCCTTTATATGACGAAGAAAATGACGTGCCGGATGATCCAAATCCATACGGAGTGATGAAATGGCAAGAAAGTGATAATGCAGTTTTTATTTATGATAGATATGGTGTGTGGAAAGTTGATCCCAAAAATGTCCGCAAGCCCCTGCTATTAATTGATAATAGAAAAAATAAAATTCAATACAGGTATGTACAGGTTGATCCGGAAGAAAGATTTATTAAGCCATCGCAAACCCTTTGTTTCCGTTCTTTTGATGAAAAAACAAAACAGTCAGGTTTCTGGAAAAATTTATACGATGATGATCTCGATTACTTGGACGGCTGGCTGGCTATTAGTGAAAATGAGAATATAAGTATTGGACAGATTGTTAAATCGAGAGATAGCTCTGTTTTTATTCTGACAAAAGAGTCATATAAGTCATCGCCAAATTTATATTTATTAAAATTCAATGAGCTTTCCGGAAAGAGATCAACATCTGAAAATTTATCTCATGTAGTTGAAAAGCAATTATCATTTACAAACCCTCAGCAAAAAGATTATAGCTGGGGCACGGCAGAGTTATTTAAATGGAAAGCATATAATGGAAAAGAAACCATGGGGATCGTTTACAAGCCTGAAGATTTTGATCCCAAGAAAAAATATCCTATGATTTGTTATTTCTATGAAACTTTAAGCGATGGGTTAAATAATTATCTTCCTCCTTCTCCTACGCCAAGCCGGTTAAATATTCCTTTTTTTGTAAGTCGCGGTTATATTGTATTTGCGCCTGACATACATTATGGCACCGGGCATCCGGGAAGGGATGCTTACAATCATATAGTAAGCGGTGCAAGGGCACTGGTGAAACAAGGATTTGTAGATAGTACAAAAATTGGCATACAGGGTCAAAGTTGGGGCGGGTACCAGGTGACTTATCTCATTACGGCTACCAATCTTTTTAAAGCGGCTTGGGCTGGCGCTCCCGTCGCTAATATGACAAGTGCTTATGGCGGCATACGCTGGGAAAGCGGATTGAACAGACAGTTCCAATATGAAAAATCGCAGAGTCGTATTGGAGCATCATTATGGGAAAAGCCTCAATTATATATCGAGAACTCACCTTTATTTCATTTGCCAAAAGTGAAAACACCATTGGTTATTATGAGTAACGATGCAGATGGTGCTGTACCGTGGTATCAGGGCATTGAATTATTTACAGCAATGCGAAGGTTAGGAAAACAGGTTTGGTTATTGGACTACAATGGAGAAGCACATAACCTGGTAGAACGAAAGAACCGGAAAGACATTCAGGTAAGAGAGCAGCAATATTTTGATTGGTTATTAAAGGGAGAAAAACCGCCAAAATGGATAACCGAAGGAGTACCCGCAGTAAAAAAAGGAAAGGATTGGGGATTTCAATTTTGAGTTCTTAGTTCTGAGTTATAAATGCTTGGCTATCGACTCTCAACTTATAACTCAGAACTGTTTAAGCTGCTTGCTGTGAGATATATTTTACCAAACTTCTTTTTGCAATGGGTAATAACGTTTCATTCAATGGAAAGCTTAGATCTATTTCAACTGCATAGACTGCCGGATTTGGCAATTCATTTCTATAACGTATGAGATCGGCTTTTATATTTTCATAGGTATTGCGCATGCTGCGTCGCTGATTGTCAATATACGTAGTTTTTATGCTCCGGTATTTCTCATCGTGTTTCTCAAAAAAAGATAGGCGGTAATAATAAACCATTGTATTTTTTTTGCCGCTGCTTAAAAAGAAATATCCTTCATTTATATCGAGAGGCACTAGTCCAATAGGAGTAATAAGAATTTTGTCTTCCACAAATTCGTAAATTTCTGTACCGCTCTTAATGGTCCGTTTAATTGTATTCGTAGAGTAATTAATGATCTCTTCAAGTTCCTTCATCAACTCATCGTCTTCTACCATTTGTTCATAAAGAAACTGGAGTTTTTCCATCTGCATGCCGGAAAGTTTTTTAGGAAAATGTTCCTGTAAAAACTTTTTGTTCTCTCTGAACGCTACCAGGTTGTTGTAATGAAAAATAACATCGGCTAGTTGTGGATACAATTTGTTTTCATTAAAATACTTATTTACCTGCTGCAGATAGGCGAGTAAGGTATATTTTTTTAGTTCGAAATCAATATATCCTTCTGCGAACCAGGTCTCGGATAAATTTTTCATAGTGTGCTTGTTTTAAAACGTTTGACTAATTTAAAAAAAAGACTTCATTAATGAAATAGGGTTTTAACTTTAAACTGTTAATATCCACAAATAATGCCTAACTCATCCATTAATTCAAGTCATAAAAAACAATTTCGCATGAAAAACTTCTTCTTTACTGCCCTTATTAGTTTGTGTTTTTTTTCCTGCTCCAGATCGATATATGTAGTTCGTCATGCTGAAAAGGTTGCTTCTACCGATAGCGCTGCAAAAATGATGGCCAACGATCCTCCGTTGTCCGAAGCGGGGAAAGTAAGAGCTATTGTGTTAAAAGATGAATTGAATAACAAGCACATCAGGCATATTTATGCAACAAAAACGGTTCGTGCGATGGCAACGGCGGGACCCTTGAGCCAAGCGATAAAGATCAATGTTGAGATATACAGCAATATAGATTCGCTGGTCAATCTTATTAAATCTATAAAGGGAAATGCGTTGATCGTTGGTCATTCAAACACGGTAGATGATATTGTAAATAAATTATGCGGTCAAACAAAAATTACTGCGGATCTCAAAGATGCTGAATATGATAATTTATTTGTGATAAAATTTAGAGGCAAGAAAGCTTTATTTGATCGTCGCAAATATGGCTATCCTTCAAATCCATAATAAGCTATCGGAGTTTTAATTATTAAAAGGAATCGAGATCTGCGGTTATTCCAGCATCAGAAATTATGTATCGGTTATCTAAGAAAGAAAGAGCTGAAACAATATGGTAAATCATTTCAGCTCTACGGTTTCTTTCCACTATTCCAATGTCAATTCTCAAATTATTTAATTCATTGAGTGAAATGCAACTTTATTCCCTTCGCTATCGGTGAAATATGCAATAAACCCGTTCTCACCAATTGAAGTTTTTTGCTGAACAATTTTTCCGCCTGCTTTTTCAACTTTTGCGAGAGGGATGTTCAAGTCATCGCCACCATTCAGATAAATCACTGGGCCTTTTTTCGATACTTCATATCCTTCTCCTTCAACAATGGCTCCGCCGACGGCGCCTTTTTCCATGTCTGAAGGCAATACTCCGTATTTCAGTGTAGGATGCGGCATATCATTGATCTTTGAACCAAGAACAGCGCCGTAAAATTTTTTTGCTCTGTTGAAATCCTTTACTGGAATTTCAAACCAGTTAATTGCATTTTTCATTTTTTGACTTTTATTCGTTAAAAATTGATTTACGACCTAATGACGAATGGGGTTTTCCGGAATGGACAAACAAGTTGAATATATTTAAGAGGAGTCAAAATGTCCCCCACGCATACCAAATATTTGATTTTTTTACACTATTATGTATAGATAAAAGGCAAGGATTTAGGCGACATATCTTTGTTGAAATCATGATTGGAGAAAAATCATTGCGCAGTGAATTGCTGACTTTGATAAACAGCCTTAGTGATGCTATAGCATTGCTCAGAAAAAATGATCCATTACGTATGGCGGGAGCTACCGCATTTTTTACAACATTTGCGTTACCGCCTATCGTTTTCATACTGGCTCAATTGTTTGGTTTATTTATTGACAGGCGCATGATCGGCCGGGGCTTGCTTGAAAGCATTTCAAATATATTAGGTAAAGCCGGAGCTGAGCAAGTAAGACAAGTTATGAGAAGTATTCGCGGATTTAGCGACAATTGGTATGTAATAACATTTGGATTTATTTTTCTTGTTTTTGTAGCGACCACTTTGTTCACGGTTATAAAAAATTCTCTAAACCAAATCTGGCAGATTGGTGTAAAAGAGCGACCTGGATTTCTTTTTGGCCTAAACATGCGGATGCGATCTTTCGTGGTAATTATTCTGATAGGCATTTTGTTTTTTGCCGATCTGGTTTTTGATAGTCTTGGTACAATAGCACGTAATTACATAGATGAAATATGGAAGGGTGGCGGTACGTATTTTAAAAGTGTAATGAATGAAACAGTAAGTGTGATCATTGTAGCTGCGTGGTTCATTCTTTTATTCCGCTACCTAGCAGACGGTAAGCCCTCTTGGAAAGCATCATTTGCCGGCGGTTTGTTGACAGGAATTTTATTTACCGCAGGAAGATTGTTATTGCGTTTTTTATTGGTCGATAGCAACATCAGTCACCTTTATGGATCTTCTGCCTCGTTTGTGCTGGTATTGCTATTTGTTTTTTATTCTTCTTTTATTTTATACTATGGTGCTTGTTTTATTACGGTCTATTCTCAAAACAAGGATTGGCCTATGCGGTTAAATAGTAAATCCTATAATTATAAGATCGAAGAAATACAGGAAATTGTAAGTTAAATATTTAATAGCGTATAATCGGTTTGGAAAAATGTGAAAAGTTAGCCCACTTAAATGTTTAGGGAGTGAATGACTTTTTTGTAAGAAAATGAAATCAATTTAAAGGTTTAATGATCGCCAGTTAGCTTAGTAATGGGTGTTAGATCTATCTTTCTAAACTCTACTTCAGATCCTTCGGCCTGTAAAGCAATCTTACCTTTATTCGCCGTGCAATCAAACCCGTAATTGACAAGTGTATCGTTTACCCATACTTTTATGGAGTTACCAAGACATTCCACAATCATGGCATTCCATTCGCCGACAGGCTTCTCAGAACCATCTGTCAAATTAACAATACGGCGTTCCTTGCCTTCAGTAATACCCCAGTTATCTTTTGAGCCTCTGCGTTTTTCCATGTCATTGACCTTAATATCTTCTACAATGCACCAAAAGTCACCGGCATTACCATGTTCTAGCTGCACTTCAATTGATTTAGGAAACATTTTGTACAACGAACGGGGTGTTGATGCATGAACAAGCACGCCGCAATTCCCAGGCTTGGCTGCAAAACGATATTCTACATAAAGCCTGTAATTCTGGTAAACAGAATCAGTGATGAGGTGGCCCCTTGGATTTCCAAGGCTTACCAACATTCCATTACGTACAATAAATGGATTTTTTGCTACGGTGTTTGTATCCATTTCAGGAACATCTGCGTGCCAGCCACTAATATCTTTGCCGTTAAAAAGCTTAACCGTTTTTGGTTGCTGGGATTTGCACGATAGACTGAATAAAATAAGCAATGCCGTGATAATATATGATCGCATGGTTTACGTTTTGCTGGTTCAATATTTTTTTAAATCCTACTTACCTGATTCGATAAATTGAATGGCCTTTTGTAACACTTCGTCTTTGCTGGCTCTCAATCCAGCGAGAGTAGGCTCAACCTTAATATTGATGCGTATACCTGTTTGTTGTGTTTGTGAACCATCTGGGTACAAAACTTCGAGGCCTGAAAAATATGTACTGTAACCTCCTGGCAATTTAACTGCTGTTACATTACCATCTGCTCCGGCTGTAGCACTGCCAATTACTGTTACTCTTTTTCCTGCAGCGCCCTGAAATAGCATAATGGTATATTCCGCATGACTCTGTGTTATTGCATTGCAAAGTATAATAATTTTTCCTTTGTAATAAGGCTTTGTTTTATCTGCGTTAACGATAAAGTAATCACTATTCTTTGATATCAGCGGTTCATAAATACTTTTGTATGTAACGTACGGTATTCCAAATTTTACTGCAACTGAATCATGATCTGTTAACCTAGGCACAATGTCAAATACAGTGCCCTTTGGATAATTACGAATGTCAAAGATGATTGCTTTTGTATCCATAAGGGTATCAAACATTTTATCAATTCTCCCAATTGTGAGCAATCCCATATTTACGTAACCAATATTGCCTTTGAGTATCTCAATGTCCTTATGATTATCATTAAAACTTACCAAGTCATAATCAGAAAGATACGCAGGCTGTGTACGTAAAGCATTTAGCTTAGTTATTTTGCCATTACGCATAATGGTAAGTTGTAAAACGCTATTCTTTGCACCGCTAAGCAAATAACGACGTACATCACGTTCAAAGGTCCAGTCATTACTTGCAGCAAAACGTGACCGGAACTTTTCCTTATAAATATTTATAGGGACAGAATCAATTGCAATGATCTCATCCCACAACTGAAAAGCATTTATATTTTGGGTGGAATCTTTACCGATCGAAACGATATAATATTTTGTGCCTATTTTCATTGCCGATAAAGGAACAGTATACCAGTAACGTTCCGCTACTGTTTTCATGTTAAGTAGATTTAAAAAGCCATGTGAGTCATGGATTCGGCTCACCATGTCTGCGATTGTAAAATAATAGCTCGTTGTATCGTTTGCGTTGATAAACCTTGGGATGAATTCAACCAGCACGCTATCCCACGGTTGCTTTAATAAATGCTTATTCGGATTAAAATAGTTAATGGCATTCCAATAATTATATAAACCAAATAATCGTTGTCCAATTGGTGCAAACCCTGAATTTTCATTATTTGGAAAGGGATGGCGATAGGCAAGAGAGTGAATATTTTCAGGATTATTTTTCGTTGATGTAATTGCAAGAATTCTGCATTTCTCAAGAAAAATATTTTCATCGCTTATACCATTGATGAAAAGATCGGGATCTCGAATGATTTTTCCATTCACATCTAAATAATCAAATATACGTAGCTTTAAATGCAGACTATCTGCAGCTGTATAATAGTCCCAAGCGGTACTATTGAGATAATCAACAGCATCCCCATCAAAAATAATTTTGCAATACCCCGCCGATTGCAAAGCCAGCAACCATTCCATCAATTGTGAGGATGAGAATCTGTTGACCACTACAACCATTCTACCGTTCCATTGAGCAGGTCTAGCAGCTGGCCGTATTGTGCCAGAAGATTTTGTTTGCCAACCGGCAATGTATACGCCTCCTTCCAAAGAAGTATTTCTTTGATCAATAAAACCTGCTTGATATCTGAATAAGTGTACTGGTATCTGCAATGGCTTATTGACTCCCTTTCTTAAAATAGCATCGCCAAAGCCTTTCGTGAAAGGATAATCATCATCGATTTGTTTAGCATTACGCAGATCAAGCACCAAGCCTTTATATTTCTCAAATTCCTGCAACTGCAACCAGCTTAGTTTTGAGACCGCCTCATTCGATGCAAAGCTGGTAGGGAAAGCCACATACAAAATACTATCCGCAAGTAATCGATAAGAAGGTAGGCTATCATTGTCCGTAAATAATTTTACGGGTACTTGTTTATCAGTCACCACATGCGTAATCGGATCCTTTAATTTGGCCAACATTTTCTCTAAGCAGGCTCTAAAGTTTGCAGATGAAGGATCGTTGGCAAGACTTTCAGCAACATCTGATACCAGGCTGTCGGTGCTTACAATATCCCTTGCCATTGACGGATGAAAGTTGTGTAATATTCCCCAGATCTTCCCGAGGTCGGCAAGACGACTTATTTCTGCAGATGTATAATTTCGTTGGGCTTGGATCAATATAGGAATGTAAAAAACTACCAGCAACAAAACTTTCTTCATAAGCATAGCTTTCGGCAGTGGTTGAATGTTAGTTTCAACTAAACTACATAAAAGAATGAATTAGCATCTGAGCAAAATCATAATCCATCGTGAACAGGGCATCCGAGTTCTATTAATTCGTTGCAAAGAAAATTATGAATTTTGTTTTCGGTTGCACTTGAAATCAATGGCTGTCGCTCTTTGGTGGACCATATAGCATGAATCCAGATTTTATTGAATGAATGTGGCATACGAAATTATCGAAAAAACAAAATGACTCAAAAATTGAATAAAAAAGCGCAACAGAATTACCAAACCTTGACCGGAGCGACCTTTAGTTTAGATCTTTGAAATAACGGCAAAAGGATATAAAATAAATTTGAAAAGAAGAGAGGTGCACTATCGGAGCGTCTGGAATACCAGTTCCAACTTGCGTATTAGACCTCCCTTCCTTTCTGGTTGCCTGTACCAATTAGAATTTTAGCCATAATGGGCTATTAAAGGTCTTAGTACGAGGGCAACTATTTGTTTAATTCCTAAAATCTAAGTTATGAAAAAGAGCTACATCATTGGAGTAGATGTTTCCAAGCTCAAGTTGGATGTTCATTGTTATGGACAGTATGAGACTTTTATTGTCAGTAATGACATCAAAGGTTTCAAAACTTTTTTGAAGTGGATGAAAAGACAGGTAACCAAGGAGATTAAAGAAGTGATGGTTGTTATGGAATACACAGGCATCTATACTTATAGTTTGGAGCAGTTTTTACAACAGCAAGGGATTGCTTATGTTAAACGTCCCGCACTGGATATTAAGCGTTCTGTAGGGATGAGGCGGGGAAAAACGGACAAGACAGATGCCAGGATGATTAGTCAATATGGTTGGTATCGGCGAGAAGAATTAAAGCCAATGAAGCCTGTAAGTGATAATCAGCAACAGCTACAGCAATTGATGAGTCACCGCGACAAGCTTGTAGCAGATAAAGCTTCCTACCAAGCCAGGTTAAAAGAGTTGCGAGGTCAATTAGGCAATAAGCTATCGCTTCGCATTGTTGAATCTACTGAATATGTGATGCAGGTATTGGAAGTTGAGATTAGAGGAGTGAAAAAAGCTATTGAAGAATTGATAGCATCTGATGATGAACTGCAGGCCAATTATGATCTGACAACGAGCGTACAGGGAATAGGATTTGTTACAGCTGTGCAGATGCTGATAGTAACAGAAAATTTTACGCGGTTTAATGGTCCAAGAAAATTTGCATGTTATTCGGGGGTAGCGCCTTTTGAACATGAATCTGGCAGCAGTATAAGAGGCAAGACAAAAACTAGTCAATTGGCTAATAAAAAAATAAAAGCCTTACTTACCCTGGCTGCTATTTGTGCAGTCAGACACGATCCGCAGCTCAAAGTAAAGTTTGAGCAAAAGGTCCAAGAAGGTAAAGCAAAAATGAGTGCTCTGAACATGATCCGGTTTAAACTGATAGAACGAATTTTTGCCGTTATTAAAAGACAGACACCGTATATTTTAAGTAACGCAGCTTAAAAATATATTTGGTGGAAACTTAGAATACGCAACATAAGATGATAAGAAATTCTATTGCTGAAATCATCATTTTCTTCTCCACATTTAGCATGTTTTTGTGAATAAATGGTTGGTAGCCAAATCGTGTTTTCGACCCCAGAGTATTATATTCGCCGCTAATAAAACCTGTACACTGTGCGATTAAAAAGTTTAGAGATCAAGGGTTTTAAAAGCTTTGCCGATAAAACCGTTGTGAATTTTGATGAAAACATTACCGGCATCGTTGGCCCCAATGGCTGCGGTAAAAGCAATATCGTTGACAGCATTCGTTGGGTGATTGGCGAGCAAAAGATCAGCCACCTACGCAGTGAAAATCTCGAGAGCCTGGTATTCAATGGCTCTAAAACCCGCTCTGCCAGCGGTCTTGCCGAGGTTACGCTGACCTTTGAAAATACAAGAAACCTGCTCCCGATTGAATTTAATACAGTAACCATTACCCGCAAATTTTATAAAAGTGGCGAGAGTGAATACCGCCTCAATGATGTTCAATGCCGGCTAAAGGATATCCAAAATCTTTTCATGGATACGGGTATCAGCACCGATAGCTATGCCATTATTGAGCTGGGCATGGTTGATGATCTGATCAAGGATAAAGAAGGCAGCCGCCGCCGTATGCTGGAGCAGGCTGCTGGCATTTCCATTTACAAGACCCGCAAAAAAGAAGCAAGGTTAAAACTTGACGCCACGGAACAAGACCTTGCAAGAATTGAAGACCTGTTGTTTGAAATAAACAACCAGCTAAAAACTTTAGAAAGTCAGGCAAAAAAGGCTGAAAAATATTACGAGATCAAAAAAGATTATCGTGAAATAAGCATTGAACTGGCAAAAGCCGCATTGGAAGGGTTTAATGTTACTTACAAAGAACTAAATGAGCAGCAGGAAGCTGAGACGGATAAAAAAATTAAGATAGATGCAGAGATTGCCAGTGAGGAAGCAGCATTGGAACAGGAAAAGCTTGGATTTATTGAAAAAGAAAAAGAGCTGCAAAACATGCAGCATGCATTCAATGATCTTTTGCAAGCGGTGAGAACCAAAGAGAACGACAAAAACCTTGCTGCACAGCGTCTCGAGCATTTAAAAGAAAAAGAAAGCAGCTTAAAAGATTTTTTGCAGAAAGCCGAAGGCCAGATAAGCGGTATTGAAGAAAGCATAGCATTTACACAAGCACAGGTTGAGGATGAAGCTAAAGTTTTAGATGGATTGCACACACAGCTAGAGAAGTTACGCGGTGAGGTTGATACTAAAAGAGCCAAGTTGGACGAGAAACGCTCTGTAGTAAATATTTTACGTGGAGATTTTCAGCAAGTACAGCGCAGTCAGTTTGAAGCTGAGAAAAAAGTGGCCGTAGCTGATGCTTCCATTCAAAATTTACAAAGAACTATTCAGCATATTGAAGAAGAAAGATCACAACGCGATTTTCAACGCAAGCATTTGGCTGATGAGCTGCATTTGAAAGAAAAAGAATTAAAGATCAAGCAAACTGACCTGGCTCAATTGCAGCAACATCATGAATATACCAAGGATCAGATACTACAAACGCAGGCCATGCTTGATGAGTTAAGAAATGAGCTGGCCGAAGAAAGCCGTAAACTGGATGCAAAGAAAAATGAACATGATCTGTTAAAGAGTTTGATCGATAGCATGGAAGGCTATCCCGAAAGCGTAAAATTTTTGCATAATAATACCAATTGGAATTATACAGCGCCTATACTTTCAGATATTATTTATGTAAAGGAAGAATACCGTACGGCGCTGGAAAATGTGCTGGAGCCTTATTTGAGTTATTATGTGGTAAATAATTTGGAAGAAGGATTGCAGGCCGTTCATTTGCTAGATGAAAATAAAAAAGGAAAAGCCAATTTCTTTTTGCTGGATAAAATACAGAACCACGATTTACTAGATCGTAGGGATTTACAGGAAAATGAAGAAGTATATAGATTGGAAGGAGCTATTCCTGCATTGAGTGTAATTGATGTGGAAGAGAAATATAGGAAGCTGGCTGAGCATTTATTAGGAAATGTATTTATTGCTGATAATGAAGATGCATTACAGAACAGCAATGGGTTTGTAGTGATCGAAAAAAATGGAAAATATGTAAAAGGCAAATACTCTCTTACAGGCGGCAGTGTAGGATTATTTGAAGGTAAAAAGATAGGTCGTGCAAAAAATTTAGAGAAGTTGCAAGAAGAGATTTCCTCTCAGAATTATGTGGTTGAAAAATTAAAAGAGGAGATACAGGCCAGACATAATGAAGTTATTGCTTTTAATGAAGACCTTAGAGAAAGCGCTATCAGCGATACTGAATTTGAAATTCAGCAGTTGACCAACCAAGTATTTTCGCTGCATAATAAATTAGAGAATCTCCACGCCTTGCAAAGCCAAGGTCAGCACCGGATGGAAGAACTGAATGTTCAGCTTCAGCAAACACAGGCTTCAGTAGAGGGCGTTCGTATCGATCTGCAACATTTGAATGAGGAACTGCAATTAAATATCAATCGTTTAAAAGACGCAGAAGAAGCGTTTAAAGTTGAGGAAAATAATTATAACGAGGCCAACAGCCAGTATAATGAATTCAATCTGCAGGTAACAAAACAGCAAAGCAAAATCAGTGCTTTAAAACAGGAATTAGAATTTAAAAATAATCAGTTGCAAGATCTGCAAGCGCAGATTGAAACGAATACAGCCTCCCTTTCTGAAACAGCAGAAAATATTTTGCAATCGGAGCAGGTGTTGAAAGAAACAGAAGAATCTTTGATCAATTTGCTAAAGAATAAAGAGAAAGAGGAAAGAAAATTGAATGAAGCAGATCAAGCTTATTATAACTTTCGAAATCAATTGAATGAAAAGGAAAGTGAGCTCAGACATAAAATAAAAGACAGGGAGCAGGTAGAACATTTGCTAAGTGAAATAAAGGACAAGCTGAATGATCTGAAACTTCAACTGGCGGGGACAAAGGAAAGATTAAACGTTGAATTCAGAATTCATCTGGAAGATATTTTAGATCAGCCTCGTACAAGTGATGTGCCTGCAGAGGAATTGCAGGAAAAAGCAGATCGAATGAAAAAACGTTTAGAGAACTTGGGCGAAGTAAATCCTACCGCTATTGAGGCTTTTCAGGAAATGAAGAAACGTTACGAGTTTATTCTTGAACAAAAAAATGACTTAGTAACGGCAAAGGATAGCTTGTTGCAAACGATCCAAGAGGTTGAGGCAACAGCCAATCAAAAATTCTTGGAAACCTTCAATTTGGTTCGCGATAATTTCCAAAGAGTATTTAAAACGTTGTTTACCGACGATGATCAATGCGATCTTGTTTTAGAAAACCCGGAAAATCTTGCGGAGAGCGGCATTGATGTCATTGCAAAACCGAAGGGCAAACGTCCCACTTCATTAACCCAATTGAGTGGGGGGGAGAGAACATTAACGGCGACAGCTTTGTTGTTTGCTATCTATTTGATCAAACCTGCGCCATTCTGTATCTTAGATGAGGTGGACGCCCCGCTTGACGATGCTAATGTCGGCAAATTCACAAACATGATCCGCCAGTTTAGTGAGAACTCACAGTTCATCATTGTTACTCATAATAAGATGACCATGAGCACTGTGGATGTGATCTATGGTGTAACCATGCAAGAGCCGGGTGTAAGCAAATTAGTGAGTGTTGATTTCAGAAGTTTAGAAACTGCATAACCTCAAATCCCTAATGAGCTTTATATTAATAAACATGGTTGAGCATTTGAATAATAGTTTAATAGAATTACTAAAGCTAAACACATCCTCCCTTTAGGGAGCCTGCCTGTCGGCAGACAGGGATTTAGGAGGGTTTCATGCGCACCATTATTCTTCTTCTTGCTTCTAACATCTTCATGACTTTTGCCTGGTATTACCATCTTCAACAAAAAGGCTGGCCTTTGTGGAAAGCTATAGCATTAAGCTGGCTGATTGCCTTTTTTGAATATTGCCTAATGGTTCCCGCAAACCGTTTTGGTTTTGCCGGCGGCTTTAGCGGATATCAACTAAAAATGATACAGGAAGTAATTACACTGGTCATATTTTGTGTATTTGCAACAGTGATTTTAAAGGAACCTCTGCAATTCCGCTATCTTATCAGCTTTGCCTTTTTATTGGGAGCAGTTTATTTCATGTTCAAAAAATAAATCAAAGTTCTTCGATAGAGGAATGTGACTGTCTTGACCGCTGTTTTCTTATTAGGTCAGACTTTACTTTGTGAATATAGGCGTTGCCTAATATTCCAAGACCTGCAGTTATAATGGCAGCTGAGACGATACCCCACAACAACCATTCATCGGAAGCCCGTTTATTAGCGGAATACATGATGACGATAATTCCTGCACCGACCATTAAAAACCCCACAGGCATTTGAAGCAGCCATTTTTGGTAATGTTTGTTTGGCATAGCAAAAGTTTGTAGTGTACGTAAATATAGAGAAAAGAAGATTTTGTTAATATCTTCTCCATCAAACTTGCTTCTAAAGTTTGAATTTTTATTTTTGATCAATAATTGAAGATGATGACAAAACTCGTATTGATCTTATTTCTGGTCACAACTGTAAATCTGCATGCCCAGGAAAAACCGGAGGGTTTATTTATTAACTCAAAAGCTCCTGATTTTAAAGCGAAGGATCAGAACGGAAATGAGGTCGTGCTGAAAGACATTCGTAAAAAAGGCCCGGTTGTGCTCATATTTTATCGGGGCTATTGGTGTCCCTATTGCAATAAAGAATTGCAAAAACTTGAAGATTCATTGCAATTAATCAAGGAAAAGGGCGCACAACTCATAGCCATCACGCCTGAAAAACAAGAAGGCATTGCAAAAACTATTGAAAAAACAAAGGCAAGCTACTCCATTGTTGCCGATAGTGCAATGAAAATCATGAAAGCCTACGATGTAGCTTACCAAGTTGATGATAAAACAGTGGGCCGATATAAAATGGCGAACATTGATCTGGCTGAAAACAATGGACAAAAAGCCGGGTCTATCTATCTTCCCGTACCTGCCGTTTATATCATTAATAAAGATGGAGAAATCTCATACCGCTTCTTCGATTTTGACTACAGAAACCAGGCGTCAGTAAAAATTATTCTTGACAATCTCAAAGGGTTAAAGTAAATCATTAAATCAACTTAATCAGAGGTTCATTTCCATACCAATTTTCCTACTTTTCCATTTGCCCCCGCCAAAAAAATACTTTCACCATATTTGGCAATGCGGCAAACATGAAAACCCTCTTTGCTAATCCATGTAAAAGTTTTACCGCCATCAAACGAATAATCAATACCATTAAGACCGCAAGTGACAATATCTTTTTTAGACAAAAACTCTACGCAACTTCGATAACCATGCGGGGGAATTTTTGGCGCATGCCATGTTTTTCCACGATCGGTTGTCAAGAAACAATTTCTTGCAATGGAACTATCCATTTTAAAATCTCCTCCCACGACAATCATTCGCTTTCCTCCCTTTCGCTTATTATCGTCATACACCGAAATTGAATTTGCACCGCTGCTTTCTGAGCCTTGAATAATTGGCAATTCGGTCTTTAAGTTTCTTGTAAACATCCTCGATCTCTTTCCTCCACTAACAAACACCGCTTCATCCCGGTCCAAAGCTCGTATGTTGGTGCCACTAGCCGCAAAACAAGCTTCGCCGCTATCGGCTAAAGGTCGGTTTTCAAAAGGAATATCATTCCATGTGCTACCACCATCGAAACTCCTTGCTATAAGAAATCTTCCGTCAACGGGGTCACCAATCACAATACCGCTTTGCTCATTCCAGAATTCCATAGCATCTAAAAACATTCCTTTTGCTTTGTTCTCGTAAACTACCTTCCATGTTTCGCCACCATCATTGGTTTTTAAAATATAGGCAGGTTCATCCACGGCAATAATCACAGCGGTGGCAGCATCAAATGCCTCTATATCGCGAAAATCTTTTTTTTCAAAACCTTTTACCGTAAACCATTTCCAATTTTTTCCTCCATTTGTTGTTTTACCAACAGTGCCATTGTTTCCGCTCACCCAAATTACATTGTCATTTACCACGCTTAAACCGCGCAGGTTTGTTTTAGTATCCGAAGTCAATACTTCAACAATAGGCAAATGTTTCTGAGCACACAAAGTGCCGGTAATAACACACACAAATAATATCGATGAAAAAAGAAGTTTGAGAAGACTAGTCATTTTGGAATCCATAAAAGGTGATATAAAGCTTAGTCATAGTTTACCATGGTTCTGTGAAATGATCCATCATCATGAAGCTCCATAATAGCATAAGCAGGAGCAAATTCCTGGAAAGAACCATTCCACCAATTGCCACTTATGGCACCATTGCAATAATATTTTATGCCGAGATAGGTCAATTCATCCTGTAAATGAATATGCCCACTGAGGCAAAGCTTTATGTTTGGGTATTGCCGAAATATTTTCTTAAGCGTCAGAAAATCTGTGTGCATTAAATTGCGCTGAATTTTCAGGTCGCCATTTGCTTCCGTTTTATCAAAGAATAAACCGGCGCATATCGAGAGAATTGGAATATGCGAAACAATGCAAATAAACTGATCCGGCGAATTTGCTGCAAGTTCTTGTTTCAACCATTCAAGCTGTTCTGTATCCAGGAAAGCAATATAGCCACCAGCCGGATTTGGTTGGGTGCTATCTAAAACTATGAATGTCCATTTACCTTTTCGGAAGCTATAAAAGCGATTTTTCATTTTTAAGGTGTCCATCACCCAGGCCTTTCCGTACAGCTTTTCACTCTCAGGCTTGTTTTCCTTTATAAACCAGCCCCAAATATCATGGTTGCCGATGCAATGGTAAATAGGCAAGCTATTTTCCTTTTGCAAAATCGTATGAAAGAGATCCCATTGTGTTTGAGTTTTCTGTTTGTCAGCCTCCAATGAATCCATAATGGAATCGCCACCATTCATGATAAAGTCAACTTTGGCATCTAATTGCTGCACATGTTTTAAAGCTTTCGCCATGCCTGTTTCCGGAATAATTCCGGGTTTTACATGTATGTCTGTAATATGGGCAAAGCGAATAGGTTTTTTCTTTTGATCGCTGGCGAATGACCATGCGGGTAATAAGCCGCCGCCGATAACTGCAGCAGAAGTTTTTAGAAATGTTTTTCTTTTCACAACAATATTTTGAAAAAATAATTTAGGGGGCAAGATAATATAAAGCAATTGCTAATGGAAAACCAATGGATTATTTCGCTTTAATAAGAGCGATATAAGTAATTCGGGCCGTTGATAAATAATTGTATGACTAGTATTGGGGAGTAAATAAAATTCAGGATCCTTTGCGTTCACCAGTTTTTTCCTCGCAAAATCCAAGTTACCCAGGCTGGCAAGATTATCTTTCTCGCCCATAAACACATAAGTTTTGCAGGTGATCTCGTTCCAATGTGATTTTAATCTTCTTAATTGCCTGCGGTGAGCAAATTTCTCATCGCCTGCTACATTTAAATATTCCGGTATCATCATACTCACCATGGCAAGCTTGCCTACATAAGAGAACCAGAACAATTTTTCTTTTGAGGGATCAATGACCGGCGAAACAAGATAAAGCTCTTTTACAAGATTAGGATGCTGCATAGCAAAGGAAGCAGCAATAGGGGCCCCGTACGATGAACCCATAAGATAGATCTTGCCATCCTTATTGTATTCCTTGACTATCTTTTCAATATAACGGACATGCGCTTGGATTGATGGTTCAGAAACTCCATAATTTGATTTTCCAAAACCTACTCGGTCAACAGATACCATTCTAAAATTTTTTTGCATTTCAGGGTCGTCCAATAATTTCATAGAACTATACCAAGCGCCTGGCGCTCCATGAATGATCAATAATAATGGCTTGGATGAGTCGCCAACAACAGCATGATGGATGTGGAAATTTTTGTAATTGATATATTTTAATTGTGGTTTTGCCGGGCGATTTGCATAATGCTTGGCAATTTGGTCATCACTAAGAATGCGAACAGGGAAATGGCAGGACGTAAGACCGATGAAGATTAAAAATACGGATATGGTTTGTCGTTCCATGCGCATACTCACTCTTACAAAATACTTCCTATGTTCTAAAAATACAATACCGCTTTAACCATCAATTCAGTCAAAATAAAACTATAGGAGCTTACCATTCTATCAGAAAAAAATATACCAAAAGCCTAAAAAGCCTTCTTCTGTGTTGATTTTAAAGGAGGTAAGTTAAAATCATCGATGGCGGTTTTTAGAGCGGTCATTTTTTCTACATCGTCCGGCTTTCGTGGAGAAAAAACAGAGAGTAATTCGTAACTATCCTTCGTAATAAGTGCATCATCTTCAATACGAACGGCAATACCCCACCATTTTTTATCGCAATCACTGCCCGAATTGATATAGATGCCAGGTTCTATTGTGATTACCATGCCCTTTTTAAATATGTTTGAAACCCCACGATCATGCACGTCGAGACCAATGTGATGTGAAAGCCCATGGGGATAGTACTTACCTACATCTTTTTTTTCTTTAATGATGCCAAGTTTGAGTAAGCCTTCGGCAATCGTTTCTTTTGCAGCGTTGCTGGCATCACTCCATTTTGCTCCGTCTTTTAAGATTTTAAAAGCAGCTTCCTGAGCATCGTAAACCAACTGATAGATAATTTTTTCTTCGGGCGAGAATTTACCTTTTGCCGGAATGGTTCTCGTAACATCGGCCGTATATCCATGGTACTCGGCTCCAACATCCATCAGTACCATTGAGTTGCCGATTTTTGTTTTACTGTTTTCCATATAATGCAGCACGCAACCATTTTCACCCGCTCCGACAATAGAGCCATAACCAACCCCTTCGGCGCCATACTTCTTATGCACATATTCCTGTAATCCCTGCAATTCGAGCTCAGACATATTTGGCTTTACGGCCTTCATTGCTTCATTATGAGCCATACAGGATATTTCTACTGCCTTTCTAAGCAATACCATTTCTTCATCTGTTTTTATTTCACGCAGCGAACCCGTTAGCTCACGGTAAAGTCGGTTATCAAAACGACTATCCTTGGAATAATCCGTCGGTATATTTGCCTTCAGCTTAAATTCTTGGTACAAGTCGTACAAGTCTGCAGAATCGCGCAAATTGTTTGGTACATCAATAGGAAAACGATCAAAAATAATTTTATCAAATTTTGAAAAATCAATTGCCAGGTTTTTAAACTCTTCTCCGTTAAAAACCATTTTAAGCCCCAATTTTGCTTTTACACCTTCGGTGCCTAGTCTATGCCCTGTCCATTGTTCCGCTAATGCGTTGCGCTTCTGAACAAAGATCATTTCGTTGTATGTGCTACCATCTGCGGTTTGTTGCTCGTCTTTAAAAATCAATAAAACAGAATGTGGTTCCTTATAGCCACTGAAGTAATACATATCCGGGCTGGGATGGTAGAAGTAATCGATATCATTGGAGAAGTTGCGGGTAGGATAAGCAAATACAGCTAACACAGAGTTAGCGGGCATTTTTTCTCTTAATGCGGCTCTTCGGCCAGCATGAAATGCGGGAGTAAGATAATCAGTTGGCAGATCGCTTTGTGCACAAAGTTGGATGCAGCAAAGGAAGATAACGAATAGAAGAACGAATCTTGTTTTAAGCATAAAAAAGGTTGATGAAATAAAAATAATTGATTTCACCAACCCATAAAAACCATTCTACACAAAATGGGTGGCCCTAATCATCATCCTCCTCCTCATAATAGGCATCCTCACTGCTGGGATAATGACTTTCCCACTCTTTCACTGTTTCATCAGTCAGGCATTCTATTATGTCGTAAAGAGGATCAGTTTTTCTTTTCCATTCAGTTACTAAGGGATCGTCGTAGCGAACTACAAACAGGCAGTGATCCGATTCGACTGTAACCTTAACAAGCTTGATTTCTGAGCCTTCTTTTTCCTGTACTAGGTAATGACATCCTGGCTCCAACAAACCATACGAAAACATACTTCCTCCTTTTTTGGGGTTCATTCAATTAATTAATACCGGGTTGTAAGCAAGAAGGTAATGGGTTCCTGAGAATTTAACGGTTTAGGAAAGTTTCAGGAATTTCGACTCTAGGGGTTAATAAGAAAATAAAGGGAAGCAATCATGCCAAAATTAAGAGTTTTTCCAGAGCTTTTTAAACGTTGTGACTTTATAGTGAAAATTTTTATACAATTGTTGAAAATCAATGGATAACGAATGATATCTCCAGATACTTATTAAAATTCTGACAAACCAAAACCTACATTAAGCAGACTGACTAATCTTGAATTTAGCTGCCTTTTTGGAAGTTAAAACACAGTAAAAACGATTGATATAGTAGTCCTAACTACGCATTTATAAGATTTTGGATGAGTTGATTTTTATTGCGTAAATCAATGCCGCCTTCTAATATTGATTTTAGATTAGTCATATAAAATGTCCATCCTTTTCCACATTCGATGAAAAAATAGCGTTGTTCTGCCTCATCATCCATTGGCATAATTTGCTTCAATTCACAAATCGTTTCGCCCTGCTCCTGATTAATTGTTACAGTGACAATGCATCCTCCGGAAAAACTAAACTGCACCTCATCTTTTCCATTTGCAGAAAGTATTTCTTTTTCTTCTGCAATAGTATCATCATAGCCAAACCATAACCATTTATAACGATCACCTTTTTGCACCGGCTCATTTCTTTTTCTTTGCACTCCTTGTGGAGTTTTAAATTCTGCTAATCGAAGAAACCAGCTTTCCAAACCTTGTTGCGTTGCCCATGCGTCATAAATGTTCTGGGCAGATGACTTTATGGTGATGCGTTTAACAAATTGCTTCCAGTTAAAATTCTCCATAAAAATGCATTGTAAGAATTGAACGATTATCTCAAGGTACGTTTTTCGGTTATTTCATAGAAGCTGCGATGTAAGTTGCCCGTATAAATTTTTATCTGCACACAAAAACTAGTTTTTCGTTTTGTTATAAAGGGGACAAAGTAGTTTGTGAAAAATGGATAGTAAAATATTCCATCAATATAGTAAAAGCTGACATTGAATCCCCAGTCACTGAGTTCTAATTTAATGTTTTGATTTGCAGGCATTTTTTGCAATGCAAATATTTGTAAGCTAATGATTGTAAAGCGGACTTATTGATGGAGAATTTGCCGTATGATTTTATCTTTTAATGCCGGCATTACCTATAACCATCCATTTATACTTCTGCGGCTATTACTCAATTAAATTGACCAAACCAGAATGTTAGACAACCAACCTGAAACGCCTGTAATGTTCATGAAGAAATATTTTGAGGAATTCACATTGAATGATAATCGTCGCACAAAGGATAGAACTATTACTGAGACAGATATTGCCATACATGCGGAACAATCCGGCGATTTTTTCCCCCATCACATGAATGAAGAATGGTGCAAAACACAGCCGTTTAAAAAAAGGATCGCGCATGGTACTCTGATCTTCACAATTGCGATTGGTCTTACGGCTGATGTCGTAAATGAAGCTTCGATGACCTATGGCTATGAAAGGCTTCGGTTTATTAAGCCAGTATTTATAGGCGATACCATCAATGTATCGGTTACCATTAAAGATAAAAAGGATCATAAAAAGCCGGGAAAAGGATTAGTAACTGAGTTTGTTGAGGCCTTCAACCAGAATAATGAACTGGTAATGGTTTGCGAACATATTTTGCTTGTCAATAAAAGGGATGCATAAAAGGCATGGCCGAAAAAATTTTATATGGAATAACTTGGGGACACACGAGAGGAATTATGCCCCTGCTTGCTGTTTCGCAACGGTATCATGAATTATATCCAGATATTGAAATAAGATGGGAGAAAAGATCCCTGCAAGAGTTTGCCGATTTTCCTATCGAACAATTAACTACAAATTTTGATTTGCTTATCATAGATCATCCCTGGGTTGGTTGTGCTGCAGCTACTAATTGCGTACTGCCATTAAATAATTATTTGTCAGGTCAATATTTGCAAGACCAATCAGAAAACTCAGTCGGTCTTTCTCACCACAGTTATAACTATGATCATCAGCAATGGGCATTAGCCATTGATGCTGCAACGCCGGCTGCCAGCTATCGGAAAGATCTATTCGAAAAAAACAAATGTGCTTTGCCAAAAACCTGGGATGATGTATTGGAATTGGCTGTTGCCGGTAAGGTTGCAGTACCTGCCATTCCCATTGATCTCTTGATGAATTTTTATACATTCTGTATGGCCCACGGCAAGGAGCCGTTTCAGCGCGATAATGAAATTATAGAAGAAGAAATGGGTTTGCTGGCTATCGAAAAAATGAAAGAGCTGTACTCGATGGTGAACAAAAAAATGTTTACTTATAACCCGATCGCTGTCGCAGAGCTCATGAGCTCAGAGGATGATTATTGGTATTGCCCTTTTGCTTATTGCTATTCCAATTATTCAAGAACGGGGTATTCAAAAAATCTGCTTTATTATACAGATGTTGTTTCTGTGAATGGAAATAAATTAAAAACAACCATCGGTGGAACAGGGTTAGCTGTCTCAGCTTTTGGTAAACACATAGACACAGCGATCCACTTTGCACAAATGGTAGCTTCAGGCGAATGCCAGCGAACATTATATGTACAGAATGGCGGTCAACCGGGGCATCGTTCGGCATGGACTGATGTTGAAGCTAATCAGCTTACTCATGATTTTTTTAAAAACATCTTACCCATAATGGAGAATGGCTATGTTCGCCCAAGGTATAATGGCTATTTGTTTTTTCAGGATCATGCAGGCATACCGTTGCAAAAATGTTTGCTCGGAAATATTGATGCAAAAGCCACGCTAAATGAAATGAACAAGATCTATCAACAAAGCATATCTCATAAAAAATTAACGCCACAGTATGATTGAGTTGCCGTTAGAAGGAATAACAGTTTTGGAGTTCAGTCAATATCTATCGGGGCCTTCGGCAGGCTTGCGGCTTGCTGATCTTGGAGCAAGGGTCATTAAAATTGAGCAGCCAAATGGTGGTGATGCTGGAAGAAAATTAGCTATTAAAAATCTTTGGGTGGATGAAAGCTCCTTATTATTTCATACAGTTAATAGAAACAAAGAAAGTTTTACTGCAGATTTAAAAAATGCAGACGATTTGAATTTGGTAAAAAAGCTAATTGCAAAGGCAGATGTATTGATTCACAATTTTCGGCCGGGGGTAATGCAGAAGAGAGGATTGGATTATGGATCTGTTAAAGAAATAAATCCAAGGATCATCTACGCAGAGATATCAGGATACGGAAAAGAAGGACCTTGGAAAAATAAACCCGGACAAGATCTGTTGCTGCAGTCAATGACCGGACTAACCTATACTACTGGCAATGGGTCAAGCAGCCCAGTACCATTTGGTATTGCGATAGCTGATATTTTATCAGGTGCTCAATTAGTGCAGGGAATAATTGCAGGTTTAATACGGAGACAAAAAAATGGCATTGGTGCTTTGATTGAAATAAGCTTGCTAGAATCGTTGCTTGATTTTCAGTTTGAATTGCTGACCACTTATTATACAAACAGTCAGCCGCCCCAACGAAGTTATCATAGCAATGGGCATCCGCTATTAAGCGCTCCTTATGGGATTTATAAAACTGCCGATGGGTATATTGCGTTAGCTATGATGGACATTCATGCATTGGCAAACTCCATAGATTGTAAAGTATTGGAAGAGTTTTCAAAGGAACAGGCATTTGCGCAAAGAGATAAAATAAAGGCCATACTCACAGAACATCTATCGTTACAATCAACAGAGTATTGGCTCACCCGGTTGCAAAAAGATGGTTTATGGGCGATGGAAGTTTTTGACTGGGAAAAAATGATGAATCATGAAGCATATAAATGTTTACAAATGGAACAAATCATCAATGCAAACGATAAAAAAATTGTTACAACACGCTGCCCGATAAGAATAAATGGTGAAAGATTATATACAGATAAGCCGGCGCCAAAACTTGGTGAGCACAATGCCCAAGTAATTAACGAATTGGTATGAATAAAAAGGATGATAGTGAATATTGCAGGTAAAATAAAATAACATGATGTTGTTGAAAGATATATTGGTGATTGATTTCAGCCAGTTTTTATCTGGCCCTTCTGCCTCTTTACGTTTAGCTGATATGGGAGCACAGGTGATCAAGATCGAAAAACCTGGTACCGGTGATATTTGCAGGCAGTTGTATGTATCGGATGTAGTGATAGAAGGCGAATCAACTATTTTTCACGCCATCAACCGGAATAAGCAGAGCTATGCTGCTGACCTCAAAGATGCTCATGATCTTGAGAAGGTGATACAGCTATTGTCAAAGGCGGATATATTGATCCACAATTTTCGGCCAGGGGTGATGGAGCGGATTGGGCTGGATTATGAAACTGTAAAAACAATTAATTCAGGAATTATTTATGCCGAAATAAATGGTTATGGATCGGAAGGACCTTGGAAAGATCTTCCTGGGCAGGATTTGTTATTACAGGCAGCATCGGGATTAACATGGTTGAGTAATAACAATAACGAAAATCCCACGCCTATGGGAGTAGCTGTTGTTGATATTATGGCAGGAACTCATATTGTACAAGGAATTCTTGCGGCCCTCTATAAAAAGGGAATAACAGGTGAGGGAGCATTGGTTCAGGTCAGCATGTTTGAAAGTGTTCTTGATTTTCAATTTGAAGTGCTCACCTGCTATTATAATGATGGAAATCAATTGCCCGTTCGGAGTGCTATCAATAGCGGGCATGCTTATGTAGCGGCTCCGTATGGCATTTACAAAACAAAGGATAATTACATTGCACTGGCCATGACAAATATTGTGAGATTGGCGGAACTGTTGCACTGTGAACCTTTGAAACAGTTTGCACATAGCAATGATTGGTTCGATAAACGAGATGAGATTAAAGAGATACTGGCAAATCATCTTAAAGAAAATACATCCAGGCATTGGCTGACAATCCTTGAGCAAGCAGACATTTGGTGTGCGCCGGTGATGGATTATGACCTCATGATGAAAGAAGAGGGTTACCGTGTAATAAATATGGAGATCACGGTAAAAACGAGCAATGGGTTGTCTGTAAAAACAACAAGATGTCCGTTGCGTGTAGATGGCAAACAATTAATTTCTCTTAAAGGAGCTCCTTTGCTTGGCGAGCACAACCAAGAAATAGAAAAACAATTCGGATTGGAAAAAGAACTGCAACCTGCAATAAAAAATTGAACTAACTCCAGACTATGATCAGAGTAATTGATACACATGTTCACGTCTGGAACCTTGAACGGGCTCAATATTCTTGGCTTGAAGAAGATACTTCAATTCTGAACAGAACCTGGCGCATTGAGGAAATAGAAGCAGAAAGAAAAGAAGCAGGAATTGTTGCTGGCGTATTGGTCCAGGCTGCGGGTAATTTAGAAGACACTGAACTGATGCTCGAGACAGCATACAACACAGAATGGATCAAGGGAGTTGTTTGCTGGTTGCCTTTGACGGATCCGGAAACAACAGGGCAGCTATTAAAAAAAAAATATTTAAAGGAGAAATATTTTAAAGGAGTCAGGCACCAAATTCATGACGAAAGAGATCCGAAATGGTTATTGCAACTAGCAGTAATTAAAAGCCTGAAACTTTTGGAGGCACATAATATTCCGTATGATGTAGTTGCGGTGTTGCCTGCTCATATTGAGACAGCATTGCAAGTGGCAGAAAAAGTTCCCAATCTGCGAATGGTATTTGATCATTTGAGCCAGCCCCCGATATCAACAAAAGAAAAATTCGGCAGGTGGGGCGAGATGATGAAAGAAGCCACACAGCATAAAAATTTTTATGCTAAGATATCAGGATTGGGAACCGCATCTGGTAACTTTCAAGATCGCAAGGTGGATGACATCAAACCTTATGTAGAGTTTGCCTTGCAGCATTTTGGAATCAATCGTTGTTTTTGCGGCGGCGACTGGCCGGTATCAATGCTTGCAAACAGCTATTTCAGTACATGGCAGGTGATTAAACAAATAGTTCAGGAATTACTATCGGAAGATGAGCAGGACAAATTGTTTTATTCAAATGCAGAAAAATTCTACAATTTACAACTCGGCTAATAAAAAGGGAATGGAAGTAATCAATGGTGTGCTATATCATGCGGTGGGCGCTTCTGGAGCTGCTCTATGCTATACACCTCAGAAAAAAGTAGTTGGCTGGTCTTGGCAAACATATTGGCTGGCTCAAGCATTTATTTGCTGGCTAGTGTTGCCCATTGTGATTGCTTATTTTACAATCCCTCAGTTGTTGACTGTGTTGCGCGAGTCTCCTGTTTCTGCAATGCAAAGATCTTTTTTTCTCGGCATGGCTTACGGAATAGGCGGCACTGCATTTGGCATCGCTATTCGTTATGTAGGTTTTTCTTTGACGTATGCCATCGCGGTTGGCATCAGTTGTGTGCTGGGTACTTTATTGCCTCCTATTGTGCATGGTACCTTAGCCACCGTAATGAAAACGAACGGAGCTGCTTATTTATTAAGTGGCGTAGCGCTGGGTGCCGCAGGTATTGCATTATGTGGTATTGCTGGAAGGAATAAAGAAAAAGATATCGAAGAAAATCAAAAAAATAACGGTGGCTTCTCATTAGCCAAAGGGTTACCTCTTTGCTTTTTGGCTGGTGTGCTGTCAGCACTTTATGGTTTCTCATTGGATCAGGGTCAGCCGATTGCTGATGTTGCAGCTAAATATGGCGCAGGTAATTTTCAGGGGAATGTTATTTATATTTTTTCAAATACCGGAGCATTTGTGACAACACTTTTATACTGTCTGTATTTGCATGCAAAGGAAAAAACCTTCGTACAATACACCTCATCCAATCATAGCCTTCCTGTAAATTATTTTATGTCTGTATTGACAGGGTTTCTCTGGTACGGTCAATTCTTTTTTTATGGTCTTGGTCATGTAAGAATGGGTAACTATAAATTTACCAGTTGGGCAATACATATGATCATGCTTGTATTGCTGAGCTCGATGGCCGGGTTAATCATGAAAGAGTGGAAGAGTTGCAGCGCTAAAACGATACGGCTGCTGGTGTCGGCCTTGTTAATATTGATAATTGCCATTTTACTGCTTACTTATGGCAATTATCTTGGAGGAAAATAAAAGAACCGAGTTAGAAATTATGTCAACGATTGCTCAATTACCATCAGGAAAATTACCGATATATATAATCGGCGCAGGTGGTATTGTGAATGAAGCACATTTGCCTGCTTATTGCATGGCAGGCTTTAATGTGCAGGGCATAGTTGATATCGTTCCTGAAAAAGCTAAAGCCACTGCCGAAAAGTTTAACATACCCAATTCATTTGCTAGCATGGATGAAATGTTAACTCATTCCCCCGCTGATGTAGTGTTTGATGTAGCTGTACCCGGTTCTGAAGTAATTTCTATTTTGGAGCGATTGCCGTCAAAGTCTTCCTTATTACTTCAGAAACCCATGGGTGAAAATTATGAAGAAGCTAAGAAAATACTGGAGATAGCAAGAACTAAAAAAATGCTGGCTGCCATAAATTTTCAATTAAGGTATGCTCCCTATATTTTAGCAGCAAAGGATCTAATCAATAAAAACCAGCTTGGGGAGCTAAATGATATTGAGATCAATGTAAATGTTTATACTCCCTGGCATTTATGGAATTTTTTATTTTCTTCACCCCGAGTTGAAATTTTATATCACAGCATTCATTACATTGATTTAATAAGAAATTTTTTAGGCGATCCGCAATCGGTGTATGCCAAAACAACCCGGCATCCCGCCATGCCTGAACTGGCCTCTGTTCGCAGTAATATAATAATGGATTATGGCGATATGGTGAGGGCAAATATTCTTACCAATCATTGTCATAATTATGGAGTGCCAAAGCAGCAATCCTATATCAAGATTGAGGGAAGCAAAGGTGCAGTGAAAATAAGTTTTGGGGCTCTTATAGATTATCCAAGAGGAGCTGCAGATAGTTTTGAATATTTCTTATTAAGTGAAGGCAAAGATGCTCAGTGGCATAAAAAGAAAATTGAAGGCAGTTGGTTTCCTCATGCTTTTATTGGAAGTATGGCGCAGGTAATGCTGGCAGCCGAAGGAGCTATCACCATGCCGGATAATTCTGTAGAAGACTGTATTCATACCATGGCTTGTGTTGAGGCGGCATACAGATCAAGCGAACAAGGAGGCGTGAAGCCAGAAAAATTGTAAGATAAAAATTTCATATAGCAGCAGTTTCCGCAAAGCAAACAATCGGAAACATTTCGACAAACACGGGGGAACGGCTCTCCGTTTCCCCTTCTTATTTAAAAGAAAGTAGTATCGTGATCTAGCATGTTTTTAAAAAAAATAATTATAGGTGTCTTATCATTTCTTTTTCTAGGATTATATGGTTATGGCCGTGAAGGAGAAAAACTGATCATTATAAAACAACCGGATGCTTCGCCACGAATAGAATTCGGTTTGCAAAAACTTTTTGAAGCTTTGCAAAATGCTGGTTATACAGCATCCATAACTCAGAACAACAATTCATTTTTAAATAAAAAAGAAAGAATAATTGTCATCGGCGAGCTAAAGAGCAGTTTGCTTCAAAAAGCTACCAGTGTTTGGAACATATCATCGGCAGTTGACGACAATTTAAAAAAAGAGGGATACTCGATCATTTCTTCAAACAAAAATCTGATAATTGGTGGAGCTGATCCCTCCGGTGTTTTATACGGTTGTCTTGAGTTAATAAGCCGTATAAAGGCAACCGGCCAACTCCCTTCTTCCATTTCAATTATTGATCAACCTGAAATGGTTCTGCGTGGCACCTGCATTGGGTTACAAAAGCCTTATTATCTGCCGGGCAGAAATGTATATGAGTATCCTTATACACCGCAAACATTTCCTTGGTTCTACAACAAAAAATTATGGATACAAGTGTTGGATTCGATGCTGGAAAACCGGATGAACTCTTTGTATTTATGGAATGGCCATCCCTTTGCTTCACTAATAAGATTAAAAGATTATCCTTATGCAGTAGAAGTGGACGATGCAACTTTCAAAAAAAATGAAGAAATATATCGCTTTATCACAAAAGAGGCGGATAAGCGGGGCATTTGGATCATTCAAATGTTTTACAACATCATTGTTTCAAAACCATTTGCCGAGAAACATAAGATCAAAACTCAAGATAGAGAAGGACATATTATTCCTCTAATCGCAGATTACACGAGAAAATCAATTGCGGCATTTGTTCAGAAATACCCCAATGTCGGCTTAATGGTTTGTTTGGGGGAAGCTATGGAAGGAATAGGTAATGATGATGTGGAATGGTTTACCAAAACAATTATTCCCGGAGTGCTAGATGGATTAAAAGCATTGGGAAAGGAAGAACAACCTCCGATTGTTTTACGTGCACACGACACAGATGCACCATCGGTTATGAAAGCAGCTTTGCCACTGTACAAGAATTTATATACAGAGGCAAAATTTAATGGTGAGGCTTTGACCACACCTACACCCAGAGGTGAATGGGCAAAACTTCATCAAACATTAAGTAAGCTGGGCAGCGTGCATATTGAGAATGTGCACATACTTGCCAACCTTGAACCATTTCGATACGCTGCTACTGGGTTTATACAATCATGTGTGAAAGGAATGCATGAAGCAATGGGAGGAAATGGTTTGCATTTATATCCTCAAGCTTCTTATTGGGATTGGCCTTATGCGGCTGATAGTGTTAAAGGCAAACGACTATTGCAAATAGAAAGAGATTGGATTTGGTATAAGGCATGGGCCCGATATGCGTGGAAAGTAAACAGGAATTATGCTAATGAAATAAATTATTGGGCTGGCTTACTGGCAGACCGATATGGATGCAGTCTGGATGATGCTAAAAATATAATGGATGCATGTGAACATGCCGGAGAAATAGCGCCTGTTCTGCTACGCCGTTTTGGAATTACAGATGGTAACAGACAAACACTTAGCCTTGGCATGTTAATGACACAGCTTATAAATCCTTATCGTTATGGTTTGTTTACGCTGCTTTATGATAGTGAAGGGCCGGAAGGTGAGAAACTGATCGAATACGCCGAAAAAGAGTGGAACGGTGAAAAACATATTGGTGAAACTCCACCGGAGATCATTAATAAAGTAAAAGCCGATGGAACCGAATCGGTTTATAAAATTGAACTCGCTGCTCCTCATGTAACAAAGAACAAGGACGAGTTTAGCCGGTTGAAAAACGACATTCACTGCTATAGAGCACTGGCATTTCATTACGCCGAAAAAGCCGAAACTGCATTAAAGGTATTGCGCTATAAATACAGCAATAATGTTGATGACCTTGAAAAAGCTCTGCCACACCTTCAGCAAAGTGTAAACTATTATAAAGAACTTGTTGATCTCACGAAAGGAACTTATCTCTATGCAAATAGTATGCAAACGCAACAGCGCAAAATTCCCATGCGAGGAGTGAATGGAACTTTCAAAACTTGGTCGGAGGTATTGGTGCCCTTTGAGACAGAATTAAATCATTTCAAACATAAAATAGATTCGTTGAAAATGCAGACTACAAAATCAATCACACAAAAATCAGTCTTAGCTAATGCAAATGTGAGTTTACTGAACACGGCTTACAACTGGTACACTGTTGATAGCTTAGCAAATATTTTTTCAGATACCAATCTAAGCATCATAGTTTTTGCAAAAGAATTAAAAGGGCTACGCGGCGTGCAATTATCCTTTCAAAAGCAGTTAAGAGAGGGAACGGAATTAAAATTTAGCAACACTCGGCCCGTGAAGCTGCTTGTTGGGTACTTTAATCCTCAAAAAGCGGCGTTTTCTAAAGATTCCGTTTTTTTAAAGGCTCCTGAATTGGAAACCAATGCTGGTGCCAATGATTACGGACAGGCTGAAATAAAAATCGCAAATGCTATTGTTATAAAAGGAATGCCGCCAATTAATATTCACAGTTATAGTTTTCCCGCCGGTAACAATACATTAAAACTGTCAAAAGGAATCTGCCTGATATTGGGTTTTGTAGATAATAAAGAACCGATTCCTTCATACGATGCAGGCCTGACTGAAACCGGGAAAGAGAAACAAATAGACTGGTTGTTTGAATAATTCAAGATGATGAAAAACAAAACATATAAGTTTCTTTTACTGTTGCTTAGCATTCATGTCGCAGTATATTATGCCCACGCACAAAACGATAAATTAAAACTTTGGTACAATAAACCTGCTGCAAAATGGACGGAAGCTTTGCCAGTTGGCAATGGAAGAATTGGTGCGATGATATTCGGTGGCGTGCAGCAGGACAGAATACAGTTCAACGAAGAGACTTTGTGGACCGGTGAGCCGCGGGATTATAATAGAAAAAACGCGTATAAATATCTGCCGCAAATACGGCAATTGCTTTTCGAAGGCAAACAGAAAGAAGCAGAGAAGTTGGCTGAGGAGCAATTTATGGGATTGAAAAGCAATGAGGGTAAAAAAGAAGAATGGATAAAAAAAGTTCGCTCTTCGAAATCAGTTGAACCGGCATCGCCAAATTATGATGATAGTAAATGGAAGGAAATGCAAGTACCAGCTTATAATGGTTGGGAGTCATTAGGGTTTGAGGGATTAGACGGCGTCGTATGGTTCAGGGCAAATTTTGATTTGCCAACAAACTGGAAGGACAAAGATCTTATTTTGGATTTGAACAGAATTCGTGATGACGATTTTACTTATGTAAATGGAAAACTCATTGGTTCAACAGAAGGAATGAATTCAAGAAAATACCTAATCCCAAAAGATGCATTGGTTAGTGGTAAAAATGTTATCGCCATTCAAGTCTTAAATTATTTTGATAAAGGAGGAATTGCAGGTTACCAGGATACGTCAAGACATATTGGTGTTTATTCTCAGGGCGAGGAGATGAATAAAATTTTTCTAAACAAAAGATGGAAATATTTCATACAGGATGATGAACCTCCGGCTCCTGCCAAATATCAAGCCGATTATCAACCTTTCGGAGACCTGTGGCTTAATTTTAAAGATCATAATGCAGCAACAAACTACAGAAGGGAATTAGACATCAGCAATGCAATTGCATACACAACTTATATGGTCAGTGGAGTAAATTATTCAAGAGAATATTTTTCCAGTCAACCAAATCAAGTAATTGCGATTCATTTAACCGCGAGCCAACCCGCAAACATCAGTTTTGAAGTCGTGATGAACAGTCCGCATAAAAATTTTTCTGTAAAAAAAATAGATAATAAAACGGTTGCCCTCTCACTGAAAGTAAGAAACGGTGTGTTGAGAGGCGAAAGTTATTTGAGCGTTGAAACAAAAAATGGAAAAGTGCTTGTTCAGAATGATAAAATTATTGTGGATAAAGCAGATGAAGCGACGCTTTATCTTACTGCTGCCACCAACTATAAAAATTATAAAGATATTTCCGCTGATCCGGGCACCATTTGCAAAAAAGATCTGCAAATGGTCAATGCAAAAACATTCAATCAGGTTAAATCTGCACATGTCAGGGAATATCAAAGCTATTTCAACACCTTATCAATTGATCTTGGCAGTAGTGAAAATGAAAAACTGCCAACAAATGAACGAATTGAAAAATTTGTCTCTTCTTCAGATCCTTCATTAGTTGCATTATATCTTCAGTACGGAAGATATTTATTGATCTCTTCGTCTAGACCAGGAACAAGACCAGCCAATTTACAGGGAATTTGGAATGATTTGTTAACTCCGCCTTGGGGCAGCAAATACACCTCCAATATAAATGTAGAGATGAATTATTGGCCTGCAGAATTATTGAATCTTTCAGCCATGCACGAGCCATTATTTACGATGATCGAAGAATTGGCGCAAACGGGAAAACATACAGCTAAAGAATATTACAACGCCCAGGGGTGGGTTCTTCATCACAATACAGATCTATGGAGAGGAACAGCACCCATAAATGCATCTAATCATGGAATATGGGTAAGTGGCGGTGGCTGGTTAAGCCATCATTTGTGGGAACATTATTTGTTTACGCAGGACAAAAGCTTTTTGCAAAACCGTGCATATCCAATCATGAAACAGGCTGCTTTGTTCTTTAATACTTTTCTCATTAAAGATCCTAAAACAGGCTGGCTCATCAGCACCCCCTCTAACTCACCCGAGCAAGGAGGTTTGGTTGCAGGACCAAGTATGGACCATGAAATTATCCGTTCATTATTCAGGGCAGTGATACAAGCAAGTAAGATTTTGAATACTGATAAAGATCTGAGAGATGAATTACAACAGAAAGCTTCTAAGATCGCACCTAATCAAATTGGAAAATATGGACAGTTGCAAGAGTGGTTGCAAGATGTTGATGATACTGCAAACAAACATCGTCATGTGTCACATTTATGGGCGGTATATCCAGGAAATGAGATCAACTGGGAAGAAACGAGTGATTTCATGAAAGCAGCCAGACAATCACTCATCTTCCGCGGTGATGCAGCAACTGGCTGGAGTCTTGGATGGAAAATTAATTTGTGGGCGCGTTTCAAAGATGGGGATCATTGTTATAAGTTATTACAAATGCTATTAAGTCCTGCCGAGAAAAATGGTGCCGGCTCTTATACAAATCTTTTTGATGCACACCCGCCGTTTCAGATAGATGGAAATTTTGGCGGCGCTGCTGGCATTGGTGAAATGCTGGTGCAAAGTCATACAAAATATATTGATCTTTTGCCTGCCTTGCCATCTGCTTTAGTGGAGGGAGAAATAAAAGGTATTTGTGCACAAGGAGGGTTTCAATTGAATCTGAAATGGAGTGAAGGACAATTGAAATCAGTTGATGTGCTTTCACTAGCAGGAAAAGATTGCCTTCTGCGATACAAAGACAAAATAATTTCTTTTAAGACCGAAAAGGGAAAGACCTACAAGTTTAATGGTGATCTTCAAAAGTTATGATGGTTTTAGTTTTCAAATATATTTTCAAGAAAAATTTTAAGCCACAAAATCGCAAACGTGCAAAGAGAAGCAAAATGCTTATGTTTCTTTGTGTCCTTGTGCCTTCGTGGCTCATTCAGGTTCATGCACAACAGTCTTCAAGGGTTGATATTTCATTAAATAAAAATTGGAAAACAATTGCCTCGAGCAATGACAGCCTATTGTACCTAGGGTTCTACAAAATAAATATAGATGACAACAACTGGAAGCAAGTTGATATTCCACACAATTGGGATGCTTATGAAGGTTACAGAAGAACACGGCATGGCAACCGGCATGGCGATTCATGGTACAGAAAAACATTTTCAATTAAGCAGCCAAGACTGAATAAACGTTTTTTTCTTTTTTTTGAAGGCGTAGGTTCCTATGCCTACGTTTTTTTAAATGGAGAAAAAGTTGGTGAACATATTGGCGGAAGAACAACTTTCAATCTTGATATAACAGATTTCATTAAAACAGACGGCAGTAATAATTATTTGGCAGTGCGAGCTTACCATCCATCCGGAATCAAAGATCTTCCCTGGGTTTGTGGCGGCTGCAGTGATGAAAGAGGCTTTTCAGAGGGCTCACAACCAATGGGTATTTTTCGTCCAGTGCATTTAATTATCACTAACGATGTTCGTATTGAACCATTTGGTGTTCATATTTGGAATGATACAACAGTTTCAATAAAATCAGCCCAGGTATATTTTGAAACAGATATTAGGAATTACAGTAAACACGATCGGAAGATCATTGTACTAAGCCGGTTAGTTGATAAAAAAGGAGTGACAGTTGCCGAACACAGCTTTTACAAAACAATAATGTCAGGAGATGCAGCAGTTATCATTCAACACCCTCTTGAATTCAATCACCCACATCTTTGGTCTTTGGAAGATCCGTATCTCTACACGTTGGTTACAGAAATAATCGAAAATGAAAAAGTGATAGATCGCGTATTCACTCCTTATGGCATTCGGTCGATTAGCTGGCCTGTTGGTAAATCAACCAAACAATTTCTATTAAACGGAAAACCGGTTTTCATCAATGGTATAGCAGAATATGAGCATCTTTTAGGGAGTAGTCATGCATTTAGTGATGAAGAGATTAAGTCAAGAGTGATGCAAATAAAAGCGGCAGGGTTTAACGCTTTTCGTGATGCACATCAACCTCATAATCTGCGCTATCAAAATTATTGGGATAGTCTCGGATTTTTATGGTGGCCGCAAATGAGTGCTCACATTTGGTATGATTCACCTGAGTTCAGAGATCATTTCAAAACATTATTGAAGCAATGGGTGAAGGAGCGCCGCAATAGTCCATCTTTAGTGTTGTGGGGTCTGCAAAACGAAAGCAAGCTTCCGGAAGATTTTGCTAAAGAGTGTACTGCAATTATACGAGCATTAGATCCTACTGCTTCTTCGCAACGCTTGATCGTGACTTGCAATGGTGGTTCAGGAACTGATTGGGATGTTCCGCAAAATTGGACGGGCACTTATGGTGGTGATCCCACAACGTACGACGAAGATCTAAAAAGACAAGTCTTGGTAGGTGAATATGGCGCATGGAGAACATTGGATTTGCATACAGAAAATCCGTCTTTCCAAGATCCGCTTTATAGTGAAGACCGAATGACCCAATTGATGGAAACAAAAATACGGCTGGCTGAGAAAGTAAAGGACAGCACGGTCGGTCATTTTATGTGGTTGTTTAGTTCGCATGATAACCCAGGCAGAGCGCAAGCTGGGGAAGGCTATCGTGAATTGGATAGAATAGGTCCCGTTAATTACAAAGGATTGCTTACGCCTTGGGAACAGCCTTTGGATGTATATTACATGTACCGTTCAAATTTTATCTCAAAAGAAAAAGAACCGATGGTGTACATTGTTTCTCATACTTGGCCCAATCGATGGACAACCACGGGAGAGAAAGACGGCATTGTTGTCTATTCCAACTGCGATGAAGTGGAATTGTTCAACGATGTTCATTCCATTTCTTTAGGAAAAAGAAAGAAGCAGGGAGTTGGAACGCATTTTCAATGGGATGGTGTAGACATTCGGTACAATGTGCTTTATGCTGTTGGCTATGTTAATGGCAAAGAAGTAGCGAAAGATTATATCTTTTTAAATCATCTTCCACAAGCCCCGCGGTTTAATGAATTTTTCAAGGATGCAAAACGGATCACTGCCCCTCGAAATAATTATAATTATCTGTACAGAGTCAATTGTGGTGGGGGAGATTATATAGATGAAAATGGTAGTCTATGGCTTGCAGATCGGCAAATAAATAATGCACAACAAAATAACCACTCATCACTCATTACTCATCAATCACTACTTAACTGGGGTTCGGTTTCGTGGACAAATGATTTTTCTGGCATGCCAGCTTTTTTTGCCAGCCAGCAACGGATATCTGATCCCATAAAGGGAACAAAAGATTGGAAACTTTTTCAAACTTTTCGCTATGGACGAGAAAAATTGAAGTATATCTTCCCAGTACAGGATGGTGAATATTTAATAGAGTTATATTTTACAGAGCCCTGGTTAGGAACCGGAGGAGGAATGGATTGTACGGGATGGAGAATATTTGATGTGGCAGTGAATGACAAAACCGTTTTGAAAAATGTTGATATCTGGAAAGAAGTTGGTCATGATGCGGCATTGAAAAAAATCATCAAAGTAAAAGTTAACGGAGGGCAATTGATCATTTCCTTTCCGCATGTCGCTTCAGGTCAAGCAGTGATCTCGGCCATAGCGATTGCTTCATTGAATAAAAAACTAAAATCGGCGCCTTCGCCCGAGCCGCTGTTAAAACTTGTGAATGCGTCAAATAATTCAATGAATGTAAACTGGTCTATGCAATACTGGCTTGATGAAGGAGATGAACAATATTTGAATGAAAAAACAAAACTTAGCCCTTTGCCTCCTGAATTATTCGGAGCCGAATGGATCAAAACAGTAACAATTGCTGATAGCTCAATAGGTAATTTACCAACGATTGAACTGACAAGAAATGCAGATGTTTTTATTGGAGTTGATTCGTTTGCCGGTCAACCTTCATGGCTAAAAGATTTTGCGAATACAAAAACAATAATTCAAAACGATAACGGGAGTAGTTATGCGATTTATAAGAAAAGGTTTCAAAAAGGAGAAAAGATCAGCTTAAATTCGGATGCAATTAGTAATAAAACATATTTGGTGGCAGCCGTTTCTGCAAGTGACATGGAACCTCCTTACGATTTAAAGCCAATTGTGAGTTACAAGTCCATAAACGGTAAATTGCGAGGACCTGGAGTTGTAAAAGGACAAATAGATGGAAAGGATAGAGTGATCTTTCAAAATGCTTCCACTAAAAATTCATTGGAGTGGGATTTTGCAATAGGAGTTGCTGATAAGTATTCGTTGACGATATCGTATAATAACCCACATACCGAAATTATTAAAGGAGTTCTTCAGTTATCAGCGTTTGATGGAAGATTGATGAAAGAAGAAGAAATTCAATTTACCCCAACAAGAGAGGGAAAATTAAACTATATCAATACAACTACAGGCACGATGATCAATGCCGGCAATTATAAATTGAGATTAACATCCAAAGACGCAGAAGGGCTAAGCATAAATTCGTTGGATGTTCAATAAAATAAAAGCGAGATGACAACATTGGTTTGCACCAAACCGGGCGAATTAAATTACGAAGAAAGAGAAGCGCCGGTGCTTCAAAAAAAACAGGCGATCATTAAAGTAAAGCGCATCGGTATTTGCGGAACAGACTTGCATGCCTTTGAAGGAACTCAACCTTTTTTTGAATACCCGCGTATTCTGGGTCATGAGCTGGCAGGCGAGTTGGTTGAGTTTGATGGAGCGCCTGGTTTTGAAATAGGCGAAAAGGTTTCTTTCATTCCTTATTTTAATTGTGGTTCATGTATTGCTTGTCGATCAGGGCTGCCTAACTGCTGCGTCAACATTAAAGTATGCGGAGTTCATATCAACGGAGGTTTTGCGGAATATCTTTCGGTGCCTTCCTATTCTTTATTGCATGGAGAGGGGTTGAACTTTGATGAATTGAGCTTGTTAGAACCGTTGGCTATCGGTGCGCATGGCGTAAGAAGAGCGGGAGTAAAAGCAGATGAATTTGTTTTAGTTATTGGCGCTGGACCAATAGGTTTAGGAATAGCGGAGTTTGCAAAAATTGCGGGTGGTCAAGTGATCGTGATGGACATTATTGACAAGCGCTTAGAATTTTGCCGGCAAAAACTTGGAATCCGCTCAATAATCAATCCGCTTCATGATGATGTAATGTTAACGTTAAAGGAAATAACCAATAGCGATATGCCTACAGTTGTTATTGATGCTACTGGCAATTTGAAAGCTATCAATAATTCCTTTCAATACATGTCGCATGGGGCAAGATATGTGTTAGTAGGCTTGCAAAAAGCAGAGATTTGTTTTAGTCATCCTGAATTTCATAAACGCGAGGGTACATTAATGAGCAGCCGTAATGCTACCCGCCAGGATTTTGAGCATGTAATGGCATGTATGAAGAAGGGATTTGTAAAGCCAACAAACTATATCACCCACCGCGTACAATTCAATGAAGTAAAAGATCAGTTTGAAAGCTGGCTGAAACCCGAAACAGGAGTTATAAAAGCAACGGTGGAGATGGTTTGAGGTTCAAGGTTCAAGGTTCATTGGAAGAGAAACTCTGTAAGATAGAAAAAAGCAGCGTTCGATGTTGACTCCGTAGGAGTCAAATGTGGGTAGCGAATTAGCATAAATCGCGATAGAAATTTTTATAGATGAAATCAGGCAATTGAATTAATTGGTTAAAAGAATGCGGAAAAAAATTATTTCCTTTTTGCTTCTTATCAGGTCACTGAATTGTTTTTCACAACAACTCACTATTGCTAATCTTACATGCGAAAACAAAACCAACCCTCTTGGAATAGAAGAACTATCACCTTCATTAAGTTGGCAATTAAAATCAAACCAGCGCTCTGTTATGCAAACAGCGTACAGGATATTGGTATCGGATGATTCTGTATTGCTAAAAAAAAATATTGGCAATGCATGGGATTCAAAAAAAATTATCTCCGATCAATCTATACAAGTAAAATATGTGGGTAAAACATTGGCATCGGCAAAAACTTATTTCTGGAAAGTGATGGTTTGGGACAATCATAACCATGTTTCAAGTTGGAGCAGTCCTTCAAAATGGCAAATTGGTTTGCTTGATAAAGAAGATTGGAAAAATGCTCAGTGGATTGCCTATGAAAAGATCCCCGACAGTCTTGTTAATATATTACCTACTGATGGAAAGAAAGACAACTATACTGGTAAGAATATTTTGCCTCTTCTTCGAAAGTCATTTATGATCAACAAGCCAGTTAAGAAGGCAATTATGTTTATTTCGGGATTGGGACATTTTGAATTAAACATAAATGGAAAAAAAATCGGAGATCATTTTCTTGATCCCGGATGGACAAAGTATGATAAGCAAGCTTTGTACGTTCCATTTGATGTAACGAAAGAATTAAAAAAAGGAGGCAATGCCATTGGTATAATGCTGGGCAATGGTTTTTATTATATTCCTCCCGTTTCGGGGAGGTATAGAAAATTAAAGGTGGCATTTGGTTATCCAAAAATGATTTGCAGGCTAGCCATTGAATATGAAGATGGAAGCCACGAAGATATAGTGAGTGATTCCTCATGGAAAACGACTCCCGGTCCCATCACTTTTTCAAGCATTTATGGAGGTGAAGACTATGATGCCAGATTAGAACAAAAAGGTTGGGATCAATCCAATTTCAATGATGTTGGGTGGAAACAGGTAGTGATCGTTGATGGACCTTTTATACTTAATTCACAAATGGCAGAACCAGTAAAGGTGATGGAAGTTTTCAAACCTAAAAAAATCGCCTTTTTGCAAGCGAATAGTTGGGTGTATGATCTCGGGCAAAATGCATCCGGCATTCCTCAAATAAAAATTCAAGGCAAAAAAGGTGATACGATCAGGATCATTCCTGCTGAACTATTAAAAGCAGATGGCTCAGCCAATCAAAGAGCAACGGGTAGCCCATATTACTTGGAATATATTTTAAAAGGAGAAAGCATTGAAACCTGGCAACCCAAGTTTACCTATTATGGCTTTCGTTATTTGCAAATCAATGGAGCTATTCCAAACGGGCAAAACAATTCTTCAAATCTTCCTGTGCTTATTGAAATAAGGGGTTTGCATATTCGAAATGCAGCAAGTAAAATAGGAGCATTCAGTTGTTCAAACCAACTTTTTAATAGCACCTATACATTAATTGACTGGGCTATAAAAAGTAATATGGTTAGTTTGTTTACCGATTGCCCTCATCGTGAAAAACTGGGTTGGTTGGAAGAGGCACATTTGATGGGTAATTCTGTTCGCTATAATTACGATGTTGTGAATCTGTTTGAAAAACAAATTCACGATATGCAATATTCACAAACGGAAGAAGGGTTAGTACCAGAAATATCGCCTGAGTATGTAAAATTCGAATGGGGCGATGGCATGTTCCGCGATTCTCCTGAATGGGGTAGCTCAGCCATCATTATTCCATGGTATTTGTATCAATGGTATGGTGATAGCGGAGTATTGGACAAAAGCTATGAGATGATGAAGCGTTATGCGTCTTATCTACAAAAAAAAGCGAAGGGATATATTCTTTCACAAGGTTTGAGCGATTGGTATGACTTAGGGCCAAAGCCGCCAGGTGTATCGCAATTAACTCCGATGGGAGTTACAGCAACAGCTATTTATTATTATGATCTTACCATTTTAGCAAAGGTTGCTGCATTATTGAAAAAAAATGAAGACGCAATGGGTTTCGAAAATTTAGCGGTAAAAGTCAAGCAAGCTTTTAATGACAGTTTTTTTCATGAGGAAACGAAACAATATGCTACAGGCAGTCAAACTGCAAATGCAATGGCTGTTTATATGAAATTGGTGGAACCTGAATACGAAGACGCTGTCATAGAAAATATTGTTGGCGATGTTAAAAAAAATGGTTTGACGGCAGGCGACATTGGATATCGTTACTTATTGCTTGTACTCCATGAGGCGGAAAGGTCGGATATAATATTTGAAATGAATAATCGCAACGATATTCCTGGTTATGGCTTTCAGTTAGCAAAAGGCGCAACAGCATTAACCGAATCATGGCAGGCTTTGCCAACAGTTTCGAATAATCATTTTATGCTGGGTCATTTAATGGAGTGGTTTTATGCAGGGCTTTGTGGTATTCAGCAGGCAAAGGATGGAATTGCCTTTAAAAAAATAGAGATACGTCTGCAACCCGTGGACGATATAAATTTTGCACAAGCTAAATATCATTCACTTTACGGCTTAATAAAAACGGACTGGAAAAAAAGGAATAGTTCATTTGAATTGAATGTTACAATTCCTCCCAATACAACAGCGGAAATATATTTACCACAGCGTAACGATCCATTAAAGATTGGTTCAGGAACTTATCATTTTGCAACCAGATTAAAATGAAACTAGATGTTTTTAGTCACTTAGTCACTAAGGGCAATTTCCTCATAAAAAAACTTCGTGTAGTGGCAATTAATTATGAAAAATGACAATGACGAATAAAAAACGAATCATATTGTTACTTCTGTTGTTTATTCTTCAGCTATCATTTGCTCAATCCTCTCCCAGAACCATCATTGACTTCAACAAAAACTGGAAATTTTTTTTAGGCGACGATAGCGCGGCTATCCATGAAAACTATGATGATTCAAAATGGAGAACTATTTCATTACCGCATGATTGGAGCATTGAAGGCGAGTTTAGGGAAACAAACCCTGCTACTACACAAAGTGGCGCATTGCCAGGAGGGATCGGTTGGTACAGAAAAACATTTACGCTTCCTGCCACCGCACAGAATAAAAATGTGCGAGTTGAATTTGACGGCATTTATAGAAATAGCGAGGTTTGGATTAATGGACAGTATCTTGGCAAAAGACCAAATGGTTATATTTCTTTTCAATATGATCTTAGTCCTTATATAAAACAAGCGCCGGAAAAAAATATCATATCGGTAAAAGTAGATAACAGCCAGCAGCCTAATTCAAGGTGGTACAGTGGTTCCGGCATTTACAGAAATGTGCGATTGATCTTGTATAGCCCTATAGTGGCAGTTTCACAGTGGGGAACATTTGTTACCGCCCCCGACATAAATCAAAGACAAGCAAGAATTAATATCGCTGTTGTGTTAAGCAGCTCAGTAAAAGGAGAAAAATCTTCGTCCGTATATACCAGTATATATGACGCAGAAGGAAAAAAAATTTCTGTAGAACAATCTGGTAGCGGCAGATTAACATTTACCGGTAACGAAACGGAGCTTAATTATTCAACAAAAATTTTCAATCCAAAACTCTGGTCTGTTGAAAGACCCTATTTGTATAGGGCGGTAATTAAAATATTCAACAAGGGAAAACTCGTTGATGAATACAGCACCAGATTTGGGATCCGTTATTTCAATTTTGATGAGAATAAAGGCCTTTCACTGAATGGTAAATCTCTAAAGATAAAAGGAGTTTGCATGCACCACGATCTGGGCGCTTTAGGTGCAGCGGTGAATAAGCGTGCTATTCAAAGACAATTGGAAATTTTAAAGGCAATGGGATGTAATGCTGTCCGAACCGCACACAATCCTCCTGCTCCTGAATTATTGGATATATGTGATGAAATGGGGTTTATTGTAATTGATGAGTCGTTTGATATGTGGAAAAAAAAGAAGACTAAGTATGATTATTCGTTGGATTTCGAAGAATGGCATAAACAAGACGTGCAGGATATGGTGATTAGAGACAGAAATCATCCTTCGGTTTTTATGTGGAGCATTGGCAACGAGATCAGGGAACAGTTTGATAGCACCGGCATTAATATTACAAAGGAACTAGTGTCAATCATAAAAGACCTGGATAGCACAAGACCTGTAACAGCAGGATTAAGCGAATGGAACCCTGAAAAAAATTTTATGTATAGGTCCGGAGCATTGGATGTAGTTGGTTTGAATTACCATCATGAAGTTTATAAAGATTTTCCAAAATATTTTCCGGGTCAGAAATTTATTGGTACCGAAAATATGTCGGCGCTTGCTACACGAGGTAGCTATAGTTTTCCTTCTGATTCATTATTTCACTGGCCTGAAAAATCGCCTCAAAGATTTGTTGAAAAAGGAAATGCTGATTACACTGTTTCTGCTTATGATCAGGTTTCTGCTTATTGGGGTTCGACTCACGAAGAAACATGGAAGATTATTAAGAAATATGATTATTTATCAGGTTTGTTTGTATGGACTGGTTTTGATTATCTGGGAGAACCTACTCCTTATCCATGGCCTGCACGCAGTTCTTATTTTGGTGTTGTGGATCTTGCCGGTTTTCCAAAAGATGTGTATTACATGTATCAAAGTGAATGGACAACAAAACCAGTATTGCATATTTTTCCGCATTGGAACTGGCAACACGGCGAAGTAGTAGATGTATGGGCTTACTATAATAATGCTGATGAAGTAGAACTATTTCTCAATGGACGGTCGCTAGGTGTAAAGAAAAAAATGAATGATGAATTACATGTTATGTGGAGGGTGTCATTTGAGCCAGGAATAATAAAGGCTATTTCCCGAAAGAATGGAAAGACAGTTTTAATAAAACAAATTCATACAGCAGGAAAACCGGAAAAGATCATATTGCTTGCTGACAGAAATGTATTAAAGGCCGATAGCAAAGATCTTTCGTTCGTTACAGTAAAGCTCTTGGATAAAGACGGCAATCTAGTCCCTAATGCAGATAATTTGATTCATTTTAATATTAGCAGTTCAGGTTCAATTGCAGGAACAGACAACGGATATCAGGCGGATACCACATCATTCAAAACTCATCAAAGAAAATGTTGGAAAGGGATGGCTCTTGTGATCATCCAATCTTCTGAAAAAAAGGGAAATATTACATTAAGCGCAAAAGCAGAAGGATTAAAACCGGCATTTTTAACTCTAAAAACCGTTGACTGAAAGGGAAAATGAATGCAATCGTTCCCGGAAAGATTTATAATCCGGATAGTAAAATCTTCCATCATAATAGCGAAACTTTACATTGTTGCCAGATATGGGTACATGTACCTTTAATAAAGCTGAAAAACATCTGAGTTCATTGGCAGAATTAAAACGAATTATGTATAAAAGGGAGGTTGCTTGCCGTTGCTACTCTCTCTTAAGCTTGGAATTGTTTACTGTGTCAAGTATATAAGCCCGCAAAAAATCTGATTTTTTTTCTGAGACCCTGAAAACCTGGTGAATATCCTAATCCTTCTCCTTTGAAAAAAATTATCGAAATCCATCGGTAAATTTTAATTCAAAAAATTTCATGACGCGTTTTTTATCCTGTTTATTTTGGCTGCTTTGCACAGTAATTATTTCCTCCAATTTAACTGCACAGAATAATCAGTTATCAGATTATGAAAAAATCATCAGGCAACGGGCCGAAAAAATTGTTGCCACACTAGGCATAAAAGATTCTGCGACACAAATTCAGGTAAGAAATATTATTTCTGCGCAATATCTAAGCCTAAGCAAGGCTCATGATGGAAAAAATGAACAAGAAGCAGCGATCAGAAAGCAAGAAGGTGTCAATAAAGAAGCTATTGACAGTGAAATGAAAAAATTGGAACAAGAAACGAATAGCAAACTTGAAAAGCTTCATGGTGAATACTTATCAAAACTTTCTTCTTTGCTTACACCGGAGCAGATAGAACTTGTGAAAGATGGAATGACGTACAATGTAGCTTCCATTACTTACAATGCTTATCTGGATATGTTGCCTCAATTATCCAGCGAGCAAAAAGAACACATCATGAAATGGCTGAAAGAAGCAAGAGAACAAGCAATGGATGCAGAATCTTCCGAAAAAAAACATTGGTGGTTTGGTAAATATAAAGGCAGGATCAATAATTATTTGTCTGCCGCAGGATATGATATGAAAAAAGAAGGCGAAGAGTGGCAAAAAAGAAGAAATGCCGGAAAAAATACTTCTGGCAATTAAAGGTTAAATAGCTCTTACTTAATTACTTTTTATATACACTTAAATGATTGCCATATGTATCTAAAACTAACGAGGTATTTTTTACTGCTTATCACGTTATTGAGTAGCTCAATTCTATTTGCTCAGCAAAGAACGATTAGTGGAATTATCACAAACAAAGAAACCGGTGAGCCACTTTCGGGTGCAACTGTGTCAATTAAAGGCACAGACAGGAGTACCGTTACCAACCCTAAAGGAGAATTTTCCATCGGAGCTTCTGAAGAATCTGTATTGAGAATTTCAATGGTCGGATTCCACTACTTGGAAATTCCAGTAGGTAAACAAACAACATTTCCTATATCTCTTAGTACAGATAATAAATCACTTGACGAAGTAGTTGTGGTAGGGTATGGAGCTCAAAAAAGGACACATTTAACAGGATCAGTGAGTACAGTTGATGTCAAAAGTATCCAAGATCTCCCTGTCGGTAGCTTATCGGAGGCTTTGAAAGGTCAAATTGTAGGGGTCAGTGTTTCGGGGGGATTTTCAAGACCTGGTGAACCGGCAACAATTACCATTCGCAACCCGATATTCTTTTCTAAAGATGGCGGCTCAAAAGATCCATTGTATGTTATAGATGATATTATCAGAACTAAAAGTGATTTTGATTTGCTAGATGTATCAGAAATCGAAAACATTTCGGTATTAAAAGATGCTGCTGCTGCTATTTATGGAATCCTTGGCTCTAACGGCGTTATTGTTGTAAAAACAAAACGAGGAAGACCGGGAGCTACTTCAATTACTTACAATGCATCGGTAGGCATGTCTGACGCACCGTTTATGCCTAAGATGATGAATGGCTATGAGCATGCAGTTTATTTGAATGACTATCTTATCGGCTCTAAAAATTGGGATACCAGTGGTATAAGTTCGAACACTGCTTATTATACTCCGGATGAGCTTGAATATTTCAGAACTCATAATTATGAATGGTTGCCGCAGGCCTGGCAAAAATCATATGAAACACGGCAAACAATTAATCTTTCAGGAGGGTCAGACAAGGCAACCTATTTTGCAGGCTTAAGCTATAGTTCGCAAAACAGCAATTTCGATGGATTAGGATATAAGCGTTATTCATTCCGATCAAGCAGCGATATTAAACTAACAACCGGTTTAAAGCTTGGTTTATCACTAAGCGGAACTTTATCCGATAAAAAGAATACGTTTAATAAGCAGGGAAATGAAAGTTTAGATAACGATTGGAAGACACTCATTGGTGAAGCGCAATTCAATCCTCCATATATAAAAGGCCTACCAATTTTAATCCAGGGAGCAGGTACAAGCTCAAATATAAACACGTACCATTATTTTGCGGTACATGATTTAGATAATTACACAAGCACTTATGGAACATCTATAAATTTCCAAGGACAACTTTCTTATGAGTTTCCATTCTTAAAAGGCTTGAGAGCGGCAGTAAACTTTAATAAAAATATTGCCAATGCCTGGGGTAAACAATACGGTACAAAATATAATGTTTATGACTTTAATAAATTAGGAACACACAATCATATCTTGGGCGACTCTGTTATCAAATCATATACATGGACTAATGGAGATAGGGTTAGGTTGAATCCTTCAATTACTAAAACGTATCAGCTTAATGCTACTGCTAATTACGATAGAACTTTTGGAAAACATCAGATCAGCGCTTTGTTTGGTTATGAGCAAAGTGAATCATTTGCTGATGGAGTAGCGGGAGAAGTTGACGGGGTAATCGTAGGTGGTAATGATAATCAGAATTTTGCCACCGGTCCTCAGTTATCAAATGAAACAATAAGTGAAGCAGGAAGATTGGCTTATATAGGAAGACTGGATTATAATTATGCCGGTAAATATTTATTTGAAGCACAGTTCAGGGCAGATGCAAGTCAAAATTTTGCACCAGAAAACAGGTGGGGTTATTTTCCATCTTTCTCCGCAGGTTGGGTTATTTCTCAAGAAGGTTTTTTCGATAGATTATTAAATCATATTAATTATCTGAAATTAAGAGGCTCTGTTGGTTTCATGGGTGTTGATAATACGAAGACCTACCAGTGGTTAAGAAGCTACGCTATACAAACCGGTAAAGCAGCCGTATTCGGTGGAAACAGTGATAGAGGCCCTGCTGTTGTTTCCGATGTGGATTTAGCAAATAGAGCTGTGCATTGGGATAATCAAGATAAGTACAACATAGGCATTGACGCAAGGTTCTTAAGAAATCGTTTGTCGATCACTGCTGATGGATATATCAATAAGGGATATGACATGTTATCAAACCTTACATCCTCTCCTTCCATATTGATCGGCACTGCTATTCCATCTGAGAATTTTACAAAAGCAAACACGTTTGGTTATGAGTTATCTGCAAATTGGAAGGATAATATAAATAAGAATTGGACTTATAATGTAACAGCCAATTTCAATTGGAATGATAATAAAATATTAGTAACTGATGTTGCAAAAGGTGATATTGGTACATACAAAGATCCAACGGGAAAATCAAGCGATATGGGCTTTTTGGGTTATCGCTCCCTTGGCATGTTCAGAACACAGGAAGAAGTGGATGCTTTTTTAGCCGATCATCCTAATTACAAAATTTTTGGTCAAGTGCCTAAACCCGGCATGTTATATTTTGAAGATTACAGGGGGCCCAAAGATGCTTCAGGAAATTATACAAAACCCGACGGCACTATTACAACTGATGATCAGGAGTTTTTAAAAAGCAAATCGGATAACCATTATGGTTTAGGTATTAACTGGGCTGTTTCTTATAAAGCAATCAGCTTAAGTGTAATAATGGGAATGAGTTGGGGCGGTATCAATTCTGTAGAAGGCGCTGCCAGAAAAAAAGCGGAAATTTATTCCAACCGGCCTGCTTTCTGGGCAGACCATTGGACACCTGATAACACTGAAGCCGCCTATCCGTCACCTTTTTATACCGGTAGTTATGATGTTGCAACAGATTTTTGGTGGAGAAGCTCTTACTCTTTTAGAGTAACCAGTTTTAATCTCTCCTATACATTGCCGTCACAACTGGTAAGAAAAGCGGGAATGAATAGTGCGAGAGTTTATTTAACCGGAATTAATCCTCTTAATTTTTATAATCCTTATAATTATAAAGACAATGCCAACGGATCTTATGATGTTTTTCCACAATTAAGATCTTTCAATGTAGGATTAAATGTGAACCTCTAAAAAATGATTATAATGAAACATTTCAGAATATATCTTGCAATAATCTTTATGTTTTGTCTGGTAGCTTGTAATAAAGTTCTTGACAAGACTAATCTTGCCAGACTTGAACCGCAGTTGGTATTTTCAGATTCTACATTGGTTCAACTCAACATAGATAATATTTATGACAATAATCTTCCATTATGGGGCGGACAAAATACCAGTAGTGTCTTAAGTGGAGTTCAATCCCAACTTTCAGAAGAAGGTCAATCCACTGGTAATAAATTTATGGAAGGAACAATGAGCTATGGCGTTGATGAGCCAAAAGATTTTGGTACTGCGTTAAGCACCAGCAATTCTCAGCCAAATACAAACTGGGGCAAAATCAGACAATTGAACACTTTTATTGTTTCTGTAGAAAACAGCCCGCTGCCATCTTATACGAAGGCTAAGTTTATTGCGCAGGCAAAATTTTTCAGGGCATTTCGTTATTGGGATATTGTAAGAATTTATGGGGGAGTACCGTTGGTATTAGCCCCATTAAATGGAGTTGGCGAGGCAGCTAGAGATTCTGCATTATTACCACGAAATTCAACATCCGAATGTTTTGCCCAAATAGTTTCTGATTTAGATTATGCAATTGCAAATCTTCCTGGTAAATATGCTGCCGCTTCCGATTGGGGAAAACTTACAAGTAGCGCTGCGGCGGCTTTTAAAGGAAGAGTATTATTATATTGGGCAAGTCCCATGTTCAATCCCACAGATCTAACATCCAGATGGCAGGCAGCTTATGATGCAAATCTTCAAGCAAAAACAATTTTAACTGCAAATGGATATGGACTTAATAGTAATTATAAGACCATGTGGTTTACGGAAGCAAATAATCCTGAAGCAGTACTTGTAACAAGCTATAATAATGCAACTGGTGACCAGATAAAGAAAAATAATGGTTGGGATAAATCCTGCAGGCCTTCTTATTTGAATGGAAGCGGTTCAAATTTGCCCACTTGGGAATTAGTTCGTTCTTATCCAATGAAGGATGGTAAGATGCCCGGCGATGTTACCGGTGCTTATACATATTATGATTCACTATTTTACAAAAACAGAGATCCCCGTTTTGACGCTACCATTGCATACAATGGATGCACCTGGCCGCTTGATGGCAACCCAGCCTTGAAGGTGTGGACATATTACGAAACTTCATCTAAATCGTCTGAATCATCAGCTTCAAATACTGGATTCTATTGCAGAAAAGCCGTTTCTGAAAGTGCATTTACTTTTAACGATCCACAATACAGTGGTACTGATTGGATAGAAATACGATATGCAGAAGTGTTGTTGAATTTGGCGGAAAGTGCAGTGGGCATTGGCAAAATCGCCACTAGTGAGGATGGGTATGCAGGTATTGTTGCTGTCAGAAAAAGAGCAGGTATCACAGCGGGTTCAAATAATTTGTATGGCCTCAGTACAGGAATGACGCGTTCCCAACTATTTGATGCGATTCTATTTGAAAGAAAAATTGAATTTGCATTTGAAGGCAAAAGATTCTGGGATCTTTACCGTTGGAAGAGAATGTCCGATCTCCAGGGCTGGATAAGGAACAGGCTAAGAATAGTTCTCAAAACAGGAAGTGGAATTCCAAGCGCAACTGCTTTAAAAGATCCTGCGAATTCAAGCTATCGTGATGGTCTAAATCTAGATGTTATGATGACCAGCTATTTTACCACGATTAGAAATAATAATCATGACGGTACTAACTCAACGACAAAATTAGATTCCAATCCTATCAATTTTTTATCCACCTATTATTTCTTTCCTATTCCGCTTGCTGCCATAACTAACAATCCCAATCTGCAACAAAACAACAACTGGGGCGGTAGTTTTGACCCGTTAAAATAATAACAAGGGGAGCCCGTCTCCCCTTTATTTTAAATTTGAAATAAAGTTTTAGAAAATGAAGAATGCAATTTTTATTACTGCATTAATGATGCTGGGATTATCGCAAAAAACCGAGGCCCAATATCCAACCATACCATCAAATGTGCAGCGTTGGTCCGATTCATTATTAGATGCCGCAAAAAAACATTCGGATGAAGCCTGGGCTAAAGCATGGCCTGTAATTGATGCGGAAGCAAAAAAAGGTAAACCGTATATTCCTTGGGCAGCCCGTCCCACTGATCTGCCGCAAGCCGATGTTCCTGCTTTTCCCAGTGCTGAGGGTGGTGGCAAATTTAGCTTCGGTGGTCGTGGGGGTAAAGTGTATGTGGTAACCAATTTGAATGATGATGGATCGGGAAGTTTTCGCTGGGCTTGTGAACAAGGAGGCGCTCGTATCATTGTTTTTAATGTTGCAGGTATCATCCGATTGAAAACTCCTGTTATCATTCGTGCTCCTTATATAACCATTGAAGGTCAAACGGCACCGGGTGATGGTGTATGTATCGCAGGAGAAACAGTTTGGATCAACACACATGATGTGGTCATCCGTTACATGCGATTCAGAAGGGGCGAAACAAATGTGGGAAGAAGAGATGATGCCATAGGTGGCAATCCTATTGGTAACATTATGATCGACCATGTTTCAGCTAGCTGGGGTTTGGATGAAAATATGTCCATGTATCGCCACATGTACAATGATAGCACGGGGACTATCGAGCAAAAATTAGGAACAGTTAATATTACCATTCAAAACTCTATTTTCTCTGAGTCACTGGATACATGGAACCATGCTTTTGGAAGTACATTGGGGGGAGAGAATTGCAGCTTCATGCGTAATCTTTGGGCAGATAACACAGGGCGCAATCCTTCTGTTGGTTGGAATGGCATTTTCAATTTTGTCAACAATGTTGTGTTCAACTGGGTGCACCGTTCAATCGATGGTGGTGATTACAGAGCCAATTTTAATATCATCAATAATTACTTCAAACCTGGGCCGGCTACACCAAAAAATTCTCCGGTGGGTCATCGTATTTTAAAACCAGAGTCGGGGAGAAGCAAATTAAAATACCTTGTATTTGGGCGTTGTTATGTGAATGGAAATATTATGGAAGGTTATGATGAAATCACAAAAGATAACTGGAATGGTGGGGTACAAGTTGAAGAACTTCCTAACACGGAACAGTACACAGATTATATGAAAGTGAACAAGCCATTGCCTATGCCGCCTCTGACAATTCTTCCAGCTAAAGAGGCTTACCAATATGTATTGAATAATGCGGGGGCCACGTTGCCAAGAAGAGACGCCGTTGATCAAAGAATAGTAGAGCAAGCAAAAACAGGAAAGATCAATTTTATTGAAAATGTTAAGCTGCCTGAAAAACAATTTGAGCATCGTCGCTTGCCAATTGATTCCTATAAGCAAGGCATCATCACTGATGTTTCACAGGTGGGCGGCTACCCTGATTACAAAGGAACTTCTTATAAAGATTCTGATAATGATGGCATGCCTGATGATTGGGAAAAGAAAAATGGATTGAATCCAGCAAATGATGCAGATGCTTCCCAGTTTTCTAAAAACAAATCTGGGTATACTAACATTGAGGAATATTTAAATAGTGTAGTGCCTGTACAGATTGTAACGCCGGCAAAAGGTTTTTAAATTAATATTGGATCCAAAATGTTTTTACCAGCCAATAAAATCCTGAATTTTGAAGGCTTGTATATTCACAAAAAATTTTTGCAGAAGAATTTATTTTATTAATGCACTATGGGTGAGTCTAATTATTGTCACCTGTGATATAGCTCGTGCACAAAAAGCTGTTGTTGAAAAACCTTTACCTCTGCTTTCTGTGGTGCAAGGAAAACTTCGTTACTCTCCTGATTCACTGGGAAACCGCATACCTGATTTTTCTTATTGTGGCTACAAAGCTGGGGAGCAGCAAATTCCAGATGTCGATATAAAAATTGTTGTTCCGGTTACGGATGGAGATGCAACGGACCGCATTCAATCAGCAATTGATTATGTAAGTATGCTGCCCTTAGATAGTAAAGGATTAAGAGGGACCGTGCTCTTGCAAAAAGGAATTTACCATGTCAAAGGTGGTCTTCGAATAAATACTTCTGGTGTGGTATTACGAGGAAGCGGATTTGGCGGAAAAGGCACATCAATCATCGGTGAAGGAAAAGACAGGGAAACATTGATCCGTATCGAAGGAAAAAATGATAAAATAATTTCTGCAAGCGTGACGATTGCTGATGATTATGTTCCTGTTAATGCCAATACATTTCACATTCCAAGCAGCAATTTTAAAAAGGGAGACGATCTCATCATCACTCGTCCATCCACCAAAGAATGGATCGATATATTAGGTACCGATCATTTCGGCGGAGGCATTACTGCGCTTGGATGGAAACCCGGCCAAAGAGATATTGTATGGACAAGAACCATTACATCAATCAATGGCAATACGTTAACAATAGATGCGCCATTGACCACAGCTCTCGATAAAAAATATGGCGGAGGAACGATTTCGAAATATACTTGGCTTGGCCACATAATGAATTGCGGAATAGAAAATCTGCAGCTCATTTCTTCTTACGATACAACAAACCTCAAAGATGAAGACCATCGCTGGATGGCTATTACTATAAACAATGCGACCGATGTTTGGATAAGACAGGTTCGTTTTATGCATTTTGCTGGAAGTTCGGTAGCGGTGTATGAAAATGGTTCACGGGTTACTGTGGAAGATTGTATTTCTCAAGAGCCTGTTTCTGAAATTGGCGGAGAAAGGAGAAATACATTTTTTACTTCGGGTCAGCAAACATTATTTCAAAGATGTTATGCTGAATATGGCATGCATGATTTCGGAACTGGTTTTTGTGCAGCGGGTCCTAATGCCTTTGTTCAATGTGAATCTCATCTTCCACATAGTTTTAGCGGTGGTATCGATAGCTGGTCATCAGGTGCGTTGTTTGATGTGGTGTATGTGGATGGCAATGCCGTCAGTTTTTTTAATCGTGGCCAGGATGGGCAAGGGGCAGGGTGGAGTATTGCTAACAGCCTATTATGGAATTGTAGTGCTTCAAGAATTGATTGCTATAAACCACCTACAGCGCAAAACTGGGCATTTGGCTCTTGGAGCCAGTTTGCCGGCGATGGCTATTGGGCTGAATCAAACAATAGTATTGAACCACGCAGTTTGTATTATGCGCAATTAAAAGAAAGGTTGGGTTCAGCATTTAATAATAAAGTGCAGGTAATGAATATTGAAACGGACGCAAGCAGCAGTCCTTCCGTTGAGACAGCTTTAGCATTGACTAAATTATCCGGCTCGCCAGCAAAGACATTGTTCGAATTTATTAACGAAGCCCCACAACGGCAACCGATCAATACAAATGCAAGCAGAGTAAAGACAATTGATCAAATAAGTATATCGCAAAAAAATACGATTACAAAAGCGCCTCTTCTTCATGTACAAAATGGCTGGCTTGTTCGAGGTGATAAATTAATAACTGGGGAGAGAGTCTCTGTACCCTGGTGGAATGGCAGCGCAAGACCATATGCACTAAAAAACACTCCGATAGCCATTACACGTTTTGTTCCAGGAAGAACGGGAAGAGGTTTGACCGATGATTTGAACGAAACGACCGATTCAATGTTGGCTAAAAACATTATTGGAATTGAACAGAATTATGGTTTATGGTACGATAGAAGGAGAGATGATCATGAGCGGATCAGACGAGCCGATGGTGATGTATGGACTCCATTTTATGAATTGCCATTTGCAAGAAGTGGTAAAGAAGCTGCCTGGGATGGATTGAGCAAATATGATCTTACAAAATACAATTATTGGTACTGGAACCGCTTGAAACAATTCGCCGACCTTGCAGATCAGAAGGGGTTGTTACTGATCCATCAAAATTATTTCCAACACAATATCATTGAGGCAGGCGCTCACTATGCTGATTTTCCATGGCGACCTGTGAATAATATTAACAATACCGGTTTCCCTGAGCCGCCGCCCTACGCTGGTGACAAACGTATTTTCATGGCCGAACAGTTTTATGATACGACTCACGCGGTTCGCAGGGAGTTACACAAAAAATATATCCGTCAGTGCTTGGAAAATTTTTCTGATAACAACGGAGTGATACAAACAATTGGCGAAGAATTTACCGGTCCATTGCATTTTGTACAATTCTGGCTGAACACAATTAGTGAATGGGAAAAGGAAAAGGGAAAAAAAGAGATCATTGCACTCAGTACAACAAAGGATGCACAAGATGCTATTTTGAATGACCTTCATTATGTATCGCTGATTGATGTGATCGACATTCGTTATTGGTATTATCAGGCAGATGGAAAAGTTTATGCTCCGCAAGGCGGACAAAATCTGGCTCCTCGTCAGCATGCCAGGCTATTAAAACCAAAAGCCACATCACCGCAACAAGTGTACAGAGCAGTTCTTGAATACAAACTTCGGTTCCCTGAAAAAGCTGTGATTTATTCTGCTGATGCCTGGGATAAAAACGGATGGGCCGCTCTTATGGCGGGAGGTTCATTAGCGGCTCTCAAAATCAAAGAAACAGAATTTTTGCAGGCTGCCGCCAGCATGCAACCTGTAGCAAAAGATACCGCTGCATCACAATGGGTATTGCAGAATGATAAAACGGGTTACATTATATATGATATCAGGGACAATAGTATTTCAGTTGACTTAACTAAGACTACAGGCAGCTATGAAGTTATATGGGTCAATATGACAAATGGCGATGTGCAGAAAAATGGACAATCAGTCAATGGAGGAAAGGCTGTGGTGTTATCTAAACCAAAAAATAGTAATTGGGTTTTGTGGCTAAAGAAAAAATGAAAATGCAAAACCTCCTCCAAAGGAGGAGGCCATCCAGGCACAACCCTCGCTTTTTGAAGATTCATAACAATTGGAAACTTCGAAAGTGTTGAATAAAGAACTAAAGTTGATGTGGTAGTTAAATAGTTTATCAAAGATTTGAAGTGCCGCTCCCTCTCCATTGGAGAGGGAGAAGAAGGGTGAGGTCAATGTATAAATAAATGAAAAAAATTACAACGATAATATTGGTTTGTGTTGCTATAACCTGTTCTTCACAAACCTCGTTACCGTTGTTGAAAATATCAGCAAACAAAAGATTTTTTCAAACCCAAGATGGGAAACCCTTTTTTTGGCTGGGAGATACAGGCTGGTTATTATTTGTGAAACTCAACCGTGAGGAGATTATACAATATCTCGATGCTAGAAAGGCTCAGGGTTTTAATGTTATACAGGTAATGGTATTGCACGATGTAAAGAGAGCTGTTAACAAATATGGAGATTCAGCGTTGATCAACCAAAATGTCGAAACCCCATTACTAACTCCGGGCAGTGATTTTAATGATGCGGAGCAATATGATTTCTGGGATCATGTAGATTATGTAATCGATGAAGCGGCCAAAAGAAAAATGTATATAGCTCTTGTTCCTGTATGGGGTAGTAATGTAAAAAGTGGCTGGGTTACACAACTGCAAGCGCGGAAGTATGCAAGTTTTTTGGCACAGCGTTATAAAAATAAAAGCAATATTATATGGCTAAATGGGGGTGATGTTAATGGAATGGATTCAATTGAAGTGTGGAATGAGATCGGCAATACAATCAAGTACATTGATACCACCCATCTCATCAGTTTTCATCCGCGAGGAAGAACAACATCTTCGCGTTGGTTTCAAAAGGAATCATGGTTAGATTTTAATATGTTTCAATCAGGTCACAGGAACTATTCGCAGGACACGATCATAGGTGAAACACAATATGGAGAAGATAATTGGAAATATGTCAAAGAAGATCTTGCAAAGCAACCACTGAAGCCCACGTTGGATGGAGAACCTTCCTATGAAGGTATTCCCCAAGGTCTGCATGATACCACGCAACCATATTGGACTGATAAAGATGTTCGCCGCTATGCTTATTGGAGTGTATTGAGCGGAAGCGCAGGGTTTACTTATGGAAATAACGCTGTAATGCAGTTTTACCAAGCGGGTGATAAGGGCAGTGCGTACGGAGCAAAGAAATTCTGGCAGGAGGCGATCAAGGATAAAGGCGCAGTACAAATGCAGTACCTACAAAAGTTGGTATTATCAAAACCTTATTTCGAAAGAGTAAATGATGAATCAATGGTGATCAATAATGCAAAAAGATATGATCGCATAATTGCAGCCAGGGGAAAAAACTATGCATTTATATATACTTATAGGGGAGGTAAAATAAAATTGAGAATGGGTAAGATAGAGGGTAAGAAAGTAATGGCATCTTGGTATAATCCAAGAACAGGTGAATATACTGCGGAAGGTATTTATGGTAACACCGGTATAAAAACTTTTCGTCCTAAAGGAAAAAAAGAAGATGGTAATGATTGGGTGTTAGTCTTGGAATCTTTATAAGAATGAAAAAAAAGATTGGTAATAAAATACTCTTGCTTTTAGTGCCTGTGTTATTAACGTGCTCCTGCACATTATCAAAGCCAGTGTATTTATTTACTTCATTTCATGAGCCAGCTACCGAAGGACTGAGAATGTTATACAGTTACGATGGTTATTCGTGGAAAGATCTCGATACAGTTCTTTTAAAACCAGAAGTTGGCAATCAGAAAGTAATGCGTGACCCATCGATAGTGCAAGGGCCGGATGGAACTTTTCATTTGGTTTGGACAAGCAGTTGGAGAGGCGATAAAGGATTTGGATATGCTTCCTCAAAAGATCTTATACATTGGGGCAAGGAAAAATTCATACCTGTAATGGAACATGAATCTTCGACAGTAAATGTTTGGGCGCCGGAGTTATTTTATGATGAGGAAGGGAAGGAGTTCGTCATTGTCTGGGCGTCGTGCATTCCGGGAAGATTTGAACGAGGAATGGAAGAGGATAGCAATAACCACCGTCTGTATTTTACCACAACAAAAAATTTTGAAACATTTAGTGAAACAAGACTTTTTCTTGACCCGGGTTTTAGCGTAATTGATGCAGTGATCGTAAAAAGATCGGTAAAGGATTATGTGTTGGTGTTGAAAGATAACACGAGATCCGAACGAGACATCAAGGTCGCGTTTGCTAAAAACCCCTTAGGGCCGTATAGTAATATATCAAAACCATTCACCGATAATTTTACGGAAGGTCCCACGGTAGTAAAAATAAAAGATGATTGGCTGATCTATTATGATTCGTATAAAAAAAAGATTTATGAAGCATCGTCAACAAAAGATTTTATAACATTTGAAAATATTACATCCAAGATCACCATTCCGGAAAGGCATAAGCATGGAACGATTGTGGTTGTAAGAAAAAAAATTTTAAAGAAGCTAATAAATAAATTCAAGCCACAAAGACACAAAGTCGCGAAGTAATAATTTTTTGTGTCTTTGCGCTTTCGTGATAAAAAAATGAAACCGGCTTATAAAATAACAGTTTTGTTATTGGTGCTTGCATCGCAAGTGCAATCGCAAGATACCGTTCGTTATATGGGCAAAACACTTGTGAATGTGGATTATCATCATGGCCAGTTAAGTCCAGCGGTTGGAGTTCACAATATTCAAACTATACGAGCCAACAGAAGCAATATATCCAATAGCTGGACATATAATCACGCACCGATGCTGGCTTACTGGAATAACAAATTTTATCTTGAATACCTAAGCAATTCCGTAGGCGAACATGTTCCACCTGGTCAAACATTATTGCAAACTTCAGAAGATGGTTATATATGGAGTGAGCCTGTAGTTATTTTTCCGCCTTACAAAATACCAGATGGTTTTGTAAAAGAAAGAAGAAAAGATACAGCTAAAAACAGTTATGCAGTTATGCATCAGCGGATTGGTTTTTATACTTCGAAAAGCAAAAGATTATTTGCACTTGCTTATTACGGTATTGCCCTTGGCAAGGGCGATGATCCTAATGATGGCAATGGTATTGGACGAGTGATCAGGGAAATAAAATCGAATGGGACGTACGGCCCGATTTATTTTCTACGCTATAATCATGCTTTTAATGAAAAAAATACTACCTATCCTTTTTATAAAACCTCAGACGATAAAGGTTTTGTAACTGCTTGTGAAGAAATATTAGCTACGCCTTTATTGATGCAGCAAATGGTGGAAGAAGCTGATAGAAATGATCCCTTGATACCGCTAAAAAGGGATTTTAAAGCATTTAACTATTATCGCTTGCCAAACGGAAAAATAGTAGGCCTCTGGAAATATGCATTGACAAGCATAACAAAGGATGAAGGCAAAACATGGATGTACAATCCATTAAGAGCTCCGGGTTTTGTAAATGCCAATGCCAAGATCTGGGGACAAAAAACAAGTGATGGAAAATATGTTACTGTTTATAATCCATCAGAATTTCGATGGCCCTTGGCGCTTAGTATAAGTGATGATGGATTGAATTATAAAAACCTTTTGCTGGTGAATGGTGAGATCACTTCTATGCGGTATGGAGGCGCCTATAAATCGTATGGTCCGCAGTATGTAAGAGGCATTCAGGAAATGGATGGAACACCGCCTGATAGAAATTTGTGGGTGACCTACAGCATGAATAAGGAAGATATATGGGTGAGTAAGATACCAGTGCCTATAAGAGACAAAACAACAAAACAAGCGGATGACGTTTTTAACACAATGAAAGACCGTCAGGAGCTGAATGAATGGAATGTTTTTAGTCCGCTTTGGTGCAAGGTAGCCATAGAGAAATATAATAATCAAAAAGTGTTGGCATTGCATGACAGTGATCCCTTTGACTATGCAAAGGCGGAGAGAATATTTCCTGCATCTAAAAAGGTAGCAATTGAGTTTTCTGTCACACCACAGCAAAATAATTATGGATTGTTGGAAATTGAATTAGTAGATGGCAAGGGAACTCCCTGTATCCGTTTCTCATTTGATTCAACAGGTGCGTTTATTACCAAAGCGGGTTACAGGAACAGATCACTGGCAAAATACAATGTGGGAGAGGGTTTGGCGGTGAGAGTTGAATTAAATACAGCCACTCGATTTTATACCTGCACCATTAATGGAAAAAATGCCAGCAACAATTTATGCTTTGCACCTGTGGAAACTGTGGAAAGAGTTGTTTTCAGAACGGGAATCACAAGACGTTTTCCTGACGCTGATACGCCAACTGATCAAGATTACGATCTTGCTAATCCGGATCGAAAAGATAGAGAGGCCGTTTATTATATCAACTATCTGAAAACTTCGGTAATAAAGTAGCGCATGCAGAAAACGATTTCCATATTCATTTTTATATTATTCTTTTTTACTACTGTTGCTGCACAAACAAAAACAGGTTTTGTATTGAAAGCTTCTGTTTTCAAACATTATGTTGATTACTTCAACAACATGGAAGATGAAAATATTAAACAGGCTATTCCGAATGACAGTGCATGGAACTGGATGAAAAACAACATTCCTCTTTTTGAATGCCCTCAGCAAAATTTCGAGGAGATCTTTTATTACAGGTGGTGGACCTTGCGCAAGCATATCAAAAAAACAGAAAAAGGATTTGTGTTCACAGAATTTTTGGTTCAGCGTAGTTATGCCGATAAGTATAACTTAATTGCGAGCGCATTAGGACATCATATTTATGAAGCGAGGTGGCTGCACGATAAAAAATACTTGGATGATGACATCATGGTTTGGTACCGCGGTAATAATGGCAAGCCAATGAGCAAACTTCGCTTTTACAGTAGTTGGAATATCGATGCCTTATACAACAAGTATCTCGTTGATAAAGACGAAAAATTTATAACAAGTTTGTTGCCTGATCTTGAAGCTGACTACGGTGCTTGGGAACAGGAGAAAAAATTGCCTAGTGGGCTTTACTGGCAATACGACGTTCGCGATGCAATGGAAGAAACAATTAGCGGCGGGCGCAAGGAAAAAAATGCAAGACCATCGATTAATAGCTACATGTATGGAAATGCAAAAGCCCTTGCAGCTATTGAAACAATTGCCGGGAAAAAAGGTATTGCTTCTGTATATAATATAAAAGCGGATTGTATTAAGCAGGTGGTACAGTCAAAGCTCTGGAATAACAGAGATCATTTTTTTGAAGCGCTTAAGGAAGCAGATACTTTGGCCAATGTAAGAGAAGCAATCGGATTTATTCCATGGTATTTTAATATGCCCGATAAAGAATATAATCATGCATGGAAGGCCGTAACCGATACAAAAACTTTTTGTGCTCCGTTTGGATTAACAACGGCTGACAGAAGTCACCTACAATTCAGAACACATGGCTGTTGTAATTGTGAATGGGACGGTGCCGTCTGGCCCTTCGCTACCTCGCAAACACTCACAGCCATGTCCAATCTGTTAAACAACTATCAACAGAATATTGTAACCGATAGTAACTATTTCAGCCTCTTGCAGACTTATGTAGAATCGCAATATTATCGCGGCCGGCCTTATATCGGAGAATATTTGGATGAAAAAACAGGTTACTGGTTAAAAGGTGATCAAGAGCGCAGCCGCTATTACAACCATTCAACTTTTAATGATTTAATTATAACAGGCCTTGTTGGGTTGAGGCCACGAGCAGACGATGTTGTAGAAGTAAATCCTTTGTTGCCAGATAATAAATGGGATTGGTTTTGCTTGGATAATGTTTTGTATCATGGAAACATCCTTACCATCATCTGGGATAAAACAGGAACGAAATATAAAAAAGGAAAAGGCTTGAGTGTTTGGGTGAATGGGAAAAAAATAGCGTCTTCTGTTGAATTAAAAAAGGTGACAGGAAAATATGAGTAAGAAGCGGAGCACAAAGAACACTAAGTTTTACACCAAGGACACAACGTTGTGTTCTTTGTGTTTCATTGTGTCCTTTGTATTACTATACACCAACAATATTTTTAGCCAGACGACGGAAAGAGTTTACTTAAGTGGAACAGGCAAGGATAATACCGCTAACTGGCAATTCTTTTGCACCGCCGGGATGAATTCAGGAAAATGGACTACGATACCTGTTCCTTCCTGCTGGGAATTACAGGGCTTTGGTAAATATGATTATGGTTTTGCAAAAGACGAAGTGCGAGGAAAAGAAAAAGGTTTATACAAATATTCATTCAATGTACCGCTGTCATGGAAAAATAAAGTGATTAAAATAGTTTTTGAAGGTGTGATGACGGATGCTGAAGTAAAAATAAATGGACAACTGGCCGGCGATATACATCAGGGCGCTTTTTATGCATTCAAGTATGATATTACCAGGCTGCTCAAATATGGAGAATCAAATTTGCTGGAAGTAACTGTTGCAAAACATTCTGCTAATGAATCGGTGAATGCTGCAGAACGAAGAGCTGACTTCTGGATATTTGGAGGCATATTCCGTCCTGTATGGTTGGAAGTGCTGCCAGCAACACATTTTAATAGTATTTCAATAGATGCAAGAGCTGACGGAAATTTTAATGCATGGCTGACAGCCACAGACGGAAATACACTATTTGATGTTGCTGTTGATATCCTGGATGATAAAGGAGTTTTATTAAAAAGGATCAAGGCCAAAAACTTAAATGATAATGCTTGGGATACATTTTTAATTCAGCAAAAATTTTCTAATCCAAAACTATGGTCTCCGGAATTTCCTAATCTATACAAAGCCGTTTTTACTATTTCACATGGTGGTAAAGTATTGCATTCGATCACACAAAAATTCGGTTTCAGAACGGTAGAGGTAAGACAAAGGGATGGCATTTATATCAACGGAGTAAAAGTAAAAATGAAAGGAGTGAATCGTCATTCGTTTTGGCCTACATCCGGTCGAACGCTTAGTAAAAAAATAAGTATCGAAGACGTGCTTTTTATAAAGGATATGAACATGAATGCCGTTCGCATGAGCCACTATCCGCCTGATGATCACTTTCTCGATGCTTGTGACTCCTTAGGCTTGTTCGTAATGGATGAACTCGCGGGCTGGCATGGACATTATGATACACCTACCGGAAAAAAATTGGTAAAAGAAATGATGGAGCATGACGTGAATCATCCCTGTATTATTTTTTGGTCAAATGGAAATGAGGGTGGTCACAATACAAAGTTAGATGATCTTTTCAAACAACTCGATATACAAGGTCGTCCCGTCCTTCATCCTTGGCAGCTATTTGGTGGTTTTGAAACACAACACTATCGTGAATACAATTATGGAATAGGAAACTATGAGCATGGTCGTGATATAATCATGCCGACAGAATTTCTTCACGGGTTATATGATGGGGGACACGGCGCTGGTCTTGAAGATTATTGGGAAGCCATGTGGAAAAATCCTTTGAGTGCGGGAGGCTTTCTCTGGGATTTTGCCGATGAAGGGGTGGTAAGAAAAGATAAAAATGACTCTATCGATACCGATGGCAATCATGGTGCCGACGGTATCATGGGACCCTTCCATGAAAAAGAAGGAAGTTATTATGCCATCAAAGAAATATGGAGCCCGGTATACTTCGAAAGAAAAGAGATAACGGATGCATTTGATGGTAAACTGAATATTGAGAATCGGTATCATTTTACAAATCTTAAGCAATGCAGTTTTAGCTGGAGACTGGTCGGACTCAATTATGGCAATTCAGATGCTTTTTTTACGAACAGTACTACTGTATCTCCCAACATCAAGCCTGGTGACAAAGGAGTGCTTCAATTAAATTTACCTGCTTCATGGAAAAGATATGATGTTTTGTACATTACTGCAAAAGATGTTTTCAAAAGAGAAATATTTACGTGGAGTTTCCCGATAACACAGCCTGTGAAAATGGCAGCGAGCCTTGTAAAGAAAGAAGGGAATGGCGAAGTAAACATTAATGAAACCGATTCTTTATTTTATGTTAATATCAATGGAGTAAATCTTGGTATCAATAAAAAAAATGGTCTTTTAGTAGAAGTAAAAAATGCAAAGGGCATCATTCCATTTAATAATGGACCGGTATTACAGGAAGCTGAGAATAATTTTAAAAATCTCAAATACAGATTTGAAGGCAAGAACCTATTGATCGAATCTGTCTTCGACAGGAAGAATAATTATAACAGTTTGCAATGGACAATTTACCCAAGCGGCTGGATCAGACTGGAAGTGAAATATTTCCCAGCTGCTTATTTCACCAATTTTGTTGGAGTTAATTTTTCATTTCCTGAGAATGAAATTAAATCTGTAGCCTATATAGGCAATGGACCTTATCGTGTCTGGAAAAACCGGATGAAGGGAACACAGTTTGGCGTATGGTCAAAACAATATAATAATACGGAAACGGGAGAATATCCATGGCTATATCCGGAGTTCAAAGGTTATTATTCCGATTTCTATAGCGGATATTTCTTTACAAAGAATAATCAATTTACTGTAATAACAGAAACAGAAGATGTCTTCTTACGATTGTTTACACCGGCATGGAAAACAGATCAATGGCATAATTATGAACCAATATTTCCAAACGGAGATATTTCATTTATGCAGGGTATCCCTGCAATTGGAACTAAAACACAAAGAGCAGAAACAACTGGCCCTATGGGCATGAAAAATATTTTTTACGATTATGAAAAAGACCCTTCACGGGCGTTAAAGCTTGTGTTGTATTTTAATTTTAACCCCCAAACCCCCTAAAGGGAGCTTAGTGGTTTAGCGATCGTAAAAGCATGGCTACTTAATGTTGTGGAAGAAATAAACTTGGTTGAATAAAAAAATGAATAGGTACTTTATATACTGCACTTTTTTGTTGGCGTGTACTACAAGATCTGTGCTGGCACAAGTCGCTGTTTCAAATCTTCGATGTGAAATGCTGATAAATCCTATCGGAATTGATGTGAAAGAGCCAAGGCTTAGCTGGGAAATGCAATCAATGCAAAGAAATGTTCATCAAACGACTTATCATATACTGGTCGCTTCTTCAAAAGAAAAGTTGAACAAAAATGAAGGTGATCTGTGGAATTCAGGTAAAGTGAATTCTTCGCAGTCTGTACATGTTGTATATGCAGGGAAAAATTTATCCACCGGAAATCAGTGTTTCTGGAAAGTGAAAGCTTATACTAATAAAGGTGAGTCCGGTTGGAGTGAAATGGCATCTTGGTCCATGGGCTTGCTGAATGAAACCGACTGGAAGGCAAAATGGATTGGCTATGATAAAGCTTCTGCATGGGATAGCATTTCACAATGGTCAAGATTGTCGGCCAGATATTTCAGAAAACAATTTCAATCAGCAGCTAATCTCAAAAGAGCTAGCATTTATATTGTCGGCTTAGGATTATATGAATTATACATCAATGGAAATAAAATTGGTGATAGAGTTATAACCCCTGCACCAACTGATTACCGAAAATCTGTTTTATATAATACATACGATGTTACGAAGGATATAAAGGCAGGCAATAATGTCATTGCAGCCGTTTTGGGTAATGGCCGCTTTTTCACAATGCGTCAAAATTATAAAACACAAAAGCATAACACGTTTGGTTATCCAAAAATGTTGTTGCAACTGGAAATTGAATATACAAACGGGGACAAGAAAATAGTTGTAAGTGATGAAACATGGAAACTGAATGTGGACGGACCTATTCGAACGAATAATGAATATGATGGAGAAGAATATGACGCTACAAAAGAATTAAAGGGATGGAACACGATAAGTTTTAGCGATGCAAACTGGTTACAACCGGAGATAGTTGAGGCCCCTTCCGGAAAATTAATGGCACAGCTATCAGAACCAATAAAAGTCATGAGAACGATAAAACCTGTTGTCATAAAAAAGATCAATGCGGGAAAATTTGTAATCGACATGGGGCAGAATTTTTCAGGCTGGATGAAAATGAAGGTGCAGGGAAACCGTGGAGAAAAAGTTACACTTCGATTTGCTGAAAGTCTGCAGCCGAATGGTGAGCTATATACTGCCAATCTTCGTGATGCCAAGGTAACAGATATTTATACCTTGAAGGGTGGGGGCATTGAAAGCTGGCATCCCACATTTGTCTATCACGGCTTTCGTTATGTGGAGGTTACAGGTTATCCCGGTAATCCAACTCTCAATGATTTTGAAGGACAGTTTGTTTATGATGCATTGCAAACAATCGGTTCGTTTCAATGTTCGGATTCAACTATCAATAAAATTTATCGGAATGCATGGTGGGGAATTGCCTCCGATTATAAAGGAATGCCGATCGATTGCCCTCAGCGAAATGAACGTCAGCCCTGGTTGGGTGATAGAGCAACAGGATCAGGCGGTGAAGCTTTTTTGTTTGATAATGCAAAACTCTACGCTAAATGGCTCAACGATATCGAAGAATCACAAACTGATGAAGGAGCTATTCCTGATGTGGCCCCAGCTTTCTGGAATTATTACAGTGATAATATAACCTGGCCCGGCACTTATATTTTGGTAGCCGACATGTTGTACAGGCAATTTGGCGATAAACCAACAATTGTTAAGCATTACCCATCTATGAAAAAATGGATGGAGTACATGAAGTCTAAATACATGAATGATTTCATTCTTACAAAGGATAAATATGGAGATTGGTGTGTTCCCCCTGAATCGCTAGAATTAATAAGATCACGAGACAGTATGCGTACAACCAATGGCGAATTGATAGCTACAGCTTATTATTACTGGCTATTGCAATATATGCAGCGATTTGCGGAAATAGTTGGAAAGTCAACTGATGTGAAAGAATTCAACGAACTCTCATCCAATATTCGGATTGCCTTCAACAAGAAATTTTTTAACCAACAAAAAAACTATTACGATAATAACACCGTAACTGCGAATCTTCTTCCCTTGTATTTTGGCATTACACCTGACAGCTTGAAAGAAGCCGTATTCAATAATATCTATAATAAAGTAAAAATTGAAAATCACATGCACATCAGCACTGGTGTTATCGGCACTCAGTGGCTAATGCGCGGTATAACTCGCTTTCAACGCTCGGATATTGCATACACATTGGCATCGAATAAAACATATCCAAGCTGGGGTTATATGGCTGAGAGTGGCGCTACTACTATTTGGGAACTATGGAATGGTAACACTGCCGATCCTCAGATGAATTCGCAAAATCATGTCATGTTGCTGGGTGATCTAATCATCTGGTTATATGAAAACCTTGCCGGCATTAAATCTGATGATAAAGAAGTGGGTTTCAAAAAAATAATTATGCGACCAGAGAATGTTGACGGTTTACTAAATGTGCACGCTTTTTATCATTCACTACATGGAAACATCGTAAGTGAATGGCACAAGAATGTTTCAAATTCAGAATTCGACTGGAGAGTTTCAATTCCTGCTAATACAACAGCTCTTGTTTATATACCTGCCGGTTCCATCGACGAAATAACGGAAAGCGGTAAACCTATTTCAACCAACAGTGATGTCCGGTTTATAAAAATGGAAGATAAATATGCAGTAATTGAAATTGGTTCAGGTTCATACCATTTTATTTCCATATTTAAATACAAAAAAGGTATAGTAAAAGATGAGTTCATTTTTGAAAGGGCCTCCTTTCCTGAAAGTCACGCATCTACTATTGCGGAGACGCCAATAGGATTGATTGCTGCCTGGTTTGGTGGAACTAAAGAAGGAAATAAAGATGTTTGTATTTGGACCAGTCGGTTGGTTAATGATAAATGGACGGAGCCTGTAAAAGTTGCTGAAGGTATTATCAATGATAGTTTGCATTACGCTTGTTACAATCCGGTTTTGTACCAAGTGCCGGGTGGCGAATTATTATTGTTTTATAAAATAGGCCCCAATGTAGCAGGTTGGACAGGCTGGATGAAGCGATCAAAGGACAACGGTAAAACATGGAGCAAACCAGAACCATTGCCTGATGAATTTCTTGGTCCTATAAAAAATAAACCTGTATTGAACAATGGAAAATTGATCTGCCCATCAAGCACGGAGAAGAATGGATGGAAAGTACATTTTGAAACAACAACTGATCTTGGTAAAACCTGGGCTAAATCCATTGACATTAATGATGGCATGATCATCAGCGCTATTCAACCGAGCATTTTAATTTACCCTGATGGAAAATTGCAAGTGTTGTGCAGGAGTAAAAACAGAACCATTAATCAATCATGGAGTAATGACGGCGGAAAAAACTGGTCACCAATGACGGCGTCCTCTTTGCCGAATAATAATTCAGGAACAGATGCAGTGACTTTGAAGGATGGAAGACAACTCTTGGTTTATAATCATGTAAAGCCAGACACTTCCGCGCCCAATGGAAAAGGAGCAAGAACGCCTTTAAATATTGCTGTATCAAAAGACGGAATAAACTGGAATGCAGCGATCATTTTGGAAGATTCGCCGGTTAGCCAATACTCTTATCCATCAGTGATACAAACAAAAGACGGAATTGTACATATTGTTTATACATGGAGAAGAGAAAGAATAAAACATGTGGTTATCGATCCGGCAAAATTGGAATTGAAACCTATTGTTAATGAAAAATGGCCTGGTGTTGAAAATAAATTGATTAAGCCATCAGATGATTGAATTAATAATCAATAATTAGTAATTAATAATTATTGTTACGAGAATTTAGCGATGAACAACTTGCCTGTATTCGATATTATCATTATTCTGGTTTATCTCGCAACAATGGTGCTGGTTGGAGTTTATTTTTCCAGAAAAAATAAAGACTCCGATGCGTTCATTCGGGCTTCGGGCAAAATTCCAGGCTGGGCCATCGGTCTTTCTATTTACGCTACTTTTTTAAGCAGCAATACTTTTCTAGGTGTGCCTGGTAAAGCTTTCGGTGGCAACTGGAATGCTTTTGTTTTTAGTATTTCGATGCCATTTGCCGCTTGGGCGGCATCAAAATTCTTTGTTCCTTTTTATAGAAGAACAGGAAACATATCGGCATATACACATCTTGAAAAGCGTTTTGGACCTTGGGCAAGAACCTATGCAGTAGTTTGTTTTTTGCTCACTCAGTTTGCTAGAATGGGATCTATCTTTTTCGGTATGGCATTAAGTCTGCAAGCACTTACTGGTTTTTCGATGTCGTCCATTATGGTGTTGATGGGGATTTGCATTATTGTTTACACGGCTCTTGGTGGTATGGAAGCGGTTATTTGGACAGAAGTGCTGCAAGCGATCATCAAAACATTTGGAGCAATATTGATTTTGTTCCTTATCATAAAAAATATTCCTGGTGGTTTTTCTCATGTATGGGATATTGCAGCGAGAGACCATAAGCTAAGCATGGGAAGTTTTTCTCCCAATTTTTTTGAGTCAACATTTTGGGTCATCTTTTTTTACGGCTTTTTTATCAACTTGAATAATTTTGGTATGGACCAAAATTATATTCAGCGTTATCACACTGCGAGATCTGAAAAACAGGCCGCCCGATCAGTTTGGCTTTGCGTAGCCATGTATTTACCCGCTTCGCTATTGTTCTTTGTCATTGGCACATCGCTGTATGCCTTTTACCAAGTGCATGCTGAATTAATAGAACCCGTTAAACTAAACGCAGCAGCGGAAAAATTAGGAGTTGTGGCCTTTCCACAGCAAATCAGACAACTGGCTAATTCATTTCAGCCTGCCGATTATGCGGATAAAGTGCTGCCTCATTTTATGGTAAACAATGTTCCTTCCGGCTTGGTTGGCTTGATTGTTTCGGCAATTTTATCTGCAGGCATGAGTACGATCAGCTCCAATATGAATTCATCGGCTACTGTTTTCACCATGGATATTTATAAAAGATATTTTCAACCGATTACTACAGATAAAAAGCAATTATTTGTTTTACATATCGCGACAATTGTTTTCGGGTTTGTTGGATTATGTACCGGACTTGCTATGATAGGAGCCAAAAGCTTACTGGATACTTGGTGGGAATTATCAGGAATATTTGCGGGCGGTATGCTGGGATTGTTTTTGCTAGGATTGATCAGTCGTCAAACAAAAAATGCTGAAGCATTGACGGCCACGATCATTGGGATCGTAATCATTTTGTGGATGACTTTTTCAGACAAACTTTCCGGCAAATATGAATTCCTGAGAAGCCCTCTGCATAAAAACATGATCATTGTAATAGGAACACTAACTATTTTTTTAGCCGGTTTATTGCTGACAAAGTTTAAGGAAAGACGACAACCGGTGACTGAAATATAGAACAGTAAAATCCTACAGCAGAATAGTTATATTTTCCATTTTCGGAGACCTTGAAAAATTGAATATTTAAGCTCAAAATCGTGTGTTGATATGTCGGAAAAAAAATTTGTGCCTGTAATGATCACACCATACGACCTGAAAGCAAAGGTTGATTTTGATGTAGTGAGTAATCTGATCGATTTTTATTTGGCAGCAGGAGTAAAAGGTTTTTTTGCCAATTGCCTGAGCAGTGAAATGTATAGCATCAGTGAAGATGAACGCATAGAGTTAACAAGACATGTAGTGAAATATGTGAATAGAAGAGTGCCTGTGGTTGCTACCGGCTCTTTTGGTTTAACGATTGAAGACAAAGCTGAATTCACAAAAAAGATTTATGACACTGGTATTGATGCAGTGATTTTGATCACTGGTCATTATGCAAACGTTGAAGATAGCGATGATATTCTGATCAGGAATTTTGAGAAAATGTTTAGGCTCACGGGCAACATTCCCCTGGGCACTTATGAGTGCCCTGCTCCTTACAAAAGAATTATTGGCCCTGATGTCTTTAAAACCTTATTATCTGCCAACAGATTGGTATATCATAAAGACACTTCCATCGAATTGGAAAGGGTCAAAGCCAAACTGGATATTTTAAAACAGAAAAAGAACGACCTTGAATTTTTTGATGCGCATTCTCCCAATGCTATGTATTCATTGCAGATGGGAGCAAAAGGTATGTCATCCATCTCGGGAAATTTTTATCCCGAAATATTAGTGTGGATGGTAAACAATGCCACTGACCCCAGCAAGCAAGAAAAAGTGAAATGGCTGCAATCCGAGATCACTCGTGTGGACCCCTTGATACATATTGCTTACCCCATGAGTGCAAAATATTTTTTACGCAAACGGGGGTTGCCGGTAAGAACTATTAGCAGGGCAACAGCTTTGGAGCTTACGCCGCAACAAAAACAAACACTGGATGAAATTCATCAGGACTTTTTGCATTGGTGTGAAAGGTTAGATATAAAACCTGTTGATACCGAATCCTTGCTGTTGCCGCAAGTACCCCTTGATCCAGCTATATGATCGAGACATGGGTTCAATCGGTATATTCATCATGAGAACAAAATCACCATAAGAATGTCTGGCAAACCAATCATTGCAATTACTATGGGTGACCCGGCCAGCATTGGTCCTGAAATAGCGGTAAAAGCATTTTTGGAAAAAAAGATTCATGGGATATGCAAGCCAGTTTTAGTAGGAGATGCTAAAGTGTTCGAAGAAATTATTTCCGTATTGAAATTACCTACAGCGGTAAACACCATTGAAGAAATCAATGAAGCAAAATTTAATCCTGATATTATTGATGTATTGGATCTAAAAAATGTGGACATCGATAAATTAAGGTTTGGCGAAATATCGGCCATGGCCGGTCATGCATCATTTGAAGCGGTGAAAAAAGTGATCGAACTAGCGTTGGCTAACGAAGTAGATGCAACGGTTACCGGTCCTATCAATAAAAAATCGATCAACGAAGCGGGTCATCATTTTGCGGGCCATACAGAAATATATGCTCATTTTACACGCACCCCAAAATATGCCATGTTGTTGGTAGAAGATAAAATGAAAGTGATTCATGTTTCTACACATGTCTCATTAAGACAAGCATTAGATCTTGTAAAAAAAGAAAGAATACTCGAAGTAACAGAACTATTATACAATGGTATGATCAGCTTAGGAGAAAAAAATTTAAAAATAGGAATTGCAGGCCTGAATCCTCACGCAGGTGATAATGGATTATTCGGAACAGAAGAGAATGAAGAAATATCACCTGCAGTGTTAGAAGCAAAAAAAATGGGTTATGACGTCGAAGGTCCGGTACCTCCTGATACTATGTTTGCCAAAGCTGCTACTGGTTATTACGGAGGAGTAGTAGCGATGTATCATGACCAGGGGCACATTCCTTTTAAGTTGGCGGGATTCAAATGGAATGCTGAAAAAAAACAAATGGATAGCGTAAAAGGAGTAAACATCACATTAGGCTTACCCATTATCCGCACTTCTGTAGATCATGGAACTGCATTTGAAATTGCAGGCAAAGGAATCGCCAGCCCTGATGCCATGGTGTTGGCTATTGAAATGGCCGTACAATTAAGTAAGAACAAAAAATGATTGTAGTCTTAGCAGATGATATTACGGGAGCGGCTGAACTTGCCGGGATTGGATTGAGATATGAATTAAAAGCGGAAATAATCATGTCGGCGTCTCAGCATGCTGATGTTGATCTTTTGGTTGTGTGTACCGATAGTCGCTCCTTAAATAACGAGGATGCAGAAAAAGTTACAGTAAAGGCATTGCAAGAAATTTTATCGCTGAAACCTGAGCTGATTTATAAAAAAATAGATTCTGTTCTTCGCGGACATATTTTAGATGAAGTAAAAGTTCAAATGAAGTTGACGGGTTTAAACAAAGCAGTGATACTGGCAGCAAACCCATCATTAGGCAGAACAATCAAGGATGGAAAATATTATATCGATGGGGTGCTTATTCATAAAACCGGATTTGCCACTGATCCTGAATTTGCAATTACTGACTCAGATGTTTTAAAGATGATCGGTGCGACCGATAACGATGAAATAAAAACCCTAAGGCATGTTGACAAATTGCCGCAAAATGGAATAGTAATTGGTGAAGCGGAAACAACAGCAGATATGAATGCTTGGGCCGGGAGAGTAAATAATAATTGGGTGTTAGTGGGTGCAGGAGATTTTTTTATTTCATTATTGCATAAAAGATTTTCTGTAAGAGAGGGAAATAAAGCAAATATTGAATTGCCTCATTTATTTGTAAGTGGAACGGCTTTCGATAAAAGTAAGCAATTCATAAAAAGTGTAAAGGAAAAAAATGAATGTGTTGCTTATCTGCCATTATTTACAAGGGAGAATGATGAATTCAATGATGAGAGCTGGTTGAATCAAGTAAGCAGGATAATCAATAAACAAAACAGGGTGATCATTGCAATTAGCAATGAGGAAAACAGATTTGAGGGAGTATCGGCTCTGCATTTGAGAAGCTTCATGGCAAAAGCGATAAAAAGAATATTGCAAAGAGAGAAGATCAAGGAATTATTTATCGAAGGCGGCTCTACGGCGGGCGCTATTTTGCAAGAAATGAAAATTACCAGCCTTGAACCAAAGAACGAACTGCAACGAGGAGTAGTTAGAATGAAAGTAAAAGATATGTACATCACTATGAAGCCTGGTAGCTATGAGCTACCCGGTCAAATAAAAGATTTGTATTTAATGAAATAAAATTCACCGCAAAAACTCTTACAGGTTAAGGGTTTCCTACCCCTCTCCTTTGGAGAGGGGCAGGGGTGAGGTTACCATTGAACAATGAACCATTTGCATTTAATAGATTATCTAATCATCCTGCTGGTGCTCGGTGTTACGTTATATCTTGGTTTTAGGTTTTCGAAACAACAAAAAACCACAGAAAACTTTTTCCTTTCCAAAGGTAATTTTCCATCATGGGCATTAGGGCTTTCGTTATTGTCAACACTCATCAGCAGTGTGACATTTTTGGGTTACCCAGCACAAGGTTTTACCAGCAACTGGATCTTATTAACGCAGGGGTTAATGGTTCCTGTGGTTTTATTGGGCGCAATTTGGTTTATTGTTCCGCTATACAGGAAAGTGATTGGGCTAAGCACGTATGAATATTTTGAAAAACGTTTCGGCAGCTTTGCCCGGTATTACAGTTCTACCTCCTTTATTCTTCGACAATTTGCTGGCATGGGCACTGTGTTATTTTTAATAGCAGTGGCTATTCATAGTTTAACAAACATCAATTCATTTGCTGTTTTAATCATAGTTGGCTTAGTGTTGATCATGGTAAATCTTAAAGGCGGTATCAAGGCTGTGATTTGGCTAGATGTATTTCAGGGCTTCATGCTATTTGCAAGCGGTATTATCTGTCTTGGAATATTATTATACTCCATAAAAGGTGGTTTTGCCGACACAATACGGGTCGCTTCCGAAAATAATAGAGCGGGATTCGGTCCTTATGACCTGAGCTTTTCTCATCTCACTTTGATCATCATGATCATCAACGGTGCTTTTTACGCCATTCAGAAATATGGAACCGACCAAACTGTTGTGCAGCGCTATCTTACTGCGAAAACCGATCAGTCAGCCATCAAAGCTTCGCTCCTTGGCATATCGCTAACCGTTCCCATTTGGGTCATGTTCATGCTCATTGGCACAGCTCTTTTTGTATTTTATACTCAGCAGCCTTTACCGGCAAATACAAAAGCAGAAGAAGTATTCCCATATTTTATGATGACGCAGTTGCCAACAGGTATTGTCGGGTTTATTGTTGCCGCATTAATATCCGCGGCTATTTGTAGTCTCAGCGCCGACTTAAATTCTCTTGCTGCAGTCGGTGTAGAGGACTATTATAAAAAAATAAAGCGCAACCGACCCGATGGCCAATACCTTCTCGCAGGTAAAATCATAGTAATATTCTCAGGGATTATTTCAGTGGCCATAGGTGCTATTTATTTAGTTACAGGCAACGAAGGTGTGCTCGGTGTCATCTTTACCTTGTATGCAATTTTTTCCGGAGGTATTGTTGGCATTTTTTTACTAGGCATTATGAGTGCACGGGCAAATAGACAAGGAGTAAATATTGGTATTATAGCATGCGTCATTTTTACGGCTTATGCATTGCTGACTTCCACGCCTGTGGGTGTAAAGAATAAGAAATTATTGGTCGATCTGGGAAAATATAATTTTACTCATCATAAACTAATGTTAGGCGTATATAGCCACCTTATTGTAATTGGTATAGGATACATAGCAAGCTTATTTTTCCCTAAACCCGTTTTAGAAAAAAAATTATTGTACAGTAGCTGGAAAGAAAATAGAAAACATGACAACGATCTTCGAAAATAACTTATCCCGATCTTTCCAAAGGGAAGATCATCAACCGCACAGCCCTGACTTAGCGAAAGTGCTGTTAGGTATGGTACTTCAAAAACTAAGATTTGTGAGTGGATCATCCTCTTTTTGGCAGGGTCGGATGTGGCTTCCTCTTGCCTTCGTGTCTTTGTTGCTCACCAATCTTCATGCACAACAAAACACCGACAACAATTATCGCAAACCATTGAAAGAAGTTCTTGCCGATATTGAAAAGAAATACGGTGTACAAGTTAAATACGCGGATAGCATGGTTGCTAACAAAACAGTTGCCTATGCAGACTGGCGTTACCGTAATGATGTGGAAACAACACTTGACAATGTATTGAGCCCTCTTGATATGAAGGTTAAGAAAGAGAAGGATAAAGTATATAAGCTGAGTTATTATGAATATTATCGTTGGACTGTTGAGGAAGGCTGGGCGGAACTTGACAGGATCGCTTCACAATACAACAATCTTGCTGAATGGGAAAAAAGAAAACAGCAATTGAAACCTTGTATAATCGAAGCTCTTCAATTATCAAAGCTGCCAGCGGCGCCTGCTTCAAAACCTATCATTACGCCGCAGAGAAAATTTGATGGATATACAGTTGAGAATATTGCAATAGAAATTTTACCGGGCCTATGGATCAATGGCTCCTTATACAAACCGGCAAAGTATAAAGGAAAGATCCCAGTGATCTTAAATCCCGACGGACATTGGGAAAAACAACGCTACCGTCCCGATTGTCAGTACCGTTGTGCAGCTTTTGCCAGAATGGGTGCAATGGCCTTCAGTTATGATCTGTTTGCATGGGGCGAATCCCTTTTACAATTCAAATTCGAAGATCATCGCAAAAGTTTGGCAATGACCATACAAGCCTTGGGAAGCATTCGCATATTGGATTACTTGTTATCATTAAAAGATGCTGACACGACTCGAGTGGCCATTACCGGAGGCTCGGGTGGAGGAAGTCATACCGAACTGATGACTGCGATTGATGATAGGATAAAAGTTTCTGCTCCTGTTGTTTCTGTTTCTTCTTACTTCTACGGAGGTTGTCCATGCGAAAGTGGGATGCCTATACATAGTTGCGGTGGCAGAACAGATAATGTAGAGATTGCAGCGATGGCAGCGCCGCGTCCACAATTGATCATAAGTGATGGTGGTGACTGGACAGACAGGATGCCCGAGCATGATTTTTTATATCTGCAAAAAATGTACAGTTGGTATGGCAAAAAAGATTTAGTAGAAAATGTTCATTTGCCTGCAGAGAAACATGATTTTGGAATTAATAAACGAATCGCCGTATATCAATTCATGGCAAAACATCTGGGATTGAATTTAAAAGCCATTCAAGATGCAACAGGAAAAATTGATGAATCAAAGATCACGATAGAAAAGGAAGAGGCTCTGTATGTGTTTGGAGACAAGGGACAGTTTTTACCAGCACATGCGATAAAGGGGTTTGAGAGTTTAGAAAAACTATTTTATAATTCTATAGGAAAATAAAAATGAAGATTAAATATAGGTCACAAAGAAGCGACGCAAAGTCGTACAGCAACTTCGGGGCTCTTAGTGACTTAGCGGCTTTGTGGCTCAAAAAACCCGCTATCATTCTTTTACTGCTATCCATATTTCAGACAATAGGGTATTCCCAAAATAATCAGCGATACAAGATCGGTTTGATTGACCTCATGCTTCTCAAACGCCAAAAGCTAGGTGCTCTTCCACTCACCAAACAAATTGGCGCTGATGGAGTGGAAGTCGATATGGGTGGATTAGGCAATCGCCCTACTTTCGACAACCAGCTATTGATCGATTCTGTTCAACAGCAGTTTTTAGACAAGGCCAAAGAATTGAACATAGAAATATTTTCATTGGCCATGACTGGTTATTATGCACAATCATTTTGCAATCGAGAAGAATATAAACGTTCCATTCAAGATTGCATTACTACTATGAAACTCATGAATGTGAAAACCGCTTTTCTTCCTTTGGGTGTACAATGTGATCTGAAAAAAAATCCCGGTGTACGAGACTCGGTAGTGGCAAGGTTAAAAGTTGCCGGAAAAATGGCCGAAGAAGCAGGAGTTGTTATTGGCATTGAAACGGCATTGAGCGCAAAAGAAGAAGTGGAACTTTTAAAGGAGATCAGTTCGACGGCCATAAAAATCTATTTCAATTTTTCCAATCCTTTAAAAGAAGGACGGGATTTGATAAAAGAACTGCAGATACTCGGACGTGACAGGATCTGCATGATACACGCTACCAATAAAGACAGTGTGTGGTTGCAAAATGATCCGCAGATAGACATGCAAAAAGTAAAAAAGATCCTGGATAAAATGAAATGGAGTGGCTGGCTAGTGATTGAAAGAAGCAGGGATGCGAAAAAGCCTTCTGACGTAAAGGGGAACTATGGAGCGAATACTGCGTATTTAAAAAAGATTTTTCAGACAAATTAACCGGAATTGGGCTATTTATTTTTTGTTAGTCGCTGTTTTATTAACTCTTGATTGCTATTATCAAATTTATATCATTCACCTTTCCAAATAGTAAAATCCTCCATCATTACAGCAAATAGTTACATTTTTCAAGGCTTTTATGAGGGCTACATTTAATAAACAATTCTCTACCGGACGGGAACATTCAAAGCCCAACAAAAAAATGAAACGATTGCGAAAATGCTGCATGGCATGGTTGTTTTCCATTATTACAATTCCTTCGTTTGCTGTCGATATTTATGTTTCTTCAAAAGGTTCAGATGAAAACGCTGGTTCTACCGAAAAACCTTTGGCCACATTGTCTGCTGCATTGAGAAAGGCGAGAGAATTGAGAAGATTAAGCGATGCCTCTATCAATCGCGGAATCCATATTATCATCCGCGGTGGTTTTTATCAATTGTATGAACCTGTATTTATAAGACCCGAAGATGCAGGCACAGCAACCTCACCAACCTTTATCGAAGCAACACCCAACGAAAAATCTGTGTTTAGTGGAGGCATACAAATACAAAACTGGTATTTGACCAAACAAAAAATTGTTGGTCTTCCATTCGCTGCGCAAGGAAAAGTCTGGGTGGCTGATATTCCTTTGACCGGTGGACAACTAACTGAATTCAGACAATTGTGGGTGAACGGTGTAAAAGCTATTCGGGCCAGAGATAAAAATGCAGATAGCATGTACAGGATTCTGAGTTGGAATAAAAAAGAAGAAACATGCTGGATACCGACACCAAAAACTTCCGCACTAAAAAATGTTCTTGACTTGGAAATGTACATTCATCAATGGTGGGCCATTGCCATTTTGCGTATTAGAAAAATAGAAGAGCATGGGGACAGCACAAAACTTTTTTTTCACCAGCCGGAATCTAAGATTGAAAGTGAACATCCTTGGCCTCCACCTTGGATTTCTAATGAGACAGGAAATTCAGCTTTTTATTTAACGAATGCGATTCAATTTTTGGACGAACCCGGTGAATGGTATCTAGACATTGCTGACCGGAAATTATATTATTGGCCTCGGGAAAATGAGGATATGCGCCATGCCAATGCCATTGCACCGATGCTTGAGACATTGATAAAGATAGAAGGCAGCATTGATCATCCTGTGTCTAATATTTTTTTCAAAGGCATATCATTTCAACATACCGGATGGTTGAGACCATCACAGTATGGACATGTGCCTATTCAGACAGGCATGTATTTGCTGGATGCATACAAATTAAAAACTCCGGGAACACCTAATAAACCAAATCTAGAAAATCAAGCATGGGTTGGCAGACCTGCTGCTGCTATTGAAGTTTCTTTCGCCAATCACATCAGCTTTGAAAATTGTCGTTTCGAACATCTTGCCTCAACCGGCTTGGATTATAACAAAGGCTCGCAAAATAATACTATCAAAGGAAACTTATTTAAAGATATTGGAGGAACTGCAATACTTGCAGGCGTGTATTCCGATGAAGCTACTGAAATTCATTTGCCCTATAATCCAAAAGATGAGCGAGAAGTTTGTGATCAAATGCTTATCAGCAATAATTTAATCACAGATGTTGCCAATGAAGATTGGGGCTGTGTAGGCATCGGTGCCGGCTATGTAAGAAATACAACGATCGAGCATAATGAGATTAGTGATGTTTCATACACCGGTATCAGCATGGGTTGGGGCTGGTCGCCGACAGCCAATGCCATGAAGAATAATAAGATCATTGCTAACAAGATCACACACTATGGAAAGCAGATGTATGATGTAGGAGGTATTTATACTTTATCGGCGCAACCCAATTCTGTTATTGGTGAGAATTATATCGATAGCATTTACAAAGCACCTTATGCCCATATTCCTACTCACTGGTTTTATATCTATACTGATGAAGGTTCATCTTATTTCATGGTTAAAAATAATTGGTGTCCCTCGGAAAAATTTTTGCAAAACGCTAATGGACCGGGAAATATTTGGGAGAACAATGGACCGCAGGTATCGGAAGAAATAAAAAAAGCAGCGGGATTGGAATCAGCTTACCAAAATTTATTAGCTGAAAAGATTTTGGACAAAAGCTGGTCAATCAATGAAGAGAAGCCTGTAATTATAGAACTGATCACCGGCAGTGACGCATCTTTTTCTGTTCATAAACTTCAGGAGGTAATTCGCGAGAATAAAATAAGTAATGAGTCAGTCTATCAATGGAATGACCATTATATGATCTTTGGCAAGATGCAGGATGTGTTTATGTTAAAGCAAAAAATTATAAGCGCTTTTCCACATGTTGCAGTAAAAATTTATTACGAACCGTTTTATGAATTCAACAGAAAACGGTGCAATGATAATAATGTCGCAAAAGAGTGGGATCATATTCTGCTAACTGCAAATCTTGTCGCTAATGGGAAATTGCAGAAAGAGTATTTGAGCTATCATGCAACTCAATTTGAAAAATGGCCTGAGGTAGCAAAAGGTTTTTGCAATGCTGGTTTTCAACAATTGCTTTTGTATAGAAATGGTCGTCAGCTTGTACTGGTAATCAGCATTCCGAAGGGAGAAAGTCTCGATAAATTAAACCCAAAGACGACTGAGAACAATCCTAGAATGGATGAATGGAACAATCTGATGAAAAAATATCAGGAAGGAATTGAGGGAACAAATAAAGGAGAGACTTGGATGCTCTTTAAAAAATTATGAATTATAAATGTTGAATTATGAAAATTATAAATCATGGTCATCACAATTCATAACTCATAATTCATAACTTAAAACTCAGCACATGTTAACGGTAGGTATATTAGGCTTAGGTGAAGGCAGGAGCACTATTTCTGCTGCTTTGCAAAGCGAAAAACTGCAACTAAAAATGATCTGTGATAAAAATGTGGAGCTATGCAGGCAAAGAGCTGATGAATTTAAAGTGTATGAATATACTACAGAATACGAGGATATGCTGACAGATGAAGGCATTGACATCATCGCTATTTACACTCCTGATCACTTGCATGCCGAACATATCAAACAAGCGTTGCTACATAATAAGCACGTTGTATGTACAAAACCTTTTATTGATGATTTGAGCAAAGCAAAAGAACTGATCACACTGCAAAAGAAAACTGGCAAAAAAGTATTTGTTGGCCAGAGCTCACGATTTTTTGAACCAATGAGAAGACAAAGAAAAGATTATGACGAAGGATTGATCGGAGAGTTGATCACGATTGAAGCATATTATCATGCTGATCACCGATGGTTTTTAAAAAAACCATGGAGTTTGGAACAATCATTTAAGTGGTTATATGGAGGTCTAAGTCATCCTGTTGATTTCATCAGGTGGTACTTACCCGACGTTGAAGAGGTAATGGGCTATGGCATGCTTAGCAGCAACGGAAAGAAAGGCGGATTGAAAAACCCTGACACCATGCATTTTATTTTTAAGTCAACCGATGGAAGAGTGGCAAGAGTGAGTGGCTGTTATACGGGGCCAGTACAACCTGTAACAAGGGATAGTGAAATGAGCTGCATTTTGCGAGGAGCCGAAGGCTGCAGCCAAGGCGACTATATGGATTTGCGCTATGCGATTACAGATAAAATGGGTGAGGAAAGAATCGTGACATGGGAACATAAGCTCAAACATTATTTCCATTTTGAAGGGAAGAGCCACCATGCTGGTGAATACCAAAATTATCTTGAATATTTTGTCGATTCCATTGAACAGAATTTCACAGCTTATCCTGATTTGATAGAAGGCATTGGAACTATTGCATTATTGCAGGCCATGGACAAATCATTGCAAACAGGAAAACCAATAATGGTAAAAGACATTCTGAAAGAATTTGACTTGTGTGATGAATAAAGAGAGAAATGTTAAACCACATAGAATCATAGGCAGATAGAAAGCACATAGCCTATGTGGTAAAGTTGACGGACCTAAAACAAGATTGAAATTGTAAACAAAGCCAGCCGGGTATATAATTATATTTTAAATTTAGAATGAATAACATTTTATCAAGACTTGAAACAATAGATTGGCTGATAGTCGCAGCGTATCTGTCAATATTATTATTCATCGGCTATCGTGCAAGTTTCGGTAAAAACCTGCCTGCCGGCAGTCAGGGAAAAAAGGGTGAAACGCTTTTTCTTGCGGGTAAATCGCTCAATTGGTGGAGCATTGGTTTTAACATGTGGGGAACGAATGTAGGGCCTTCGATGTTGCTTGCATTTGCAAGTATTGGTTACACCACGGGAATTGTTGCAGGAAATTTTGAATGGTATGCCTTTGTTTTTCTATTGTTGCTGGCTATGGTATTTGCGCCTCGGTACATTGCCAGCAAAACAACCACCATGCCTGAGTTTATGGGTCAGCGCTATGGCGATGGCACAAGAAATATTCTTGCATATTACGCACTCATCAAAATTTTGATCTCATGGTTGTCATTGGGATTATTTGCCGGAGGATTTTTAGTGCGACAGATATTAGGCATTCCCATGTGGCAATCAGTAATTGCTTTGGTATTATTTGCAGGCTTGTTTGCCTTCGCCGGCGGATTAAAAGCAATTGCAAGAGTGAATGTCTTCCAAATGATCTTGCTCATTGCCGTTTCATTCATGCTTTCGATTATCGGCATTAATAAAATAGGGGGTGTATCTGCGTTATTTCAAAAAGCGCCCCCCGATTATTGGAACTTGATTCATTCAGCCAGCGATAAAAACTATCCTTGGCCCGCTATGTTGTTAGGTTATCCCGTTTCTGCCGTTGCGTTTTTCTGTACCGACCAAGCAATGGTGCAGTCCGTGCTCGGTGCAAGAAATTTGGAACAAGGTCAATTGGGAATAAGTTTTATTGGCTGGTTAAAAATATTATCACTGCCCCTGTTTATCATTCCCGGTATTGTATGTTTTATTTTATTTCCGCAATTAAATGATCCTAACGAAGCATACATGACCTTAGTGACAAACCTTTTCCCTGCGGGAATGAATGGATTGATCATTGTTGTATTGATAGCCGTGCTTGTTGGAACGATTGGCTCATCGCTCAATGCACTCAGTACCGTTTTCACCACTGATCTTTATGTAAAAAAGATCAGACCCGATGCCAGCAATGCAGAAATTATTAAAGTAGGCCGCATTACTGTGCTGGCAGGTTGCTTATTTGCTATTATGATGGCAATTGCGATCGATAGCATTAAGGGGTTAAACCTCTTCGATGTTTTCCAAGCAGTGCTCGGTTTTATTGCTCCTCCATTATCCGTTGTTTTTTTACTCTCTGTATTTTGGAAACGCACAACAAGGAAAGCTGTCAATTTCATTCTATCGCTTGGATCAGCCATCAGTCTTGGAATTGGTGTCTTATATCTCTGGGTTTTTCCATCAAGAGATTATAATATCTGGCCACATTATATGCTGTTGTCGTTTTACATTTTTGCCTTGCTATTTTTTTTAGCTGTTATCATTTCATTAACGGATAAAAAACCTGTTCGATACAATGTAATCGATAACGATTATTTACCAAAACCGACGAAGCTAGTGTGGAGGGTCTGGATCGCTTTGATAGTTGTAATGATCAGCTTATATATTTTCTTTAATGGATTTTAAATGATTGGGAAATTAACAATGGAATTAAAAAGTAAAAAGGCAAAAATCAAAAGTCAAAAGACCTTCGCAATAATGAGCTCTCTATTGAAAATTTCTTTTTTTTACTTTTTACTTTTGACTTTTGCCTTCTCTTCCTCCGCACAACAAGCCACCTGGATATGGTATCCTGGGGATTTTGAAATTAATCTTGCCAATAAAATGCAGAATCGTCGTACGGATAGAGGAGCTTTCTTTCCTGTATTTTGGAAAATAGACAGTCATTACCCTTTGGTTGATTTTCATAGGGATTTTTCTGTGCTTGCATCTGAAGAGGTAAACATATATGCCGAAGGAAAGTATAATGTAAAACTGGATGGAAAACCATTTGAAGGCACTCCATCAAAGATCACGATGCCTGCGGGCCGGCACAGAATCAATATCAAAGTATTTAATCAAGCCAATGTACCGGCGATTTATGTATCGGGAAAAACTATTTTTTCCGATGCATCATGGTTAGTAACTTTTGAAGACAAGGAATGGATCGATGAAACTGGAAAAACATCCGACATCTCAGCTACAAAATGGATGAATGCCGGTAGTTGGAATTTTAATGATCCTGCAAAACTACCTTCTGATTTTAAGTTACCAATAACTCCACAAGGAGCGATTACACAAACAAAGATGGCCAATTCAGTGTTGGTTGATTTTGGCAAGGAAACTTTTGGTTTTGTCAAATTACATGGTATCAGTGGAAAAGGGAAGCTAACTCTATATTATGGAGAAAGCAAAGAAGAAGCATTGAGTCAGGACGGCGCAGTGACATTGGATAGACTTGAATTCAGTGGTGTCTCAAAAAAAGATTCTGTAATGCCTTTGTCTAAGGCTTTCCGTTTTATAAACCTAGTATATGATGCGGGCATTACAGTTGATTCTGTTTCGATGCTGTATGAATATGCTGATGTAAAAGAAAATGGATATTTCAAATGTTCTGATGAAGAGATCAACAAAATATATGATGTAGCCAAATACACATTTCGATTAAACACAAGGGAATTTTTTATTGACGGCATTAAACGGGATCGTTGGGTATGGAGTGGTGACGCTTATCAGAGCTACTTAATGAATTATTATTTATTCTTTGATAAAGGAACCGTAGCAAGAACACTGTTAGCATTGCGTGGTAAAGACCCTGTTACTTCTCATATCAACACCATCATGGATTACACTTTTTACTGGTTCCTTGGCATTTATGATTATTATTTATACACCGGCGATAAAAATTTTATTCAGCAATTTTATCCGCGTATGCAAACCCTGATGGAATATTGTCTTGGCCGCAGAAACAAGGATGGTTTGCTTGAAGGTTTGCCGGGCGATTGGATTTTTATTGATTGGGCTTCAGGCTTGAGCAAAAAAGGAGAAGTAAGTTTTGAACAATTGTTGCTTGCACGAAGCCTTGAAACAATGACGCTATGTGCTGAAATTGCCGATGACAAGGCAAGTGCGACAAAGTTTAAACAACTGGCTAATGATTTTAGAAAAAAACTTTTTGATCTTTATTGGAGCAAAGAAAAACAAGCATTGGTACATAGCCATGTCAATGGAAAACCAACGGATAATGTGACACGTTATGCAAATATGTTCGCTATTTTCTTCAATTATTTTACAGAAGCTCAAAAACAGGCTGTAAAGAAATCTGTTTTGCTAAATGATAACATACAAAAAATCACAACACCTTATATGCGTTTCTATGAGCTTGAAGCATTATGTGCTATGGGTGAGCAACACTATGTGCTCAAAGAAATGAAAAATTACTGGGGTGGCATGCTGAAACTGGGAGCCACAACTTTCTGGGAAGAATATGACCCGTCAAAGAAAGGTGCGGAACATTTTGCAATGTACGGCAGAGAGTTTGGCAAAAGTCTTTGTCATGCATGGGGCGCAAGTCCGATTTACTTGCTTGGAAAATATTATTTGGGAGTGAAACCTACTTCAGCTGGCTATGAAACTTATGTTGTTGAACCAAACTTAGGCGGTCTTGAGTGGATGGAAGGAAGAGTGCCAACACCTCGAGGTGAAATAAAAATTTATGCAAGCAAACAACAAATAAAAATAACGGGGGCAGCAGGCATGGGAACAGTAAGAGTAAAAAGCAAAACAAAGCCATCCGGAAATAATATTAATATAATTGACAAAGGAGCGGATATATATGAATTAATGATTCAACCGGATAAGGAGTATGTGATAAATTATCGTGCTTTTTGATTCTTTAAGGTCCTCATTGCGAGGAGCGCTAAGAATACAGCCCTTGCGGCGTAATTGAAGCGACGAAGCAATCTGGAATAGATTGCTTCGGTTTGTCGGTAAACTTTTCATGTTTGAAAGCCCTGCATGCAAACCTTGCGCTGACGAGGCATCAAAATCTGAGTTAGCAGAATAGAAGACTAAAAGTGAAACAATGAAAAAAATTCTTACAATAAACTTTGTTATTGCGCTGGCGATTCGTATGTCGGCACAAAACGAGTTGGTGAATACCAGCAACAGCCCTCATACAAAACTTTACGGTGTGGGAATGGGCGATGTTCAATGGACAAAAGGTTTTTGGGCCGAACGTTTTGCGATATGCCGTGATTCAATGGTGCCACAGTTGTGGAAGATATATCATGATGCAGCGCTTTGTCATTCGTTCCGGAATTTTGAAATCGCGGCCGGATTGGAGACTGGCGAATTTAAAGGCCCTTCTTTTCATGATGGTGATTTTTATAAAACGCTGGAAGCTGTTGCCAGCATGTATGCAACGACAAAGGACAAAAAACTGGATGAAGAAATGGACAAGGCAATAGCAGTGATCGCCAAAGCGCAGAAATCAGACGGATATATTTATACAAAATCAATCATTGAACAACAGAAAACAGGACAAACAAAAATGTTTGATGACAAGCTGAGTTTTGAGGCCTATAATTTTGGTCACCTCATGACTGCTGCTTGTGTACATTACCGCGCCACAGGAAAGACAAACTTGCTGAATGTTGCAAAAAAAGCTGCCGATTTCTTAATAGGTTTTTATTCAAACGCTACACTTGAGCAAGCACGCAATGCTATTTGCCCATCACATTATATGGGCCTTGTAGAATTGTACAGAACAACGGGAGAAAAAAAATATATTGATCTCGCAAGAAAATTGATTGATATACGAGGAATGGTTGAAGGTACGGATGATAACAGCGACAGGGTGCCATTCAGGGAAATGAATCACGTGGTAGGCCATGCAGTACGTGCCAATTATTTATTTGCCGGTGTAGCTGATGTATATGCTGAAACGGGCGACACTAGCTTAATGAACACCTTAAACAAGTTGTGGGATGACGTAGTGAATCATAAAATGTATGTAACCGGCGGTTGCGGCGCTTTGTATGATGGAGTATCTGTGGAGGGCATATCATATAACCCGGATACAGTACAAAAAATTCATCAAGCCTATGGTAAGGATTATCAGTTGCCGAATTTCAGCGCACACAATGAAACCTGCGCCAATGTTGGCAGTGTTTTGTGGAACTGGAGAATGCTTCAGTTAACTGGCAACTCGAAATATGCAGACGTAGTTGAACTGGCTTTATACAATAGTGTGTTGTCAGGAATAAGCATGGATGGGAAAAAGTTTTTTTATACAAATCCTTTAGCGGCAAGTGCAGATTATCCTTATCATTTAAGATGGGAAGGGGAAAGACAGGAGTATATAAAACTATCTAACTGTTGCCCTCCAAACGCGGTGAGGACAATTGCGGAAGTAGGTAGTTATATGTATAGCATCGGTGAGGATGGATTATATATGAATCTTTATGGAGGCAATACGTTATCAACAAATTTGAAAGATGATTCAATCCTAAAACTTGAACAGCAAACTAACTATCCATGGGATGGAAATATTACCATCACGATAAAACAAGCCCCAGATCATCCCGTAGCGATTCATTTCAGAATTCCGGGCTGGTGTAGAAATCATCAATTTAAGATTAACGGTATAGCTCCCTTTACTGTTTTGATGAAAGACGGATACAGAGTTTACAGCAAGTTATGGAGGGCAGGAGATAAAATTGAGTTGGTTTTGGATATGCCTGCTAAATTGCTTGAATCAAATCCATTGGTAGAAGAAACAAAAAACCAAGTAGCTGTAAAACGGGGCCCAATTGTTTATTGTCTTGAATCAGTAGACATGCAGGCAAAAGAAAAATTTTTTGACATTTCTATTCCTTCATCTATAAAATTTCATCCGGCACCAATGAAAATTAATAATGGGAATGTGATCGCATTGGAAGGAGAAGCAAGGATATTACAAAACAATAATTGGAAAAACACTCTGTACAAAGAAGTGAATACAATCATGAAGCCGGTCAAAATAAAACTGATACCATATTATGCATGGGCCAATCGCGGACCTTCTGATATGACTGTATGGATGCCGCTGATAAGGTAATAGTGGTTGATAGATTAACTAGTTTATGACACGAAATTTAATGAGCAAAAAGATTTACATAGCACTAACTTTTATCTTTTATCTGTTATCTTTTCACTATTCAATTGCTCAATTGGTTGATAAAACACCGGCCGCCATTCCAATCGTGCCGACAATATTTAATACTGAGCCTTATGAAGATCCATTAGTAAGTGGGATTAACAGAGGGCCATCAAGGGCAACAGCTTATTCATTTAAAAATATTGAGGATGCTTTAACCGGGGATAGAGAAAAAAGCAGCCGCTACTTATCCTTAAATGGAGAATGGGATTTTTCTTTTTCATTAAAACCCAGTGAGGTGCCAAAAGATTTTTATAAGATCCGTGTGAGTGGTTGGAAAAAGATTATTGTGCCCTCCAATTGGGAGGTGCAGGGATATGATAAACCTATTTATAAAAGCGCAGTTTATCCTTTTCGTCCTGTAAACCCTCCACATGTTCCTCAAGATTATAATGGAGTAGGTTGTTATCAAAGAGTATTTTCAATTCCTGCTGAGTGGAAAAACACGAATATTACTCTACATTTCGGTGGCGTAAGTTCAGCTTATAAAGTATGGATCAATGGAAAATTTTTAGGATACGCAGAGGACAGTTTTTTGCCTTCTGAATTTAATATCACTCCTTACTTGCAAGAGGGCGAAAATATTATTTCGGTGTGGGTGATCAGGTGGAGTGATGGGAGTTTTTTAGAAGATCAGGATCAGTGGAGGCTTAGTGGAATTCATCGTGAAGTATTTTTAATGGCTGAGCCGAAATTGAGGATCGCTGATTTTTTTTATCAAACAAAGCTGGATAAAAATTATAGAGATGCTTTGCTGAGTATTCGCCCACGAATCGAAAATCTTACAGGTAAAGAAGTTGTTGGCTATGTAATAAAAGCACAATTATATAAAAATCATCAACCTGTTTTGGATAAGCCGCTTCAAAGAACTGTCGAATCCATTATCAATGAAATTTATCCTCGATTAGACAATGTGAAATTTGGTTTGCTGGAAACAAAAATTACAAACCCTGATAAATGGAGTACCGAAGAACCCAATCTTTATACATTGACCCTGTCATTGGAAGATTCAACAGGTAAAATATTAGAGGTAAAAAGTTGTAAACTGGGATTTCGTTCCATTGAATTTTCAAAACAGAATGGCAAGCTGCTCATCAATGGAAAACTCACTTATTTATATGGCGTCAATCGTCCCGACCATCATCCTACAAAGGGCAAAGCTTTATCAAGAGAGGATATCAAGCAGGATATTCAAACCATTAAGCGTTTTAATTTTAATTGTATTCGTCTCAGTCATTATCCATCCGATCCCTATTTACTCGATCTATGTGATGAATACGGCATCATGGTCATTGATGAAGCTAATTTGGAAACGCATGGCTTGGGTGGTAAATTAAGCAATGATCCCATGTGGACTGCAGCTTATCTGGAACGCTGTAGCCGAATGGCATTGAGAGATAAAAATCATCCCTGCGTTATTTTTTGGAGTCTTGGCAATGAAGCTGGTCGCGGGCCAAATCATGCAGCCATGGCTGCATGGCTTCATGATTTTGATATTACGAGGCCGGTACATTATGAGCCTGCAATGGGTAGTCCTAGAGAAGAAGGTTATATCGATCCAGCTGATCCACGGTATCCGAAATCAAACGATCATTCACACCGTATACAAAATCCAATTGATCAATATTATGTTGACATGGTGAGCCGCATGTATCCGGCATTATACACAGCTCCTTTATTAGTTAATCAAAACAACGGTGATAACCGGCCCATCTTTTTTTGTGAATATGCGCATGCGATGGGAAACAGTGCCGGGAATTTGAAAGAGTTCTGGGACCAATGGAAAAATACTCCGCGAATAATCGGGGGATGTATTTGGGAATTCAAAGACCAAGGATTATTGAAGAAAGATTCTTCTGGTATTGAATACTATGCTTACGGAGGTGATTTCGGTGAAAAGTATTTCGACGATTTTACCATCAAGGGAATTGTGACCGCGGATGGCAGGCCGAAGGCAGCGATGTATGAATGTAAAAGAATTTTTCAACCCATACAGTGTGAATGGCAAGACTCAATTAATGGATTGATCAAAGTTTATAATCGGAGCGAGGTTAAGAATGCAAATACTTATGACCTTGTCCTGGTCATAAAAAAAGATGGGCAGCCGGTGCTAACCAAACCCCTCAATCCTCTATCCATTGCACCCAATCATGATTCTATTATTAATATTTCATCTTTTCTACCAAAGCTCGAAACTGATGTGGAGTATTGTGCAGAGTTGCATTTTAATTTAAAGGAAGATTTACGCTGGGCGGCAAAAGGCTTTGAGGTTGCTTCCAATCAATTGGTGATCAAAAAAGCTGAATTCGAGAAAAGACCACTAAGCGCCACTGGCGGGGTTCGTTCAAAAAAAACTAAGACTGATATCACTGTGGCCGCTGAAGATTACACTGCTCGAATTCTAAGCAAAGGAGGATTGGTTTCTTATGTCTACAAGGGAAAAGAGCAGATTTTTCAGCCTCTGCTGCCTCATTTTAAAAGACCACTGACTGACAATGATCGCCGCGGCTGGAAACCCAATAAGAAGATGAAGCAATGGTATGAGCATGAACTGAAGCCCGACGGTATTTCGATTGGTCATTCAGCTGATGGAGAGCTAATAGTTAAAACCATTTTCACTCTGATCCACGACAGTGCACGAGTAAATATTGATTATACTTTCAGCGCCAGCGGCGTTATTAAAGTTGATTATAAATTGACGGTAAAACCCGGTTTACCCAATCTTCCCAAAGTGGGTATGCAGCTGAGCATTGACAGCAGCTATAAGAAAATAGAATATTTTGGCCGGGGGCCATTTGAAAATTATATTGACCGGCGTTACGGAGCCGATGCGGGCATATACAATCAGAACATTTATGATTTTATGGAGCCCTATGTGGTGCCACAGGAAAATGGCAACCGTACCGATGTGCGGTGGATGTTCCTAGGCGATCCGAAATCCAAAAATGGTTTTCTCGTAGTAGCGGACAGTCTGCTCAGCATGAGTGCATGGCCATATACCGAAGAAAATATTCAAAATGCCAAACATACCAACAAACTGAAAGAAGCCAGTTTTATTACCTTGAATATAGATTTAATGCAAATGGGGGTAGGTGGTAATGACAGTTGGAGTGATGTGGCCGCACCGCTCGAGCAATACCAGATCAAAGCCCGGGATTATCGTTACAGCTTTTATTTGGTTGCTTTGAATACGCAAGATGATAAACCGGATGAAACGGCTAAAACAATAAAGCAATTATATAAATAACATTGGCTAAGGCCACAAAGTGCAAGATCCATGAAGAATTCATTGCTGTTACTTAGTCTTAGTTGCGTTTTTCTAATTCAATCAAAAGCCCAAAATGAAGTTCCGCAATCTATCATGAGGGACATCTACAATGAAGTGAAAACGCCTTATAAATATGGATTGGTAATAACCCCTGCCGATAGTTCAAAGAAAATCGATTGCCCTTCAGTGTTTCGAAAAGGAAAAGATTGGTACATGACCTATATCGTTTTTGACGGAAGAGGTTATGAAACATGGCTGGCAAAGAGCAAAGACTTATTGACTTGGAAATCGCTTGGCCGCATCATGAGTTTCTCCGACATGATTGGCCGGTTAGCCATGGGATGGGATGATAATCAGAAAGCAGGTTACGTCGCATTGCAAGATTATCAGTGGGGTGGAAATTACCAACTGCAAAAATTTCAAAACAAATACTGGATGTCGTATATCGGCGGGAAAGATAAAGGATATGAAGCGGGCCCTTTAGCTATTGGTATTTCCTATACATCCGGCGATGCAACAAAACCTCATGAATGGAAGCGATTGGATAAACCCGTGCTTACTGCAACGGATAAAGATGTTCGCTGGTGGGAGAATAAAAAACTATTTAAGAGCACAGTGATATGGGACAAGAATAAAACAACCGGTTATTCATTCGTAATGTATTATAATGCTAATGGTGATACTAGCAACAACACACCCAAATGGAGATGGTTTGAGCGTATCGGCATGGCTGTTTCCAATGATATGATCAATTGGAAAAGATTGGGAACTGAACCTGTCATGCATCATAAAATCGGAATTACAGGCGATGCAGTGATCCAAAAAATTGTAAATGTATGGGTGATGTTTTACTTCGGCGCCTTTTGGGAAGGGAGGAAAGATGCATTCAACCGGTTTGCTTGTTCCTACGACCTTGTTCACTGGACCGATTGGAATGGCGATGACCTTATTAAATCATCAGAGCCTTATGATGAAAAATTTGCGCATAAGCCTTTCGTGATAAAATATAAAGGCGTCGTGTATCATTTTTACTGTGCTGTCAACAATAAAGACAGGCGGGGAATTGCAGTAGCTACTTCTGTTGACAAAGGAAAAAGTCAATTGAAATTTGCTGAGTAAATGAAAGTGGTAAAAGCTTGTTAGGAATAAATTTCACACAAAGACATAAAGTATTTGTATCCAGATGAAAGTTTTCTTTGCGAACCTTAACGCCCTTGCGTGAAATAAAAATAGCGTGATGAAAAAATTATTGTGGTTATATTTCTCATTCATATTGTTGCTGATAATATTTTCAAAAGCAACAGCCCAAGTTCCTGAAAGAATGGATCTTGAGAAAAATTTTTTAAATCCACCTGCATCTGCAAAGCCCTGGGTATTCTGGTACTGGATGCGGGCTGCCGTTTCAAAACAAGGGATCACTGCCGATCTGGAAGCAATGAAACAAGCAGGAATTGGGGGCGCCTATTTAATGCCCATTAAGGATACTTCATCTGCTATTCCATTTCAACCTACAGCAAGACAGCTTATTCCGGAATGGTGGCGGCTGGTAAAATTCGCTATGCAAGAAGCAAAGCGTTTGGATTTAAAATTGGCGATGCATATGAGTGATGGTTTTGCATTAGCAGGTGGACCATGGATCACTCCGCAATTTTCAATGCAAAAGCTTGTCTGGACAAAAACTTATATCAAAGCAGGTGAGACAACAAAGATCAATCTGGCTCAACCAAAAGCAAACGAAAATTATTATCAGGATGTTGCGGTGTTTGCGTATCCCGCAAACTGTTCAAATGTTTTTAGCAATATTTCATTAACTCCGGTAGTGACAACCAGCAATGGTATCGATGCATCTTTTCTTCCGATGATCAACAATGAGAAAGAAAGTTACAGATGCGACTCAACATGTTGGATACAATATAAATACGATCAATCTTTTATCTGCCGTTCTATTCGCATACATGTTGGCGGAAATAATTACCAGGCTCAAAGATTCATCATTCAGACCAGCGATGATGGAATTTTTTTTAGAACAATTACAAGACTTGAACCCCCGCGGCACGGTTGGCAAGATGTGGATGAAGATTATACTTATTCCATTCCTTCTGCTACAGCAAAATATTTTCGATTTATCTATGACAAGGAAGGATCAGAACCAGGCGCTGAAGATCTTGACGCTGCCAAATGGAAACCGAATTTGAAAGTAATGGGCATCTATTTATCTGATGAACCGGCAATAAATCAATATGAGGGTAAAAATGGTTCTGTATGGAGAGTAAGCAAAAATACAACTCAAGAACAGGTGCCTGACGATTTATGTGTGCCATTAAAAAGCATCCTCAATTTATCCAGTAAAATGGATAGTAATGGAACTCTTCATTGGAAGCCCGATTCGGGTAATTGGATAATAGTAAGAATGGGTCATACATCTACAGGCCACAAAAATGAGACGGGTGGAGCAGGAAAGGGCTTGGAATGTGACAAGTTTAATCCTTCCGCAATTAAACTGCAATTTGATAACTGGTTCGCCAAAGCTTTTGAGAAAACCGACAAGACATTGGCGGGTGAGGTCTTGAAAATTTTTCATGTTGATAGTTGGGAATGCGGTAGTCAAAACTGGAGCACTGTTTTTTCCAATGAGTTCAAGAAAAGAAGAGGGTACGATCTTACTTCCTATTTATTGGTCATGACCGGAGTGCCAATAGAGAATGCAGCTACTTCCGAAAAATTTTTACACGACGTTCGCCAAACTATAGCAGAACTTGTCAATGATGTTTTTTATGCTGAGCTTAATAAACTTTCACATGAAAAAGAGTGCAGTTTCAGTGCCGAATCTGTTGCGCCTACTATGATTAGCGATGGAATGTTGCATTATAAAAACGTGGATGTGCCGATGGGAGAGTTTTGGCTGAACAGTCCAACACATGACAAACCAAATGATATGCTTGACGCTATTAGCGGCGCGCATGTGTATGGAAAAAATATTATTCAGGCGGAGGCTTTTACTTCCTTAAGAATGAATTGGGGTGAACACCCTGGAAATCTAAAGACATTAGGTGACAGGAATTTTGCACTCGGTATTAATAAAATGGTCTTGCATGTATTTACCCATAATCCATGGATGAATAAAAAACCGGGGATGACATTGGATGGTATTGGTTTATACTTTCAAAGAGATCAGACTTGGTTTAAACATAGTAAAGCATGGATTGATTATTTGACAAGATGCCAAGCACTATTGCAAATGGGAAAACCTGTGGTTGATATTGCTGTATTCACAGGTGAAGAAATTCCCCGTCGTTCAGTTTTACCTGATCGGATAGTGAATAGTTTACCCGGAATTTTTGGAAATAAAAAGATTGAAGAAGAGCAAAGTCGATTGGCAAATGCTGGTCAACCTTTACGCACTATTCCTGATGGAGTAACTCATTCAGCTAATATGGCTGATCCTGAGGACTGGACCGACCCATTGAACGGATATGCTTATGATTCTTTTAATCCGGATGCATTGATGCTGGCAAAAGTAAATAACGGAAGAATCACATTGCCGGGTGGTGCCAGTTATGCTTTGCTGGTAATTCCCGAAAAACATCCCATGCAGCCTAATGATCATACCATATCCGTTGTTGTGGCGAAAAAATTATTGCAACTGGTCAGGGATGGAGCTACCATTGTTATAAATAAAGATTATAGTATGGGGCTTGGTTTAAAAGACAGTAGTGACAGCGTGAAATTGATCATGAAAGAATTGCTAAATAGCACGGATAGAAATAAAAGGATCTTATTTACTCCTTACAAAGATTCTACATTTAAGGGATTGGGATTAGAAAAAGATGTTGACGTGCTAAACAACGATCATTCAATTGCATGGACTCATAGAAAAACAACAGATGCGGATATTTATTTTATATCAAACCAAAAACATAGTCAGCAAGATGCAAGGTTATCATTTCGTGTGTTTGGTAAAATACCCGAAATATGGGATCCAATAACTTCTGAGATTTCAGAAGCAAAAGATTGGGAAGTCAAGAACGGCAGGACTTTCATTTTTCAGTACATGGAGCCAGATCAATCATTGTTTATCATTTTCAGAAAGCAAACTGCAAAACTTAAATCGCATTCTTCAAATAGTATGACTATACATGAGATCGTGTTTTTGAATAAATGGAATGTTCAGTTTGACAAAAATTATGGAGGACCTTCTCAACCTGTTATTTTTGACAAACTTAAAACTTGGCCAGAATTCTCAGACCCTTCCATAAAGTATTATTCGGGAACTGCCATATACAACAATAGTTTTTATGTACAAATGACCGCAAAAAATCAAATAGTGAAAATGTCGCTTGAATCTCTTTACAACATAGCAACAATAAAGGTAAATGGAATTAGCTGCGGCACTTTATGGACACAACCTTATACGGTTGACATTACTAAGGCGGTCAAGGTTGGTGAAAACAAAATTGAAATTATTGTGACCAATACCTGGCATAATCGATTAATCGGCGATAATTTACTATCTGAATCAAAGAGAATTACTTGGACTAATTCTCCATTCAGGTTAAAAGACAAGCCGCTGCTGCCAGCGGGTTTAACTGGCAGAATTTTTTTAGAAAAATTGACCCCTACTCAAGATGATGAGAATAAAAAATAAGTTGGTTTTTCTTTTGGCGTTTATAGCCCTTCGTTCAAATGCACAACTCAATTTGACGACCTATAATATTGTATGGACGAGCCAGAGCAAGAATTCTTCCGAATCCATGCCTTGTGGTGGCGGCGATATTGGAATGAATGTATGGGTTGAAAATGGTGACTTGCTGATCTATGTTGCACGCAGTGGAAGTTTAAATGAAGATAATGCAATGATGAAAGCCGGCCGGCTAAGGATCAAACTAACCCCCAATCCTTTCAATCGAAAAATTTTTAAACAGGAATTGCATTTACAGCAAAGTTATATAACAGTTGAGGGAGAAGCTGATCGAGTAAAAGTAGAGGTCAAAATATGGGCTGATGTATTCAATCCTGTTGTACATGTTGATATAAATGCCAACAAAAAGATTAATGCAGAGGCTTCGTACGAAAGCTGGCGTTATCAGGATAGAGTTATTAAGGCTCGTGAAAATTTCGCTAACTCATGGAAATGGGCTGCGCCTCAAAATAATGTCTATAAAAAAGATATCATTGATTTTAGCGACAAAGAAGTTTTATTTTATCATTACAATACAATCAAAACAATTTTTGATGTTACTGTAGCACAGCAAGGTCTTGATTCAATAAAAGATCAATTGTATAACCCGCTAAAAAAACTTGCGTTCGGCGGTTCATTCAGTGGAAAAGATTTTTCACCAGCCGGAACTTATGATGGTGTATATGTGGATACGGATTACAAAGGATGGAAATTGAAGTCGAAAGCTTCTTCAAAGAGTTTTTCGCTCAGTTTGTATCTACACACTGCACAGGTTGAAAATATTGAAATATGGAAGCGATCACTGGATTCTTTAAAAAAATCGCTGCCTTCGACCAAACAAGCTTTTGAAAGATCACAACAATGGTGGCAACAATTTTGGGAGCGCAGTTTTGTGCAAATTGACAACGCAAACATTGGTAGCAAGTCTTGGGAAATCGGCCGCAACTATCAGCTATTTCGATACATGTTGGCATGTAACGCTCTTGGTAAATGGCCTACTAAGTTCAACGGAGGACTGCTGACGGTTGATCCTGTTTTTACAGATACAGGAAATAGGCTTACACCTGACTATAGAAATTGGGGTGGGGGAATTCATACTATGCAGAATCAACGCTTGGTTTATTTTCCCATGATCAAAAGCGGTGATTGGGATATGATGCAGTCACAATTTAATTTTTACCTGCGCATTTTAAAAAATGCCGAATGGCGAAGTAAAATTTATTGGGATCACGCCGGAGCTTGCTTTACTGAACAAATGGAAAATTATGGTTTGCCAGACTATGCGGAGTATGGGCAAAATCGCCCAGCCGATTTTGATAAAGGAGTAGAGTACAATGCTTGGCTTGAATACTTGTGGGATACCGTATTTGAATTTTGCCTGATGATGCTGGACGAAGAACGTTATACAGGAAAGGATATTAGTGATAAAATACCATTCATTGAAAGCTGCCTGCAGTTTTTTGATGAGCATTATCAATACCTGGCGAAAAAAAGAGGCAATAAAGGTTTGGATGGAAATGGAAAATTGGTTTTATATCCCGGCTCCGGAGCTGAAACTTTTAAAATGACATATAATTCAACCTCCACGATTGCTGCATTGCAAACAATTACTAAAAGATTGTTGGAACTGCCATCAGACTATCTCAATGAAGAGAAAAGAAAAAAGTGGAGTGAGTTTTTAAACCGGATACCGGAATTGAATTATAGAAACATTAATGGCCACACAACTATTTCCCCTGCAAAATTGTGGGAGAGAGTAAACAATCAAGAATCTCCTCAACTATATCCAGTATTTCCTTGGGGAATTTTTGGTGTTGGTAAATCGGGACTTGATACAGCCCTCAATACTTGGAACTATGATACACTAGTAATAAAATTCAGAAGCCACGTAGGATGGAAGCAAGATAATATTTGGGCGGCTAGATTGGGATTAATCGATGAAGCATGGAGGCTTACATCATTGAAACTCGAAAATTCCAAAAGAAGGTTTCCAACTTTTTGGGGACCCGGTTTTGATTGGGTACCTGATCATAACTGGGGTGGCAGTGGAATGATCGGCTTGCAGGAAATGTTATTGCAAACAGATGATAGACTTATCATATTATTCCCTGCTTGGTCGAAAAATATTGACGTGCATTTTAAGCTGCATGCTCCCTACAATACAATTGTTGAAGCTGAATTGAAAAATGGAAAACTAGTCTTGTTAGAAGTATCGCCTGAACAAAGAAAGACAGATATAGAAGTCATGCTTGACAAAAAATAAAAACTCTTTTAATATCTGAAATTTTCACTCAATTTTAATCTGATGTGTTTTTTCTTACGAGTAAACGAAGGTTGAATTCCATCTTAAAAAACCGCTTGCATTTGCAGGTCAAACCTTTTCAGTAATTTAACCGGCTAATTTGGTTGGCTTGCGACTATGAAAAAGGTAGAAAAAGAAAATAAAGAAGGCTCCCATAAAAATATCTGGTACGGTATAGGAAGGCAACGGATAGAAATTCCTAAAACCATTCTTAAATCAAGGGTATATAATAACCCGCTGCTTCAACATCTTCACATTTGTTCCATTGGTTATTATCCCAAGGCAAAAGACCATTATACCTATCGCAAAAAAGGATTGGCCGAAAATTTTATTTTTTATTGTGTTGATGGGCATGGTTGGTACCAGATAAAGGATCAGCGTTACGAGGTTAGTCCAAATGAATTTTTCATTTTGCCTCAAAACACCGAGCATGCGTATGGCAGCAGTCCCGAACATCCGTGGACTATTTACTGGATTCATTTTGGTGGCGATTCCCTGCTTGAGTTGAATGAAATGCAGGCGGTACAAAAGCATTTTAAGCCCAGCTATATAAAAAATAACGGCGATATAATACCACTGTTTACCAAAATTTACAAAACACTTGAATTAGGATACAGTATAGACAATCTTTTGTTTGCAAACATGTGTCTTTCACAATTTCTCACACTGTTCGTATATAATTCTAGGCATTATACAGCGGCAGCCAGTGATAAAATGGACTGTGTTGACAGCGCTATACTTTACATGCAAGAACATATAAACGATAACATTTCATTGAATGATCTAAGCAGACAATATAATTATTCTGTTTCGCGATTTTCCAATCTTTTCAAACAAAAGACGGGCTACGCACCGATAGATTATTTTGTTCAAATGAAAATGCAGAAAGCTTGTCAGCAATTGGATCTAACCAACCGGTCTGTTAAGGATATAGCGTTTAGCATGGGCTTTGACGATCCGTATTATTTTTCTAAGCGATTCAGAACAATTATTGGTATGTCGCCAAAAAAATACAGATCATTGGATAACGGTTAATAAAATATGATTAAATGTGAGATTGGTCTTTTCTAATTTTTGTCATGAATAAAGCAAATAACAATTCTTTACATTTTTTCAAGCTGCTTTTTTGCTGTTTGGTTTGCTTTTGTTTCATAGTATCTTCTTACAGCCAGAATAAAAAAAATAGCGGCACTATCAAAAATCAACTTACTAAATATGTTGATCCTTTTATCGGAACAGGCTTCCATGGCCATGTGTTCCTTGGCGCCAATGTTCCTTTCGGCGCGGTGCAATTAGGACCTGTAAATATTTCACAAGGTTGGGATTGGTGCTCCGGGTATCATTATTCGGATTCAACTATTATCGGATTCGCACATACTCATCTCAGCGGAACAGGCATTGGTGACCTTGGTGATATATGTTTAATGCCCGTAATTGGTAATATTAAATTAAGAAAAGGAATAGCGGGCAAACCCGACACTGGCTACTACTCTTTGTTTGCACATGATCAGGAAAAAGCAAAACCAGGCTATTATTCTGTCTATTTAAAAAGATATGGCATCAAGGCTGAACTTACAGCTACAGAACGGGTAGGTGTTCATCAATATAGTTTTCCTGCTTCGGCTGATTCAAAAATTATCATTGATCTTGAAACCGGAATTGGATGGGATAGTCCTGTTAAAACATTTATTCAAAAGATCAATGATACTACCATTGCCGGATATCGTTTTTCAAAGGGCTGGGCTGCAGATCAAAGAATATTCTTTACTGCAATCTTCTCCAAGCCTTTTAAACTTTTTTCCATTTATGAAGACAGCATTTTGCAAAAAACTGATTCTCTTACGGGGAGACATACAAAAGGAGTTGTTTTATTTTCAACTTTAGAAAATGAAAAAATTCTCGTCAAAGTCGGAATTTCACCGGTAGGCATAGAGAATGCAGAAAAAAATATTAAAGCTGAAGTACCTAACTGGGATTTCGAAGATATAGTACAAAAAGCAAATGGTGCATGGAATCATGAGTTGAATAAAGTAAAAGTGGCGACTCATGATGAGTTTCGCCTGCGCACATTTTATACTGCTTTGTATCATACCATGATAGCGCCTTCTATTTTTAATGATCACAATGGTGATTATCTCGGCACTGATAAAAGGGTGTATCGAAGAGCCAACTTTACTAACCTCACTACTTTTTCTTTGTGGGATACTTATCGTGCTGCACATCCGCTCTATACCATTTTTCAAACGGGGAGAGTGAGCGATATGATTAATTCCATGCTGGCTGTTTATCAGCAACAGGGCAAACTTCCTGTCTGGCACCTGATGGGCAATGAGACCAATACTATGCCTGGCTATAGTGCTGTACAAGTAATAGTCGATGCTTATCTAAAAGGGTTTAAAGGATTTGACACCGCGCTTGCATGGGAGGCGGTGAGAACAACCGCCATGCAAGATGAGCGTGCAATTTATTATGTGAAAAAATATGGGTTCATTCCTGCGGACAGTGTAGCAGAATCCGTTGCCATTGCTATGGAATATGCTATTGCCGATGGGGCTATTGCACAAATGGCTAAAAAAATGAACAAGCGGGAAGACTATGCTTATTTCACTAAGCGAGCAATGTATTATCAAACCTATTTTGACCCGGTTACTCAATTTATGCGCGGCAAAACTTCAAAAGGTAAATGGACTGAACCATTCAATCCTTTTACGGCTATACCTACAAGAGACGACTACACGGAGGGTAATGCCTGGCAATATTTGTGGCTGGTGCCGCAAGATGTAAATGGTTTGATACAATTGCTTGGCGGAGAAAAAACATTTACAAGGAAACTCGACTCACTGTTTATAGTAAGAGGTGATTTAGGTAAAGATGCACCTCCTGATATTTCGGGTTTAATTGGCCAGTATGCTCACGGTAATGAACCCAGTCACCACATTGTATACCTGTACAATTATGTTGGACAGCCGTGGAAAGCGGCTGATAAAATAAGATACATTCTGGATAGTCTTTATTCAGACAAACCAGATGGACTTTCCGGTAATGAAGATGTTGGGCAAATGTCAGCCTGGTATGTTCTATCTGCTCTTGGGTTTTACCAGGTGGATCCAGCTGGTGGTATTTATGTATTTGGAAGTCCCGTAATGGATGAAGCAACTTTAGCAGTGGGTAATGGGAAGACATTTCATATTCGGGTGATAAATAACGACGCAAAAAATAAATACATTCAAAGCATCACTTTCAACGAAAAAAAATATTTGAAATCATACATCCTATATAAAAATATTATGGCTGGTGGAGAAATAACAATTGTGATGGGAAGCCAACCTTCGAAGACATGGGGGGTGAATACGGAAAACAGACCTTCTTCAGTGATGAAAGACCCCTAAAAATTACTAACTACTGCGCCGGGGAGTACAACTTCTACTTGGTTTCTAAACTTGCCAATAGCCTATTATTCGGAGTGCAAACTTCGCCAGATGAAATTTGTGTTCAAAAATTTAAAAAACTTTTTTAAAAATTAATAAAAGTTCTATAAATTAGCCTCTGAATTTAAAAAGTAAGGATAGTTCAGCTAAAAATTGTTGTTAAGTAGAAAAATTCTCAAATAACTTTATCCTATTTGAAGTTCACAATAAATCAGCACTCCCTCTGTAAACACGAATGCTTCAACGATTGAACTTTTGCATCGAGAAAACCAGTCAGCTTCCATTTATTCGGACTAGGGTCCACTGAGTAAGGTGGGTAAAATCGCCGTGGGTAACAACAACCAGGTTATTGAACTGTCGGTAACTGTGAGCTAGTTGCTGCCTGCACTTTCAAAATCTATTCTGATTTATCAGATGAGATTTTTAGCTGGTTAACATTAAATGGCATACTGACAATATCAAATTGATTTTTTAAACCAAAAAAACCGACGAAATGAGAAAGTACCTACTGCTTTTTTCGGTGTTGCTCGCCGGAACCTTCACTGCTCTGGCCCAAACCAGAACCATTACCGGTGTAATCACGGATGCGCAGAATCAGCCTTTGCCGGGCGCAACAGTTCAAGTGCAAAATCAAAAAATTAGTACACTAACAGGGGTTGACGGAAGATTTAGTTTAACTGTTCCGAACGGAAAGGTTATCCTCAGAATTTCCTACGTAGGATATAAAACACAGGAAATAACGGTCACTGCCAACGAAAGTCGCGTTGCCGCTAGTATGGAAGCGGGTGAAGGTGAAATGGGCGAAGTAGTGGTTACGGCATTAGGAATAAAACGAGATAAAAGAAGTATCGGGTACGCTACTTCCACTGTTAAAGGTGAAGAACTAACAAAGGCTGGTGTTCCTTTAAATCCTGCGCTTTCATTATATGGAAAGGCGCCGGGTGTTGGAATAAATATTGGTTCTGCTGGTCCCACCGGTGGGGTCAACATTAGGATCAGGGGTGCTGCAGGCCTTGAATCATTTGCCAAAACAAGGCCATTGTTTGTTGTAGATGGAGTGCCTATCTATGATAAGTCTTCAACGATGGAGGCCGTTGCTTTTGATCAATCAACCGGCCAAACCGGCCCCACTTATGATCCGTTGAATGCTTTGGATTATGGTACAGGAATTAATGATCTTAATGCTGAAGACATTGAGTCGATAGAAATATTGAAGGGCGCAAAAGCAACTGTATTATATGGAAGCCAGGGGTTAAATGGTGTAGTATTGATCACAACCAAAAGTGGAAAAAAAACAAGAGGGCTCGGCGTCAATGTTTCGCATCAAATAAGCATTGAAAAACCTTTTACTTATATTGATTTTCAAAATGAGTATGGTTCTGGAACGAGTACGTTGGATACTGCTACTACTGTTTTGCCGAATGGTCAAAGAGTGAGAACACTGCGTGCTACGCGGTTTAGTTTCGGACCAAAATTCGATGGAAGCCAGGCAATGCGTTATGACAGCGTAATGGTTCCTTACAAAGCTTATCCGGATAATTGGATTGATTTTTTTAAAACCGGAATCTCAAACAGAACAAATGTTGCGATTTCCGGAGCAGGTGCTTTTGGAAGTGCCAGAGCCTCTTTTTCGCATGTTGATTATAATGATATTATAGACAGGGCAAATCAAAAAAATAATACATTTAGCTTTAACGGTGATTTTAATGTTTCTCCATTTGCCCGGTTTGAATTTACGACTAACCTCTACAGTATTACCACACGTAACAGAAGACCTAATATTGACCAGGTTGTGGCTTGGGGCTTGAACCGTGATTATGATTATAATTTTCTCAGAGATTTTTATCTGGATGAATTTGGCTACAGAAGAATCTTGGATAATTATGCTTTGCCTCCGTCAGCTACACGGCTAATTGGTGTATTGTGGGAGCAAAATCAAAACACCGACTTAGATAAAAAATTTCATACCATTACCTCGCTAAAAACAACTTTAAAATTTACCAAACAAATATCAGTTCTAGCACAGGCCGCAGTTGACTATACAAATATTGATTATACTACGGAAAACCAAATCGTTCAATTAACCCCACAACTTTCCGGCGGCAAATACCAATGGAGAAAACAAAATACTGTTGTGCAGAATTACCAGGCGTTGTTAAATTATGAGCAGGGATTTATGAATGATAACCTGAGAATTTTTGCGTATGGTGGCTGGGCTTATCAGCAGGTAGAGGAAAGTAATGTGTTTGCCGGTACAGGTGAAAATGGGTTGCGGTTTCCTGATTGGTATTCTTTGGGCAACGATCTCGCTACTATTTCAACATCGTTGGGTAAGCTGCGTGGAATAGTAAGAGGTTCAGATCTGATATATGGAATATTGGGCTCAGTCACTGCATCATGGAAGAACACCATTTATCTTCAACTTGATGCTAGAAAAGATTGGAATTCCACGTTGCCGCCTGGACTTAATTCTTATTTCTATCCAGGAGCCTCTCTTGTATATAATTTCACCAATGATTTTACGATTCCAAAACTCAAATATGGCAAGCTTAGTTTTGCATGGGCAGATGTTGGCGGGGGGCCAAACATAGCGTTGCAAAACAGATATTTTGCAAATAATAGCTATAGCGTTCAACCTGTTTATGAAGCGGCAACCATTATTGGAGTTTTTCCTCCCAGCTCATTGTTTCTTGAACCTATCAAGCCTTTCAGAAAAAGGGAATTTGAAGTAGGATTAAATACCAGATGGTTTGATCAGAGCAGGATTGAACTAGAACTTTCTTTCTATACAAATAATATTTATAATCAGATCATCCCTCTGAACATTAATCCCGCTACTGGTTATGGTGTTGCTAATATCAATAGCGGGAACGCCAAAAACTGGGGGTATGAAGTTTCGATCAAAGGCGCTCCTTTTGTTACCAAAAAGTATCGTTGGGATCTAACCCTGACGGCGGCACGGCAGCGATCAAAAGTGGTGAAACTATATCAAGGAATTAACGAGCAATTGATTGATGGAATCAATAACGGAGTGAGGGTGGTAGGCAAGGTTGGCGATCCTATCGGCGATATTTATATGTACGATTATTCCCGGGATCCTGATGGCAACAAGATTGTGGGTGCAGATGGTAACTATTCTTTAAGCACTTCAAAATACATCAAGGTAGGTAACGTAAATCCAAAGCTTTTTGGCGGATTATATAGTGATTTCTTCATGAAGGGATTTAATCTTCATATTGGAATCGACTATAAATATGGGGGCACTGTTTTCTCTTATGCCAACCAGTATCTTGTAGGAAATGGAGTCATCAAAGCCACATTACCTTATCGTGATGAAGCGCATGGAGGCATGGCTTATTATATTGAAACAGGAACAAATAAAAAAATACTCTGGCAACACAACCAACCCGCTCCTGCCAATGCTGTGGGTGGCCTCGTTTATCATGACGGTCTTATTCTTGACGGCGTCAAAGCAGTCGTTACAGGCGGAGTTACCAAATATGAAAAGAATGATATTATTGTAGCAGCACCTGTATATTATCAAACCTACATTAGCGACGTAAGTAGCGGCTGGCCGCCAGATAGAGTTTACAAAAATGATTACATCAAGTTGAGGGAAATTTCACTAGACTATACAATTCCCAAAAAGATATCTGATAAATTAAAGTTGCAAAAGCTTTCCGTAAATGTCGCGGTCAGAAATCTGGGTTATATATACAAGGCTATACCAAATATCGATGCGGAAGCAACACTGGGTGCACAGGGTTTTGTGGAAAATTCTTTTTATCCCTCAATCCGCTCTTTCATTTTTGGTGTCAGCATTAGCTTCTAATCTCTAAAAATCTTTTTATGAAACGATATATTCTAAAATTTTTGTTCCTGATTGTTTTGATAAGCTCTCTTGCGGGTTGCAAGAAAAAACTTGAGGAGCAATTTGTAAACCCTGAGGTTTATTCTAAAACAGAAAATTTGTTTGGAGGCATATTTCTGTCAATGCTCGCTGAGCATAAAATTTTTGTTCAGGATTACGGTGAGTTTTACTGGCAGCTCAATGGGGGTATCGAAGTTCCCGGGTACTCGCAAATTGCGCAGCGACTAATTACCGACCGTTATGCTTGGTTCCTGAATTATGATGATCTGAGCGGGGTGAACGGTTTTGGCAGTACAAACAGTGGCACTTTTTGGAACAGTCGTTTGAATGATTTTTACACAAGATCAAGATACTGGGCAGTGTTAAATGACGAGTTAAAGAAAATAGCTGATTCAGCAGGAGTCAGGGACAATAAAATATATTATACGCTTGCCACTGTAATTAAAGATTATATAGCATTGATCAATGTTGACTTTTATAACAGCATCCCTTACACAGAAGCCTTTAAAGGAAGTGAAGGACTGTTCTATCCAAAATTTGATGACCCTAAGGAAATTTATGTTTCTGTAATGAACGAATTGAAACAGATCCAGCAGGATTTGCCACAGATCTATGGAGCAATGTCCACCCTTGGCCAACAACTGGTTGGCAGATATGATGTGGCACTCAATGGAAGCATTGACAAATGGATTCAGTTTATTAATGCACTGCGCTTGAAATATGCGGTCAGGCTTTCAGGAATTGATGAAGCTTTCGCAAAAACGCAGCTCCAGGATATCTTATCGAAACCTTTTCCAACGCAGGATTTCTTGCAACCCATTTTTGCTGACGAAGGTCCTGAAAGTAATGGTTTCTGGATAAGAGGATTGGGAGAAAATTCGTTTGCCAGTTTTATTCCCAACATTATCATGAAACGTATGAATCGTGATCTCGGAATGTACCAACCCGGTATTGACGATCCAAGATTACCGGTGATAGCTATGCCTACAAAATATTTTGACGGCGCTTATAGTTCAACGACCAACAAAAGAAAATATATCGGAGTGAGCTATGACGCCGATGCACAAAAGCCGGATTATGTGGCAGGAGAAAGATATACTACCACGCCAAATAGTTTTATTTTATCATTGCAGCAAAATGCCAAATCCCAATACCATCTTACAACCTACACGCACAATTCCAGATTTCCCGCTTACATGATGTCTCTGGCTGAAGTTGACCTGTTACTTGCCGAAGTAGCCTTGAAGAATCTTGGAACAACACCTAAAACTGCGGGAGCTTATATCAAAGATGCCATTATTCACTCTACAGATTTTTGGTATGCAAGAAATGAAGAAGCCCGAATGTCTGCCTCTTTCGCGGATAAAGCTAAGAAAGCTAATTATTTTATTGGTCCGATTACATTCAGTACGAACAGGTTTGGTGAAGATTCTGCACTGTATATGCATCCCGCCAAGCCTTCATCGTCAGTTGTCAGTCAATATGCTGATTCCATCGTAACACGTTTCAATAGCAGGGCCAATCTTGAGGACAAAATGGAAATCTTAATGCAGCAAAAATATATTCACTTGAATATTGTCGCTCCTTATGAATTGTGGACAGAACTGCGCAGAACAAGACATCCTTATCTCGAACCGATGACGTTTACAGGCAAGGTAATGAAGCCATTTCCTGAACGGTTGCGCTATCCTTTGTCCGCATCTCAAACAAATCCTGATCAATACTTAACAGTACAGTCGCAGGATAATTTTACAACACCAATCTTTTGGGTGCCTGATTCAAAAAAAGGAGTAAAACCATATTGGAACGATTACAATTATCAATAAGAAAACAATTTTTTGGTTTCAAGATCTTAACGTTTCTCGTTTCTTAAGCATAGCAGTTAGTAAAAAGCATCTGTAGTTCTCTGCGGGTGCTTTCTTTCCCGTTTGTTTGATTTGATGCAAACAGAAAAATTTATGCTCGATCGCCAATAGTGCAGAATAATTGATTGGCACTTTAATAAATTACTGATATGAAAGTCGTAAGCCTGCTTGTATTTCTTTTTCTGGCTGTGTCTCATTCTTTTTCGCAGAATGTCTACCATTTTACAAAAGGATTGATGATAAATTCTTCAAGCCGCTACGGCCGGGAGGCTATATACACCGACCCGCTGCTTTACAAGCTTTACACGAACGAGTTAAAAAACCCTGCGGAAGGAGATTCAGTACTAATTGGATCGAGACAACAATTTGTAAAATGGCAAGTAGTCACTGCCGACAGTTTGAATCGTCTCAGAGGTCGCGGTGGATTTGGCGGAGGAGGATTTGGTGGTGGAAATTATATATATCTCACTCACATCTCAGATAAACAACAAACTGCACTGCTAAATACAAAAGGCAATAGCACGGCGATAGTAAATGGAGAGCTGCACGCGGGAGATCCTTATTCTTTAGGTTGGTTATATATTCCGGTGCAATTAAAAAAAGGCTTAAATGAGTTTTATGTTCGCGGAGGAAATATTATTGCCGATCTTATTTTTCCTGACAAGCCTGTAATGCTGAATATTGAAGATCTTACTTTACCATTCATTGTACCGGCTAATCAAAACGATGATCTGATGGGAGCAATAGTTTTGATCAATACTTCAACAAAAACATTGAAGGGTCTGAAAATTAAAAGTAATCTTGCCGATAGAGAAATGATAACAGATCTCCCTTCTGTGCCCCCAATGTCAACAAGGAAAGTTATTTTTCATTTTAATGGATCAGGTGCAACAAAAAAAGGAGATTATGATTGTGTATTAAAACTTCTTGACAAAACAAATGTCTTAGACGAAAAGAAAATCACGATCCCTGCCCTTGATGACAGCGATAAATACAGTTGTACCTTCCTTAGTAATATTGACGGAAGTCTTCAATATTATTCTGTAACACCACAAACCCTTCCTGCAAAAACGGGTTCAGCATTATTTCTATCGGTACATGGCGCCGGAGTAGAAGCAATTGGCCAAGCTAGAGCATATAAGTCAAAAGATTGGGGTACGATTGTGGCTGCAACAAATCGTCGCCCTCGTGGTTTTAATTGGGAAGATTGGGGAAGGCTAGATGCACTTGAAGTGCTGGCTCTTGCAAAAGAAAAATTCAAACCCGACCCGCAGAGAATTTACTTAACAGGCCATTCTATGGGTGGTCATGGCACTTGGTTTCTTGGGGCTACATATCCAGATAAGTGGGCAGCAATCGGAGCATGTTCGGGATATCCTACATTAAAAGGATATGGCTCTGCTGATGGCCTAATTCCTGATAGCAGCACCTCACCGATAGAACAGATATTACTTCGCTCAAGCAATCAAAGTGATGTACTAAAATTAGTAAGCAATTATAAACCTTTGGGCGTGTATGTACTTCATGGTGAGGCCGACAGAGTAGTTTCTGTAAACTATGCTCGCCAAATGAGAAAAATTTTAGGTGATTTTCATTCTGATATCAGTTATTATGAGTACCCAAACGGCGAACATTGGTTCGGTGATCAAAGTGTTGACTGGAAACCTCTTTTTGATTTTTTTAAATGGCATGTTTTGCCGGTGGATAGTAGTGTAAACACTATTGATTTTATCACATCTAACCCGGGCATATCTTCTGACTTTCATTGGGCATCTGTTCAACAACAATTACATCCTTTACAATTCAGCAGAATGCAATTGCGCAGAAATAAGAATTTGAAAACGATTACAGGTACTACAGAAAATATTCGTTTACTAAAATTAGATCTGAAAGATTTTAATAATGGTGACACAATAAAAATTACTCTTGACGGTAGTTCTACCGTTCAGCATGTTGTCAGTAGCTCATCGAATAGTATTTATCTGCTAAGAGAGAATGCAAAGTGGACAGCAGCTATAAAACCCGATGTATATCAAAAAGGCCCGCATCGTTATGGAATTTTTAAAGACGCATTCAACAACAGGATGGTTTTTGTGTATGGTACTGTGGGAACAAAAGACGAAAACGAGTGGAGTTTCAACAAAACAAGATATGATGCTGAAACCTGGTACTATCGGGGAAATGGGGCAGTTGACGTTATTCCTGATAAAGAGTTTTCACTGGAAAAATATAAAGATAGAGGCGTAATCATTTTCGGCAATAAAACATCTAACTCTGCATGGAAAACAGTTTTAAACGATTGTCCGATACAAGTGGAAAGAAATAAAATTACAGCCGGCAATAAAACTTGGCAGGGAGATGACCTGAGCGCTTATTTTGTTTGGCCCATTCGCAGTTCCCCAATTGCTTCGGTTGCTGTAATCACAGGAAGCGGTATTAAAGGAATGGAAGGTGCTAACGCAAATCAATACTTTGCGGGAGCAAGCGGCTTTCCTGATTTTATGATTTATAAACTAAGCATGTTGGTATCAGGAACTAACGAAATAAAAATGGCTGGTTTTTTTGACAACGATTGGAAATTATCAGACACTGACTTTATTCAAACTAATTAGTGCATGAGCGTTTTGAAATTACTCTACAGACTTATTTTGCTTTTGACGCTAACATTCGTGCGAGCAATTAGTTTAGCGCAACAAAACGCTCAGCAACCGTCGCAAAAATATGAATGGCCGACAAACGAGCTTGTTAAACAAAAATTGGATCAATGGCAAGATTTGAAATTTGGAATGATCATTCACTGGGGTATTTATGCTGTGCCAGGTATCGTAGAGTCATGGGCCATTTGTTCAGAAGATTGGATTGAACGTGACAGCACTAAGTCGTACAATGATTTTAAAAAATGGTATTGGGGGTTAAAAAATGATTTTAATCCTGTGAATTTTGATCCCGAGCAATGGGCAAGGGCAGCTAAGGATGCAGGTATGCGATATCTTGTCTTTACCACCAAGCATCATGATGGATTTTGCATGTTTGATACAAAACAAACAAATTTCAAAATATCGGATGGACCTTTTAAAAATAATCCAAAAGCCAATGTTGCCAAATACGTATTTGATGCCTTTCGTAAAAATGGTTTTATGATCGGTGCTTATTTTTCCAAACCTGATTGGCATTGCGAATATTATTGGTGGCCTAAGTATGCCACTCCTGATCGCAACAATAATTATGACATTCCCAAATATCCATGGCGATGGAATAAGTTCAAGGAATATACATTTAAGCAGATCAGCGAATTGATGAATAATTACGGCTCAATAGATATTTTGTGGCTCGATGGTGGCTGGGTGAGACCTCGTGAAACAGTTAATGACGAGGTGATTTCATGGGGCGCACCGATTCCTCAATGGAGCCAGGATATTGATATGCCAGCAATAGCAGCGATGGCACGTAAGGCACAGTCGGGATTGTTGATTGTCGACCGCACTGTGCATGGACCTTATGAAAATTATCAAACACCTGAGCAAAGAATTCCAACACAACAATTGGACTATCCATGGGAAAGTTGTATGACGCTTGGTAATGCATGGGGCTACGTTGCTAATGATAAATTTAAATCAGCAAGACAGGTGATCCATTCCCTAATTGAAATAACGGCTAAAGGTGGAAGCCTTCTATTAGGAATTGGTCCAAGGCCGGATGGAACCTTGGATAAAGAAGTAGTTCAACGCCTTGGAGATATTGGAAAATGGATGAATAAAAATGGAGCTGCTATTTATAATACCAGGCCTACAAAAATTTATCAGGAGGGCAACATATTCTTTACACAAAGTAAGACAGGGTCCACGAAGTATGCGTTAGTTTGCTTACAGGAAAATCAGCCATTGCCCGAATTAATGGCGTGGAAAAATAATCTTCCAATGAAAGGATCAAAAATAAAATTGTTGGAAACAGGTGAAACTATTAAATGGACAAATGACGGAAGTGTAATTAAATTATTTCTTCCTTCATCATTATTAAAAACAACGAATGCTTATCCTGCTTTAGCTTTTTCGTTCATAGCTGCTGATTGATAAGCATTTAGTTTACTGACCGAAGAAGGCTAAAGGGAACTTTTTAAAAATTAATAAGGTTTGCTACATTAGTCGAATATTTTAAAATACCTTTTTAATGGAACAAAAAATCTCGTCTTATAAAAACAGAATTATAAAAGAACTTTATTTTGGTGGGTTGCTTTCATGCTCGGACCTAAGTGATAGGGTTGGTAAAAGTTTGCCGTTGACTACCAAGATGCTAAATGTTTTAATTCAAGAAGGATGGGTAGTTGAAAGGGGATATGCAGCTTCCACCGGCGGTCGTAAGCCCATCATGTATTCGCTTAAACCTGATGTTATGTATGTGGTGGCTGTTGCCATGGACCAACTGATCACCAAAATTGTTTTAATGGATTTACATAATAAGTATGTAACCGATGTTGCAAAGTTTGACCTGCCATTAGCCAATAATCCAAATGCTCTATCCCAACTGGCTGAAAAAATAGAAGGTTTTATAAATAACCTGAGCATCGAAAAAAGCAAGATTATAGGTATTGGCATAGGAATGCCTGGATTTGTTGATGCCATCAAAGGAATTAATTATACATTTTTGCAGGCGAATGGTGCAGGCATCAATCAATATATTTCAGATAAAGTAAACCTCCCTGTTTTTATTGATAATGACTCTAGTCTCATTGCACTTGCTGAATTAAGATTTGGATCTGCGCATAATAAAAAAAATGCGATGGTTGTAAATGCCAGTTGGGGAGTTGGGTTGGGTATTATAGTGAATGGTGAACTTTTTAGAGGACACAACGGTTTTGCCGGAGAGTTTAGTCATATTCCTCTTTTTCTAAATAATAAATTATGCAGTTGTGGTAAAAGCGGCTGTCTTGAAACAGAATCTTCTCTACTAGTGGTGATAGAAAAAGCGCAAAAGGAATTGAGGGAAGGAAAGGCATCTTTATTAAACGGATTACTGAATGACCAAGTTGAACAGGCTTGTGAAGCGATTATAGATGCGGCTGGTAAGGGCGATAAGCTCGCCGTAGAATTATTATCTGAGGCAGGATATAACATAGGAAGGGGAGTGGCCATTTTGATCCATATTTTAAATCCTGAAATAATAGTGTTAGGTGGTCGAGGATCATCCGCCGGAAAAATATGGCTGGCGCCTATACAACAGGCCTTAAACGAACATTGTATTCCACGGCTCTGTGAAAACACAGAAATTAAAATATCTGCTTTTGGTTATCATGCTGAATTGATAGGAGCTGCAGTTTTGGTAATGGAGCATTATGAAAAAGGACTAACAAATACATCGACCAAATCCGACGTGACTGAGGGCGCTTTTTATCAATAGTTAGTATTACTAACGAATCGCCTGCATCTTTCTGTTACATCATTCGTGTGACCCCGCAGGGGTTCAGACGTTTCTTCCTCAAGTCCCGAAAATCAATCGATTCTAACTCGCACTCTGTGACCTGGTGAAACAATAGCGAAACAGTTTCACTTCACGCCGGTTTACTTCATTTTGGAGTCCACGGTTCAAATTTAAAAAATTAATTCATAATTCTTTTCTATATGGGTTAATGAAAAAAAACTTTCATCCACAGGTGATTTTTTTGCTAGCTTGTTTTCTATAAAGCCTACGCAGAAAAACAGGTGAGGAAGGCGCATCATTCCATTACCATTGTACATTTAATCCTATTGATAAATGGTTGGAGGCATTAGAAGAAAATAAAAAACTTTATACTGCTCTGCTAAAAGAAAAAAATGAAAGATCGCTTTCTTGGAAAGAATGTGGGAGAGAAAAATAATTGACAATACTTACAGTATAACAGTAAGCAAAGGCTCTTTTCTATTTTTCACCCGATCGAATCCAAAACTGTAACATGACAAATTGATGTCTTATTGCACAATGAATGTTAAATGAAATGCCTCCAAATTGTTTTTTACTTCTAAAGTATAGATTCCACTCTTCAGATTTTGAATTAATGGCAATTCAATTTTCCCTCCGCTTTCTATTTGCAATTTTCCTTGTTGTATCAATTGGCCATTGATGCCGTTGATAAAATAATTAAACATACCATTAAGGTCATTGGATGGTATCAATGCTATGTTATGATGTACGGGATTAGTTAATAAGGTCAGGTTCCTTTTTTCATCGTCGTTTGAAATGAATACGGTCTTGGATAATTTCTCCTTTCCATCTATATCCACGATGCGTAACCTGTAATAAGCAATATGATTTATGGGTATGTTGTCCGTGGTTGTATAGATTTCCCGGATACCGCTATTTCGTGCTGGCAATTGAACAATGGAATAAAAATATACACCGTCATCACTGCGCTCGACAGTAAAATGATTTACATTTTCTTCATTTACCGTAATCCAATTCAATGCAGTGTAGCTGCTCATATATTTCGCGGCAAAACTTGTTAGCGTCAAAGGCAAAGGAAATGCTTCGGCTCCAAACCCAAACTTGCTGAACGATGAAACGACATTGGAGGTAATAGTACCGGTAGTGGTTGAGCTTCCGCTCACATTATTAGCTCCTGCACTGCTCCAACTGCTGCCATCATAGCTTGCTACGCGGACATCACTCAGATTCCAGTTAGGAAAGGGGACTTTACTGTTGTCCCAGTTCATTGTTACTTTGGCTGTTCCTCCGGAAACCTTATTGAGATTCCAATATTCATTCTGGTCAAGATACAATAATGGAGCTATCACATTTGTATTATTTGGCGGCGTGGAATGCATATACTTTACGTCAAACTCACTGCTTGCAGAAATGGTATTCAATGCAATCGTTCTTTCTACGGTTCCGTCACCAACAGGAAATATAAAATCAGTGCTACCAATCTTTTTGACCCAGCCATTCACATGTTTGTTATCACCTGCACCTGAATAAGATGAACCGGCCTCGTAAATCAGATAATTGGAAGAAGCTGTAATGACTCCAGCCGTAAATGTATGAGCGTTAGAAACACTCAAATCATTATTAAAAATAATGCCCGATGAATTATTCGTTTCGAGATCATAGGTTTTAAACTGGGCACTCCCATTTACGGTTTGTGTGTTGCTGCCATTTAAGTATAAGATACCGCTGGTTCCGACACTTATTGATGACTGGTGATTGATAAGATTTCCTTTTACATACAATTGGCCATTATTTGTTAGCGAAGCAGAAGAGCTATTGGTAAAATCGCCTGTGATATGCAAAACATCCGAAGATGTTTTGATATACAAAGTGCCTGTATTGGTCAACGAAGTTTGAGCTATTGCGATTTGACAAAAAGACAATAATCCAATAATAAAGATCTGGTTTTTCATAAACAAAAATTTAGAATATAATTATTTATTCTCCAATGCAATTATCTTCATTTTTAATTGCTCTATCTGCTGCTGCTGTTCCTGAATGGCTTTAACCAGCATAGGAATTATTTCGATATAATTCACAGCTAAATTTTCTTTTTGCTCGTTGCCCACAACAACTTCAGGAACTACTTGTCTTAATTCCTGTGCTAAAAATCCGATCTTGGTTTCCTTATCATCGCCTTCTTTCCAATTATATTTTACAGACCGCATTTTAAGTATTGCGGCTAAACCATAATTGAGATCACTGATATTTGTTTTTAAACGCGCATCAGAAGTATTTAATGAGTTATTGGAATAGACCGTATTCCACCGCTTTGTACTTGATCCGAGATTGTAGGTTGCCGTGCTCGATGGAAGAATATCACTATTTACCCCACTCACGAAAGCTACTCCGTTGCTGTTAAGTCTTAGCTTTTCATTTGATGCATCGTCTCCTCCTGTAAAAAAAATAATTGATTTTGAACTGCTGGCATTACCAATCACGAAGTCTTCACCTCTACTATACAAGTAAGCATTGTTTGCGCCATTTAATAAGCTTGATGAGCCATTGTTATAATTACCAGAATTAATACCCAGGTCAACATAGTTTGTGGTCTCGGTTCCATTGTTGGCGGTAGCCACAATATCAGTGCTGGCATTTCCACCATTGCTTGTGTTTTGAATATTGAATTGCGCATAGCTGTTGGTATTTCCTTTTGCAAAGATGACATTCTGAAAATCCGTACTAACCGCGGGTGTGCCGGCATCTACGAATAATCTCTCGGGATTATTGGAATTGAAACTCGAAGTGCCTATGCCCACATTGCCCGTTGAGCTAATGCGCATTCTTTCTGTATTATTTGTTATGAAGGGAAGGGCATAATTGGAGGTTGTGCCGAGGGTGGTAGCTGCTCCCACCGCATTTCCGCCTAAGGCCCAATAATTTCCACTGGGTATCCCGTAACCTATAATATTCCAATTGCTGCCGTTGCTAATGACAGTGACCGTTTGATATTGGCTACCCAATGTATAAGTTGTAGCGCCATCAATGGTTTGAGAAGATGTCGTATTAACGGTAAGCGCAGAGCTATTCGCATTCTTTATGGTATAGACTCTCCCGGTGATAGCCGTTGCATCGGGCAGAGTTACCGTTGCTGCACTGGCACCTGTATAAAGAAAATTATAATCACCGCTTCCAAGGGTGTTAGAGGCAGTGCCGGAAATAGTCACTTTGCCGGCAAAGGAGCCTTGAACATCCAATGTGGAGTTTGGTGTAGTAGTGCCAACACCTACTTGTGCGCTCGCTGAAATGATCAAAATTAATGATGATAGCAAAAAGCTAAATTTCATAGAATTGAATTTTAAAAGTTTTTAAAGATGATTGAATTTGTCTGTTGCTGCTAAACTGTTTTTGGGTTTTTGAGTTTTTACACGCTGCCATTCCATATTTATTCCAAGAATAAAATATTGCTTACTACTTCCTGGGTTAAAGGCATACAAAGGCAATGACCATTTTTTAAATGAAAACCCTATCAACAATCCCGATTCAAATTGATTGGTTGTGTTGTAAACCTGGGTCTGCTGTACACTAATTCCTCCAAATAACCATTTTAGCGGCTGGAAACCCGCCTCCGCCCAGGTATAAAAGAAATTGCTGTATTTATTTTTATAAGAAAAGCTGTATTGTGATTGTGAGCTGGCAAAAAAATTCTTGTATCCGAATTCTGTAGTCAATCCCAATGAACCACCATTGAATCTGCCTGTAACTGCACCCGCCAATGGGATAAGATTGTATGAAAAATCCCCTTGTTTAAAAAATGAACGACCGAGATATAAAGACACGGTTTGCATATCTTCATAATTATATCTTGCTTGGGCATACAAATGGTTTTTATTTTCATAGGATATAATTGGCATTTGTGAAACATTCGCCCCGTCGCCGTAGTAAGTATAGTTTTCAATGCCGATTTTTGACTGGGCAGTTACTGAATTATAGACACCACAAATTGCAACAGAAAGAAACAGTGCAGCATTTGGGGTGAAGGGTGGATTAAACATGGGTTCGTTTTTTATAGGACGAATTTTATTGGCGGCTTTGTTACCGCAAAGTTTTAGGTCGCAGGCAGGGTGTGTATCTTGTAAAAATTCTTTAAAATCTTTACAAGGATGAAAAATAATTGATCGTGTTTATTTATAAAATGATCTGTTAAATAGATTTTTAATATCTGTAAGTTTATTCTAACTCAACATAAGAGTTTATCAGTATTGCAATACTCTGCTTTAAATTTTAAATCGTGTTGTAGCAACAGTTCCTTTCCCTGGCCCTTCACTGATAACATTCACGGTGGCTTCATGGCTTTTAGCAATGCTAAGGCAACTATACAATCCCAAGCCCGCAGCAGATTTAGTTGAGAACCCTTTGGTAAAAAGCTGATCTGCAATTTTTTTATCAAACCCAACTCCGCTATCCCTTACTTGCATGACTAAACTGTCTGTGTGTTCACATACGGCGACAGAGATATTTTTTTCTTCTGCATTTTTATCAATGGCTTCAATGCTATTTTTAAGAATATTGAGCATTAGTTGCATGAGCTTGGTGCGATCACCCCTGATAATTGGTTTTTCCACAGCAATATTCAATGAGACGTCAATCCCCAGTTTATCAATCGAAGCAAAAAGCATAGCCAGGCTATCATTGATGATATTACGCAAATTGACCGGTTTTCTTTCCTGCGACTCATGGCCGTTTATATATTGCCTTTGGATGTTGAGTATTTCCTGGATATGGGCAATAATATTAAGTTGCTCAGTAATCGTCTTGCTTATTTCGTCCTGATTTTTTCTTTGTGTTTCCGCTATTCCGTGGAGCATCTTAATCACTGCACCGGTTTTTACCTCACCAATTACCGATGTTAATTCAAATTCTTTATTTTCAAAAAAGCCCGCAAGATTCCGGAGATTTTCAGGTTTATCCTGTTCCTGTAATCGCCTGATGCGTGTAAGGTAAGATCCAAATCCTACCACAGCATTTCCTATATCATGCATCACATCGGAAGCAATTTCAAATTTTCCTTGTGACACGGCCTTGTCTATTTCTGCTAAGTGGCGCTCGTGCTCAAGCATTTTCAATCTCGTGATGTCCCTGGATATACCGAAGGTTCCGACTACTTCTCCCCGGGAATTGATCAAGGGCATTTTAGTTGTAGAAACCCAAAGCTCCGTCCCATCTTCCCTTACTTCCTTTTCTACATAATCAATCTTGGGTTTTCGTGTTTTTTGAATCTCCTGCTCATCATTATATGCTTCCCTGGCATGAATTTCATCCTGGAAATCAAAATCTGATTTTCCAATTAGATCATCCACTGTATTGCCAAACCGTTCAGCCATGTATTTGCTGACGCGTGTCAGCTTGCTCTCCCTATCTTTAAAATAAATGGAATCCGGCATGTGATCCATTAAAGAATCCAGAAAATATTTTTCTTCTTCAAGACTTTCTTTTAAGGCTGCAAGTTCCTGCACATTTTTTTTCAACACTTCTTTTTGATAAACTAGCTCCGCGGTTCGTTCTTTTACTAAAATTTCAAGCTGCTCTTTTTGTTTTGTAATGGTTTTTAGCCGCAGCCTGTAAAAGGTAATAAGGCATCCAAGTATAAACAAAATGCCAAGCGTTCTAAACCACCATGTTTTCCAGAAAGGAGGCGTGATGGTGAGCTTTATTTCGGTAGTTCGCGACCAATCCTCCTGATTGTTCAGCGTTTTTACTTTAAACGTATATTTTCCTGCGTCCAGATTTGTATAGGTGGCCATACGGTGTGTGCCAATGTTGTTCCATTGTGCGTCAAATCCCTCCAGCATATACTCGTACTGCCTTTTTTCAGGTGCGCCATAATTAAGAGAAGCGAACTCAAAAGATATGACCGAGCTCCCATGGGGAATGGTTACTTGCTTTGTTTCTGAAATATCTTTTTTTAACGGCGAAGCAAGAGTATCATTTGAAATGGGAACATCATTGCCGAAGATCTGGAAACCGGTTATCACCAAAGGCGGCTCAAATGATTTTATTTTTATTGCATCCGGCAAAAATTGGTTAAACCCATTAGTGCCTCCAAAGTACATGGTTCCATCAAAAGCTTTGCAATATGCCTGTTGTTTAAATTCATTTGCCTGCAACCCGTCAGCCGGTGAAAAATTTTTAAATCGTTTGGTTAGAGGATCTAACTTTGAAATGCCTTTGTTCGTACTGATCCAAAAGTTTCCGGCATTATCTTCTAAAATCCCAAAAATTACATCATTGGGAAGCCCGTCCGCAGTTGTGTAATTGGTAAACCGATTCGTTTTTCTATCCAAGAAACTTAGCCCCACCATGGTCCCCATCCATAAATTTTTATTCCTGTCTTCATAAATGCTGCCTACACTATTACCAGCGATGCTATTGTTTCGATCCTCATGAAAAAAATGAGAAAATGTTTTTGTTTTCCTATCAAACAGGTTTAATCCTCCGCCATCTGTGCTTATCCATAGTTTTCCATCACTGTCTTCAAGAATCGAATAGGTGCTGTTGCTGGAAATACTGGCAGCATTTTTTTCATCATGCTGATAATGAATGAAGGAATTGTTTCTTGGATTAAATAAATTCAACCCGCCGCCATAAGTACAGATCCAAATATTTTTTTGTCTATCCTCATAGATTTTCCAGACATTATTGCTGCTCAGGCTCCTTGGATCCTTGAGGCCATTTTTAAAATGCCTGAATGTACGGGTAACCGGATCAAAGACTGATATTCCATCACCCCAGGTGCCGACCCATATATTGCCTTTACTATCTTCGCACACAGACAGAACATAATTGCCGCAAATGCTATTCACATTATTTTTTTTATGAACAAACGGGGTAAACTTTTCTGTACTCGGATCAAATAAATTCAATCCACCACCATCTGTTCCAATCCAGATTTTTTTTTTAGAATCCTCATATATGCACAGCACATTATTATTGCTAAGACTATTTTTAAAAACGTTGTGCTTATAATGTTTAAACTTACCGGCATCAGAACTTACCAGATTCACACCTCCATTAAAAGTTCCCAGCCACACGTTGCCTTTTTTATCTTTAAAGATCGAGTAAATGGAATTGTTACTTAAGCTGGTATTATCTGTTTCGTCGTTCTGATAATTATCGAAGATCCCGGTTGAAGGATTCAGGATACTCAGGCCTCCATTCTCCGTTCCAACCCATAGTTTATTGTTGTCTTCACTAATTGTGTACACCGAGTTAGCCGCTATGCTACTGCTTTTGTTATCATCATGTTTGTAATGTTGAAACTCTTGATTTTTTTTACTGAACAAATCAAGGCCGCCTCCGTTTGTTCCTATCCACAAACGATGCTGCGCATCTTCAAATATGGTATATACATTGTTATGGCTGAGCGTTTTGCTATTTTTTTCATCGTGCTGAAAATGGGTAAATGTTTTTCTTGAGGGATCAAGCAAATTTAACCCGCCATTGAAGGTGCCAACCCACAGATTTTCTTCACTATCCTCAAAAATTATCCTTACATAATCGTCACTTATGCTGTAATTATCCTTTGCATGATGGATGTAGTGTACAAATTGATTTTTTCCCCTGTCAAGCAGATTTAAACCTCTTTGCGTTCCTATCCACAAATTCCCTTTGCTGTCTTCAAGAATGCTGTTTACAAAATTGTCAGAGATACTGTGTGGATTGTGCGGGTCATTTTTGTAATTGGTAAATAGGCTTTTTTGCCGGTCAAATCGACTTAATCCTCCGCCAATCGTTCCTATCCAAATAGTACCATCTTTACTTTCTAAAATTGATTTGATAAAATTGTTGCTGATGCTGTGTGGATTGTGCGGGTCATTTTTGTAAATAGTAAACTTATAGCCGTCATATTTGTTCAACCCGTCACGGGTGCCAAACCACATAAAACCTCGGCTATCCTGTAAAATGCAGATCACATTGCTTTGTGAAAGTCCCTGATCTGTTCCCAGATGCTCAAATCTTATATTTTGCTTCTGGCTCAATGCGGCAAGCATTATAGTTTGAAGAAAAACAAAAAAAAGGCAACGAATTGCATTCATAGGGATCGCTGTTTGAAATTTTATTCTAAAGGCAAACGAATGGTGAATACGGCACCTTCATCATTTTCTACCTTCACTTCGCCACCATGTGCTGTGATATATTGCTTTACTATCGCCAAACCTAGACCAGTACCATTCACTTTTTTCTTTGTTACGAACGGATCAAAAACTCTTTTGATAATTTCTGCGGGAATGCCTGGTCCATTATCGTGAACAGTCACAACAACACGGTTCGTCTTTTTATCCAACTCTGCGAAAATGTTAATATGGGGATTTTTGGTTTTGTGATGTCCCAGCGCATCAATCCCATTTTTTACAAGATTCATGATCACTCTTTTGAGCTTGCTTTCATCACCTGCCACTGTAAGGTTTGCCGGGATTTTTTTGCAAATAGTTACCTGGCCATTTTCATGGCTTGTTTCTGCCAGTTTAATCCCCTCTTCAATAATTTTGCCCAGGCCCACCTGCGATTTTTTTATAGGCGTTTCTCTCACAAAATCGAGAAAGTCTTCAAAAATCCGAGACGCCTGTGTAGCACAATCATCAATCATGTCAAGCATTTCATTTTCGGCTGATTCCTCACGCATTAATTGAGTAATTGACTTGATATTTTTAACGGGAGAGCGAAGATCATGTATCATCATGCTCATAGCTTTGCCTACCGCCGATAATTTTTCTTTTTGTAAAAGCTTCTCCCGCAATTCGGCATTATGTATTGCTTTGGCAGCATTCAGCACGAATAATTTCAATAGGTATAGCTTCTCCGTTTTTAATTTTTCTCCCTTTTTTAGTGCTGCAAAAATGGAATAATTTTCAAGGCGGGCCAGAACCATATCTTCAAACTGCACTACTTCTCCATCTTCTATTTTGGTCATTTTAATTCTGTCAGTCAGCTCTTCAAGATTTATTCTCTCCTCAATAGGGCCAATCGAAAATATTTTTTCATAAACATAGTCTTCATGCATTTTTCCAAGCAACGCCATATCTGTTTCCACATAGGTTACCAGCTGATCCAATATATTTCTCAATAAAGAGTTCAAATGATTTTCTTCAAGACTAATTGAGGAAATCGCTTCAATCAGCTTTTCAAGATTGCGCAGCTTATTGTAATCGGTCACTGCTTTCGTGGCCAATTGGGTAATTTCTTCAGAAGCATAAGGCTTGCAATGGTACCCAACATTTTGTCCGGCCCGTGCTACAATATCGTCAATTGAACGATCACTGAATGCTGTCACAAAAATGATCTCAGCCTTTGTATCATATTTCCTGATTTGCTCTGCTGTTTCCATTCCATCCCAACCAGGCATGCGCATATCCAAAAAGATCACAGCATAAGGGCTTCCTGCTTCTACTGCTTTTTTTACCATTTCAAGCCCCTCCATTCCATTCGATGCTTTATGCACAATGAAATTGGGAATATTGCTGGTACGCGGCGCCAACACAGGCTGCACAGCTGTATTGAATAAGATGCTCGCTGCAAGATCAACTGTTTCACTTTCAATACTCGACCTTCTTGGCATCAGAATTTCCTCAATATTATCTCTCACCATTTCCTCATCATCAATTACTAGGACATAGTTGTTAGTTGTTTCATTCATCATTATACTAGATTTTAAATTTTAAACTGAACAGTAGTAACAGCCCCCTTGCCAAATCCTTCGCTACTGATGTGAATAGCACCTTCATGACTTTCTAAAATTGATTTGCAATTGCTTAACCCCAGCCCTGTTCCGGAAGCCTTAGTAGTAAATCCTCTTACAAAAAGTTGTTCTCCCGTTGTTTTATCAAAACCATGACCAGTATCCTCAACTTCTAAAATCAATAAATCATTTTTTGATTTTACACGGATGGAAATATGTTTTTGCTGTGAATTGATATCAATGGCTTCAATGCCATTCTTTAAAATGTTTAGCAACACCTGCATTAGTCGTGTGCGGTCTGCATTTATTTGCGGCAATCCGTTCGGAACATCAATTGAAATTGTTATAGCCCTTTTTTCAATCGATGCATACAGCATTGACATACAATCTTGAATAATATTCCGCAGATCGGTTGGTTTTTTTTCAAGTGTCGTATGGCCATTGAGATACTGTCTTTGAATATTTAGTATTTCTTGTATATGGTTAATAATGTTGGTCTGTTCTTTGATAGATTTGCTTATGTTCTCCTGGCTTTTCTTTTGTGATTCTGTAATGCCATAGAGCATATTCATGATGGCGACCGCTTTCGCTTCGCCAAAAACAGTTGCCAATGCTGGTTGCTGTGTTGAAAAAAATTCAGATAATTTTTGCAGATTTTCAGGACTGCTATGCTCTAATATTCGTTTGATGCGGTTAATGTAAGAACCAAACCCCACTATGGCATTTCCTATATCATGAAGAACATTTGATGCAATCTCATATTTTCCCTGAGCTTCTGCCTTATCGGCTATAAGCCCTCTAATAGCCTTATCTTTCAAATGGTTTTCTGTAGTATCGTCAAAGCCTATAATGATACAGTTGCCGGATATTTTAATAACAGTGAAATTGAAATATCTTTCTACCTTTTCTTCACCAAAAGAAAGAGAGAAGCTGTGCAATTCATCTGTAAGGATATTTCCTGTTTTACCAGAAAAGTTTCTTATTTTTTCAACAACGGCTGGAGCAATAGTTTCTAATAAGGTATAAAGATTATTTCCGTTAATATTATTGGCAACCCAGATTGGTTTTAGCAGTGATTCTGCCTTTAGATTGAGGTAAATAATTTTACCATCCTCATCTATTTCAACAAGTCCGGTAGGAGCATTCCTCATGACCATAGTTAGTTTTTGGTCTGGCGGGCTTATTTGGTTTTCCATGAATGGTGGCATTTATGAAGGGTCATCGGATGGTAGGAGGCGTTGAACTTAAATGATCTAAACGCAAAAAATATTTGCTTATTCTAATGACCATCAGGATTTACAAACTGAAATATAAAAATAGAGGGAAGTACTTATAGCTTCTTTTCGCTTTTCCGTATTCTTTAAAGAAAAAAAACTGATTTTGAATAAATAAACATCTCTGCGTTTTAATATCACTAGAATAAGATGAATTTCAAAGTTTAGCTTACCTGATGTCATCGTCCTATGAACCGATTGAATAAATCCATATCACAAAGGATCAATATTTTTTTGTCACTTGACCATGACATCTTTAAAGGATATTTCAACGCACAAGATCCCGCTCCCATTTACAAGCGTCAATTAAGTCATGAGTTTGAGCAATATATCATGAACTGTATAAAATCAGCAAGACGGGAAACTACATTCCATTATAAAATAAGCTTTAAAGCAGATGAGGATAAGCAATATGCAGAGCCGTTAATGTACACTGTTCGACGACACTTTGCCGAAAAAAAAGCTATTGTAAATGCCTCGTTTGAAAAATTTAAAAGGCGCACGTATGTACTGTTATTTATGAGCCTGGGCATAGTGATGGCCTGCCAAGGACTTTTGCCTTTAATATTGGATGGAAAATACCGGCTTCACACGGGACTTTCAAACGGGCTTGATGTTTTTAGCTGGGTAATATTATGGAGACCTATTGATAAGCTGATTTTTCATTGGAACCCTTTTCTGAAAGATATTTCCATTGCCGACAGATTGGAAAAAGCAGAAGTAACCATTATACAAATACCAAATTAATTTATCGTGAGGCTATGAAAAAATTCTATATTATTTTCTTTGCGGTATGTCTGGCTTTTATTGCCATGATGTATTATTCAATATGGTGGTTCATAGCAGCTGTAGCGGCTACTATGGTATTTATTGCGTACCGGTTTTACGTGGTTCAACTTGAAGCACTGCATGCAAGAAATGAAGCGCTGGAACAGCAGGTAGAGCAATTACATGTACAGCTTGATAATTCTATACTCCGAGAAATGAAAACCAATAAAGAAGCTGACCATGTGAAACAAATGAAACAACGATTATTGGGTGTAATTAATCATGAAATACGAACACCGATGAACGGTATCATGGGAATGAGTACGCTGCTGGCCGAAACTCCATTGAATGCAGAGCAAACAGAATATGCCACCACCATTCGCACTTGCGGTGAAAGCTTGTTGAAAACGGTGAACGATATTTTGGTAAACGATATACTTGATTTTTCAAAGCTTGAGCGGCAGGAACTGGAACTGGAAAGCAAGGATTTTGACTTGCGTAACTGTGTCGAAGAAATCCTGGAAATGTTTGCAACCAGGGCGGCAATATCCAAGCTTGACCTCATATACTATATAGATGAAAATATTCCAACCCAAATAATAGGTGATGTTAAACGTTTGCAGCAGATATTAATGAATTTGCTGGAAAATGCCGTTAAGTTTACTCCAAATGGTGAAATATCGATAAACGTAAGTTCAGTCGTTCATGGCTCAAATAAGCCCCAATTAAAATTTGAAATGAAAGACACAGGTATTGGCATTTCTGAAGAACAGTTAATCCAATTATTTAAAGGTATCCCGAATAAAAAAACCAAAGAGAAAAGTTCAGAGGCATCGGGCCTGGGATTAGTTGTTTGTAAAAAATTGGTTGAGCTAATGGGAGGAACAATCGAAGTAAAAAGCCATCTGGGAAAAGGCAGCAGTTTTATTTTTACTATTCCTCTGATTCCTGGCATAAAGCAACTTCATAATGATGCAAACGAGGGCAATTTGAAACATATTGAAGGTAAGCGTATCTTAATTATTGAAGATAATTCAACTCAGCAAGATATCTTGATGAAACAAATGCACTCGTGGAAAATGCAACCTTATCCGGCAAGCACCGGCAAGCAAGCTTTAAGTATATTATCGCAGCAGACAAAATTTGATCTTATAATGATTGACTCAAATCTTCCTGACCTGACAGGTAGTGAGCTGGCAAAATCGATAAAAGATCAACATCCTTTAATTCCCCTAATTCTGATGAATATTGTAGGTAATGAAGGTCATAAACAGAAACTATTTGCATCAATAGTATCCAAACCTATCAGACAAAATATTTTACGAGATCGTATTCTTGAAATATTTTCTTCCACAAATGAGGATAAGAAAAATGAACCCAAAAAATTATCGGGAGAATTTGCAAACAAATATCCCTTGCGTATCCTGATTGCCGAAGATAACGTAGTGAATCAGAAACTAGCTATAAAAATGCTGAACAAATTGGGTTATCAACCAGATCTTGCCACGAATGGCAAAGAAGCATTGGAAAAGGTGGGCCATGAACATTACGATATCATACTGATGGATGTGCAGATGCCCGAAATGGACGGACTGGAAGCAACAAGAATGATACGCACCTGCCTTGAAGTACAACCTGTCATCATTGCCCTTACTGCCAATGTAATGTTAGGTGATCGTGACGATTGTATGCAGGCCGGCATGGATGATTACCTTAGCAAGCCAATTGAATTAAATGAATTATTAGATCAATTGGAAAAATGGTTCCTTGCAATTAAAAACAAGCGAAAAATTTCCGCATAAAAATTGATTACATAACAAGTTTATGTCCACTATTAAAGGAACTACTTACCCTTCGTAAATTCTCCTTCTATAACAAAGAATAAAGTGAGTTATTATTTGCAATCCCTTCTTTTATCGTTGATTTTTACATCAGCAATCCAAATGATCCTGAAAAATAAAATAGCCTTGAGCAATTGTTTCGATCCTATGAAAAAAACAATATCCCGGAAGCCTCAATGAAAACTCTCTTTGAAAAGCACCATCTAATCCAATCCACTTGAAAACTTAAACAATCCTCTGCTAACACTCAGGGGATTTTTTTTACCCTTACATGCAGTGGGATGAAAGCAATCCTTATACGAAACTACTTAGCCTATTATAAATTCTCTTGCTACAATCCAATTTAAATGGCTCAATTATTTGTTTTGTCCTCTGATCCTATAAGATATTTATATCTCCAATTTGAAATATTAAAAAATTTAAAAATAAAAAAACTTTTTTTTTTTTATGAAAATCCAAACCATTGCAACTGCCCGCACCGAAAGCAAAATCATGAAACCATGTTATGATTCTCGGCAACAACTAAGCGATAATGCGTTTTACCTTATTGCATTGACCAGTTTGATAAAGAAGATAATTTTCCCGGTTACCCTGCAAGATTTTCTAATACCGGGAAAATTTGTTGGGTTAAAAAATGAATTATTAGCTGACTGATTTCTTCTCCAAAACCTAAAACTAACTTTTGAAAATGCGTCAATTAGTAATCTCCAAATCCATAACCAACCGGGAATCTCAAAGCCTTGAAAAATATCTCAATGAAATTCGTAAGCTCCAATTGCTAACACCAGACGAGGAGATAAATTTATTTTCCCTAATCAAAAAAGGAGATCAAAAAGCGCTGGAACGTTTGGTTAATGCCAATCTCCGATTCGTTGTCTCAGTTGCCAAGCAATATCAAAACCAGGGATTATCGCTTTGTGATCTTATCAATGAAGGTAATCTTGGATTAATCAGGGCTGCCCGGCATTTCGATGATACCAAAGGGTTTAAATTTATTTCTTATGCCGTTTGGTGGATCCGCCAGCATATCATACATGCACTCAAAGAACAGGGCAGGCTTATACGCATGCCATCGAATAAAATCGCCTTGAGCAAAAAAATTCAAAAAACGAATGATTTACTTGAGCAAGAGCTGGGAAGGCCCGCAACCGAAGAAGAACTTGCTAAGGCTTTAAATATCGAAGTAAAGGAAATTAGCCTGTCGATTATGAATAATAATATTCCAATTAGTCTCGATTCACCCATCTCAGAAGATGAAGAAAATACAATGATCGATTCGATTGAAAATCCAAATGCAGAGAAAACAGATAAAAAGCTGAATCACACTGAATCTTTGAAAACAGACCTTGAAATATCATTCCGTTACCTTACGGACATCCAGAAAGAAACTGTATGCCGTCTGTTTGGTATTGGTTTCGATTATCCGATGAATTTGGACCAGATCGGCGAAGTATTTAACCTTAGCACCGAAAGAATGAGACAAATAAAAGAAAAAGCATTTGACAAGCTTAGAACAATGGAGAACTTTAATTTACTTCGACGCTACCTGACTGCCTAAAATAATTTAGTTATTTCCATATCTTTCTTTAACCTTACATTCTTACCCATGATAGTACTGATTTTACAACAGACAATTATTCCAGCCCTTTTTCATCTGATAAGCCAGGTTCGTGTATTGAAATCTCTCTTTTATTACAGTAAATAAATATTTGAATTCGTATCTGCTAAGTGTATTTACCTAGATTCACCTGCAAAACTCATCAGGTAACAATGGGTATTTTCTCAATTAGTTATTTAATTATAACTTGCAAATCATTCGATAATCTGGAATTAAATTCCGGTTAAACTCTGCATACACAGGTTAGCGATCACTAGTAGTTATTAAAATGGCAAGTATCAGGATGTAGCATCCTGCAACTGAATTTTTGTCAATTGCTAAGTGGATTTTCATTAATGTGCTTATTTGTAGTTCTTTAGCCTGTATGACCCCTGCAAAAAATATTATTGCCTGCGAATTTTGATGGTTTATCAAAGACATTCGTTTGTTTGAATTAAACCTGCATGATAACCTTTAATTGAATCTTATACTAATATGAATATTCTAAAGAACATTTCGATCCGCAGCAAACTGATCATCGCTTCGCTAATTCCACTTTTTGCCCTTCTCTATTATCTGCAAATTGATATAAGACATGAACTAAAAAATAAAGGATCTGCACAGCAGGTTATTGATAATACTAAAATAATAGAGAGTGTATCTGCAGTTCTTCATGAAATTCAAAAAGAACGGGCACTCACCGGGGCGTATATTCTCAGTGGAGGGCTAAAAGAAAAAGAGAAATTGCCCGTTCAGAGGGAAGCAACCGATAAATCAATTTTTACTTTACGCAAAGTATTGAAAGATCGAAACAGTGTTTTCAACAATTACGGCGCTTTAGACAGCTTGGGTGCGGCAAGAGCGATTGCAGACCTAGCTCAACAGGAAAAAGAAGAAAGCGTAGATCATTTTTATACAGACATCAAAACTCTTCTTTTAGACAGGATCGCAGAAATCTCCGGTGCTACCAGTGCCTTTACAATTAGAAACCTATTTGAAGCACACATCTATCTAACCTACACAAAAGATTTTCTCGCTTCTGTAAGGAGTCGTTTAGGAAAAGTAATTGCCGTGGGAAAATTTGATGGAAATAATTTCGCGGAATTTGCGTCTTCAAAAGGAAAATATGAGATCAACCTGCATAGGTTTACGCAAGCAGCGTCTCCAGAATTAAAGGCATTTTTTAATAATAAATATCAGACAGTATTTGTTCAACAAACAAATGATGTAATTGATTCCACATTTAATAACTCCTCCTTGTTGAATTTGAAAAATGATTATGATACTTGGTGGAGAATTTCAACCAGCAGTATTAATTCATTAAAAGAAGTAGAAGATTATTCCAGTGAAATCATCAGGCAAAAGGCGGAAGCAGAATTATCTGCTGCAAATGCGAATGTCAGGAATTCTGCTGTTATTGCTGCCGTCGTTATCCTGGCAATTATACTAATAGTAGTCTTCACCATTAAAGGAATTATTAACTCCATCAACAAAATCAAAGAAGCTGCAGATAAAATGGCAAAAGGGGATGTGGAGATCACTCTTGATATTAAGACGAAAGATGAAATCGGGGAGTTAGCTGTTTCTTTTAATCAAATGATCTCAGTAACAAAGAATTTTTCCGATATAGCCGATACAATTGGCAAAGGTGATTATAGTCCTGTGATAAAAGTGCGAAGCGAGGCGGATACACTTGGACTTGCTCTTGACAAAATGAAAAACAATCTTAAGAAGCTCTCACAGGAAAACGAGATCAGGACATGGCTACTTACAGGAAGCAGTGAATTGAATGACAAAATGCGTGGTGAAAAAGAAGTGAAGGAACTTGCCCAGGATATTATTAATCAGCTCACCGTTTATCTGAGAGCCCAGATCGGCTCTATTTACCTCAAGGAAAACGGGCAATTGACACTTGTAGGAAGTTATGCTTTTCAATACCGGAAGGATAATGTAAATTCCTTTAAACCCGGGCAGGGATTGGTGGGGCAAGCGGCTTTGGAAAAGAAACCGATCTTATTCAGCGAGATTCCGCCTGATTATATCAGGATAAATTCAGGGCTTGGAAATTCTATTCCCAAAAACATTATCGTTTTCCCTTTTTTATATGACGGAGAAGTAAAAGGAGTGCTGGAAATTGGCACTGCACATGAATTTTCAGATTTGAATTTGCAGTTTTTGAATATAGTTAACGAAAATGTTGGCATAGCATTCAATGCGGCGCAATCAAGAACAAAACTGAAAGAGCTTTTGGAAGAAACTCAGCGACAAGCGGAGGAACTGGAAACACAGCAGGAAGAATTAAAGCAATCAAACGAGGAATTGCATGAAAAAACAGAAATGCTTGAAAGATCTGAAGCAGAATTAAAAACCCAGCAGGAAGAGTTGCAGCAAGCAAACGAAGAACTGGAAGAGAAAGCTAACCTGCTGGAAGAACAGAAAGAAAAATTAGAGAATGCAAAAATGGATCTTGAAAACAAAGCAAGGGAGCTCGAAGCTACCAGCAGGTATAAATCTGAATTCCTTGCAAATATGTCTCACGAGCTTCGTACTCCGTTAAACAGCATTCTTATTCTTTCTCAAATGCTTTCTGAAAACAAAAGCAAAGTGTTGGGGGAAAAGGAAGTGGAATTCGCAAAAAATATATACAATTCAGGAGCCGATCTTCTGAATCTTATCAATGAGATTCTGGATTTGTCAAAAGTAGAATCTGGAAGAATAGAATTGGATATCGCTGAAGTTCCTTTTACGGAAATAGATAGTGAAATCACTTCCATGTTTTCGGAAGTGGCAAAAAATAAATCCATTGATTTTGCAATTCGTCATGATGAAGGAGAATTAAAATCACTAACAACTGATAAACTGCGTCTGGAACAAATCCTCAGAAATCTTTTATCCAATGCTTTCAAGTTTACGCCAAAAGAAGGCAAAGTGACTTTGACAATTGATAAAGCTGCTTCAAATATTTCTTTTAAAAATTCAAAGCTTTATAGCATTCCTGCAATTATTGCCTTCTCTGTTTCGGATACAGGCATCGGCATACCCAGAGAAAAACTGGGCGTTGTATTTGAAGCTTTTCAGCAGGCAGATGGCTCCACGAAAAGACAATATGGTGGTACAGGATTGGGGCTTTCTATCAGCCGCGAATTGGCAAATGCATTAGGCGGAGAAATTCATGCAGAAAGTGAAGAAGGAAGAGGGAGCAAGTTTACTCTTTATCTCCCGTTGAACTTCGATGCTTCAATTATGACTCCTGTTGAACGAAAAGTAGAAGTGAGAGAACAAAGAATCGAACGTCCGCTAAAGCAAGATCAGATCGAAAAATTTCCAGTTGCCAAAGGAGAAGTGAATGATGACAGGTATAACATTCACGAAAATGACAAGACAATCCTTATCATGGAAGATGATACAGAATTTTCACAGGTACTTCTTGATTTTGTCAGAGAGCGGAATTACAAAGGCATCGTTGCCGCCCAGGGAAATACAGGTCTGAGTTATGCAAGACATTATAAGCCTGATGCAATTCTCCTCGATATGAAATTACCCGTGATGGAAGGAACCGAAGTACTCAGGTATTTAAAGAATGATCCTGATCTGCGCCATGTTCCTGTGCAGATCATCTCTGGCTACGATAAAAGAAAGGAAGGAATGGAGCTTGGTGCATTCGATTTTATCGGTAAACCGGTAACAAAAGATGATCTTAAAAATGCTTTTGATAAGATCGAAGATTTCATCAGTAAAAAACTTAAAAAGCTTTTGATAGTAGAAGACAATGATAAGCAAAACAAAGCTATCAGGGAACTGATCGGTAATGGGGACGTAAAAACTTTCTCTGCATATTCCGGTGACGAAGCTTATAAAATGATGAATAAAGAAAATTACGATTGTGTGATCGTTGACCTGGGTTTGCCTGATATGTCGGGTTTTGATCTGCTGGAAAAAATAAAGACCAATGAAAAATTGAGTAAGGTTCCTATCATCATTTATACAGGGAAAGACCTCTCGAAAGACGAAAATGTCCGGTTAATGAAGTTTGCAAACACGGTCGTGCTTAAAACTGCTGATTCGCAGGAACGCTTGCTGGATGAAACAATGCTTTTTCTTCATAGGGTAGAATCGAGGCTTCCGAAAGAAAAACAAAATATCATCCGCAAGCTTCATAAAACCGATGAAGTGCTGCGGAATAAAAAAGTTCTGGTAGTAGATGATGACATAAGAAATATTTATTCGCTTACCAATGCGCTGGAAGAAGAAGGCATGAACTGCCTCACGGCTGAGAATGGAAAAGCTGCATTAAAAATGCTGAAAGAAAATCCCGGAATTGAACTAGTACTGATGGATGTAATGATGCCAGAAATGGATGGTTATGAAGCGACCAAAGAGATCAGAGCCATCAGCAAGTTTAGCAAACTGCCCATTATCGCTTTAACAGCGAAAGCAATGAAAGGCGACCGGGAAAAATGTCTGGCTGCTGGCATGTCAGATTATATCGCCAAACCTGTGAATATTGATCAACTTTTGTCGCTCATGCGGGTGTGGCTATATCGCTGACATATTCAAGCGGCTTTAAAATACTTGTTGATAAATAACCAATGTAAGTATTTAGTATGCACTTAGATGATAAAGAATTTAAAGAACTGCTCGAATCAATCCGTTTTGTTTATGGCTATGATTTTACAGATTATTCTGAGGCATCGGTGAAAAGAAGAGTAGATCATTTTATGAATACCAGGAAAATAACTGCATTGGACAAACTGGGCAAAATGATTTTGCAGGATGAGAGACTGTTTGAAGAATTTATCCAGGACGTTTCTGTTACTGTAACTGAAATGTTCCGCGACCCTGCTTTTTTTAAAATCTTGCGGCAAAAAGTTATGAAACGTTTGGCTACTTATCCATTTATAAAAATTTGGGTTGCCGGTTGCGCTACAGGTGAAGAGATATATTCCATAGCTATTCTTCTTCAGGAAGAGGGACTTTTGAGCCGTTCCGTAATTTATGCAACAGATATTAATCAAAGATCACTACAGATTGCAAAAGATGCCGTTTATTCTGTTGAAAATATGAAAGCGCACACAGCCAATTATCAAAAGGCCGGAGGTACCAAATCATTTTCAGAATACTACAAAGCAAAATATAATTCAGTGATGTTTGACAGGTCATTAAAACAGAATATTGTTTTCTCCCCGCATAACCTTGCACTTGATAGATCCTTTAATGAATTTCAACTGATCGTATGCCGGAATGTATTGATCTATTTTAATCAGCAGCTTCAGAATAAAGTCATTAATCTCTTTTATGAGAGCTTATGCACTTTTGGTTTTCTGGGTTTGGGAAGTAAAGAATCACTCCTGTTTTCGGAAAAGAAAAAATGCTTTGAGGAAGTTGACCGCAAAGAAAAAATATTCATGAAAAGCAAATAAACATTGAGCATAGAAAAAAAATATCAGGCAATTGCTATTGGCACTTCCGCGGGAGGATTGTTTGCTCTTTCCTATCTATTCAAAAAGCTTCCTTCTGATTATTCCATTCCTATAGTGGTTGTGCAGCACCGCTCAAAGGATCAAAAAGATTTGCTGGAAGAAGTTTTACAGACCAAATGCAAAATAAAAATAAAACAGGCTGATGAAAAAGAGAAAATAAAGGATGGGCATGTTTATATAGCTCCTCCAGACTACCACCTCTTGGTTGAAAACGACATGACATTTTCATTGTCATCCGATGAACTGGTGCTTTATAGCAGGCCTTCCATAGACGTGTTATTTGAATCAGCGGCAATGGTTTACCGGAATAAGTTAGTGGGAATAATTCTTACAGGAGCAAACAAAGACGGAGCTTTAGGGATCTCTGCGATTAGAAAAAACGGAGGGCTTACCATCGCTCAAAATCCTGTTGAAGCACTGTATTCTTTTATGCCTGAAGCTTCGATCGAAACAAAAAAAGTGGAGCACATTTGGACGCTGGCAGAAATAGAAAGTTTTTTATTGAAAATAACTAGTTAAAAAATGAAAAAAAGCGGCAAAGCGGTTATCCTTGTTGTTGACGATAATGCGACGAACATTTTGGCGCTCGAGAATTTATTAACTGCTGAGGACAGGTTGCTGCTAAGTGCCGCTACCGGCGAAGAAGCTTTAAAACTTACGTTAAATAAAGAAGTTGATCTCATCATCCTTGATGTGCAATTACCCGGTATGGATGGTTTTGAAGTAGCGCAGATATTAAAAACGAATAAAAAAACAAAAGATATTCCCATCATATTTGCCACGGCAGAAAATAAGGAACACAAATTCATAATGAAGGCCTATGACGAGGGAGCCGTTGATTATCTTTTTAAGCCGCTTGATCCTGATATTGTAAAAGCCAAAGTCTCCGTTCTGTTGAAACTTCAGGTACAAAAAAAAGAATTGCTTGAGAAAAATATCTCTCTTCAGAAAAACGGATTATTGATTAATAATTCTGCTGATATAATTGGAATTATTGATGCAACGTCACTGAAAATTGAAGAAATAAACGATGCTTTCTTTTCTATTCTCGGCTACACTCCCGAAGAAACCAAGGATACTGCATTGTCTTTTTTTCTGATTAATGAAGACAGGGCATTTGTACAAACTCTCGGCAAACAATCAAAAGAACGACTGTCATTTGAAACACGTATTTACAGCAAAGACAGAAGCATTAAATGGCTGCAATGGAAAGTAGTGGTAAAAAATGGGAAATGGTTCGTAAACGCAAGGGACATAACCGAAATAAAGGAGGTTGAAAAAATCCGCAACTTTCTTGCCACTGTTGTTAAACAATCCAACGATGCGATTTATATACACGATTACGAAGGAAGAATAATATCATGGAATGAAGGGGCGGAAAAAATTTATGGATACTCAGAACAGGAAGCTTTAAAAATGAGAGTTTGGAATATCGTTCCCGGCTATATGCAACCTGAAATGGAGGAAATGGTTAATAAGGTAATACAAGGAACAAAAATTCAGGACTTTGAAACCAGGCGCATAACAAAACATGGAAAGCTGATTGATATTTTATTTTCTGCTTCTATGATAACAGGAACCGGCAATGACCATGTTTCAATTGCTATTACTGAGAGGGATATTACAGAGCAAAAAATCGCAGCCGAACAAATTAAGGAAAGTGAAAAAAGATTCAGGAATCTGTTTGAATATGCACCCTACCCGATGTGGGTCTATGATCTAAGCAATCTTAAATTTCTGGAAGTAAACCACACTTCTACTTCTTTATACGAATATTCAAGGGAAGAATTTCTTTCTATGAAGATCACGGACATTCGCCCGGAGGAAGAGGTTCAGAAATTGATGGAACACATCAATCAAAGAGACCAGGAAGTCCAGTCATCCAGCGGATGGAAACATCGTTTGCGAAATGGTCAATTAATTGACGTGGAGATTACTTCTCACCTACTTGACTACAAGGGCCACAAAGCAGCGTTGGTGATTGCAAAAGACATTACCGAGCGTAAAAAGGCCGAAGCAGAGATTACGCGAAAAAATGAGGAGTTGGAAACTGCAAATAAACAATTGCAAATGTTCGCGGCAATGGCCGAGAGCAGTTTTGATTTCGTAAGCATGGCCAATATGCAAGGAGAAATTTTTTATTTGAATCGTAGCGGTAGAGCCTTGATGGGAGTTGGTCATGATGAAGAGCCCCCTAAAGATATTGCCTTATACTGCGATACGGAAACCAGGGATTTAATCCTGAATGAAGGGATGCCCGCAGTTATTAAACAGGGTTGGTGGAAAGGAGAAGGAAGGTTGCGCAATTTCTTAACAGGTGAATTATGGGATGCGGCAATGAGGACCTTTTTAGTAACCGATCCGGTTACAGGCGAGCCACTTTGCCTGGCAGCAATTGATAGTAATATTACCGAAAGAAAAAAAGCTGAAAAGGAAATAAAGCAGCTAAATGAAAACCTGCAGAAAAATATTCTGCAACTGAAAGAGAGGGAGGAGCAGGTGCAAACTATATTCAGGTATGCCCCTGATGCAGTTGTTGTAATTGATGAAGAAGGGAAGATCACCAGTTGGAACCCGAGAGCTGAAACAATCTTTGGCTGGCCTGCTCATGAAGTTATTGGTAAATACCTTCATGAGATGATTATTCCCAAAAAATATCGCGCAGCCCATCAAAAAGGGTTAAAACATTTTTTGAAAACAGGTGAAGGGCCTGTGTTGAATAAACCACTTGAATTATCTGCTCTTAAAAAAGACAATTCAGAATTTGATGCAGGAATCAGTATTTCCCCCACAGTCATTAAAGGGAAAAATTATTTCATCGGCTTTGTCAGCGATATCACCTATCGCAAGAAAGCTGAAAAGAAAATTGAACAAGCGAATAAAGAATTGGAGAAAGCTGTTCAGAAATTACACCAGGTTAATAAAGAACTGGAATCATTCTCATATTCGGTGTCTCACGATCTCAGGGCTCCTTTAAGAGCCATCAATGGGTATGCAAAGATCATCCAGGAGGAGCATTACACCCAATTCGACGACGAATTAAAGAGACTGTTTAGCATTATACAGAATAATGCTAAAAGAATGGGTACTCTTATTGATGACCTTCTGAATTTTTCAAGACTCGGGAAAAGAGAAGTAAAAAAAGAACCGGTTGATTGTAGCAAACTTGTCAGGGAGGTCTTGAAAGAATTTGAAAGCTCCGGCAAAGTGAATGCCCAATTATCCGTCAATTCCCTGGCATCTGCAGAAGGCGACCCTGCTTTACTTTTCCAGGTATTTGCCAATCTGATCTCGAATGCTATAAAGTATTCCTCTAAAAAAGAAAAGCCAACAATTGAAATCGGGTCTTTTGAAACTGAAGCTGAGTGCGCTTATTATGTAAAAGATAACGGATCAGGTTTTAATATGGAGTATGCTCATAAACTTTTTGGCGTATTTCAACGGCTTCACAGTGACGAAGAATTTGAAGGAACTGGTGTGGGGCTAGCGATTGTTCAAAGAATTATCACAAAACATGGTGGCCGGGTATGGGCTGAGGGACAACTCGGAATTGGAGCAACATTTTACTTCTCATTACCCAAATCGGTAAGCAATTAATAACCAAAATAAAAAACATGACCTCAGGAAAAATTGACATTATTCTCGTAGAAGATAACAGAGCTGATGCAGACCTGACAATCAGGGCTCTAAAAAAAAACAGGATCGCCAATTCTTTGATTCATTTAAAAGATGGTGAAGAGGCTCTTGATTATATCTTTTGCAGGGGGGCTTATGAAAAGCGAAGTATCAGTGATATTCCCAAACTCATTTTGCTGGATATTAAGATGCCCAAGGTAGATGGTATTGAAGTGTTACGAAAAATAAAGTCCGATAGCAGAACCCGGATAATACCTGTTGTGTTGCTCACTTCATCCAAAGAAGAAAAAGATATTGTAGAGAGTTATCATCTTGGGGTAAACAGTTATATAGTGAAACCTGTAGATTTTGACAGCTTTGTAAAAGCTGTTTCCGATCTCGGTTTATATTGGCTTCTCCTCAATCAACCACCTAATCAAACCTGATATGGAAAACATTGTTAAAATTTTAATTCTCGAACATGATGCTAGCGACGTTGAATTGCTTCAATATGAGCTGAAAAAAAATAGCTTTGAATATACTTCGCAAGTAGTTGAAGACCGTGAAGGATTTGAACATGCCCTCCTGTATTTCAATCCGGAGATAATACTTTCCGATTACAGTCTCCCATCCTTTGATGCTGTTGCTGCTTTCAACATTAAACAAAAAATCCTGCCTGATGTCCCTTTTATAATTGTATCGGGTACTATCGGGGAAGAAAACGCTGTTGAGCTCATCAGAAGCGGTGTTACAGACTACGTTCTCAAGGATAAACTATTTACAATAAATCCAAAGATCAAACGTGCATTAAATGAATCAAGGGAGCACCACGAAAAAATTGCGGCTGAGAGACGGCTACGGATCAGTATGGAGCGATATAATATTTTGAGCCAAGCTACTAATGATGCCATCTGGGATTGGGATCTCGATTCTAACGAGGTTTATTGGAATGAAGGGCTAAAGAAAATTTTTGGATATGCAGATCAACAAATCGGTAAGTATGCTGACTGGTGGTATCAACACATTCATCCCGAAGATAAAATGAGGGTTACGGGTAAAATTCAATATCACCTTGATCAAAGAATCACTCACTGGCAGGATGAATATCAGTACCGTTGTGCCGATGGATCGTATAAATATGTTTACAACCGGGGTTATATTTTATTGGATGACAGTAAAAAGCCGTACCGGATGATAGGTACCATGATGGACCTTACCGAGAAAAAAATTCTGGAAAACACTTTGGCTGAGGAAAGAATTCGTCATCAAAAATTAATGACGCAAGCGACCATTGACGGTCAGGAAAAGGAAAGAGAAGAATTGGGAAAGGAATTGCATGATAATATCAATCAGATGCTGGCCACCGTAAAAATGTTTTTGAGTATTGCAAAAGATGATGAAAAGATAAGAGAGAAATTGATTCAAAAAAGCTTCAATAATGTGAGCGAAGCTATTGAGGAGATAAGGAAACTTTCCAAATCATTAGTACCTCCCTCCTTGGGTGATATTGGCTTAGTGGATGCATTGCGTGAAATGGTGGAAGAGATAAATGTCACCAATAAAATAAATGTCCGATTGAATTATGAAGATTATAAAGAACATAATGCAAATAAAAAGATGGAGTTGATGATCTACCGTGTTGTGCAGGAACAAATGAATAATATACTCAAATATGCTAAAGCCAGCATAGCCTCTGTTACATTAAGAAAACACGCCAAAAATATTTTTCTGTCAATAGCCGATAATGGGGTTGGGTTCGACCCTTCCCAAAGAGCAAAAGGCATTGGTTTAAAAAATATCAGCAGCAGGGTGGAATTTTTCTGTGGTAACCTGAATATCATTTCTGCTCCCGGCAAGGGATGTACCCTCGAAATAAATATTCCTCTTTAAAAATATTCATTATGAAAAAAATTTCAGTAGTTGTAGTTGATGACCACCAATTAGTAAGAGAAATGTGGGCGCATATCTTTGCTGGTGATGAAAAGATTGAAGTAATAGGGGAAAGCGGTGAGTTTGAGAAAGCAATTGAAATGATTAAGCTCAAAAGACCCGACATTGTTTTATTAGACATCAATTTACCACCCGCCTCAGGATTGGATGCAGTTCCATTGATCCGGAAATTTTCTCCCGGTACAAAAATTATTGCAGTTTCCATGCATAGCCAGCCGGCTTATGCAAAAAAAATGCTGAGGCTGGGAGCAAAAGCTTATGTAACAAAAAATTCGTCTCGCCAGGAAATATTTAGAGCAGTTGAAGAAGTAATGAATGGCAGCATATACATATGCTCAGAAATAAAGGATAATATATCTGATGAGATGCTTAAGGGCGAACTTAACCAACCTACTATAAAAGATTTATCATTACGGGAAATAGAGATCATCAGGCTCATTAAAAATGGTCTTTCTTCAAAAGAAATTGCGGTCGCTCTTCACATTTCTGTGCGAACGGCAGAAGTTCACCGTCATAATATTCTAAAAAAATTAAAGCTAAGAAATACAGCTTCACTTATTACTTTTATCAACACAACCGATCTTTTCTCTGACTGAGCCTTATGCATCATCAATTGTTTTTATGTCTTTAATGTTAGATCTGTTTTAAGTAAAGATTCTTTCTGCCGCGTTTCCTTATACGCATAACTACGTAGTCTCATTTAAAATTTGATGCTAAGCGAATAGAAAAAGCCTGATATTACTTTCTGCTTGCTTCTCTGCTTTTAATCTTTGCTACTCAGACTACGCATTTATCATAATAGAATAAAATTCCAGTTTTAGTAGTCAACCTGGTTATACTATATCCAATATGGAAAAACAAATCACCATTCTGATTGCTGACGACAATGATATGATGAGGGAAACTTTATGTATGATAGTATCCCTCATGAATAATGTAAAATTAATACGGGAAGCAAAGAACGGGGCGGAAGCCATTTTATTAGCGAATGAAATCTCACCCGACATAATCCTCATGGACGTGAATATGACTCCCGTCAATGGATTTGAGGCTACGCGTAAAATACTTAAACAGAATTCTAAAATAAAAATCATTGGCATATCCGTGCACAGGCAGGCATCTTACGCAAAAAATATGTTGCAGTTAGGTGCCATGGGCTATTTGATAAAAACCTCTCCGTACACTGAAATTATGAACGCTATTAATACCGTAGCTGCTGGTGAAAAATATATTGATAAAGAAATCAAAAATTCTCTGTAAATAAATTTAACTATGCTGTTAATACAAGATTCACCATAGAATGGTCTAAAGAAAATACGTACAATCGAAAACTATCTTCTTAGCAAAAAATTTTCTTTATATATTTCGACGTTAGGCAAGCGAAATCAAATACTGATTTTTTCAGAAAGTCGAACTAAAATACGTGCTCATGTCCGTTTTATTCAAATCCGAAAAAAAAGAAAAACTGTATTTTTCCCCTGAATTCATTTCTACCTTCTCAATCATTTCTGTTCTTGTTATTATTGAAAAGGTCACAGATTGGGCAGAAGAAATAATTTTCTATTTGTATCATCATAAGGAAGGTTGGTTAAACGATATTGCAATTAATAGCGTCATACTGGGTTTTCTGTTTTGTGTTTATGCCATAAGCCGTCTATCGAAGTATAAAAAATTGATTCGAATTCAAAGGCTCACGGAATGCCGGCTTCAATCCTCACAACAGCAATTGGAAATGATCTTAGAAAATAGTGCTTCAGTCGTTTTTACTGCTGACCCTAGTGAGAATCGGACAACCTATATTAGCGGGAATGTTAAATCAATTCTTGGTTATGATCCTGCAGATTTCTCCGAACGGTTTTTTTGGGCAAGTATTATTCATCCTGATGATGCATCAGAAATATTTGCCTCCATGCCTGCATTTTACGAAAAAGGTTTTGAGGAAAGGGAATTTCGTATAAAACACAAAGATGGAACATGGCGCTGGATTCATGGAAAAATAAAACTGCTGAAAAATCAAAAAGGTCAGCCCAAAGAATTGATAGGCTCCTGGTTAGATATTACCGAGCAACACAAATACAGGGAAACAATACTTAAAAGTGAAGAACGATTTCAACTGGCTGCAAAAGCTACTAAAGATGTGATCTACGATTGGAATATGCAGACCAACGAAGCATGGGTAAATGACCAGCATTATGTCGCCTTTGGATATGAAAAAGAGAGCAACAATATAGTAGGTATTGAATGGTGGGAAACAAAATTACATCCTGAAGATCACGACCAAGTAATTGCTTCTATGGCCGAAGCTGTCAACCAAAAAAAAGAGAGCTGGATTTCTGAATATCGCTTTCGCCGAGCTGATGGAAGCTATGCTTACGTCCTGGATCGTTCACTCATCTCTTATTCAAAAGATGGTCAACCAGTACATTGCGTTGGCACCATGACAGATTTATCAGAGTTAAAGCAGGCCGAAGAAGCGCTGCGCCGCGCAATGAAAAAAGCAGAAGAGTCTGCAAAAGCGAAAAGTGAATTCCTTGCCAATATGAGTCACGAAATTCGTACCCCTCTTAACGGAATTGTCGGTATGACCGATATGGCATTAGAGACAACAAATCTCAGCGCAGAACAGAAACGATACCTTGAGATTGTTAAATCTTCCTCTGAAACTTTAATGTTACTCATAAATGATATTCTTGATTTTTCAAAAATTGATGCAGGCAAGCTTGAGCTTTCTCCTGTTTCTTTTTCGTTGCGTGATGGAATTCCGAAAGGGTTACAGGTGTTGGGATTAAAAGCTTCAGAAAAAAAACTTGAATTTATTTTCCAGATTGACCAGGATGTGCCGGATTTATTTATTGGTGATTTGCTTCGCCTTCAACAGGTTATTATGAATTTGGTAAGCAATGCCATTAAGTTCACAGAAAAAGGAGAAGTGTTCCTAAAAATAAAATTACAATCACAGTCTGCGCAGGAATCTGTTTTGCAGTTTATAGTTTCGGATACAGGGATTGGAATCCCTGCGGACAAACTCTCAGAGATTTTTAATGATTTTACACAAGTGGACAATTCCACAAGTCGCAGATACGGGGGCACAGGCTTGGGTCTGGCCATTACAAAAAAATTGGTTGAAATGATGGGAGGCAATATTTGGGTGGAGAGCACTGAAGGGATAGGAAGCATTTTTCACTTTACAGTGAAATTAAAAATGCAGGCTGAAAATCTTGCGCAACATTTCATGCCGCAACACGGGATCGAAGGTTGCCGGGTATTAATTGTGGAAGATAATAAACACATGCAGGATTGTCTCGACGAAATAATTCATCGTTTTGGCATGGAATCCACAATCGTTGGCAATGCAGAAGACGCATGGCTTAGATTAAAAGATGCTGCCCAGCATAACAACCCATATCCCATTATTTTGCTTGATATTTTCCTGCCTGGCAGCATGGATGGTTTTGATCTTGCTGAGAAAATTAAAGATGACAGTGAATTAAAAAATACACAAATTATTGTTCTTTCTATGTCTCAGAATCCAAGTGATCGTGAAATTTTCGCACAGCTTGGCATCAGTGAATTCTTTTCAAAGCCTTTCAGCCAATCTGATTTATTAGACAGTATTCAAAATATTATAGCAGGAAAAAGATCAGATGCTGTGAATTTAAAGGCAGTGGATTCTCTTTCGAATTCTTCTGCGATCGTGAATGCAGATAAGAAGCTGAGAATTTTATTGGCAGAGGATAATAAGGTGAACCAGGAAGTAGCATTAAGCATGCTTTCTAAGCAAGGATATGAAGTAAGAATCGCGAATAACGGTAAAGAAGCAGTTGAAGCAGTATTGAATAAAGATTTTGATGTCATATTGATGGATGTTCAAATGCCCGTGATGAATGGATATGAAGCCACGCAAAAAATTTGCCAGATAGAAAAGTCAACTAAAAGAAAAATTCCAATTATTGGACTCACTGCAAATGCTATGAACGGCGATAGGGAAAAATGTATAGAGGCAGGCATGGATGATTATATACCAAAGCCTATTAAAATGAAGGATTTAATAGCAACAATTTCAAGGATCTCAGAAAAGGACGTTATTACTAACAGCCTATCTCAAAATCCCAAATCTGATTCACTTGTAGATTTAAAAGCCTTATTCACAAAACTAGATGAAGACAAAAATATCGTGTCCTATTGTCTAAAACTTTTTGAGGAAGAAATTCCCGCTAAAATGAAATCAATAGAAATAGCATTGGCAAATAAACACATTGCAGAATTAGAAACTCAGTTACACACATTAAGGGGCTCTTTCGTTACAATGGAAATGTTGACCGCAAGTGAAACCATTGCTCACATGGAAAAGCTTATTTGTGAACAAAGATGGGAAAAGATAAATAATACTATCCCATTACTTAAGCAACAACTGCTGGAGAGTGTAAATGCAATTAAATCAACTCTTTAAGGTTTTAGTTTATTCGTGATTAAAATATGACACTATGAAAAAGACCACCATTCTTATTGTTGATGATCATAAGCTTATTAGAGAGACATGGAGCATTGTTCTGAGAAGTGATTCTCGATTTAATGTTCTGGCGACGACTGGTTCGGGCAAAGAAGCTGTTGAATTAGCAAAACAGCTACACCCTGATATTGTCATCATGGATATTAACTTACCTGATTTGAATGGTATTGAAGCTACTCAGCTAATAAGAAGAATCTCTCCCGGTTCAAAGATTCTTGGAGTCTCGCTACATACTCAGCCTGTCTATGTACGGAAAATGATGCGGAAAGGTGCAAGCGGTTATGTAACAAAAAATTCTTCCAAGGAAGAAATGTTTACTGCCATTCTTAATATCCAAAAGGGAGAGAAATATATCTGTAATGAAATTAAGAATATACTTTCGGAGAAGGAATTTGGCTATCATCCTTCCACGCCAGATATTAATTCATTGACTGAAAGGGAAATTGAAATAGTTGATTATATCCGGAAAGGTTTTACTTCTAAAGAAATTGCCAGAACACTTTATCTTTCTGTCAAAACTATTGAAGTTCATCGCTATAATATTTTTAAAAAACTCACTCTTAAGAATACAGCATCATTGGTAGATTTTATAAATAAGAGTTATGGAGAAAAACTCACGTGATTAGTGAGGTTTAAAGGCTGCATCTTTTTTATTAAAATTAGTTTTTTAAAGTTTTACAAAGCCCATTGTCACTTAGTGGGATTGTATTTTTCTTGGAAAAACACTCACATTAGTAGTTCTCGGGATTTATAGGTATATATTGGATAAAACTATCGTGATTAATGGGGTAAGGAATTAATTGAAGTTTTGACCTTGTCGAGCCGAATAAAGACTCTGAACGATAGATAAAAGCCTGTGAACGCAGTTTTGAGCTACCCCTGCTGTCCTTTATTTCTTGCCTTAGGCTGAATTCCTTGCCCTGATATTGTTTTAAGTCTGTTTCTTTACTTTTTGTTATTTCATAGTTATCCTTTGTTTCCCATATTTTTGTTATACTGTACTCTCTTAAATAATCCTGAAAATCTGAAATTATGGTTACACTGGGTTTACCAAATATTAATCCTTGTTTTTTCTCCTCAACAAGAAAATTTTAACCGGTTCATGACTCCCTGCATATTGCGCAGATCTTTTTTCTTGTACTTTATTGGTATGTTGGCCATTTCAGCGAGTATCTTTAATTGAACATTTAATTCTTTGTTGGAGCGTTTTGGTAGTACTAAACCTGAAACACGGGTGAACCAAAATTTGACGAAAACCGAAGTGAAGTGGGGAATAGTGAAACTAAAAATCCCCGCCAGTATTGATTTTGCGGGGATTTGAGGTTATACTAAAACTATTTAAGTGACCCCGCAGGGGATCGAACCCTGGACCCACAGATTAAGAGTCTGTTGCTCTACCAGCTGAGCTACGGAGTCAATAAGGGGGGCAAATTTAAGCACAAAAAATCTGATGGAGTAATCAAATTAAAAAGCCCCGGATTTCGGAGCTTTAGTTCGTTACGAGAACATGCAAGTATGACTGCATTGTTTCTTTTTCTTAATCTCCTTTTTTTCTGTCTTCGTGGCGGGTTTTTGCTTGTTGGTACGCAGGCTTGCAAAAGCAACTGCAGCAATACAGGCAAGTAAGACAATCACAAACACTAATCTTTTCATACCATAGAATTTTATAATTAAAAGTTACGGCTTTAAAAACTTTCAAACAAACTAATTTTATGAATGGTAAATTTTAAACAAATATTGTAGAGAGTTGTTTACCCATCTTCAACAAAACCTCAACGTCTTAATATGGAAGAGCATGTCGTAAAAATAATTTCAATTGAGCCCGTCACTCATAATGTAAAGCATTTTAAAGTTGAGAAGCCCTCAGGCTATCAATTTACACCAGGCCAGGCAACCGAAGTAGCAATAAACAAATCCAAATGGAAGGACGAGAGACGGCCATTTACTTTCACAAGCTTAAATGAATGGGATTATCTGGAATTTACGATTAAAATTTATTCCGATCACGACGGTGTAACCAATCAATTGGGACAGTTGAAAAAAGGCGATGAGCTGTTGTTACATGATGTATGGGGTGCCATTCACTATACAAGCGAGGGAACATTTATTGCCGGTGGCGCAGGGGTTACACCATTTATTGCCATATTCAGGCAATTACAAAAAGATAAAAAGTTGGACAATAACAAGCTCATCTTTTCAAACAAAACGCATAGAGACATAATTCTGAAAGATGAATTTGCAGCCATGTTAGGAGATAATTTTATTAATACTCTTACACAGGAAAATCTTCCGGGCTACGACCATCATAAAATTGATGAAGAATATTTAAAAGAGAAAATAAGCGATTTTAATCAGCAGTTTTATATCTGCGGGCCAGATGCTATGATAAAAGATGTTCAAACCGCTTTGCAAAAGCTCGGCGCAAAAAATAATATCACGATTGAATTGTAATAGACTAGAATTATGATTTAAATCCTTTAATGCTTGGTTTTCTATTAGCAGCACACATCAACACCGCCTGTTTAACTCTTGCCTTCCTTGTTTCTTCTCTTTTGGCAGAATTGATCCAATGTAAAAACTGTCGCCTTGTGAAAACAGGAAAATTTTCAAAATTGGCTTTTGCTTTTTTATTTTTTGAGAAAGCTTTTTCAAGATCACCTGGAATTTGAAGTTGCTCAACAGGGGCATAAATTTTATCAAGGCTTTCCCAGCTTCCATTCTTCTTAGCGATTTCAATTTTTTCAAGACCTGCCACAGTCATTAAACTTTGATCGATCATTTTTTGGATCCGTTGTTTATTTAAACCGCTCCAGCCACTTTTAGGTTTTCGTGGCGTAAAGCGTTGCATATATTTTTCATCGTCAACAGATCTCGTCGTACTGTCTATCCAACCAAAACAAAGAGCTTCCTCTACGGCATCATTATAGCTAAGCTTACGTTTGCCTGTTGAAGACTTATAATAAACAAGCCAGACACCTGAAGACTTTGCATGATTTTTTTCCAGCCATTTGCGCCAAGCTTCACGATCTTTCGCATAGTAAGTTTTGAGTTCGGGAGAAGGCATGAATGAAGTTAAAAATTCTTACTTACACTTCATCTCTTTGCTGTAATTGAGAATAGCTTCCTTGGCTTCATTGCTTATAGACACCTCTTTTTTGCTTTCTTGAACAGCAGTTTCTAAAATAGGCCGACTTTCATTAATTGAAAAATTTTTGAACAAAGCGGAAACCTCGCCATTTTGGTTTTGATTGATATTATACATTTTTGAAGTGGATGAACAGTTAAAATCAAATGAAGAAAAGGAAATGGTTTTAATAGTACTAAACCCATGGCTTTTAAAGTTGATCTTTTTGTTAGTGATGTCGTATACAATGCTCCATTTTGTCCAGTCATTTTGCGATACCTTATTGAGTATGCTAAAAGCATAGTCAATGATCGGAGTATTTATGTTCTGTAATTGAAATTGCTGCACCATGCTGCAGGCTTTTGCAAAACGATCGATCGAATTATCAGAAAATGAACGGCTGTCGTTTGCATCCTTTGTTTGCTGGATAGATTCATCGTATGTACTATTGGTAAGCACAGGGAAGGGAAGCTCTTTTCCTTTATGGACTACCATTTTACCATTTAGAAATTCTATGGTTGCTGCATTGCCTCCAGCATCAGCAACTAAATAATGCAAGGGAGGTTGATTAGCAGTAAGGCGAAGTATTTTTTCAGTAGCGATCACAGCATCAACAGTAGCGCTACGGTCGAGCTGGTATTGTATCCATTGCAACACTCCGATTGCAGGTCGATCGTCAGGAGCAGGATATTTTGATCCATCCAACCACATGAGTTCCACAACAAGACCTTTTTCATTCATGCCGCCAGTCGGAAATTCTTTTCCATATTGATTAAATGTGATGCTGCCGTAATCGGAAATCCAGCTGATCTGTTTGCCATCCTGCGCTTTCATGGAAGTTTTTTGCAAGCCACGAAGGTTGGTGCAAACCATTCCTGCACCTGTGACCCAGTCATAGTTTCTTCCGAAAACCAATTGACCATTTTTGTTGATGAAAAAAGTAGTGCAGGCTGAAGAAGTATAAATGGTAGCAAAGTATATAAGTATAAAAGTGACAGACTTTTTCATAACTAAAAATTGTAAGAGAAGTTAGTCTTAATTGAGGAAATGGAAAAACGGTTTTGGATGAGTGAGCATTTAATTTTTTTTCCACATTGGTTAACAACTCTAAAACATCGATACAAGGCTCATTTTGGTATATTTGCCCGGCTCGCTAGGATAATTTTTTTTAATGTGATAGTAATTAATGTGCTAAATAGTATTACCGAATGTACACGAGTCCGCCTAAGGCGGAACAGGCGATGATTAAAATTACTGTGGCTGGCATCAAAAGAAAAAACTAATATTTCGCACCACTAATGGCAAAAGAAAAAGAAACAAATCTTTTTGATTATACCGAAGAAAGTATCCGGTCGCTCGACTGGAAAGAACATATTCGCATGCGGCCCGGCATGTACATTGGCAAGCTGGGCGATGGCAGCAGCCCCGACGATGGCATTTACGTGCTGGTAAAAGAAGTGATTGATAACTGCATTGATGAATTTGCGATGGGCTACGGCAAAACCGTTGAGATTAGTGTGGAGGGCAAACAAGTAACGATCCGTGATTATGGCCGCGGCATTCCGCTGGGCAAAGTGGTGGATGTAGTTAGCAAGGTGAATACAGGCGCCAAATTTGACAGCAAAGTGTTTCAGAAAAGTGTGGGTTTGAATGGAGTTGGGACTAAGGCCGTAAATGCATTGAGCAATTATTTTAAGGTAAAGGCAATCCGCGACGGTAAAGAAAAAACCGCCGAGTTTCAACGCGGAGTATTGATCAAAGAATATAAAGAGTCAAAAACAGGCGAATCAAATGGAACGCTGGTCACTTTTATTCCTGATGAAACCGTTTTCAAGAATTTTAAATTTCATCCTGAGTTTTTAGAGAACCAGATCTGGAATTATTGTTTTTTGAATGCTGGCTTGAAAATTATTTTCAACGGCAAAACTTATGTCAGCAAAAATGGCTTGCTTGATTTGCTGCAACGCAAAACCAATGAAGATGAAATTCGTTATCCGATTGTTCACCTTATTGGAGATGATATTGAATTAGCCATTACTCATAACAACGACTATGGTGAAGACATTTACAGTTTTGTAAATGGGCAGCACACCACACAGGGTGGTACGCATCAGCAGGCTTTTCGTGAGGCCTATGTAAAAACAATCCGGGATTTTTATAAAAAAGATTATGATGCTGCGGATATACGCACAGGAATTGTAGCAGCGGTTTCTGTAAGAGTAGTTGAGCCGGTGTTTGAGAGTCAAACGAAAACAAAGCTTGGCTCTATGAATGTAGATGAAGGTGGCCCTAGCATGAGGCAGTTTGTGGGAGATTTTTTGGCTAAGGAGCTGGACAATTATCTGCACAAAAATTCTTCAATAGCTGACGCCTTGAAGAAGCGTATCGAGCAAAGTGAAAAAGAAAGAAAAGAGTTGGCCGGGATAAAAAAGCTGGCGAATGAAAGAGCCAAAAAAGCCAATCTGCACAATCGCAAGCTTCGTGATTGCAGAATTCATTTAAGTGACGAACTGCCTTCAAAAGGCAAGGAAGAATTTTTTGCCAAGCAAAATGCATCCACCATTTTTATTACCGAAGGTGATAGCGCCAGCGGTTCCATTACAAAAGCAAGAAATGTGGAAACGCAGGCCGTATTTAGTCTGCGTGGTAAACCATTAAATTGTTTTGGGCTTACTAAGAAGGTAGTATATGAAAATGAAGAGTTCAATTTGCTGCAGCATGCATTGAACATCGAGGAGGGCCTGGACGGGTTGCGATATAAAAACATTGTGATCGCGACAGATGCCGATGTAGATGGAATGCATATCCGTTTACTACTAATGACCTTTTTCCTGCAATTTTTTCCTGATCTGGTGAAAAAGGAACATGTGTTTGTATTGGAGACACCATTGTTTCGCGTGAGAGATAAAAAAGAAACAATTTATTGTTACGATGAAGGAGAAAAACAGGCAGCGATAAAAAAATTGGGTGCTAAGCCCGAGATCACCCGGTTCAAAGGGTTGGGAGAAATTTCTCCTGATGAGTTTGGAAGATTTATTGGTGAGGAAATTCGTTTACAAGCGGTGATATTGGAACATGGTGATCACATTCAAAACTTGCTCGAATATTATATGGGAAAAAATACACAAGAGCGACAAGAGTTTATTATCGAAAATTTGAAAGTGGAAATTGAGACGCCGATTCCAGAGGAAGGCCTAAAGCAAGCTGGCTAAGGAATGAGTAATAGCGATTTCCATCTTCTATATTCTGTATTCAGAATTCTTTTATTCTTTAATTCTTAAAAAATGATCCACATAGTTTTTCAACAGGATGATGTTGATGTTCTAAAAAAGGCCATGGAACTTGATGGAAGTTTGCAGGGTAAAGTGTTCGAAATAAAAGATGAATGGGGTGTTGGTTCATTGAAAGATTTAGATACAGACGAGGGCTGGCAGGCACGAGAAAACTGGTGGCGAGAATTATTAAAGGATTCTCCTTACGGTGAAAAAATAGTTGGCAGCTTTGATGATAGGGAAACAGTAAAAGAAATAAAACACAAACTGGATACAGAACCTTCATTGGAAGCTTGGATATGGATGGGACAAAATCAGCATGATGTTACAGGCTATTTCTGGCTCATGAGGCAATTGAGAGATTACCAGGGAAGAGCAATGATTCTGTATTTAAACAATCTTCCATTCATTAATGAGAAAGGGCAATTATTTTATCCTTGGAATGTTCATGATATACTTCCAAAAGAAATTATAAAAGCAAAAAAATTGGCAAGGCCAATCACCATGAGTGAATTTGAAGTGGACCCAGATGAGTGGAAGCGTTTAAGTGAAGAAAATGCCCCTGTAAGAATATTGGAAGGTGGAAAAAAAATTGTGAGCAAGGATGAAACATTTTATGACGAAGAGGTCATGAAAAACATTACAGCAGAGTGGCAAAAAGCATGGAGGGTATTATCGAATACCTTGCATCGCATGAAAATAAAAACAGGCGATGTGTTTTTAATGTGGAGGATGAAAGAGTTGATAACGCAGGGAAAAATTGAAGTACTAGGTGATGTAACAAAAGGTTGGAAAGAGTTTGATGTGAAATTGCCGGGGGCGCAAATGGAAAGCAGCAATCTTGAGGCTGCGACAGCCAATAATCAATAATTATTAATTAATAATTATCGATTATTCACAACTGAAAAATCAGTATATGAAAGCAATTCTGAAGTTAGAAGAAGCGGCCATGTTCATCCTTTGCATCTATGCTTTGAGCTTATTTCATGTTAGCTGGTGGGTTTATTTGTTAGTTTTTGTTGCACCGGATATTAGTTTCCTAGGGTACGCAGCCGGGAATAAAGTTGGAGCAGTTTGCTATAATTTATTTCATCATAAAGGAATTGCGGTGGCAATATTTGTAACAGGATTTATTTTAGAAAATGAGTGGTTACAGATCATCGGGATTATTTTATTCGGCCATTCTTCCGTGGATAGAATGCTCGGTTATGGATTGAAATTGAATGAGGGATTTAAATACACACATTTGGGAACTATTGGAAAGAAATAGAAGGTACCCAATGCTCAATTTTCAATGTTCAATTTTCATTGTAAGCACCCCAGTTATGCAAAATAAAAAATATGATATTGAAGATAGATTGGTAGAATACAGTTGCAGAATGATTGATGTTGTTGAAGCACTACCAAAGACAAGGACTGGAAATTATATTGCCGGACAATTAATAAAATCCTGTATGTCGCCAACATTTAATTATGGCGAGGTACAAGCCGCAGAATCACGGAATGATTTTATTCACAAATTAGGAGTTGTATTAAAAGAGTTAAAGGAATGCAGAACAGCTTTAAAAATTATTCGTAGAAGAGAATTGATCAAACCTGTTAAAAGAACTGATGAAATATTTAAGGAAACGGAAGAGCTTATAGCTATTATTGCTAAAAGTATTGAGACAGCGACAAAAAATAAAAATTCTGATTCGGACAAATGAATATTGAACATTGAGCATTGAAAATTGAATATTTCAAAAAATGGCTAAGAGCAAATCTATTTTACAAATTCAAAACAATGAGACCGGACTTCATGGCCAATACAAAAATTGGTTTCTTGATTATGCATCATATGTAATTCTTGAGCGTGCCGTACCGGCAGTTGAAGATGGTTTAAAGCCCGTACAACGCCGCATTTTGCATGCAATGAAAGAAATGGATGATGGCCGCTTCAATAAAGTGGCTAATATTATTGGTCAAACCATGCAATACCACCCGCATGGTGATGCAAGCATTGGTGATGCATTAGTAAATATGGGCCAAAAGGATCTGCTCATAGAAACACAGGGAAATTGGGGTGATATACGAACGGGCGATGAAGCAGCAGCAGCACGATATATCGAAGGCCGCTTGAGCAAGTTTGCGCTGGAAGTAGCATTTAATGCAAAAACAACTGAATGGCAATTGAGTTATGATGGCAGAAAGAATGAACCTGTGGTTCTACCTATGAAATTTCCCTTGTTGCTTGCGCACGGTGCCGATGGAATTGCGGTAGGTCTTTCCACAAAAATTCTTCCTCATAATTTCAATGAGCTGATTGAAGCATCAATCAAACACTTGAGAGGGAAAAAATTTGAGCTTTATCCCGATTTTCAGACTGGAGGAATGATCGACGTAACTGATTACTCACAAGGAAAACGTGGAGGAAGAGTAAAAGTAAGAGCGCATATTGAAGAAGCAGATAAAAAAACACTGGCCATAAAAAGTGTTCCATACGGTGTCACTACTACTCAATTGATGGAATCAATTGTCAAAGCTAATGACCAGGGTAAGATCAAGATTAAAAAAGTAACGGATAACACAGCTGCTGAAGTAGAAATACAGATTGACCTCGCACAAGGGATTTCTCCAGATATCACGATAGATGCTTTGTATAAATTCACTGATTGCGAAGTTTCTATTTCACCGAATGCTTGTGTAATTGTAGAAGAGAAACCACAGTTTCTTAGTGTGAATGAGTTACTGAAACTTTCTGTTGATAAAACAAAAGATCTTCTTGAGCAAGAATTGAAGATCAAACTGAGCGAGTTGCAGGAAAAATGGCACTACACTTCTCTGGAAAAAATATTTTTTGAAGAAAGGATCTATAAAGAGCTCGAGAAAAAACATGAGACCTGGGAAAAAGTGCTGGATGCTATCGCCAGGGCATTTGTACCATTCCGCAAACAATTGAAAAGAGATATCACCAAAGAGGATATTATCAAGCTCACAGAAAAACCTGTTCGACGTATTTATAAACTGGATATTGAAGAATTGGATGCCCAAATCAAGGGACTTGAAGGAGACATTAAACAGGTAAAGTATAATTTAAATAACCTGGTTGATTTTGCTGTTGATTATTATGAAAACCTTTTAAAAAAATATGGCAAGGGAAAAGAAAGAAAGACAGAGATCAAACAGTTTGAAGTAATAGAAGCCAAGCATGTGGCTATTGCAAACACAAAGCTTTATATCAATAGGGAAGAAGGTTTTATTGGTACGGGGTTAAAAAAGGATGAACTCTTATTTGAAGTTTCCGATCTTGACGACATTATTGCTTTTACCAAGCGTGGAATTATGAAAGTGGTGAAAGTTCAGGATAAGGTCTTCATTGGAAAAGATATCCTTCATGCGGCTGTTTTTCAAAAAAATGATGAACGTACGACATACAATATGATCTATTCGGATGGGAAAGGGGGCGTGAGTTATGCTAAGCGTTTTAATGTAACAGGTATAACAAGGGATAAAGAATATGATCTTACCAGGGGAGATGAAAAAAGCAAAGTTCATTGGCTGACAGTAAATCCTAATGGTGAAGCGGAAGTAGTAAGAATTATTTTAAGTCCTAATTCTTCTGCGCGAATCAAAGAGTTTGATTTTTATTTTGAAGAGCTGGCTATTAAGGGCCGCAGCAGTATGGGCAATCAGGTTACAAAATATCCGATCAAATCAGTGAAGTTTAAAGAGGCAGGTAAAGCAACTCTGAGCGGCCGCAATCTTTGGTTCGATGATAAGTTTGGAAGATTAAGCGCTGAAGAAAAGGGCATTTATCTCGGAAGCTTTGAGCCAGACGATCGTATTTTGATAGTATATAACGATGGCAACTATGAAATTACTGATCAGGAAATGACACAGCGGTTTGACGCAGAGAATATTTTACTCATTGAGAAATTTGACCCTGAAAAAATAATTACAGCCATCTATCTTGATGATGAGAAGAAACAATATAATGTAAAGCGCTTCAAAATTGAAACCACCACGCTGCATAATAAATTTTTCTTTATCAAAGAAGGAAAAGGAAACAGGCTTGAAGCAGTAACTACAAATGCAGAGCCTGTACTTGCGGTTCAGCAGGGCAGAGGCTCTCAAATTCGAAAAGCAAAATTCAAACTAGAGAAAGTAGTTGAAGTAATGGGTTGGAAAGCTGTAGGCGCCAAGCTGGTTGATTTTAGCAAGAGCGTAGAAATGGAGTGGGTAAAGAAAAGAGAAAATCAACAACCTGAGCTTTTTTAATTTTTTTCTTTTGAATAGGTAGTGTCGGCAATCTGGATTACATAATTGACGTAAAACCTCGTTCAAGCAAGAGTTTTTTATTCAACTATTTCTTCTTTCGCTTTATCCTTAATGTGGCATTTTTTTGAAGATTGCTTGCCATAGGAATTTCATATCTTTTTTTGCCATCAGTAACAACCATGAGCGCCGTGTTGGGTGGAATACTTCCCAGATTATCAGCAAACATGGTGATCTCATTCCATTCTCTCGTTGTATCAAGCGCTACATTAAAATGAACAGCCTTTGAGCTGAGTATGCGATTAAAGGCAATTAGTTTATCATTGTAAAAAATAGAAATAGAGTCACCGTCAATTTCTCCATTATCGAAAAAATCTACTTTCAATGAATCTGTTTCGGCCGTAATTTCTTTTGTTACTATTTTTTCTCTTTGCTTATACTCCGCATCAATCACATAATTCTCAACCTTGCGGGGAATGATATTTACGGCTACAAGCGTATCCTCGTAAGTTGGCTTCCAAACCTGGTAAGTTTCCTTGTAAACCTTTATGGCATGCAGAATGGAATCTTCCTTGCTAATATCAGCATTCATTTTCAGATTGAAATTTACATTCACGCAGGTGTACCTGTACTCAGGCTTGCCTTGAAAAAAACCAATAAGATTTGAGCTTGCCTTTGCTACCCTTAAGGTTGCCGCAAAATCCATCATGCAATCCACTTCAAGATCGTCTAAAGAGCCATGATAGGTAAGTGGTATATTGAATAAGTTCAACTGTCTTGTCAGGGAATTGTAATTGCCATTTACTTTTAGGCTTCGAAAAGTTTTTTTGAAATAATAATTAATCACCCCTTTTACCAGAGTTCTGTCCTGATGAAGGATCAATTCAACAAGGTAATTATTGGTTGAGCTTTTCGACTTTACATTGGCGGTGCCATACCAGTATCCTGAAACGGATTGTGAAAATGTTTTCAGGCTAAAGAAAAGAATTAGCAATACGATGGCTTTTTTCATAGCTGCAAAAAAAAGCAAAAATCATGCTTCAATTTTAAACGTTAATATACCAGGTTTATTTCAGATATCGTTTCATTTCTCTTTCCGTATCTCTTTGTTTAATCGTTTCCCGTTTGTCATATATTTTTTTTCCTTTACCAAGACCGATCTCCATTTTAGCCAGATTTTTTTCATTAAAATAAATGCGCAAAGGAATTATCGTATAACCTTTCTCTTTCAATTTTGATTCTATTTTTTTAATCTCTCTTTTCTGCAATAATAATTTTCTTTCACGCACGGGATCATGATTATTGCCGCTGCCATGAGAATATTCTGCTATATGCAAGCTCTTTATCCATATCTCGCCTTTGTTAATGTAACAATAGCTGTCAGTAAAGCTGGCTTTTCCTTCACGGAGCGATTTTACTTCGGTACCCGTCAATACAATTCCTGCATCGTATTTATTATCGATGAAATATTCAAAATAAGCTGAACGGTTTTTGATTTCCATTTCTGCAAATGTAGTTGCAATTAGATCGTTTAAAAACAACCCCGACCTAAAGGGTCGGGGCAGTAAGCAATTAAGAATTTAATTCTTAAACAACGTTAATACAGTAGCAAGCTTTTCCTTCAGATCTTTTCTTGGCACAATGAAATCAAGGAAGCCATGTTCTAAAATAAATTCACTTCGTTGAAAGCCTTCAGGAAGATCTTTTTTAATTGTTTCCTTAATGACCCTTGGCCCTGCAAAACCGATCAGGGCGCCGGGTTCAGCAATATTCAGATCACCAAGCATACCGAACGAAGCAGAGATCCCGCCAAAGGTTGGGTCGGTTAGCAAAGCGATGTATGGAATTTTTGCATCACTCAATTGAGAAAGCTTGCCACTTGTTTTAGCTAATTGCATCAACGAAAAAGCGCTTTCCATCATGCGTGCTCCCCCGCTCTTGCCAATAACTATGTAAGGAATTTTATGCTTTAAACAATAATCAACCGCCCTCGAAAATTTTTCTCCCATCACGCTTCCTAAAGACCCCCCGATAAACTCAAAGTCCATACAGGCAATCACAATATCATGGCCGCCCAATTTTCCAGCTGCTACACGCATGGAATCCTTTAAATCTGTTTTACTCCAGATCTCTTCCAAACGCTTTTTATATGGCTTTAGGTCAGTAAATTCCAGGTAGTCAACGCTGCGGATATTTTCAAAAAGCTCAGCGAATTCTCTGTTGTCGAATAAAAACTCATAATATTCTGAGCTGCCAATACGATGATGATAACCGCATTTTGGACAAACAAATAAATGCTCACGCAGCTCCGTTACTGTGCAGATGTAATTACATTCAGGGCATTTTGTCCATAACCCTTCAGGCGTTTCCTTTTTTTCTGAAGTCTTGGTATTGATACCTTTTTTGATGCGCTTAAACCAACTCGTTTTTGTTTCTTCACTTTTTCCTTCTTCACCGGTTAGGTTGGCATCAAAATCTTCAACTTGTTTCGCCATCAATTCAGGATTGGTGAATTACAAATATAGGGAAGGTTTCGGGTTTAAAACCTGCAGTTTTTTGTTACCAAGCTTTTGTAACTCTGCCCAACTTTTGTTGTGTCACTCACTTGTACTTCCTGATCGCTATTCAACTTTAGCTTTTTATTAACCTCAAATTTTGATCAGAAGAATTTTTTAGTTATTAGGTGCGCCGTTGTCGATCCAGCATAATATGGTATTGACTTCTGCCTCTGATAATCTACTTCCTTGCGGCATAAGACCACTCGCTACGGCAGAACGAATAATAGCTCTGGAATTAAATATTTGCTGGTAGGTGATCAATTGACCGGGTCCATTGTTGCTTCCCGAGCCATGGCATCCACTTATAGCACAATTGGCTGAAGTGATAGGTAAAACATGAGCGGAAAAACTTTTTGGAGTTGAACAATCAAGAGGAGGTTGTGTTGTTTGCGTTGTTTCCGAACTTTTCTTGCAGGCCACAAAAAAGATGAAGCTGATTATTATCAGACTAATATATTTTATCATAACGTTTTAAATTCATCTCACACAACGTAGAATTTTATTTTTAGGTTGTCTTTGAAAATAATTGCTGTAAAAAAACAAAGCCCGCTTCATGGCGGGCTTTGTTTAAAAAAATATTTTTTGTTATCCTTTTTTACTTGGCTTTACTGTTGACTTCGGTTTTACATTATCTTGTTTTCTTTCGCCCTTTAAGGTCGAAGCAAGTTTTATAGCTTCATAAGCATTTAATACTCCTCCTGATCTGCTCAGTTCACCTAGATCAACTTCCGCATCAGTGCCGGGGCACGTAACTTTTATACCTGGCTTTGTTGCTGATTTTTCAATGGCAAATTTTACTTGCTCAGGTGAAAGGTTAGGATAGTATTCAAGTATCAATGCAGCTACACCTGCTACTACAGGTGATGCCATACTTGTTCCTTGTGCTTCACCATACGCATCACCACCAGGTATGGTTGAATAAATTTTTACGCCTGGTGCAAATACATCAACTTCTTTTTTACCATAATTAGAAAAACCTGCTACTAAGCCTCCAAGTTTAGGATCGCCACTTGCACCTACGGTGATCCAGTTACTAGCTCTTTTATTGTCACTTTTAAAAACCGGAGTAGGAAAATTCCATGTTGTATCAATATCAGCTCCATCATTTCCTGCAGCGTGTACAAGTAATACACCTTTGCTTTGAGCATAACGCACCGCATCATCCACCCATTGTTTCTCTGGAGAGAAGCCTTTTCCAAAACTCATATTTATCACTTTAGCTCCATTATCAACTGCATATCGGATTGCCAACGCAATATCTTTATCATGCTCATCGCCATCAGGTACTGCACGCACCATCATGATCTTTACATTATCCGCGATGCCATTAACGCCGAGTCCGTTATTTCTTGCAGCAGCAATAATACCCGACACATGTGTGCCATGAAAAGGGGTATTTGCCATTACATCATTATTGCCATAAAAACGATCGTTGAAATCATTGTAATTGTCTTTTACAATTTCTCCGCGAAAATTTTTGGGCTCCTTATCAGCAGCCTCCATTTTTCTGATCTCTCCCTGAAGATCTTCAAGGATTTGTACATTGCTGATGTCATCATTTTTATTCAGCCCGCAGATATAGGTCATTGTCTGTTTAATCTTTTGAGCGGCTACCGAAACGGGATTATAACCTACAAGATCTTTACAGTTATATTCCTTTTTTTTCATGTCAACTTGAATAATCGAATCTCCCAAAAGCATATCTTTTTCAATTTGCTTGTATTTTTCAAGCAGTGACAGATCAACTTCACCTACAACCTGCTGTTTTGCTTTCGTCCACATTTCATATTTCTCTTTATCTTCTTTTGATAGGGTCGTTGGATCAGCTATGTTTTCAAATTTGCTTTTGTACATATGATAAACACGAGCTGCCTCGTAAGAATCCTCTTTTACATTTTTTCCATCACGGCCGCCAATAAAATTCCATCCATACACATCATCTACATAACCGTTTTTATCATCATCAATGCCATTGCCGGGTATTTCACCGGGATTTTGCCACAATATCGATTTTAAATCTTCATGTGTGGTATCCACACCAGAATCTATAACCGCAACGATAAGTGGAGTGCTTTTTTTGCCTTTTACAAACTCGTAAGCTTTATCAAGATTAATTCCATAGTAACCACTGGTTTGCCTTGACAATAGATGCCAACCCTTTGGTACGTCTTCTTTAACCGATGTTTGCGCAAATCCGGAACTAAATATTAGACCGGCTATAACCGAGAATAAAAAGCGATTGATTACTTTATTCATTTGCTATTTTTTAATTCAAAATTTTTTAAATAAAGGCTGCGAAGTTAAGGGAAACGAGCATGTTTTATGCCGCAAGTAAGCAAGGATGCGGAATTTTATAAAACCATTCATACTTTTTCGTAAAAAAGTCCCGTTTTTCCGAGATTGATTGATTTGACGCAATCTTATCATTATTGGTTGCTCAGTTTTAATTCTACCCGGCGATTCAGCGCCCTCTCAGCTAAAGTTTTACTATCATTTAACGGTTTATTCGGTCCAAATCCTTCAGCATTCAGCCTGTTTGAATCAATTCCTTTTTTAATAAGATAGTTTTTCACATTATCAGCACGCTGACGGGAGAGCTTCATGTTTACATCATAATTTCCATCATCACTCGTATGTCCTTCAACAGATAATTTTAGTTCAGGATTTTGTTTAAGAACCTGAACTACCTCGTCCAATACTTTTAATGATGAAGCCAAGAGATCAGCCTTACCCTTTTCAAATTGAATGCGTCGTGCTGCGAAATTTACCTTCTCGATAATTTCTTTCTTTATTTCAGGACAACCATTATTTTCTTTTACTCCGGCAACTGTAGGACATTTATCCTCTTCATCATTGATCCCATCTTTGTCTGCGTCTGGTATTGGACAACCATTATAGCGTGCAACACCTGCAACAGTAGGACACTTATCTTCTTCATCATTTACACCATCTTTATCCGTATCAGGAATCGGACATCCGTTGTACTTTTTTAAACCAGCTACATCAGGACATTTATCCTGATCATCAAGCACTCCATCATTATCCTTATCACGAACAGGACAACCACGATTGCTTACCAAACCTGGCTCATTAGGGCATTGATCATTTTTATCGGCAATCCCATCGCTGTCTTTATCGGGACAGCCATTTGTTGCAGCCGTTCCGGCTTCAGTAGGGCAAGCATCTTCACTGTCAACGATTCCGTCTTTGTCCTTATCTTTTATTTTCGGTTCCAATTCAACCGGTTTGCCTAAAAATATTCCAAGCGTACCGCCAATCACTTGGTGGTTCAAGTGACCGTCATAATTTGGCGTATAAAAACCTCCAAGTCCGCGACTATAATTTGCTGTAAGAAACACACGGCCGAACTCAAATCCTGCAAGCGCATTTACGCCAAAATCGATCGTTTTATATTGATCAGTTTTTTTGCCAACAGGCAGATCGTCATTTTCAGTGCTCTCATAGCCACCTCCATTATAAATAGTTTCGGTTTTTTCTTTTCCATTATAAAAGAAAGAAGCATAAGGACCAGCACCTATCATAAATTTATTCTTCTTTCCTAGAGGAATTTTTACAACAAGATTCAGAGGTATGTCGATATAATTAATGAATTGAGAAGAAGAGAAGTTTTTAACAGTTCCTACAGAATCGTACGGCGCAGCATATTTCCTTCCTTTGTTATAATATATAATTCCAGGCTGGAAATAGAATTTAGATGTGCGGGAAAATGGCACATCGGCTATAAAGCCAAAATGGACACCTGTCCGTGATGAATAATTACTGCTGATGGAATCCCAGTCAGGAAGATCATTTGTCTCTTTTACTGTGGAGCTATTGCCTCCACCTACGATAGATACTCTTAATTGTGATTTTGCAAATGCGACAAGAAAAAATGAAAACAGGAAAAGACCGGATTTTTTCATCGGTTATAATTTGGTTTATTCAAAGGAATCCGCCTTTGGCGGATTGGATATTGAAGCGTAAAGTTTGCAAATAATTTTCACAAATCAAACTTAATGGCCTGAGCAAGCGGAAGATTTGAGCTATAATTTATTGTGTTTGTTTGCCGGCGCATATAGTTTTTCCAAGCATCGCTGCCGCTTTCACGGCCGCCGCCAGTCTCTTTTTCGCCCCCAAAAGCGCCGCCAATTTCGGCCCCACTAGTGCCAATATTCACATTTGCAATGCCGCAATCGCTTCCCGCATGGGAAAGGAACTGTTCAGCTTCACGCAAATTCAAGGTCATGATAGAAGAGGATAAGCCCTGAGGCACGCCATTTTGCACGCCTATAGCCTCATCCATATTTTTATACTTAAGTAAGTACAAAATAGGGGCAAATGTTTCTTGTTGCACCATTTTATAATGCGGTTCTACTTCTGCAATACAGGGTTTTACATAACAACCGCTCTCATATCCATCACCGCTTAGCACACCGCCTTCAATAATGAATTTGCCTCCTTCGGCTTTGCATTTTTCAATAGCTTCTAAATACATCTTTACCGCTTCTTTGTCGATCAAAGGCCCAACAAGATTTTTTTCCGACAGGGGATCACCAATGGTGAGCTTTTTATAAGCGGCGATCAATCTTTGTTTTACTGGATCATAAACGTCCTCATGGATGATCAAACGGCGTGTAGTTGTGCATCTTTGACCTGCCGTGCCCACAGCGCCAAATACAGCACCCCGAATAGCAATGTCTATATCCGCATCTTTTGAAATAATGATGGCATTGTTACCGCCAAGCTCAAGCAATGCTCTTCCCAATCTTGCCCCTACTGCAGCGCCCACAGCCTTACCCATTCTTGTTGAACCGGTGGCCGATATAAGAGGTATTCTTTTATCATTGGCCATCCATTCACCTACCTCACGATTTCCAATGATTAAATTGCACACTCCTTCAGGAATATTATTTACTGCAAGAACTTTTGAAATAATATGCTGGCATGCAACTGCGCAAAGCGGAGTTTTTTCTGAAGGCTTCCAAATACACACATCGCCGCAGACCCAGGAAAGCATGCTGTTCCAGCTCCATACAGCAACGGGAAAATTAAAAGCAGAGATGATCCCAACAATTCCGAGCGGATGCCATTGTTCATACATGCGATGACCTGCACGCTCACTATGCATGGTAAGGCCATACAATTGCCTTGAAAGCCCCACTGCAAAGTCACAGATGTCAATCATTTCTTGCACTTCGCCGTAACCTTCCTGCAAACTTTTTCCCATTTCGTATGAGACTAATTTGCCCAGTGGCTCTTTGTAATCACGCAAGACTTCACCAATTTGCCTCACAATTTCACCGCGGGCGGGGGCAGGCATCATGCGCCAATATGAAAAAGCTTCTTGTGCTGCCTCAATTATTTTTTTGTAGCCGTCTTTATCAGCCGATGCTACAGAGCCAATCAAATTACCATCAACAGGAGAGTAGGAGTGAAGTATTTCACCTTTTGAATCAAGCCAATTCTTGCCTGTACTTACTCCTTTGTTTTCTTTTTGGAGATTGAGAATATCTAAAAAATCCATTTATAAAAAATTGATAGAGCAAAGATAGAGGATAGATAAAAGATAAAAAGGAATAATGAATAGTGTACTAGTGATGAAATGACGAGAACAACTTTCATCTATTCATTTTTCTCTATTCGCTAATATTGTTCTTGTTCACTGGGAAAATCATTTGCTTTTACATCTTCGATGTACTTCTGTACAGCCTTCGTGGCTTGCTCGTGAATGTTTAAATATTGTCTGAGGAACCGCGGCTTAAATTCGGTATTGATGCCAAGCATATCATGCATTACCAATACTTGCCCGTCGCAGTATTTTCCTGCGCCGATACCGATAGTAGGAATGTGAATACTTTCAGAAACTTCTTTAGCAAGAGTAGCGGGGATTTTTTCGAGCACGATGCCAAAACAACCTGCTTTTTCGAGAAGCTTTGCATCTTTTTTTAATTTATTGGCTTCCGTCTCTTCTTGTGCACGAACAGCGTAAGTGCCAAATTTATAAATAGATTGGGGAGTTAATCCTAAATGTCCCATTACAGGCACACCGGCTGAAATTATTCGTCTAACTGATTCCAACACTTCCTCACCTCCTTCAAGTTTTACAGAATGTGCTCCGGTTTCTTTCATGATGCGTACTGCCGAAGCTAATGCAATATCAGAATTGGATTGATAGTTTCCGAAAGGAAGATCAACTACAACAAGACAGCGATCTATGCCCCTAATCACAGATGATGCATGATAGATCATTTGATCTAAAGTAATCGGTAAAGTGGTTTCGTGCCCGGCCATGACATTAGAAGCTGAATCTCCAACTAGAATGACATCAATACCGGCTGAATCAAAAATTTTTGCAAATGAAAAATCATAGGCTGTGATCATCGAAATTTTTTCACCGGCCGATTTCATTTTTAAAAGAGTGTTGGTTGTAACTTTTTTTACTTCCTTTTTTATAGTCATGGACCCTGTTTTAAAATTAGGGGGGTAAAGCTAATATAATATGTTGAGTTTATTTCATGCGAAGAAGTCTTTGGATAAATAAAAGAAGAGGTTGTCTCAAAAGGCCATATTGCCACTACGACGCAAAGAGAAATTAAGTTTAAGATGAAAACTTTGCGACTAGTTTCTTTGTGACAATGTTATGCTTAAATCTTTTGAGACAACCTCTTATGTCAACAAAGGAATTATTTATTAAATCTTACAGCCTTACTTATTCCATTTTATTTATCACGATTGTTTTTTCTCCAAAAATTCTTTCAATCCCTTATCCATGAACTGTGTCCAACCTCCCATAAAGTTTTGTTTTGCCAACTCTGGATATTTTTCAGGATTGAATGTTTCAATGCCTTCGTGGGTCAAAACTAATTTGGTTTTATCTTTTTGATCGAATAGTTCAAAGCTTACCAATGAATTTCCCGGATAGCCGCCATATTTCCATTCGATAGAGATTTTTTTCAACGGTACAACTTGTTTTATTCTCCAAATATGTAGAAAATCCTTTCCCTCGTGATGAACGTTGAATTGTGTTTCAAAACCTTCCTGAGGTTTAAAATCTTCAAGTTGAGGAAAATACCATTGTTTCATTTGATTGATGTCAGTTATTGCTTTCCATATTTTTTCAACAGGTGCATTAAACGTTCTTTCTATTACAATAGGCGTGTTGTCCATTGTTGATTTTTTATCTTTTGAAGGATTCGATACAAGCTCTTCCAAGCGATCAATGCTTTGGCTCCATCCTTCGTTCATGCCGTCAAGATATGGTTTGCTTTCAGCAGTGATTTTGGAAACAGCAGCGTGTAACTTCAATTTTGTTTTACCATTTTCTTCAGTAAAGGTGACTGTGTTTAGCACCTCAAAAAGATGATTACCATTTTTATCAAGCGCTGAGCTGGTGAATACTATTTTTTCTGGTTCAACTATTTCATGAAACTCACCATCCATTGGATACACAACACCATCGGGCGCCTTCATGTGTATCAAAATATTTCCTCCCGGACTTGCATCTACATCGCAAACAGGATTTGTAAAGCCTTTCGGCCCCCACCATTTTTCTAATTGCACTGGGTCAGTCCATGCCTTAAAAACCATTTCTCTTGGAGTATTGATGATCCTTTCCATCGTCATTTCCTTCTCTGAAGAAACTTTTCTCAGATATCCTTCCAGCTTATAAATATTTTGTTTCAAACCTACATCTGCTTTGAATATTTTTATCACATTCTCTCTTTCTTCTGCGGTTTCAAACAGCATTTGAATGGCAATAAGAGTTTTATTTCCTTTTTCTGTGAATGTGACCGTGAATTGAAATTTTGGTGCTGACACATGATCATACACCAGCTTTTCAGGTTTTATCACTTCCTTATAAACACTTTTATTTTTATAATCGGTGCCATCAGGGCCATGCATAATAAGATCCCAAACACCACCGGGCTTTACATCCATTTCAAAAATTGTATTGGTAAATCCATTAGGACCCCACCAATGTTTTATGTGCTCAGGATTTGTCCATACTTCCCAAACTAATTCTCTTGACGCATTTACGAGTCGGGAAATGGTGAGCTCTCTGCTTGGAGCCATCACTGTATCTGTTGCCATTGTTTTATTTTTAAGAGTGATCAAATAAAAGTTTTGCTAAGTATTCATCAAGCTGATCAAAGGTTGAGCTGAATCCTTGGTTCATACCTTCGAATTCATTTCTGAATGTTTCAATTTCTTCTTCAGTAGCATTGACAGGGTGCCCTTTCAGCGTGACTGTAGTCTTGCCATCATGTTCTTTAAACGTAAGAACATTAAAAACTTCGAGCGGCCAAGTAGCACTCATGGGCGCACGAGTTATGGCGCCGTTTTCATCAGAGAATGAAAGAATAAAAACAATTTTCTCCGGCTCAACAATTTGCAGGTAAACGAATTTACCCCACATAATAAAGCCGTCAGAAGATTGCATGCTATAATGAAATGTACCACCGGGAGAAAGCTCCAATTTTTTTACTTCCATTTTAAATCCCGCTGGTCCCCACCATTGCGCTAGTCGCTCAGCTTCGGCAAACGCTTTCCATACAAGATGGCGCGGCGCATTGAACACACGTTCAATGGCAAACTCATTGGCTTGCTTAATGCTTTCTTTTTCTTGTAACATGTTTTCTGGTTTTAGTTTGTTTTTTTTCTGCTGTTTGTAATTCCTCGAGGTAAGTTTCCAGGGCATCAAGTTTCTGTGTCCAGAATTTTCGGTATTGTTCCACCCAGTTAGATACTTCATTCAATTTATCCAGTCTTGCCTCGCAATATCGATGCCGGCCTTGTTGCTTAATGGTGATAAGTCCGCATTCCGTTAGAATTTTTATGTGTTTGGAAATGGCTGGCCTGCTTACATGAAATTTTTCTGCCACTGAATTCAGATGCAGAGATTTATGTGCGATCATGCTGATGATCTCTCTGCGTGTGGGGTCTGCTATGGCTTGAAATACATCTCTTCTCATATACTTGAACTTGCTTTTACGTAACCAATCGGTTACACAAAAGTATATGAAACCTTTTGGTTACACAAAATTTTTTTGAAAAAAAATTAATTGGGGGATGCAGTGGTTACTTCTAAACGATTATTATCCGGATCCAGCGTCTCAAATTCATAATAACCATCGCCGGTTTTTCTGGGTCCGCTTAAAATGCTAAAACCATCTTGTTGCAGTTGTTTTGCTTTTGCATCAACGTCCTCCATAGTGGATACGCCGAAGGCAAGATGTATAATACCAAGATGTTGTTTGATTATGGTGTCGTTATGATTGTTTGGAATATCAGGCCGGCTCATTAATTCAAGTCTTGCGCCAGAATCGAAGGTTAAAAAATAACTTTCAAAGCCGTTTTTTGGATTTTGATATTTGTCATTTGCTTTGGCTTTAAAATATTTCGTGTAATATTCTTTTAAGCCTTCAAGATTATTTGTCCAAACAGCAACATGCTCAAGGGTCATAAATAGTTTAATCTTTTTATGATCAAGATACAAAACCGCAGATCCCTTGTGAGCACCTGCGGTGAATTTTTAATTAATGCACTAATGTAAGAATTGGTTTGATAGTCCATCTCTCAAGCTGGCTCTTCAACTAAACCTGGCTGTGGCACAATGCGGAGATAGGGTTTGGGTGCTTTCCAACCTTGCGGATATTTTTCTTTTGCCTCAGCATCGGACACTGCCGAAACAATAATGACATCCTCTCCCTTCTTCCAGTTAACCGGCGTAGCCACTTTATGTGCTGCTGTTAACTGAATTGAATCAAGCACACGCAGTATTTCATCGAAGTTGCGACCCGTTGTCATGGGGTAAGACAGCATCAGTTTAATTTTTTTATCCGGGCCTATTATGAAAACAGTACGTACGGTTTGGTTGGTGGCAGCAGTTCTGCCTTCAGAAGTACCCGGCTCATCTACTGGCAGCATATCATATAGCTTTGCGACCGTCAGGTCACGATCGCCAACCATTGGATAGTTAGGAGCAAATCCCTGTGTTTCCAAAATATCTTCAGCCCACTTGGCGTGGTTCTCAACCGGGTCAACGCTCAAACCGATGATCTTACAGTTTCGTTTTGTAAATTCAGGTTGGATTTTCGCCATGTATCCCAATTCAGTCGTGCATACAGGAGTAAAATCTTTGGGGTGCGAAAATAGAACTGCCCATCCATCACCAATCCATTCATGAAAGCTGATGGGGCCTTGGGTGGTGTCGGCCTTGAAATCTGGTGCGATTTCGTTTAATCGTATTGACATAGTTTTATATTTTTAGGTGATATGAAAGTTAATTAAATCCCAAGTCCTAAAAAAGTTTTAGAAGTTCTAAATTGCTTCTAAATCGCTTTGGTCTTTCTCACTGGCACGGGATTGATCAGTATGTGTGATAAGGCATCGATGTGCAGGAACATGCAATTTATGATTTTTTTCGAATGCTAAATTATTCTTGAAGCACTGTTTCTTCAGGTTCATCAGTAGGACTTTCAAAGAAAAGTCTGTAACCATCCGGATCTAAGAGCTCTGTGACCCACATTCCATTTCCGATAAAAGGTTTTTTGGCTTGAATATTTCGTGATCTCAGTTCGCGATAAATAGCTAAAGCATCTTCGCACATGAAATAAATAGATATGCCAATGCCCTGTTTCACTTCTGGAACGCGGGAATCATGCCTTTGTTTTTTGCCCGCCTGTAACATGAGGGCTGCGCCGCCAAGTTGCAACCAGCACCAACGGAGCTTGCCTTCATCCATCCATTTATTTTTCATTTCAAATCCAAGCCCATCCATGTAAAAATGGAGGGACTGTTCCATATCAGCTACATCAAAAAAAGGAACAGCTTGCTTTACGTTTAATTTTATTTTTAATTCAGAGTTCATGCGACTAGAAAAAACAAAAGTTTTTCGTCAAAATGAAGTTACAAATCCATGTTCAAATTATTTGTATTATTTAATTTGCAAATTGAGAACTCGCATCCTTTGTATCGCTGCGCTCGGAATGACAATGCTTCGACAAGCTCAGCATGACACAACTCAGAACTTCGAACCTCAAACCTCAAACCTCAAACAATCAAAACGCCTTTGGCAGGTTTTTATCTGCATTCTTCACATACTTGTCCATCCAGCTATTCATTTCGTAAAGCATGTGCAACAAATTTTCTTTGCCGCGGTAGCCATGTGCTTCGTACGGCAAAACAACATATCGCACCGTGCCGCCAAAACCTTTTACTGCATTGAACATTCTTTCACTTTGAATAGGAAAAGTGCCAGGGTTATCATCCATTTCGCCATGAATGAGCAGCAGCGGTGTTTTTATTTTGTTAGCATAACTGAAAGGGCTCATGTCAAAATATAATTTGGGATCATCCCAATAGGTGCGGTCCTCATTTTGAAAACCAAAAGGAGTGAGGCTGCGATTGTAAGCGCCACTGCGTGCAACGCCTGCTTTGAAAAGATTGGTATGTGCCAAAAGATTTGCCGTCATGAATGCACCATAGCTGTGTCCGCCAACAGCCACGCGATTGCGGTCCCCAACGCCCATTGAATCCAATGCATTGATTGCGGCTTCGGCATTCATGCGCAACTGGTCAATAAAATTATCGTTTGGCTTTTTTTCTTTGTCGGTTGATACAATAGGCATTTCGGCATTATTGAGCACAGCATATCCTTGCGTTACCCAAAATACAGGTGAACCCCAGTTGATGAGAGTAAAGCGGTGCTGGCTGCCACGCACTTGAGCTGCGTCAGAAGCGGATTGATATTCTGCAGGATAAGCCCAAATAAAAACAGGAAGCTTGCCATCGCGCTTGGCATCATAATTTTTTGGCAAATACAGATCGCCGGTGAGATCAACACCATCAGCCCGTTTGTATTTTATTTTTTCTTTTTTTACACCTTCCAACTGCGGATAGGGATTTGAGAAATGGGTGAGCTGCTGGTCGGCTATTTTTAATTTTAAATTCTTGAGCCAGTAATTTGGCATTTCGTTTTCACTCTCACGTCGCGTAAGCAAAACTTTTTTATCAAAATCAACGACTCTGATCACCACTTCATAATAGTTTTCATTACTACGCCATTCGATATTTAATTTTTTTGTATTGAGGTCGAATATGGCAATAAAAGGAAGATCACCTTTTGGCGAGGCGCCCGTTGTATTATTCATCATGATCTGGTTGCCATCGGGACTGGTTTTTACTACATCCCTGCCGTATTTATTTTTTTCAGTGATCGGTAAGCCAGGATTGGAATAAGCATCTGTTGTATTTCTTTCCCAAAGTTTTTCTAACTGACCAGTAGTCGGATTATAGCGATCAGTCCTTGTCAATTGTTTTCCAGTTAATCCTTCATTCACCAAAGCAAGGGTTGAATTTCCCCAGGCTATGCCGCGCCAGCGCATTTCTGTTTTGAACAGCTCTTTTGGTTGTGTGGTAAATGGAGCAGCCAACTCATACACCGCATCATGAAAATCCATTTTCTTTCTGATCATGCCGCTATCCAACGGCATTATCCAAACAACTGTTGCAGCCTCATCATCTCGCCAATCAAACCCTCTGGGAATATTTTGCACATTATCAAAACCGCTCGGAGCTAATTCAGACGATGGCAGATCGGCAAGATGTTTTACGAGCTTACCATTCATTTCTTTTATACTTATTGTGGAAGCGAAACCAAATGCAGGCACTAAGTATGAGAAAGGTTTTTTTAGTTCGCGGGTCAGCAAATATTTTTTGTCTGGCGATATATTGATCGAAGCATAAATAGCGGGCTGACCAATCTTTGTTTCTGTTCCGTTTGTATTTTTTACTAACTGTGACGTGGCATAAAATTCAAACAACTGCTCGTCATAAGGCGATTTGATGAGATCTTCGAAAGTGCGTGAGGGAGCAACCTTACCGATATTCTCCTGCATGGCTGGACCTGAGGGCATCAGAGGTTTTGGCGGAGCAGCCGATGCTGGTTTCGTGGTAGTACGGTAAAGCACAGTATTATCATCGAGCCAGGTATAGCTTGCACCTAGAACCACATTTAATGGTTGCTTATTTATTTTTATTGCTTTTTGGGTAGCGATATCAATTACATACAGATCAACACGATTGGAAGTTGTGTTGGTGAAAGCAATTTTTTTATCGTTAGGGCTCCAGTTTACATTTGTGGCGGAAAGATTAGCTGGGAGCCCGCTAATCTTAAATTCTTTTCCTGAAGGAATATTTTTCAACCAGATGTCATTAATAAAATTTTGACGGCTCGGTGCAAAATTATTTGGATTGATGCGCAAGCCAGCAATGCGTAATTCAGGGCGTGCCAATTCTTCCACAGAAGGATAACTATTGCTTTGCGTAAATAGCATCCATTCTCCTTTATCATCAACACTCACATTAGGAGTTGGTTTTACAAGCAGCATGTCGGCAATATCTTTTGGGGGCAATTGGTAGCCGGTTGAGTTCTGGGCAAATAAAAATTGACTGGTAAGAATTAGAGCAATGAATAGAACTCGATTCATATAGTTTGGTTTTTTATTGTGAATTGTCAATTGTCGATGGTCAATAAATTGTTTGTCTTTCAGAATTCACAATTGACCATTCACCATTCACTTTTTCTGCCACACCCTTACATAATCAATTTCCATTCGCTGCGGCCAAATCGTTTCATCAACACCCTTCTGTCCACCCCAATTGCCTCCCACGGCGATATTCAAAAGCAAATGCATTTTATTATCAAAAGGCCAGGCAGCATAGCCACTGTGTTCATTAGCAAATGAAAAATAAACGTTGTTGTCAACAGAAATTTTTATGGAATCGGCACTCCATTCAACCCCATACAAATGAAATTGTTCGGAGCAATCGGGCACTTGTATAGTATCGGTTTTTTGCGTGCCAATAACATGGTTATATTTTTTACAATGAATGGAGCCGTGAATAAATCCCTGATGAAAGCCAACATGCTCCATAATATCTATTTCACCGTCATCGGGCCATCGTAATGGAGTTGTAGAGCCCAGCATCCAGATGGCAGGCCAAGTACCACGACCTTTGGGGATTTTAGCTCTCACCTCAATTTTTCCATATTGCCAATCTCCTTTACTCTTAGTGATGAGTCTTGCTGAAGTGTAATTCATTCCTTGCCATGGTTCTTTTCTTGCTTCAATGATGAGGTGGCCATTTTCTGCCCTGGCATTTTCCAATCTTTTTTGAGTATAAAATTCAAGCTCATTATTGCCCCAGCCATGTCCACCAACATCATAATTCCACTTGGTTGAATCTGGGAGACCAGTATAATTAAATTCATCACTCCAAACTAAGTTCCATTGATTGGGTTTATCGGAGGAAGAACAGCAAATGGATAGGCAAGCGATAAACACAAAAAATAATCTCATAGTATGAATTTCGAAAGGGAAGTTAGTGAATATCTACTTGTACATGTATGATATAGACAATTGGAAATTTATTTTTGATTTTAATATAAGCCGGTTATTTTTGCTGCTCAATGAAACAAAATACGCACATTCATCACCATCATACTTGCCCTTAAGGTAAGCCGGTGATATTTGTGTAATAGCATAAACGATAAAGGGCTTACCAACGGGTTAGCCCTTATTTTTTATCCCTATCCCCTAAAGGGGAATTTGGGAATTGGTTTTTAAATGAAAAACTCAAATATGAGACAGAATAATTACTCCCCTTTAGGGGAAGGGGGTAAACTTCGCATCGCTATTCAAAAATCTGGTCGCTTGTACGATGATTCGATTTCTTTATTAAAAGAATGTGGCATTGATCTGCGTAATGTAAAGGACAGGCTAAAAACAGAAAGCGATAATTTTCCATTAGAAGTATTCTTTTTGCGCGATGATGATATTCCGCAGTATGTGGAAGACGGCGTGGCAGATATCGGCATTGTGGGAGAAAATATTTTGCATGAAAAAGGCAAGCAAGCAGAAGTGTTGGAAAAGCTTGGGTTTGGTAAATGCCGTTTATCGCTTGCGATCAACAAGAATGAAGAATATGTTGCTAATTATCTGCAAGGCAAAAGAATTGCGACAAGCTATCCGGTATTATTGCAAAAATATCTAGATGAACAAAAGATCAATGCTGAAATTCATGAAATCAGCGGCTCCGTTGAAATTGCCCCGGGCATAGGTTTGGCAGAAGTGATCTGTGATTTGGTAAGCAGCGGCTCCACTTTGTTTATGAACGGCCTGAAGGAAGTAGAAACCATTTTAGATTCACAAGCTGTTTTGATAAAGAACAAAGATTTAAACACGGATCAGTTAACATTAGTTGACAAATTGCTATTCCGGATCCGGTCGGTAAAAAAAGCAAAAAGGAATAAATACATATTGTTGAATGCGCCTAATGATCAGTTGCCGAAGATATTTGAGTTATTGCCCGGAATGAAAAGCCCGACGGTATTACCATTAGCAGAAGAAGGTTGGAGCAGCGTTCACAGTGTGTTGAGTGAGGATGAGTTTTGGGAGAAAATAGAACAACTAAAAGCGGCAGGAGCACAGGGAATTTTAGTAGTGCCGATTGAAAAGATGATAATCTGAAACCCCTGCCTCTAAAGGGGAATAAAAATTAATTATTCAATTTATGCAGACCATTGATTTAAGAGGAAAGATCGGAAAGTTCCCTTTAGGGGATTTAGGGGTTCAGCGACCTTATTTTGATTCTTCCTCATTGCAAGGAACTGTAGAGAAGGTTTTGCAGGAAGTGAAGGAAAAAGGTGATGAGGCGGTGAGAAGATTTACATTACAATTTGACAAAGCCGATATACAACAGCTACGTGTGAGTGATAAAGAAATGGATGAGGCAGAAAAGTTTTTGACCGATGAATTAAAACAATCTATCGTAATTGCAAAAAACAATATTGAAAAATTTCATAAAGCTCAATTAAAAAATACGGAGTTTGTTGAAACCATGCCAGGGGTGGAGTGTTGGCGTAAATCGACAGCCATTGAGAAAGTAGGTTTATACATTCCCGGTGGAACTGCTCCTTTGTTTTCCACTATTTTAATGTTGGGTATTCCTGCAAAGCTTGTTGGGTGCAGGCAGATTATTTTATGTTCTCCTCCTGATACAGGGGGTAAATTAAATAACGCTATTTTATTTACGGCAAAGCTGGTGGGTATCACGAAAATTTTTAGAGTAGGAGGCGTGCAAGCCATCGCTGCCATGGCCTACGGAACGGAATCAATTCCTAAAGTGTATAAAATTTTTGGACCAGGCAATCAATACGTAACCTGCGCTAAGCAATTGCTGCAAAACCAAGGAATGGCCATTGATCTTCCTGCAGGGCCTAGTGAAGTGGCAGTTTACGCTGATGAAACAGCACATCCGGCTTTCGTTGCTGCTGATCTTTTAAGCCAGGCTGAGCATGGAATCGATTCGCAAGTTTTACTTATCACTTATCATCAGTTGTTGATTAATGAAATGATGAAAGAATTGGATAAACAAATTGTTCAATTGCCGCGAAAAGAAGTGGCAGCAAAAGCTCTGGAAAATAGCAAAATCATTTTAGTGAAAAATGAAACCGAGGGTATCGCTCTAATTAATGAGTATGCACCAGAACATTTGATTCTCGCCTGCGCCAATGCTGATGACATCGCTGAAAAGATCATAAATGCAGGCTCAGTATTTCTTGGCCATTATTCACCTGAGAGCGTAGGAGATTATGCAAGCGGCACCAACCATGTGCTGCCAACAAACGGTTATGCAAAAGCTTATAGTGGTGTAAGTGTTGACAGTTTTGTAAAAAAGATCACTTTCCAAAAACTAAGTGAAGAAGGGCTAAAAAATATTGGAAGAGCTGTTGAGTTGATGGCCGAAGCAGAGGGGTTGCACGCACATGCGAATGCGGTAAAGATGAGAAAACCCCAAACCCCTAAAGGGGCTTAATCGAAAATATATGCTCAGCACTTTTAATAAAGTTCAACAGAATTACAAAAGCACACAAGTCCTCCCTTTAGGGAGCCTGCCTGTCGGCAGACAGGGATTTAGGAGGTTTATATGTTTGATCTTGATCTACTGACACGGGAGAATGTAAAAAAACTCATTCCTTATTCATCAGCCCGTGATGATTTTAAGGGAGAGGCGAAAATATTTTTAGATGCCAATGAAAACAGTCTTGGTTCACCGTTAACCAAGTGGTACAACCGTTACCCTGATCCCCACCAGTTGAAAGTAAAAGAAAAATTAAGTGAAATAAAAAAGGTGCCTGTCGATCAAATTTTTTTAGGCAATGGCAGTGATGAATGCATTGATATTTTACAAAGAGCTTTTTGCGAACCTGGGATTGATAATCTCATCATTTGTCCCCCCACTTATGGCATGTATGAGGTTTGCGCCAATATCAATAATGTACAAGTAAAAAAAGTAAAACTTACTCCGGAGTTTCAATTGGATCTTGAAGCCATTGAACAAGCCATTGATGATCGCACTAAGATGATCTTTCTTTGTTCTCCAAACAATCCCACTGCAAATTCATTGCATCATAAAGATGTTGAGGTTCTATTGAACAATTATTTTGGATTGATTGTGATTGATGAAGCTTACATCAATTTCTCCAGACAAAAATCATTTGCTACACAGTTGGATGAATATCCTAATCTAGTTGTGATGCAAACCTTGTCCAAAGCCTGGGGATTGGCTGCATTGAGAGTAGGAATTACACTTGCATCAAAACAGATCGTTGCTATCATGAACAAGATCAAGCCGCCCTATAATATTAATCAAGCCTCACAGGAACTTGCCTTGCAAGCCCTCGATGAGGTAGAAGAAGTGAATGAAATGATAATAGAGCTTGTAAAAGAAAGAGAGGTTTTAACAGAGGCTTTAGTAAATTTATCGCTCGTAGAAAAAGTATACCCGTCTGATGCAAATTTTTTATTGGTGAAAGTGAATGATGCAGTTGGTATTTACAAAAAATTATTGGATCAGGGAATTGTGGTAAGGGACAGAAGCAGGATTGAATTATGCGAGGGCTGCCTGCGTATTACCGTAGGTACAACTGAAGAAAATAAAACTTTACTATATGCACTGGCTGCCATTGGTTGAATTCTTTATCCATTTCAAACAAAGATTTATGAAACAGATTTTTCCTTATGGATTTTCACTTTCCATGATGCTGGTAGCGGCTATTGCCTGCGGCAACGATGCATCCAAAACTTCAAATGCAAATAAGGACAGCGCTGCAACCACCCAACTTAAAAAAGACAGCACAGAAGAAGATGAATCAGAAAAACCTCCTGTATCGGGCGATGTAGAATTAAAATTACCAAATGGCTTTACTGCTATTGAAGTTACACCTGGCGTTGGCAAGGCCCGGCATCTTGTTGTCAATAGCAATGGAGACATTTATGTAAAACTGTCTAACTCAAATGGAGGTAAAAGCATCATAGTATTGAAAGATAAAAATGGTGATGGCGTTGCCGATGAAACAAGAGGTTTTGCTGATTATGGCGGTACAGGCATAGCTATTAAAAATGGTTATCTCTATGCTTCATCAAATAATGACGTTTACCGTTACAAGTTGAATGCAAATAATGAAGTAGATACCAACAGTCGCCAGACCATTGTGACCGGTTTGCTTGCTGGTAAGCAGCACAACACTAAATCACTTGCTCTGGATGACGCGGGAAATATTTATGTAACGATTGGCGCACCTTCGAACGCATGCCAGGTTCAAGATCGTACCAAAGGTTCACCTGGTCAGGATCCTTGTCCCTTGCTAGAAAAACAAGGTGGCATCTGGCAATTCAAAGCAAACAAATTGAACCAATCATACGAACAGGGAACGCGGTATGCAACAGGCATTCGCAATGTTGTTGGCCTTGATTGGAATAAACAATCAAAACAATTGTATGCCATGCAACATGGGCGTGATCAGTTGTATGATCTTTACCCTGATTTATTTGATGCTCATCAAAGCGCTGAATTGCCCGCTGAGGAAATGCTATTGGTAAAAAAAGGCTCCAATTTTGGCTGGCCTTATTGTTATTATGATCAGTTTCAAAGCAAAAAAGTGTTAGCACCTGAATACGGTGGTGATGGAAAAAAACAAGGTCGTTGCGCCGGTGTTGATCAACCTATCATGACTTTTCCGGGTCACTGGGCGCCTAATGCACTAATGTTTTATACTGGCAAACAGTTTCCCGAGCATTATCGCAGTGGCGCATTCATTTGTTTTCACGGGTCATGGAACCGTTCGCCTGAAAACCAAGCTGGTTACCTGGTGGCTTTCGTTCCTTTCAAAAATGGAAAACCGTCAGGTAAGTATGAAGTGTTTGCCGATGGCTTTACTGGACTGGCTCAAATAAAAGGAGCAGCACAAGCAAAACATCGTCCTATGGGATTGGCGATTGGTCCCGATGGGGCATTGTATATTTCTGATTCGGTAAAAGGAACAATCTGGAAAATAGTTTATAAAGGAAAATAATTTTCTGACCAGCGGCAGTAATTCTTTTCATCGCCTGTTGTGTCACTCACTTGTACGTTCGGTATCTCTATTGAGCAAATATTATTCTTCTTAAGAATGACAACTACAATCTATGACAGTGTTCAAAACACCCCTTTAGGGGATGGGGGTAAACGAATTTTATTTATTGATCGTGATGGCACATTAATTAAAGAGGCTCCACCGTCATACCAAGTTGATGCATGGGAAAAGCTTGAATTTTATCCTGAGGCTTTTAAATACATGGGAAAAATCGCCGACGAGTTTGATTATGTATTGATCATGGTCAGCAATCAAGATGGTCTTGGTACCCCTTCATTCCGTTCCGAAAGTTTTTGGCCTATACATCAGCACGTCATCAAAAGTTTCGAAAATGAGGGAGTAAGTTTTCATGCCACACATATTGATAAAAGTTTTCCTGAAGAACATTCTCCCAATCGCAAACCTGGTATTGGCATGTTCACTGAATATCTCAATACACCGGCTTATGATATTCCAAATTCATTTGTAATTGGCGATCGAATTACTGATGTACAGCTTGCAAAAAATTTGGGATGCAAAGCTATTTGGTTAAATAATCATCCAGGCCTAGGAGGAGCAGAAGTAAATGAAAGCTTGGAAGAGTTAAGAAAAGTTATTGCACTGGAAACACACCAATGGGAAGATATTTACAATTTTCTCAAACAAGGCTTGCGAAAAGTTGTTCACGATCGAAATACAAATGAAACACAAATTCACATTGAACTAAATGTGGATGGCAATTGTGAAACAAGCATATCAACCGGTCTTGGGTTTTTTGATCACATGCTGGAGCAGATCGCGAGACATGGAAAAATGGATCTGACGATACAAACCAAAGGTGATCTGCAGGTTGATGAACATCACACTATTGAAGATACGGCCATAGCCCTTGGAGAAGCATTTGCAAAAGCATTAGCTGATAAAAAAGGAATTGAGCGATATGGCTTTGCCTTACCCATGGATGAAGCCGACGCAAAAGTGCTGATCGATTTTGGTGGTCGCAACTGGATTGTATGGAATGCAGAATTCACAAGAGAAAAAATAGGAGAGATGCCTACTGAAATGTTCTTTCATTTCTTTAAATCATTTTCAGATGCCGCCAAATGCAATTTGAATATTGAATGTCGCGGAGAAAATGAGCACCACAAAATTGAAGTGATCTTTAAAGCCTTTGCAAAAGCAATTCGCATGGCTGTGAAAAGAGACCCTATGAGCAATTATTTGCCATCTACAAAGGGCATTTTATGATTATTGTTAAATGGTGATAAACAAACGGAAAGTTTAATCATAACAATATGCAATCTTTTCCTTCCGCCATAAGAAAATGGGTTCAGCTACTAATTTGTCTGCAACTATGTCTTATCAGCTTTGGACAGGTTAAAGTGATGAATCTTCTTTGTGAAAATCTTTCAAATCCGATTGGTATTGATGTTCTACAGCCGAGATTTAGCTGGCAATTGACAAGCGACAAAAGAAACCTATTGCAAACGGCATATGAAATTCGTGCTGGCAGAGATGCTTTATCACTATCAAAAAATAAAGATCTTATTTGGAATACGGGAAAAATAAATTCAGATTCATCAGTGCATGTTGCATATAAAGGCTCTCCGCTGCAAGCAGATGCAAAATATTTTTGGCAAGTAAGAGTGTGGGATAATTTTGGAAAAGCATCTGGATGGAGTGAACCTGCATTTTGGCAAATGGGTTTATTAACTGCCGGCGACTGGAAAGCAAAATGGATTGAACCAGGGTTTATCGAAGACAGTATCAATAGGCCGACTCCGTTATTCAGGAAAGAATTTAAAGCGGCAAAAAAAATTCAGTTAGCTACTGCTTATATCACTGCTCATGGCATGTATGAAGGCTATATCAATGGAAAACGTATTGGCGATTTTTACTTAACACCAGGTTGGACGAGCTACAACAAGCGTTTGCAATATCAAAGCTATGATGTAACTAATCTGCTAAACCAGGGAAGCAATGTAATCGCCATGGGGCTAGGCAGCGGGTGGTACAGAGGATACTTAGCTTGGAACGGCAATAAAAATAGTTATGGGAAAGAGATTGCTTTATTATTTCAACTCAATATTACTTATGATGATGGAAGCAAGGAGTTAATAGTGTCAGATGGATCATGGAAATCTACAACCGGCAGTATAACCTACTCGGAAATATATCACGGGGAAATTATTGATGCACGAAAACAAAGAACCGGCTGGCGCATGACTGGCTATGATGATACAAATTGGAGTGGTGTAATGGTAAAGGATCACAACAAGTCAAATCTTATAGCCACGCAAAATGAGCCGGTAAAAAAACATGAAGCATTTAAAGCCACAAAAATTTTGACTACACCAAAAGGGGAGAAGGTGGTTGATTTTGGGCAGAACCTGGTAGGGTGGGTAATTGTAACTGCAAAAGGAAATGTGGGTGACACCATCACGATCTCACATGCAGAGGTGTTAGACAAACAAGGAAATTTTTATACCGAAAATTTAAGAGCGGCAAAGGCGCAGACGAAATATGTTTTAAGAGGAGAGGGAGAAGAATTGTTTGAACCGCATTTTACTTTCTTTGGTTTCCGTTACATAAAAATTGAAGGTTATCGAGGTGAAATAAAACCCGAAAATTTTACAGCTGTTGCTTTGTATTCCGACATGCAGCCAACAGGCAGCTTTACTTGTTCCGACCCACTCATCAATCAACTGCAACATAATATTCAATGGGGGCAAAAAGGGAATTTTCTTGATGTGCCAACCGATTGTCCTCAACGAGATGAACGTTTAGGGTGGACAGGTGACGCGCAGGTTTTTTCACGAACTGCGTCTTTCAACATGAACGTAAATAACTTTTTTGCAAAATGGTTGAAAGATGTGGCAGCCGATCAGTTCGAAAGTGGAAGCGTTCCTTATGTAATTCCAAATGTGCTTGGGCCAAGGGCTGGCGGATCTACCGGCTGGGCCGATGTGTGCACAATTATTCCATGGAATACTTATCTGGTTTATGGTGATAAGAAAATTTTGGAGCAACAATACAGCAGCATGAAGGCATGGGTTGAATACATGAAGAATCAAAGCAAAAACGATCTTTGGAATACTGGCTTTCATTTTGGAGATTGGCTGTTTTACCGTCCATTTGACGACAATGACGGTCGCTCGGCTGTAACGGATAAATACCTGATTGCACAATGTTTTTATGCATACTCAACACAGCTTGTTGTTAATACTGCAAATGTGTTAGGAAAAAAAGATGATGCAGCAACCTACTCAGCATTGCTTCAGAAAATTAAAGCGGCTTTCTTGAAGGAGTATGTAACAGAAAACGGCAGACTTGTTTCAAGCACACAAACAGCTTATGTGCTTGCATTGAATTTTGATATGCTTCCCGAACAGCAAAGAGCTGAAACCGCACAGCGATTGGCTGATAATGTAAAGAGCTATGGTAATCATCTTACCACAGGTTTTCTTGGTACGCCGTATTTGTGTCATGTTCTTACACGATTTGGATATGATTCCGTTGCTTACAAATTATTATTACAAAAAACTTATCCATCGTGGTTGTACCCTGTTAAAATGGGCGCTACAACTATTTGGGAGCGTTGGGATGGTATAAAACCGGACAGCAGCTTTGAAACACCTTCCATGAATTCTTTTAATCACTATTCTTATGGCGCCATTGGCGATTGGATGTATAGGGCAGCTGCAGGTATTGATACTTATGCCGACGCACCCGGTTACAAACACATCAAAATAATGCCTCACCTCAGCGATAGCTTAACTTATGCATATGGCGATTTAAAAACTTATTACGGGAATGTTAGTTCACACTGGAAAAAGGATGATAAAAACTTGCAACTTGATGTTGAAATTCCTGCGAATACAAGAGCAACTGTATATATTCCTGCAGTTTCCGTTGAATCGGTTAAAGAAAATAACATCGCTTTAGCTTCAGTAAGTGATATAAAAATGATCGGTAAAGAAGGGAGTTATGTAGTTGTTGAACTAGGTTCGGGAAAATATCATTTTACCTCCATTGTTCAATAATTATAAATCTGTTTATTTGTCGTTTTTATAGATCACTCCATCTTTCATCACCAATTTAATCTTTCTGATATTTTTTATATCAACAGAAGGATCACCATCAACAGCAATGATATCAGCAAATAGATCTTTCTTAATTCTGCCCATTTTATCACCATAGCCGAATACATCTGTGTTAATTGAAGTGGTTGATCTCAATACATCGATCGGTTTCATTCCATATTCAACCATCATTTCCATTTCTCTTGCATTGTCGCCGTGTGTAAACACGCCTACATCGCCACCCATGCAAATAGTTACTCCTGCCTTCAATGCCAATTGGAAAGTTTTTTTCTTATTAGCTATTCGTTCAGGGTCTGGTTCAATTCCTTTTTTCCATCCTTTGTATTGTTCAATGGCATCTCCCGCTGCAAGAGTAGGGCACAGGGCAACACCTTTTTCTTTCATCAGTTTAAAAACTTCGGCTGTTCCATTATCACCATGTTCAATGGTAGACACTCCTGCATTGATAGCTCTTGTCATTCCTTCTGCAGTTGTTGCATGTGTCACCACTTCACGGCCACCGCTTTTAGCAATGGCAACGGCTGCAGCAATTTCTTCAGTGGTGAATGAAGGTAATGCTTCACCATTTTTACCCCAGCGATAATCAGCATAAATTTTTATTACATCAGCGCCTTTGCTAATTTCAGTTCTTACTTCATTAGTCAGATCTTCTATGCCCGCCACTTCTGCTGCTCCTTGAGGCAGCACAACATCCGGCGATTCAGATTTTGGTCCATAGGTTCCCTTGGCAACAATAGCTCTTGTGGCACAGATCATTCTGGGCCCTGGCACCACTCCTTTTTCAATTACCATTTTTAAACCTACATCATCATACATGGAGCCTTCAGTTCCAAGATCGCGAACGGTTGTAAAGCCAGCCATTAATGTAGCTTTTGCATGTTCAACTGCTCTGGCTGTTCTTTCGGCTCTTGATTCTTTCAATACCTGGTCGTCCCAGCTTGTTTCGTTATAGGGGTGAAGAAATAAATGTGAATGCCCTTCGATCAACCCTGGCAATAGAGTTGCGCCTGGCAATTCAATAATCTGCGACCCTGCAGGTAATTTAAAGTTCATAGCACCTGCCTGTTCAATCTTATTATTCTTTACAAGCACTACCCAACCTTCGTGCATCGTTTCTCCATCAAAAACTTTGGCAGGTTTTAATAAAATATATTTATCGGGTGACTGGGCTTTTGTTTGAAAGTAAATGATAAGGGAAAGAACGAGGACGAAAAGTTTTTTCATAATTGCTGAGTATGGTTATAGACGTACAAGGGAGTGACACAAGAAAAGCACAATAGTAGTGTTGAAGCTTGGTACATAAAATTATTTATCCAATACATCACTCCAGTCCGGCTTTTTATCAAAGACTTTTTTTGCAAAGGGACACCAAACGGTGATTTTTATATTGTGATGCCGGGCATATTCTACAGCAGCATTTACCAGTTGATAACCTACATTTTGGCCCCGCAGATCTTCACCTACTTCAGTATGCTCAATTACCATTTGATTGGGAGAAGTCATGTGATAGGTCATTTCGGCCTGCACCTCATCTTCATCCTGCACATAGAACATGCCTTTGGCGCCTTCTTGTTTATGCTGAATAAGCATTTGCTATTTTGAGCTAAGCTACCTAAATTTTTTTTGCATAATTCAATTTGTATGTTCATATTTGCAGTGGAATGAAACAACAATTAAATATTCAGTGGTGGTGGCATACAAACGCTTTACGGGGTTTGTAATGTCATTACTATGATTGTAATAATATATCAAGGCCCCGAAGTGTTTCGGGGCTTTTTCATTAACCCCCAACCCCTAAAGGGGCCTTAAACAAAGAATCTATGTTCAACATTTGTTCTAAAGTTCAACAGAATTATAAAAGCTTACAAGTCCTCCCTTTAGGGAGCCTACCTGTCGGCAGACAGGGATTTAGGAGGGTTTATGAGGAAAATAGAAGTTAATACAACCTGTAAAAAGCTCTTGGCAGATGTGTACACACCTGTAGGAATTTACCTCCGTTTGCGAGATCGTTTTCGGGATACGATCTTGTTAGAGAGCACTGATCACCACGCAGCAGAAAATAGCTGGTCATTTATTTGCATCAATGCTATTGGCGGAATTGAAATTACTTCTACTGAAAGTATTGAATTTAAACTCCCCAGACAAAAACCTGAAAGGGTTGTCATTAAAAAGGTAACCGAAGTGCCTCAATTGCTTTGGGATTTTATGCAAAATTTTGATGTGCAAAAGAATGATTCAAAAGAAGCAAAATATGCCCAAGGTTTGTTTGGATATACCACTTACGATGCTGTTCAATTTTTTGACACAATTAGGCTCACGACCCGCAGTTTGCAGCCCGCGATTCCTCTGATGCGTTATCGCCTTTATCAATACGTGATAGCTATTAATCATTTCAAGGATGAGTTATTCATTTGCGAAAATTTAATTGTCGGATTGGAAAGCGAAGCGGCAGTTGTGGAATCGCTGATAAAAAGTAAAGATGTTCCTGTTTATCCTTTTAAAGCAAAGGGTGAGGAAGGTTTGAATATGGCTGACAAGGACTACATGGAAATGGTGAAGAAAGGGATTCAAAGCTGTTACCGGGGCGATGTTTTTCAAATTGTTTTAAGTCGCAGGTTTGAGCAAGGTTTTACCGGGGATGAATTTAATGTGTACAGAGCGTTACGAAATATCAATCCTTCGCCTTATTTATTTTTCTTCGATTATGGGGATTATAAGTTGATGGGCTCATCGCCAGAGGCGCAATTGATCATTCAAAATGGTAAAGCGGTTGTACATCCTATTGCAGGCACTTTTAAAAGATCAGGCGATGATGAAATTGATCAGCGGGAAACAGAACGATTGTTGAAGGACGCCAAAGAAAATGCCGAGCATGTGATGTTGGTTGATTTGGCGAGAAATGACTTAAGCCGCCTGTGTGATGAGGTGCAAGTAGCGCATTACAGGCAGGTGCAATATTACTCACACGTTATTCATTTAGTGAGCGAAGTAATGGGTAAAGTAAGAGCTAACAGCAATTCTTTTGAATTGCTGGCAAAAACTTTTCCCGCCGGAACATTAAGCGGTGCTCCAAAATTCAAAGCCATGGAGTTAATAGATTCATACGAACCAACATCAAGAAGCTATTATGGAGGCGGTATTGGTTTTATGGGTTTTGACGGAAGTTGTAATCATGCTATTATGATCCGGACTTTTTTGAGTAAGAATAATACATTGATTTATCAAGCAGGTGCCGGAATTGTTGCAGCAAGCGATCCGCAAAATGAATTGCAAGAAGTGAATAATAAACTAGGGGCTTTGAAGAAAGCAATTGAAATGGCGGAGAAACTTAACCCCCAAACCCCCTAAAGGGGACTTAAATAAAGAATCTATGCTCAGCATTTGTACTATAGCTCAACAGAATTACAAAAGTTTACAAGTCCTCCCTTTAGGAGAGCCTGTCTGTCGGCAGACAGGGATTAAGGAGGGTTTTTTATGAAGATTCTTGTATTCGATAATTACGATTCGTTTACCTACAACCTGGTGCATTTGGTTGAAAAAATTTTGCATCAGAAAGTTGAGGTGTATCGTAATGACCAGATCCCTTTGGAAAAAGTAAAGGAGTATGATAAAATTATTTTATCGCCCGGACCTGGTATTCCTCAAGAAGCAGGATTGTTATTGCCATTGATCAAAGAATATGCTCCATCAAAGTCGATACTTGGAGTTTGTTTGGGTCACCAGGCCATTGGAGAAGCCTTTGGCGGAAAGCTGGTGAATTTGAGCACGGTGTATCATGGGGTAGCAACGAATTGTGAATTGTCAATTGTGAATTGTCAATTGTTTAGTGGGTTACCAAACAATATTGAAGTGGGGCGGTATCATAGTTGGATTGTTTCAGATGAAAATTTTCCAAAAGAGCTAGAAGTGACAGCAAGAGATGAGAACAATTACATCATGGGATTACAACATAAGACATTTGATGTGCAGGGAGTGCAGTTTCATCCGGAGAGTGTGTTGACACCGATGGGTGAGGCAATACTAAGAAATTGGCTACAACCCCCTAAATCCCCCTAAAGGGGGGCTTTTGGGGGTACAAATTTGTACTGTTTAATAGCGTTTCAACTGATGAAATGAAAAAGTTAAATAGAATTATTAAAGCAGTAAGCCTCCCTTTAGTGAGGTTGGGAGGGTTTTTATGAAAAAGATTCTACAATATTTATTCGAGCACAAAACTCTTAGTCGTGAAATGGCAAAAGAAGTTTTGGTAAACATCGGCAAAGGTGTTTACAATGAGCACGAAGTAACAGCTTTTATGACTGTGTATTTAATGCGCAGCATCACCATTGAAGAGTTGCAAGGTTTTCGTGAGGCTTTGCTTGAGCTTTGTGTGCCTGTTAATCTGAATGGCTATGATGTGATTGATATCGTTGGAACTGGTGGGGATGGAAAAAATACATTCAATATTTCAACACTCAGTTGTTTTATTGTGGCTGGTGCTGGACAGAAAGTTGCTAAACATGGAAATTACGGGGCATCATCAATAAGTGGCGCTTCTAATGTAATGGAGCAAGTTGGATATAAGTTTAAGAACGATAAAGACAAGTTGAAGAAAGAGGTTGATGAAGCCAATATTTGTTTCTTGCATGCGCCGATGTTTCACCCGGCTCTAAAAACAGTTGGTCCTATAAGAAAGAATTTAGGCATGCGAACTTTTTTCAACATGCTTGGGCCTATGGTGAATCCGGCAACTCCCAAGTTTCAGCTGGTGGGCGTGTTTAGCTTGGAGATGGCAAGAATTTATAATTATCTCTTGCAACAAACTGAAAGTGCTTTTACCATTATTCATAGCCTTGACGGTTATGATGAAATTTCTTTGACAAACGACACTAAGGTGATCACCAATGAAGGCGAAAAAATCATGACGCCGGAGCAACTTGGAAAAAGAATGGTTGAGCCTTCAGACATTCATGGAGGCAATAGTGTAGAAGAAGCGGCAAAAATATTTATGAGAATATTAAAAGGTGAAGGCACCTGGGCACAGAATGCTGTAGTGCTGGCCAATGCGGCCATGGCTTTGCATTGTACGGGCAATTATAAAAATTATGAAGAGGGTTATCGTGCAGCCGTAGAAAGCTTGGAGAGCGGTAAGGCGAACGAGGCATTGAAAAAATTAATAGCATTACAAAACTCCTAAATACATCTTAAGACGCTTATGGGGTTAACACAGATGGACGTATGAATATTCTTGAGCAAATAATAGAATACAAAAAATCAGAAGTCAAAAAGCGAAAAGCGGAAGTAAGTATTGCTGAGCTGGAGAAAAGTTTTTATTTCGGCCGGCAAACACTATCATTGAAAGAATCATTACAAAATGGCAGCAGAACAGGCATCATTGCAGAATTTAAAAGAAGATCACCTTCAAAAGGGGCTATCAACGATACGGCAGATGTTTTTCAGGTAACAACGGCATATACAGACAATGGGGCTTCGGGTTTATCAGTTTTAACAGATGAAAATTTTTTTGGTGGAAGCAATGAAGATTTGATTGGAGCAAGGGTCAACGAAATTCCCATTTTAAGAAAAGACTTTATTATCGATGAGTATCAAATTACTGAAGCAAAACACATTGGTGCAGATTTAATATTACTCATTGCTGCCTGCTTAATGCCAAAAGAAGTACGACGACTGGCAATATTTGCAAAAAATATAGGCCTTGAAGTTTTGCTGGAACTGCACGATGAAAACGAACTGGAACATATTTGTGATGAAACAGAGTTAATAGGAATAAACAATCGTAACCTGAAAACATTTGAAGTAAATATTGAGCAAAGTTTAAAAATGGCAGAAAAAATTCCGAACGATAAAATAAAAATTGCTGAGAGCGGAATTCAATCAGTAGATGATATTATGTTGTTTAAAGAAAATGGGTTTAAAGGATTTTTGATCGGCGAGCTTTTTATGAAAGAAGAAGACCCAACGGTTGCTTTTGCTGAATTTGTAAATGCATTGAAAATTATGCCGCCTAAAGCGGAAGGTTTTTAAAACCTTTCCTAGACAAGGCGTTAGACAAGCAAAGATGAGATTATGAACAAGATGCCGAACAAAGATTCAAATACAGCAAGTCCACCTTCAGGGGGATTTAGGGGGTATATAAAAGTTTGTGGCATTACCTTGCCTTCGCAATTGGAGGCGCTGGATGAAATAGGTGTTGATTTGGCTGGGTTTATTTTTTATCCGAAGTCGCCAAGATATATGGTGAATAAGATACCGGCTGAATACTTGCGCAAATTCAGAGGAAAGGTTGCCAAAGTGGGTGTGTTTGTAAATATGCCCTATGATGAATTGATGAGAACAGTGGAAGATTATCGCCTTGATATGGTGCAGTTGCATGGCGATGAAATTCCACGGTATTGTGAGCAAGTGGCTAATTACATTACGGTAGTAAAGGCCTTTCGATTGTCGGAGAATGATCCTATTGATTGGATGGCCAAGCCTTATGATGAAGCTTGTGATATGTATATGTTTGATACGTTGGGTGCCGGTTACGGAGGCACCGGAAAAAAGTTTGACTGGAGTGTGTTGAAAAATTCTGTTATTAATAAATTGTTTTTTCTGAGTGGTGGCATTGAACCGGGTGATGAAGAAAAGTTAAGAGAGTTTGCCAAGGAGGAAATTGCTAAAAAAATATTTGCAGTTGACATCAACAGCAAATTTGAGATAAGTCCGGGAGTAAAGGACATAGACAAGGTGAAGACATTTGTTGAGAACTTAAAAAGTTAAGGGGTTTGAGTTATGAGTCTTTGTGTATTCTCTGTATTTAACTCCGTGTCTCTGTGGTAAAAAAATGATTTAGCCACGGAGGGTATAAGGAAGAATCCAGAGGAACACAGAAAGAGTACAAAACGTTCCTCCAGAACGTTGAACCTGGCTCTTGAAATTTTCTACCCATGAATCGTCCCGAAGGGACGAATAGTGGGTAGAATTAAAAATAGAAAAATGAATTTGCAAGAATTGAAAAAGTCCTCAGGCGGATTTGGGGTTTCGCCGGAAGGCTATTATGGAAAGTTTGGTGGCGCTTATATTCCGGAGATGCTTTATCACAATGTGGAGGAGCTGAGATCGAAATATCTTGACATTATTTATGAGGAAGGTTTTCAGAAAAAGTTTCGAGAATTACTGAAAGATTATGCGGGCCGGCCGACGCCCTTATATTTTGCCGGGCGATTAAGTGAAAAACATGGAACAAAAATTTTTTTGAAGCGGGAAGATCTTTGTCATACGGGTGCGCATAAGATCAATAATACTATCGGGCAAATTTTGCTGGCGCAACGGCTGGGCAAAAAAAGAATAATAGCGGAAACAGGCGCCGGTCAACATGGTGTGGCAACGGCAACCGTGTGTGCGCTGAAAGGTATGGAGTGCATTGTTTACATGGGCGAAAAAGATATTGAGCGGCAGGCTCCGAACGTGGCGAGAATGAAAATGCTTGGCGCTACTGTAATACCTGCAAAGAGCGGGAGTAAAACGCTGAAGGATGCAACCAATGAAGCCATCCGTGATTGGATCAATAATCCAAATGATACACATTATATTATCGGCAGTGTGGTAGGACCGCATCCCTATCCTGATATGGTGGCTCGTTTTCAATCGGTGATCAGCGAAGAGATTCGTTGGCAACTTAAAGAAAAAACCGGAAGTGAATTGCCTTCTCATGTGCTTGCATGTGTTGGTGGCGGTAGCAATGCAGCGGGAGCATTTTATCATTTTTTAGATGAGCTTTCGGTACAGTTGATCGCTGTAGAAGCTGCAGGTCTTGGTGTAGAGAGTGGTTATAGCGCTGCTACAACTGCTTTAGGCAGACCCGGTATTTTGCATGGAAGTAAAAGTCTGGTGATGCAAACAGAAGATGGACAAGTTGTAGAGCCGCACAGTATTTCAGCCGGCCTTGATTACCCCGGCATTGGCCCCTTGCATGCATTTTTATTTGATAGTGGCCGAACAAAATTTTTAAACGCAACAGATGAAGAGGCTCTTGAAGCTGCATTCGAGTTGGCCAAGCTAGAAGGAATTATTCCGGCATTGGAGAGTGCACATGCCTTGGCAGCATTGAATAGCCGTCGGTTTCAACCGACAGACGTAGTGGTTATTTGTTTGAGCGGAAGAGGCGATAAAGATTTAGCAGCGTATATGAAAAAAATGGAAAATGAATAAAGTAATTATTTTTTTATTGATGATCGTGGTGATCTCTTGCAATCGCAAGCCGTTTGTTGATCATAAATTAAAGTTTGAAAAGATCTCAGACAATTGCGAAAACATGAAGCCGTCATTTCGCATGGTGTCAAACTTTGCGGGTGAGCGGTACGAATTTGAAAAATGTTTGGCGACAAATTTTTCAAAAGAGCAAATGAAGGTATCACGACAAGGAGATACTGTTTTGGTTCAATTTGATCGGCCCCCTGGACAAAAAGTTTTATATAAGATAACGCTCGACGTTGACAGTTATCCAAGATATAGTTTTATTACAGTAGATGATGAAACATTTATTGTCACTAGTTCGAAAGATTAGATATGAATAGAATAGAAGAATTATTCAAAAAAAAACAGTATAAGATTTTAAATGTTTACTGCACTGCAGGCTTTCCTTTATTGGATGATACCTTGCCTGTAATAAAAGCGTTGCAGGAAAACGGTGCGGATATGATTGAATTGGGAATGCCCTATAGTGATCCTTTGGCTGATGGGCCCGTAATACAGCACAGCAGCACTGTTGCGTTGCAAAATGGAATGACGATCAAAAAACTTTTTAAACAATTGAAAGATTTTCGAAAAAGCCCCTCCTTAGGAGGGGTTGGGGATACCCTTCCGGTTTTACTAATGGGATATATGAACCCAATCTTGCAATATGGATTTGAAAAATTTTGCTCAGATGCTGCCGACGTTGGAGTAGATGGATTAATTCTCCCTGATCTGCCGGAATATGAATACGAGACTGAATACGGGGCTATCGTCAAAAAGCATGGATTGGACTTTGTTTTTTTAGTAACCCCTGAAACTTCGGAGGAAAGGGTGAAGAAACTTGATGAATTAAGTAATGGATTTTTATATGCCGTGTCCTCTTCTTCCACAACAGGAAAAGATAAAAACATGACTGATGTAAAATCGTATCTGCAAAAAATTAAAAATTTAAAATTGAAAAATCCGATATTGGTTGGTTTTGGAATCAAGGACAAACAAACATTTGAAGCAGCTTGTGAAAATGCAAATGGTGCAATTATTGGGACTGCCTTTATAAAAGCACTGGAACAGAATAATCATAGTAATATAAAAGAAGCAACCAAAAACTTTTTAAGTGATATTATTTTCTAATAATCTATTAATCTACCCAAATCGTGGTTTTGACAATTATAAAATATAATGCCGGCAATATTCAATCTGTGCTCTTTGCTTTAGAAAGAATAGGAATGAAGGCAGAAGTAACTGATGATATTGAAAAAATTCAATTGTCAGACAAAGTGATCTTTCCGGGTGTGGGAGAGGCGAGCACTGCCATGCATTATTTAAAAGAAAGGGGTTTGGATGCTGCAATTAAAAACTTAAAACAACCAGTACTCGGAATTTGCCTGGGCATGCAGTTAATGTGTAAATATTCAGAAGAAAATTCCACAGATTGCTTGGGAATATTTGATGAGGAAGTAAAAAAATACCCTCAACCTCCTAAAGGGGACTTTAAGGTTCCTCAAATAGGTTGGAATAATATTTACGATTTAAAAACTGATTTATTCAAAAATGTACCCGAAAACAGCTTTTGTTATTTTGTTCATAGTTATTATGCGGATATAGGCAGGCACACGGTAGCCACAACAAATTATATTCAACCATACAGTTCGGCTTTGCAAAAAGATAATTTTTACGGAGTACAATTTCATCCGGAGAAGAGTGCGGAAGTCGGTGAACAAATACTCAAGAACTTTTTAATGCTATAATCTCTTTAAAGGAAAACTTATCGCTTAAAGAATATGGATCAGCAGTTGAACAAAGTTTCATCAGAACAAAAGCTTCCGCCACAGGCGGATTGGGGGTTTATCATTCCTGCAATTGATATCATCGATGGTAAATGTGTGAGGTTGGAACAAGGCGATTACAATAAAGTTTCTTTGTATCATAAAGAGCCATTAGAAGTAGCAAAGAAATTTGAGGATGCCGGATTAAAACGTCTTCATTTGGTTGATCTTGATGGAGCAAAAGCAGGTAGGGTAAAAAATTGGAAGGTTTTAGAAACAATTGCAGGGAAAACCTCACTAGTTATTGATTTTGGAGGTGGAATAAAAACAGAAAAAGATGTTGAGATTGTTTTTAACTCCGGTGCTGCAATGGCCACAGTTGGAAGTATTGCGGTAAAGGACAAAGAACAATTTATAAAATGGCTACGAAAGCTTGGCGCTGATAAATTTTTGTTAGGCGCTGATGTGAAAAGTGAAAAAATTGCTATTAGCGGCTGGCAGGAGACAACAGATATCTGGATCTATGACTTTATTCAAAAATGGATTGATCAAGGCGTAAAACAAATTTTTTGCACCGATGTCAGCAAGGATGGAAAATTGGAAGGCCCTGCGATTGATTTATATAAAAATATTGCTTCAAAATTTTCTGATCTGTATCTCATTGCAAGTGGTGGAGTAAGCTCAGTAAATGATTTAGAGAAACTTAAAGAGGTTGGATGTAAAGCGGCTATTGTAGGTAAAGCCATTTATGAAGAAAAGATCGTGCTTTCGGAACTTCAGAAAATCAATAATCAATAATCACACTCAATGCTCAATATTCAATGAATAATTTGACAGCTAGTTCCACTCAAAATACCCGCATTAAAGGAGGCCATGGGCTCTGCAAGCGCATCATACCCTGTCTTGATATTAAAGATGGCCGAACCGTGAAAGGTACCAATTTTGTGGATCTTCGTGATGCGGGAGATCCGGTTGAGTTAGGAGCGCTTTATGCGCAACAGGGTGCTGATGAATTAGTATTTCTTGATATTACAGCTACGATCGAAAAAAGAAAAACTTTAAGCCAATTAGTGAACCGCATTGCTCATCATATAAATATTCCTTTTACAGTTGGAGGCGGCATAAGCAGCGTAGAAGATGTGAATGTGCTTTTGCAAAATGGAGCTGATAAGATATCGGTAAACACTTCTGCATTTAAAAATCCGCAGTTGATCAATGATCTGGCTAATGAATTTGGAAGTCAATGCGTAGTTCTTGCCATTGATACCAGGCAGGAAGAAGATGGAGAATGGTATGTGTACTTGAACGGTGGAAGAACAAAGACAAAAAGGCTTTGTTTTGATTGGGCAAAACATGGAGTAATGCTCGGCGCCGGTGAAATTTTGCTTACTTCCATGAACCATGACGGAACTAAACAGGGCTTTGCCATCGACTTAACGAGACAATTGGCTGAAAATCTTCCAGTACCTGTAATTGCTTCGGGTGGTGGCGGCACTATGCAGCATTTTGTTGACGTATTTGAGAAAGGAAAAGCGGATGCTGCTTTAGCGGCAAGTATTTTTCACTTTAAAGAAATTTCAATTCCTGATTTGAAGCGATATTTGCAAACACAGAAGGTTAATGTAAGAATCTAATGGCATTAGTTTTTATTTTGATTTTGCTTGCTGTCGTTTTGGTCCTGACAAATTATATGTGGCGCAAGGATGAGGACCGTAAAGAAAAAGCCCATGAAAAAAAGAAAGAACAATTTGAAAGGCTGATGGAAATTTTAAGAAGCAAGAATAGCGAAAAGAACACCGGAGTAAGTGACATGAAAACTGATAAGAATTCTGAAAGCTGATAAACAAATAATTTGAAAATCGATTTTAAAAAATATTCGGATGGGTTAGTTCCTGCCATTATTCAAGACCATAAAACACAAAAAGTTTTGATGCTTGGCTTTATGAACGAAGAAGCTTTGCAAAATACTATGCAGCAGGGAAAAGTAACTTTTTACAGTCGCAGCCGCAAACGTTTATGGACAAAAGGAGAGGAAAGCGGAAATTTTTTGCTTTTAAAAGAAGTAATGAGTGATTGTGATAATGATACCCTATTGATAAAGGCCGAGCCTACGGGTCCAGTTTGTCATACAGGTGCAGATACTTGTTGGAGTGAAAAAAATCATGCTGAAGACTTTTTAAGCTATCTGGAACATATTATTGAACTGCGAAAAAATAGCAATGATGAAAAATCCTATGTGCATCAATTGTTTAAAAAGGGTATTAATAAAATTGCTCAAAAGGTAGGGGAAGAGGCCGTTGAGCTAGTTATTGAGGCAAAGGATGTTAATAATGACTTATTTTTAAATGAGGCTTCCGATCTTCTCTTTCATTTTTTAATTTTGCTGCAAGCCAAAGGTTACAAACTAGATGATGTGATCAGCATTTTAAAAGAAAGACACCATAAATAGTATGAAAAAGTTTTACGTTATTTTATTCCTAATGCCGTTGTTTGCCGTTGCTCAAACAAACACTGGCTTTGTTGTTACAGGTTCAGTAACTGGTTTTGCGGAAGGCACTCCTGTGAAAATTATAAATGCCGATGATAACAGCGATATAGCGACTGCAAAAATCGTTAGTGGGAAATTTACCTTTAAAGGCTCTGTAGATGAGCCAAAACTTTGTAAGTTGACTATAGGCCAGGAGGAGGCACAATACATCTATATCGAGAACAAAAAGATAACGGTGACGGGAAGTAAAGCTGATCTGCGGCATTTAAAAATTGCCGGTTCACCTTCGCATGAGGATTTTATGAAATTTCAGGTAGTATTTAATCCCTTAATAAGCTCATTAAATACAACGGTAAATTCGCTCAATAAGGCTACGCAGCAGACAGAATTTAATGCCTTAATGAAAACTTATGACTCGCTAAAGGCAGCCACACAATTAGAGATAGATAAGTTTGTTAATTCAAAGCCAAGCTCAATTATATCCCCATTAATGTTATTTGCTACGGCCGATCTTTACGATGATCCGATGTTGCTGGAAAAGCGATACAACACTCTCACTGCCACTATAAAAAATTCTACCATCGGTAAAAATCTTTACTCCTATATTCAATATAATAAGGTTGGAGCTGTAGGAACGCCAGCTATAGATTTCACTCAACCAGACACTACAGGTACTCCTATAAGTCTTTCATCATTCCGTGGCAAATATGTGCTGGTTGATTTTTGGGCAAGCTGGTGCGGACCTTGTCGCGCTGAAAACCCCAATGTGGTCGATAATTTTGCAAAATTCAAAGAAAAAAATTTTACCGTTCTAGGCGTGTCGCTTGACAGACCAGGAGCAAAAGATAATTGGCTTGCTGCCATTCATAAAGACAATCTTACTTGGACACATGTGAGCGACCTTCAGTTTTGGAATAATGCTGCGGCTCAGTTGTACCGGGTGCAAGCTATTCCTTTCAATATGCTGGTTGACCCTTCCGGAAAGATCATCGCAAGAAATCTTCGGGGCGATGCTTTACGCAGTAAACTTTGCGAAGTACTGGGTGGATGCAATTAAAACAGTAAGTAATGAGTAGTGAGTGACCTAAAAGTAATTACGTAATCAGCTTTTGTAATTCTGTTGGCTTTTTTGGAATCTAATGGGGTGGAGCAAGGAACTTTCGCTTGCGCGTTGAATCATTCTACTAAACAAAAATGTCTTTGCAACTTGCAAAGACATTTTTGTTATTTATTTATCTGATGTCTAATTCACATCTTTACCTTCCTTGAGCTTATCGATCATCGTTTGTACATTATTTTTATTTTGCGTATCGGGTGCCATAGGCAAAGCCTGTGTAGCATATTTAAGCGCTGTTTTATAGTCTCCATTTGCTGAATAACCCCTAACTAATCCCATTGTAGTGGTAAATTGATTTGGATTTTTTTCGGCGTTCAGTTTAAATATGTCAAGCGCTTCTTTTGGCTTTTTCAAAGTTATTAGCGTTCTTCCATATCCATGTATTTGAAACATGTTTCCGTAAGGCAAAGCTTTTTTCATGATCGCCGACGCTTCATCACTTTTACCCAGCTTGTCAAGAATCTGAGCCTTGGTACTCCATGCATTAAAGCTTTGATCACCTCCAAACCCTGTGCTGGTAGCTGAATCGGCCCAAAGTAATGCTTCATTCAGATTTGTATTGCGTTGAAGACACCATTGCGCGGCCTGGTTCCAGCTTTGCCAGGTAAAGCCTTTGCTTGTTCTTAGTTCGTTGCGGAATGATTCCAATTGCGTTTTAATGTAATCCACCTCAACCTTAAACGGAATCATTAGTTTTTCCCATTCTAAGGCAATGGACGCACTATTCTCAGTTTCATTCATGAACTCATATTTCAACCATTCAACGCTTTTATCCAACGGCTGGGGTTTTACTTTTACGCGTAATGCATCTTCTTTTTCATCGTAATAAAAACTTCCCCATGATGAGTTATTTTTTGAAAATATCAGGCTGCATTCATTAGGATCATAGGCGACAAAAAAACCGTACTTGCCTGCAGACAATGGTTGCCCCTCAATTTTTACATCATTCGAAAATTCAATGGTTGTATTTTCATTGGCCCCTGCTCGCCATGGAGCTGCTTTACTACTGCCAAAGCCAAGATCAGTAAAGCCAGTATGAATGAGCTGACCCCATATCTTTCCTTCACGGCCTTTTACAGTAGGCCGATCATAACGAATGGTTACATCGGTAATTCCGATACGCTCACTCACAGATGCTTTTTTATTTCCACCACTGGGAAGGGTTGTTAAAATGATTTGACTAAAAGATGAAAGGACAAATGAGAATGAGATCAAAAAAGCAAATATTTTTTTCATACAGAAAGTTTTAGTTCTACCAAGCTAAGACAGAAAAAAAGAAACTTGCATGGTTTTTTTCTAAAGTGGGAGGAAAAAATTATAAAATGTAATTTATCGGGATGTGAGGTAAAATACCAGCTTATATAGTTATTTTAACAACTCGTTTTTCTGGATATATTTATCAATAGCTATTTTTATGTTTATGAAGTATAGTTTAAGCCTTTTGTTGTTGCTGCCGTTTTTTGTGCTGGCACAGGATTGTAACTTAAAAACTCAAAAAGATGTATATACAAAAGAAATAAAAATCTCTACTGGGTTTATCTCTTTGAGAACAGGCCAGCTATCGATTGAAGCTACAAAAGCTGAAATTGATTTTATGTTTTCTTTTGGCAGCGGAAAATGTTTTGACGATGCATCAGCTGCTTCAGTTTTTTATGAAGGCACTCGTCTTAAAACTAATTTTAAAAACAGTGGAACGATGAATTGCGATGGGCTGTTTCATTTTACATTTAGAAATACGAATCCATCTCCTTCTGCCTTGCAGAATTTAGCAACAAAAAAAATTAGCTCCATTCGCTTTAAGGATAATACAAACAAGGAAACAAGTGTTACGTTTACTGCTGAACAACAACAAATGCTCCTAAACCTCATCAATTGTATTATTAATGAAGCAAAAAAACTTTTGTAAGCAATTCTTTGCAGCCAATTTTCTTTTAGTGTTTTACTAACGCGTCATTCTTGAGCTGAGTAAAAAACTATTGTTCAGGGGAATGCAAGTAATATAAGTTTAGAAATAAAAAATAGCCGCGAACCGGCCGCGACTATTTTTATGTATTGAAGAATCACACTTCATCCGTATCGGTCGTAACAGTTCTTGTTGTGCCGGCGCCACCAACATCAGTAATGGTGGTGCGTGACGAAGAACTTCTTCCTCCACTCAAAATGGCGATCAATAAAAGGATCACTACCGCACCGCCTACTATCCATACCCATGGTGCGGAATACCATTCTGTTCGTTCTGTGGTCGTTGTTTTTACTGTTGTAGTGGAGCCATCGCCTTGGGCATCCTGACCCCAGCACATGATCTGAATAAAATTGAACAACAATATGGCTGCAAATGATTTCAAGAAAACACTAATCGATGAGCTTTTCATATTTTTTTCGTTTGGTTAATAATGATTACTGTTAGGGTATTTCAAGAACTTTGCCAATTGGCAAATGACGGAGCCTAGAGAAGAATGTGGAATAATGATCTACATAATGCACTTATTTATGTTGCGCAATTTTACTGTGAGTAAGAACTATGCACAGCATTTTTTTTCTTAATAAGTATTTAGCCAGAGATAATTTATGTTACAAAACCCTGAGTTGGCATGCTTTTTCTAGTTCTTATGGTGTAATAATTCATTCTTCACCTTTAAACCGATTATTATGTTACGGTGGACAATAATATTTTTGATTATAGCCATAATAGCCGGTGTGTTTGGCTTTGGTGGTATTGCTGCCGGAGCGGCCGGTATAGCAAAAGTGCTATTCTTTATTTTTATTGTGCTGTTTATTATTTCACTAATTCGTGGAAGAACAGTAGAATAAATTTCAACATAAGAGGGTGAGTGTGAAGAAAGCCCTCACTCATTCCTCTTGTGGTCTAATTTTTTTCTTTTGCTCTATGGCAAATTACTTCTATCGAGAAGCTGAATGCAAGTGCAAATGCAGCACATTCCCACCATGCTTGCTTGCCAAACGAAACAATCATCATTGCAAAACAAAACATGCTTGCCATAACGGTCAAAGCATTTTTTTCTGTAAAATATTTTTTGAAAAGAGGGTAGGTAAAAGATAGAATTTTTTTCATAGCATACAAAGATAACGGCCATAATCATTAAAAATCCTTCTTGCCAAAATTTTATAATTCTTTCTCCAATTTCACACTTATTGTATTTAATACTATGGCAAGATTTTTATGCTACATTAAGTACTAAAAATGTTTTTATGTCAACGATTACTGGCCGTAAAAAACGGATAAAGCCTTCAAACGGGAAAAAGATTTCCTCAGGGGAAGAGGATATATCTGCTTCATATAACAAATTCAAAAAATTTGAAGGCAAGCAATATACTGGTATGAAGATCGGGAGAAGCCATAAATGGTATTATGATAAAGGTGAATGGAAAGAGAAAAAAATTACTCCCGATCTATGGGAAATTTCTTATGCTGTAACTAAGCGCAGGGCTGGCAAAGCTCCTGAGGGCTCAGGTGTTCCTGTTGGCACAGAATATCACTGGTACGTTATTTCACACCAGAATGTAAAAAAAGTCAATGCCAACGATTACACAACGGTTATGTCCGGCCTTAAATATAAGTTAGCGCATAAACGTGCGGATAAAGATAAATGGAGTGCGACGGCAAAAACCCAGCGCAAACATCTTATAAAATTCTTACAAGAATTTATTTCGCAATTAGAGAAAGAACCAGTGCCTTTGGAACTTGAATATGATGGAAAAGCATACAAAGGAGAGGCAGTACCAATACCTGAAACTTGCCATGATGGAGTTTGCCCTGAATTGGATATTACTTTAAATGATGAGCATCTTGGAATACTGCATAGCATGAAGAGCGGCTGGAAAATGGACGAGGTAAAGGATCAAAAACTTGTAGATGCGATTGGGCAGGAAGTTTTGCTTTGGTATGAATAAAATTTTTCAGTTGCTTTATTGGTATTGTATATATACAGGCTTTGGCGTTAGTTTTAAAACCTGTTCGGGCTGCATCTCCCTGGCTTGGCCTACACGTTTTGCGTCATTCTTATAAAATAACTTGAAGCCGGTGAATTGTACAGGTTCCGGATAAATAAATGATCTATATGTATTGATTTTTTTTGCTGGGATACCCCATCCATCCATATCCATTACAATCTGAACTGATGGGTTCAGTTTAATTTTTTTATAATTCGTCACCATTGGCTGTGTAAAGCGATGTACAATTAAAATCTTGGGAGGTAAATTATTTTTTTTAACAGTGCTAGCCAGATAATCAACAGCATAATTAATATCAGTCGCATCAAAAGTACCGATTACCGAACCTGGTTTTTTGCCAGTTTTCATTGAAAATTCAGGGTCAATGCCCAGATGAACATTAGGCATGCTTAAATATTTTTCCAACTGCGGCAGCTCTTTTTCCAGTGTGCTTAGCCCAACCTGAACATCTAAAAATACTAACGCGTTTATTTCCGCCGCCCAACTGATGATTTTATCAATTTGATTAAAAGGCATTCTTAAGCGGTAAGTATTTCCTGCTCCTGGACTGCCTTGCGCAGTTACCGCAATATAATGCAGGGCAGGAATTACATGTAGTATAGTATCCGCCTTTTGCCATTTCTCTACTTCTCCTTTTAACTTTTTGAGCATGCTATCCTTTGGCAGTTCACCAAGTATGCCCATATTTTTTGAATAGAGATTTCCATAGAATGCGACAATGCGATTAAAGGGCAATATTGCTCCCTCCAATGGCAAGGAATCTTTTACGGGCCATTTTCCAGCTTTATCGCCATTACTAATATGACCAAGCAAGGTGTTATATAAGGCTGTATCGATAACTGGTTTTTTGGGTTCAACCTTGGCAAGTTGTGTTGAATCACTTGACTGAATTTGCTTGGCATTGCCTGTTTCTGTGCAAGAAACAAAAACTGAAGAGTAGAGTGCGATTAGCGAATAAAACAATTTTGCAAAGCAATTCATAGGAACCAATTTTAATTTGGGTCAAAAGATACGAAAGAACGAGAAAGTACTATTAAATATTATCCACCTTTAAAATCTTCTTTTTGTAGTTCTTTGTTAATACTAACTCCGGCCTTAGCTCCTTCTGCGGCGGCAACAACTACAAATTGCACATCCTTTGACGCATCGCCCGCAACATACAAACCTGGTATGTCAGCTTGCTGCAAGCGATTAGTAATCACAATACCTTTTTTGTTCATTCTGCAGCCAAGCGATTTTGCAATGTCGCATTGTTGCCCATAACCATTTACAAAAAAAAGCGCATCACAATGTTGCTTTTTGTAACCATTAAAAATAATGTTTGTAAGTCTTCCATTTTTTCCTTCAAGCCTTACTATTTTTTCAGCAATGATTTTAATGCTTTTCTTTTTCAACTCTTCTTTCTCTAACGGTTTTAAATAATTTCTTCCATCCGTAAAAATGGTAACTTGTTTACTCCAGGTTTTTAAGGAAATGGCCATCTCAAAACCATTTTTATTTTTAGCATATACGCCAATGTCTCTGTCCTTTACCTCCCATCCATCGCAATAAGGGCAATGAAATACTGACTTACCATAAAAGAATTCAATGCCTTCAATAAGAGGAATATTGTCTCTTAGCCCTGTTGCAATGAGTAATTTTTTTGAATAATGATTTGAACCCGTTTTATCTTTTACTGCGAAAATATCGGTCTGCAATTTTTCCGCTTCAACAACTTCCAGCCGATTAATGAAAACGCCATATTTTTTAATTTCCTGATTTGCAAGTTTTATAAAATCTGTAGGTAAGATATTATCCCGTGTAAGATAATTGCGCAAACCATTTGAAAAACGATTCCGTTGTTTTCCTGTATCGAACAGTAAAACAGTTCGACGGCACCTTCCCAAAACCACGGCAGCATTAAGCCCTGCTGGACCTCCACCAATTATTATCACATCATATAATTTCATTCTTCACCTAAGCAAGAATGAAGCCGTTTGAATTATTTTATAGATGTAACATAGCCGGTGAATGAAATGGGCTGACGGTTATTGGTTAGCGCTTGCAAGGTTCCATATCCGTTTTCTGAAATGATAAGAGAAAATTCTCTAAAGTCGGTTACATCGGTAGGCTTAATGGTAATTTCCCAGCCACCTTTTTTTCTATTTTTTGATGTATAACTAAACTTGGATGAAGTAAAATTTAACCCTCCATCTGCTGAACCGTATGGAACTGAATAAGCCCTGCCAAAATAGGGTAGGTGCGATACCACCGAGTTTTTTGAGACCTTAAGATCATATTCAGAAGTCAATTGCCTGCTTGATCCCGATGTAGGCAAGGCTGTTTGCGCATGAAAAATAAATTCCTCAGCTTGTATACTGTTTTTAATTTCAGCTTCCTTGTTCTGAGCAAATATTAAGCTTGGAAAAAAGGCAAAAAGAACACCTACTAAGAATTTATTTATGGTTTTCATGATATACAATTTATGATATATAACACCAAAATCTATACTATGTTTTGTTAATGGTCGGTTTAACATTTTCTCAAGAGGTATACAATTTGGTATTAGAATATCTATGTAATTATGAAGCAGCAAACCGGCGACAAACCAGTGCCACGAACCCACTCAAAAGGGGTAATTGTTTTTTCACGAATAGCCTCTTTTGTTTTTCATCCTTTATTCATGACTGCGATCGCAGCTATTGCCCTTTACAAACTTGTGCCTGGTGATTTTTCAAACTTTTCTTTGACCGGATTTGAATTTCTATTTGACAAACTTCTGTTATATACTATTCTGTTCCCATTTCTTTGTATTTGGCTATTCAGAATTTCAGGATTGATCTCAAATGCAAGAATGCATAAGGCTCGGGATCGCATTCTCCCTTTAATTGCTACCATGATCTTTTATTTTCTTGTTTATGGTATTCTTATTTCTAAATATCGAACCCCTCCGCTTTTACAATCCCTGCTTTTAGGTAGTTCCTGCGCTATTGTTATCATTTTTATCATTAACATTTTTTACAAGGTAAGCGTACATACAACGGCTTCGGCAATTTTACCGGGCATGGCTTTCGTTTTATTATTGAGTTCAAGACCAGTTACTATTTTACTGCTATTGGTTGCTTTGATAATGGCCGCAATTGTAGGTATTGTTCGCTGGTTGTTGGGAGCACATACAATAGGGCAAATACTGCTTGGTTATACTATTGGAATGGCTACTCAAATAGCAGCTTATTTTTTTATAAACACATGAAGAATTTTTAGCAAGAAATTTGCTATATAGCTGGTCAGCTAATGAACCATTATGAAAAACACTCTTCTTCTGCTTTTATTAACCCTCACCTTATCAACCATCAACGCACAACTTAAAGTAAAAGCCAAGTGCAATACCTTTTATATAGATATCCTTGGCGGCAAAGTGAATGATGTGATGCCTAATTTTACACGCGGGCAAATTAAAAGCAAGCTGCCTTGTTTTACGGGTGAAGAAGCAGAATCTTCAAAATGTGGCGGGGTGATTTATTATAAAGACCGCGATATCAAATTTTTTACGGGTAGGGAATATGTAGAAATTGGGCCTGCATTTAAAGACAGGCTTAGCCTTCCCTTGATGGGATCAAAACGCGGAAGCCTGTTCAAATTATTGGGCAACCCCAAATTAAAGGATGATACATGGGATGCGTTTCAAACGCAATACGGTTGCTTAATTCTTTACTATAATGCAGCATCTAAAGTAAGAATGATACGGTTTAGCACTAAAACTACTGATGAAGTAAACCTTTGTGAATAGAGAATAGAGCATTAACAAATAAAAACTTTGATTCTCAGAGATTAAGTGTAGTTTCGTACTGACAATTTGAGTTTATCAGCATCTAGTAAAGTGAATGTCTTTTCTGCTACGCATTTCTGCTAATAGTTAGTCTTCTTTACGCCTTGCTTTTTCTCAGATCTTTTTTAATTTTTAATCAACAAGTATGAACATTTATGTTTCGAATTTAAGCTTCGCTGTGAAAGACGAAGACTTGAGGGAATTTTTTGCAGAGTATGGGGAAGTTTCTTCTGCAAAGGTTATTACTGACAAATTTACTAATCGCAGCCGCGGCTTTGCATTTGTGGAAATGCCCGATGAAACAGCCGGGCAAAAAGCTATTCAGGAATTGGATGGCGCCATGGTGGATGGACGCTCTATTAAAGTAAACGTGGCCAGGCCAAAGGAAAATAATAATAAGAGTCGCTCTTTTTCCAATAATCGCTGGTAACGAATAGTTTAAAGGAGCCTTAGGGCTCCTTATTGTTATACAGTCATACAATAAGGTAAAATCACCGAAAATGACAAGCGAGCAAATAGAAAAATTTATAGAGCCAACACATGTTGCACGTAGCCCGCTAAAAATTGATTTTAAAACCCGTAATTCTTTAACCGGGTTGTTTATTCAGGCGAACGACTACAAGGATTTAAAGGCCAAAAATTTCTGGCGTATTGTCACGGGTCCTAACATTGAAACATGGAAAACTTCCAAAGATTCAAACTTGGCCCGAATTTTTAATGGATTAGAAATAACAAAACTGAGTGTGGTTTAAAAATTGTATTATGACACTTGAGGAAGTTTATTCAATATTAGAAAGCAAGATTTATTATGAAAAGCAAAGCATGAGAAAGTTCAGCTTTGTAGAAAATTCTATTCACATAGACAGGCGTGCTTTCATCCCCTTTAGCATATATAAGGAGAATGAAAATTTTTTCCTTGCTCCTGATACTCCGATCGCTGATGAAAAAGAATTACGTATTGAAATTGAGGATATCTCAGCCGACTCAATACAGTTATATGGAAAAACAAGTGGCGAAAGATTAATCATCTTAGAGTGAGCTGACTATGAAATATAACGCAACTCCTCTTCAATAAGCTCATGCAATTTTCCTTCATTTTTTAAAATCCAGTCAGGTAATAGTTGTGGCTGGATCTTCCAAGATTCGTTATCCTTTTGCATTTGAAAAAAAATGCGATTACTGCGATCATCCGTAACATCAACAAAAAACAAGATTGTACCGCTTGGATTCGATTTTCTGAAGTTAAATTCCCTTAATCTTCCTTCAGTTTTTACCAGTTTAGAGAACTGGATATTTTTAAAAGTAGAGAACTGTATGTTTTTAATGGATCGCATTAGATAAGGTGGAATTTATATGCCTATGCAATTTAACGATTGCACTCCGGAAATAGTCTATCAGAATGGTAAGAAGTTATTCACACTTTTTTTACATCCGTTCTTTTTTTAAACGGATTTAATCATACCCTTCGCTTAAAATATCCCATGGTGTCGTTTGTTTTTCATTCTTATCTATTTCATTTTCTTCTTTTTGTTTTTTAGATTTTTTTACCCGCTTTTTGTTTTCTTCATTTGTTTCCCCGGCTTTTTCAGGATTAGTCTGTTCGCGGATTTCTAATTCTGTTCTTACACTTCGTATATCCTCGTCTGTAATCTTACTGTTTATATCAGCTATGTGGCGGTGAACCCTCTCCTTTAATGTTTCGCTTGGGTGTTTGGTTCTTTGTTTACCTCGTTGGTTATTTTTCGTATTTGCTTTCATAAATCTTTTTTTAATATAAAGAAAAACACATGCCAAGTGTTATAAAACAAGCGCATATTAGCATTAACGTTTTAAAATTTTCATTAACCATAAATAACAATCGCCTTAACGATTCCTTTTCAAATTTTTGGCACAGTGGCATTTGCTTTGAATAATTGTTAGCAACCGGGAATTTTAAAAAATCTCTTGTAGTTCTCCCGGTTGCTCTGCAAGATTAAAAGCAAAAATTTAAGACATGAAAAAGATCTTTACACTTGTTTTAGGCTTAATGTTAACTGTGGCAATGTTTGCGGCGGATAGGAGGCCTACTGTAACGGTAATTACAGCAAAAAAATATGAGGTTGTTATCGATGGTAATCGTTACCTCAGCAATTTTGGCAATACCATGAACATTTCAAGCTTGTCTAATGGTCGCCATGCGATTAAAGTATATGAAATGAGGCCTGGTTTTTTTGGAAGATCTAAAAGATTAGTGGCCTCATCAATTTTCCAATTAAGGAATAGTGATGTGCGTATTAACGTTGACCGCTCCGGTCAGTTACAGATCACTGAATCGAGATTTGGACGTGATTGGGATGATCATGGAGGCTATGGACATGATAGAGGAGGAAACCGCGATAGACGTTTCTAATTATTTTTAACGTTGATAAAGCCGTCCCGTTTGGGACGGCTTTTTTTATTTATTTCTGTTCAGTCAATTTCATCTCACCGCTGTTTATTCCTTTTGTTACTTCTTTTTCAGGGTTGGTGTTATCATTCTTTGTAACATCATTTTTAGAAACCTCTTTTGAAAGCTCTGTTTTTTGTTTGGCCATGAATTCACTAACCGCCGTTCTGTATGTTGCAGTTTCTTTTTTGGTTAATGTGGTTATGCTTCCATAACCTTCAAAATAATAATGAGTAGCAATAAATCTTTTTACATGCCCTCTTGTTTCTGCAGGTAAAAAGTTTTGAAGAGCCCAGAAATTATGGCTTCCTGATTTCTTGATTGCATACTCTACCTTGCCTGGTCCGCTATTATAAGCGGCAATAACTAATAACCAATCTCCAAATTCACGATATAAATCTCTAAGGTATTTAGCTGCAGCCACGGTGCTTTTGTGGTAATTCGTTCTTTCATCATATTTACCTTTTACTCTTAATGAAAGATCACGAGCTGTTGATGGCATCAATTGCCAAGGTCCTACAGCTCCGCAATGAGAAATAGCCTTTGAGTTTAATTTCGATTCAATTACAGCAAGATATTTCAATTCAATAGGCAAACGGTAATTGGTGAAAATTGAATCTATAAGTGGAAAGTAGCGAGTGCTTTTTTCTTTGATCTTCTCTAGCGACTCGGTGTTTTTTTTGTTATAGTCCTTTACATATTTCACCACATGCGAGTTCAAACGAATTTTTGGCGTATTGGTTAATACGATTTCAGGAAATTCACTCAAACCGATGAATGAAGAATCGAAGGCTTGTAGTTGGCGAATGATGGGATCAATCGTTGTTTTTGTAGTTGTATCAACAGGTTGTTGATTGTCTGCGCCATTTACTGTAGCAATAAAAAAAACTAATCCATTGGCAAATAAACCTGCTTTTACCAGTTTTCTTTTCAACATCGTTTTAGGTTTAATTAAAACAATGCCGACACTCAGGGCATGGATTCATCACAGATGATTCACCATAGGAGACAAGGACGAGGATTAGTCATGGAATTGGAAGAGAGAATTAGCTAACAGGTTACCGGGGGTGCGGACATTAGGGCTTTTCAAATCGCCGGAACTCTGTGCTGTTGCTAATTACAAGAACGGTTTCAAAAATACTCTTCATATCTCGCATCTCATAGCTTTTAATCACAGGGAAATTTACGATGAATATCTAAAGAGGTGGAAACCACCGTATAGTGATGAAATAATTTTTACTAAAAATAAGGCAGTTTTTTTTGACAGTTTTTTAGACTGATCACAAATACAATTAGAGTAAATCGTGAAAGTTCGATGATCTTAGATTAACTGCTTTGATTTCTACCCATCTGTTTTTCTTTCGCTTTTCGCATCGTGAGTTGAATTGTATCAGCGGCATCAACGACTGCCTTTTCGAAGCTATCGCTATTCTTTTTTACAAAATGATCTTTACCAGGAACCTCGAGTTTTATTTCACAATAATATTTATCTGGGTTGGCTTTTGATCCAATAAATAAAGTAATATTGGCACGAATGATATTAGCTTCTTTTTCAAATTTGTTCAGTTTTTCACGGATAAAATTTTCAAGATCTTCACCTGCTGTAAACCCCAATGATTGAATGATAATATCCATCATAGCTTTTTATACGTCTTCTGCTATTATCGTACCAGAGAAAAACCTCAAACTCAGAAAGGCAACTATTCGTTGCCATTCTTGCAGCTAGGGCCTCTAGGCAATTCAATAACTAAGGTAATAATCTGATAACAGGCTCTAAACGATACGTCCCATTTTCGGCAACAATAGATTGCGAGGCGTCAAAGTCAAATATGAAGGCGTTGAATACTTCGTTCAACTTTTTATCAATCTTTAGTTTTAGGCCTGAAGTTTCTGCACTCGGTGTTTGCATAGGATATGAAATGCCATTCACAACAACTGTATTGCCATTCCCTAAAATAAAACGAACTTCTTTTAATAATCCCTGCGGCACTATACCTTGTGCTGTTAGCATGGTAACACCGTCGTGAAGATTAAGTAGATTAATAATAGTGTCTTTAGTATCTAAAGGAATCCATGCCAGCGAATCATGAAGCACATTTACCTCTATACTTTTTATATGAATATAAACCGAGTCATAAACAGCCGGATCGTCAGTAAGATAAATTTGAATAGGAGAAGTTTTTTTTTCTTTCTTGCATGAAAAAATAAATGGCAAGAAAGATAGTATGAGGATAAGAAAATGTTTCGTTTTCATAGATATTGGATTTTAAATATCATTAAAAATAAAACATAAAACTGTGCCGTGCCATCTACCACAGCAGTTCGAATAGCGATATTTTTGAATTCTTCGTACTATTTCTAAGAATTCTTCATGCAGCAATCTGTGTTGTTACTTTTTTTATCCTGTAAAATTCCAAACCTGTTTAATACAGTGGTTGCCTAAGGTTTACAGTAAACAAGTTATTACACCATTGTAAACGGATTGTTTGATGCTATATGCTTAACCTTTATCCCTTGCAGTTTTGGTTGCAGCCATTCAACAAGCCATTCCATACCTGGCTCTTCGCTCACTGAATGGCTTAATACGATCAATGAAGTTTTTGAACCGAGCATTCTAGCATCTCTTATATATTCCGCTGTTTCCCATTCGTGCACTTCACCAACAATCAGCACATCAGGTTTTTCTTTTTCAACAGTTGCTATTTGTTTTTGTCCACCCCAAGCGCCGGGTAACAAAGCAATGGTTGAACAAGATTGTGACAGATCGCCAATCACTCTTACTTGAGCAATACCCAACGAAGTTTTAAGATGTTCGACAATATATTTTAAAGAAGTCGCTGGAATTTTAAAGCTTATATCTGCGTTTTTATTGTATTGCAGCCAGTTCGCTTTTTTCAAAACACCATAGCTAATCCCATCAGGTCGGTAAGCATGCCAATAATCGTGAAAACGCCACACAGCAATATTATGTTGTTTCAGTAATTCCTGCTTAAGCTTTACCACCATATTGTTTTCTACCCAGTTTATATCATCAGTATGATTATAAAAGGTAGGTTCATGTGCAATAATGAAATTGGCATTTAAAGCTGCCGCCTTTTTTATTACTTCAATAGTCGCAAACATAGTTGTTACAATGCCTGTGACTTTTTGATCTGCGCTTCCGCTTTTTAATGTATCAACTGTTTGCTTAAAAGGAGTGCCTGGAATTTCTTTCAATGTCAGGTCGATCACATCCTGTATTGTGTATTCTTTATTTGCTGCAAAAAGATGGGTAGCAGGAATGGTTAACAAAGCTGCAGAACCCACCGCCTTCATGCCTGTTTCAATAAATTTTCTTCGATTAAGATCATGCCTTTGTACTTTGCTTTTAAAATCATTCATGATAAAATGTTTTATTTCTTTAGTGTGCTCAAAATATAATCAGCCGATAATTTATCAGCGTCATATTGCTTAAATTCGTTTTTAAGCCTTTCTACATTCTTCTTGTATTCCGGGTTCGCAAGTATCTCATTTACCGCCATTTTTATTTTTTGAGGACTTGGTTTTTCAGTTCGTAGGTTAACACCCAATTTAAAAAAACCTATTCTGGCACAAATCTCATTTTTGCCTTCGTTAACTCCTGCTGCTACCATGGGCAAGGCATGATCAATAGCTAGGAGCGTTCCTCCATAACCGCCATTGGTGATATAAACATCGGCTCTTGGCATGATAAAATCAAAATCAATAAAATCTTCGATTACAATATTCTGCTCCGAATACTTTTCTCTCAACTCTTTTGTGGAATGAAAACCAGTGGCAACTATCAAAAGATAATCTTCACTCTTTAACCCTTCTAAAGCGGGAATTGTCAATTTGGAATGATCGGATTCAAAAGTTCCTTGGCTGATAAGAATATTTTTTTTGTACTTGTTGAGCTTATCTTCCCAGTCATAATGAAAATCTTTTTGTTTCTCTTTTTTATATGCATGCAACGGGCCCACAAATTTTAGTTTTTCCGGCATATCGCTTCGTTCATATTCAAAACCCGGTGTTCCACTTTGAAGAAAAACATCAGAACGCAGCACGGGAATATCGAATATTAAAATGTTTTCAGCAGGCAAGTCATAACTCTTGAGAATCTTATTGTACTCAACGGAGGATTCTTTAAAAATGAAATTTTTTGCCATAAAGCGCATGGCTTTTTGTTTGATGCTGCCCGTAAAAGAATGATCGGGAGTTAAACCCAGTCCATAAGGAGGAAGATCTTTTGAAGTGCACATCACAGGGATGATGCCTATCCCTGCTACAGGAACCTTTAATTTTTCTTTTACAAGTTTACCGGCAGTAAACGCCCCATCGCAAACGAAAATATCAAAAGGAAAGCTTTCCTTTATTTCGCTAATGTCCTCAAAATACTCCGGCGCTCTGTAAATAAAAAAATTTTTCAAATCGAATTTAAGTTGCGGTATTCCAGTCTTCAATTTTTTTCTTTCTGGAAATAATTCGTCAACATTAAATTGGTTAGCCTCAAGTGCTTTCTTAAATGGGTAATGCGGTATTCCGAGCTTGTTTAATTTTTCTTCAAATATTTTGCTGGTGTACCATCGTACATCATGTCCCCGGTTTATCAATTCCATGGCTATTCCCGTCATCGGGTTCAAATGTCCGTCAGCAGGAATGCAGGCAAATAAGATTTTTTTTGCTTCCATAAAATCAAAAGATTTCCGTTGATATTTTCAAATTTTCTAGGTACGGATTTATCGAGTAAAGAGTTTTGAGTAGGCTTATCCCGGCTGTTATTTGAAACTACATTAACTTTAAATACAAAACTATTTTTTATGAGAAGCCTCTCGCTCATCTTCTTATTCCTTTTAACTTTTTCTGCTATGGCACAACAAACACAAAAGCCGCCGCTTCATGGAAAAAACTGGATGGCCATTACAGGCAAGCCCCTGTCTGCAAATGCAGGAGCCATGATATTTCAGCAGGGAGGCAACGCAGTGGATGCTGCTTGTGCTATGTTGGCAGCCGGCTGTACTATGTGGGATGTGCTGAGCTGGGGCGGAGAAACACAAGCTTTGATCTACAATCCCAAAACAGGAAAAGTGATTGCCATCAATGCACTCGGCATTGCTCCAACAGGCGCTACGGTTGATTTTTTCAAAGGCAAAGGATTTAATTATCCGCCTGAGTATGGTCCGCTTGCAGCCGTTACCCCAGGTACACCTGGAGGGTTGTGCACTATGCTGGCCGAATATGGAACTATGAGCTTGAAACAAGTATTGACACCTGCCATACAAATGGCCGAGGGTTATCCGATGGAAGCACAAACTGCCGGTAGCATTGAACGAAATAAAGAACGCATCAAACAATGGCCTTATTCCAAAACAGTTTTTTTACCGCATGCCGGCCAATCGTGGGAAGCGCCAGAGGCAGGAGAAATATTCCGTCAACCTGATCTGTTGCAGACCTTGCAAAAAATGGTTGATGCCGAACAGGAAGCATTAAAAAAAGGTAAGACACGCAAGGAAGCGATCTATGCAGCTTATGATCGTTTTTATAAAGGTGATATAGCTAAAGAGTTTGTAAAAGGATGTCAGGAGCAGGGCGGTCTTATAACCATGGAAGATCTCGCCAAGTGGAAAGTGATACAGGAAGAACCGATGAAAGTGAATTATAAAGGCATAGATGTTTACAAGCTTGCACAATGGACACAAGGACCCGTACTGTTGCAAGCATTGAACCTGCTTGAGAATTTTGATCTCAAAAGCATGGGCTTTAATTCAACTCGATACATACATACAATTTATCAAACCATGAGCCTTACTTTTGCCGATCGTGATTTTTATTATGGTGATCCTTATTTTGCTCCCGAAGAACCGATCAAAGGATTGCTTTCAAAAGAATATGCCAAGCAGCGAGCAAAGCTCATCAATTGGGAAAAAAATGATCCTAAGATAGGGCCGGGCGATCCTTATCCTTTTGAAGGAAAAACAAATCCATACATGAAGGTGATAAAGGAGAGAGGGTTTGTAGCAGATAATAATTCAAATAATTTGAATGATACACAATCCTTGGGCTTGTGGGATGGCGAAACCCCTCCTTCGGAGGGACTTGGGGAGGCATATTTGGATCGCCTTCGCAGAGGCACTACGTCTATTGAAGCAGCGGACAAAGAAGGTTGGGTAGTGAGCGTTACGCCAAGTGGTGGTTGGGTGCCTGCATGCATTGCGGGACATACCGGTGTAGGCATGAGCCAGCGTATGCAAAGCTTTGTGTTGGATGCTTCACAAAATCCTTTCAATGTAGTAGAGCCAGGCAAGCGGCCCAGAGTAACATTGACACCAACGCTTGCCATAAAAGATGGCAAACCGTTTTTAGCTTTTGCTGTGCAGGGTGGCGATGCGCAGGATCAAAATCTTCTTCAATTCTTTTTGGATATGGTTGAATTTGGAATGACGGTGCAGGAAGCGGTAGAGGCTCCGAATATCAACACCGATCAGCTTTGGCTTTCGCTGGGCGGAACAAAGATCGATGACCGTAAACCAAAACCCGGAAATATTTTACTCAATTCAAATACTCCCGATTGGATACGAAGAGATCTAAAACAAATGGGCTACAAGCTGAGTTTTGAAGACCGTACCTCTGGCCCTATCAATGCCATTTATTTTGATTGGAAGCACGGCACATTATGGGGGGGCAGCAGCAATCATGGTGAGGATTATGGAATAGGGTGGTAGCCTCACCTAACCTCTCCGCCTAAGGGCGGAGAGGAACAGCGCACAGCCCTCGCTTGATGAAAATGCCGAGTATTGAAATGAAGTTGATGTGGAAGAACAAAAAGTTTAGAAAAGATTTGAAACACCGTCCCTCTCCAAAAGGAGAGGGATAAGAGGGTGAGGTTTATGAGGCCTTCTAATTCCCCTGCATCATGAAAAAACAACTACTTGTCATATTATCCTCTTTACTCACTTCATCAATCAATGCTCAACGAATTCAGGCTTTGTTTGATTCATCATGGAAATTTTTCAAAGGTGATATTGCGAATGGTGAAAAACAAAATATCACCGATGGAGATTGGCGCACCGTTGAACTTCCTCACGATTGGAGCATTGAAGATCTTCCCAATCAGTCTGATTCTGTCATCGGGCCCTTTACCACAAAAAGTGTTGGTTCAACTTCCACAGGTTATGTTGTTGGCGGCACTGCCTGGTATCGTAAACATTTTCGGTTAAACAATATTGCTGGCAAAAGAATTTCTATCTATTTCGATGGAGTGTATATGAACAGCGATGTGTGGATCAATGAACATCATCTCGGCAATCATCCTTACGGGTACACTCCGTTTTATTTTGATCTTACTCCCTGGCTCAAACAAAATGGTGAAGAAAATATTTTAGCTGTTCGTGTGCGCAATGAAGGCAGGAATTCAAGATGGTATAGCGGTTCAGGTATTTACCGTCATGTGTGGTTAACGATTACAAATGCTGTTCATGTGCGGCAATGGGGAGTATATATTACTACCCCTGTAATTTCTGCAAATACTGCATTGCTGAATGTGAAAACAACCATCGTTGACGAAGAAAATCGATCTTCAGTAAAATTGATTACCACGATTCTCAATGCAAAGAACAAAGCGATGGCCGTTGTTGAAACTCCTGTTTCATTGATGGGCACAAATAAAGAGATTTCACAGAACATTACGATCCCTCATCCCTCATTATGGTCACCCGAATCTCCATATCTCTATCAGGCTGTAACAGATGTCATAAAAGACGATCAAATACTCGATCATGTAGTAACAGCATTTGGTATTCGTTCTCTCGAACTCAGCGCAGAGAAAGGTTTTTTACTCAATGGAAAAAATGTCGAGCTGCGTGGCGGATGTATGCATCATGATAATGGTCCGCTGGGTGCCGCCACTATCGACCGTGCAGAAGAAAGAAGAGTAGAGTTATTAAAATCTTATGGCTTTAATGCGGTGCGTACCTCTCACAATCCGCCGTCACAACAATTCTTAGATGCTTGTGATCGTGTCGGTATCATCGTTATTGATGAGGCATTTGATCACTGGCAGCGTCCTAAAAACCCGCAGGATTATAGCTTGTATTTTGATACTTCGTGGAAAAAAGATATTGATGCCATGGTGCTTCGGGACCGCAATCATCCATCCGTTGTTTTCTGGAGCATCGGCAATGAAATAAATGAAAGAGCAGATGCTCCGGGGCTTGCCATTGCAAAACAATTGATCAGTGAAATAAAACACCTCGATAACACACGGCCTGTTACAGAAGCCATTTGTCACTTTTGGGACCATCCCGGTTACAAATGGGACACAACCGCGGCTGCATTTGCTTTGCTCGATGTAGGTGGTTATAATTATCAGTGGAAAGAATATGAACCCGATCATAAAAAATATCCGCAGCGCATCATCATGGGTACAGAATCTGTTCCACTCGAAGCTTTTGTGAACTGGAACATGGTGGAAAAACATCCTTATGTCATCGGTGATTTTGTGTGGACCGCCATGGATTATTTAGGTGAAACAGGAATTGGTCATACCAAGCTTGACAGTGCTTCATCCTATGAATTGCAAACATTTCCCTGGTTCAATGCATGGTGCGGCGATATCGATCTTATTGGAGGAAAAAAGCCGCAGCTATATTATCGTGATATTGTTTGGAGAATAAACCCCATGCATATGCTGGTACATGCGCCCGTGCCCGCGGGGCATAAAGAAGCGGTAAGCTACTGGGGCTGGCCCGATGAAATTCCTTATTATCATTTTCCCGGTCAGGAGGGCAAGCCATTACAGGTGAATGTGTACACCCGTTACCCGCAAGTGCGCTTGGAGCTCAACGGAAAAATGATCGATCAAAAAACTGTTTCACCGGACAATCTTACCGCAACTTTTGATATCATTTATCAACCCGGTTCGCTAAAAGCCATTGCCATAAACAACGGCAAGGCGGTTGATTCAGCTGTATTGCAAACAGCAGGTATGCCCACGCAAATACGACTTACTGCGGATCGCAAAAATATAAAGGCAAGTCGCAACGATCTTTCTTATGTTACTGCGGAGGTGGTTGATGCAAATGGCTGGCTTGTTCCCGATGCCATCATTCCCTTGCATTTTTCAATTACAGGCAATGGAGAAATTGCAGCAACGGCCAGTGCAAGTCCCAATGACATGCAAAGTTTTTCCGCAGGACCCAGTGGACAAAAACCACAACACAAAACCTTCCGGGGAAAATGTTTAATTATTGTTAGACCAAAAGGCAATGCGGGAAAAATAATATTAAAAGCAGAAGGCGAAGGATTGAGGGCAGGTGAAGTGGTGATTGAGACGAAGTGATTTGCGACCTTGAGTTTGTCGAAGGGGTTGACGAAGGATGATTATGATACCAGCTTCAGTATTTTATAGCATCGTCTGTTGCGTCGCAATCCTTTCATCGTCTGGTAATCCTATTCATCCAATATGTATTGTGTTTCTTCACGCACTGGGGTATAAGTGCCGGAAAAATATTATTCATAATAAAACCGGGAGATTTCCCTGCTGGCAAAATCTTTGACGTAGTATAATTTACAAGTGACGTAATAAACTATTTAAAAAGTAATTATGAAAAAGAATAATATGGTTCGCATTGCAGTACTTCTTTTTGTATTGGCTGGGCTCGCGTTGCCCACATACGTTTTAGCACAAAATTCCAAAGCCAATAAACTTACCCAGGACAGTAAAGAGGCAAAAGCCGATTTTATCAAAACAGACGGCCTAATGAAAAATTTATTTGACAACTCGTATGGGTATGTAATATTTCCTAATGTGGGGAAAGGTGCTGTCGGGGTAGGCGGCGCTGCAGGTAATGGAATTGTTTTTGAAAATGGAAATGCAATAGGCAGTGCAAAGATGAAACAGGTCAGCGTTGGTTTTCAATTTGGGGGCCAGGCTTACCGCGAGGTCATTTTCTTTGAAAACAAAGCGGCCCTGGATCGCTTCAAAGAAAATAAATTCGAATTTTCGGCCCAGGCTTCGGCGGTAGCTGCTACAGTCGGTGCTTCTGCTAATGTGAAGTATCGGGAAGGAGTCATGGTATTTACCCAGAAAAAAGGCGGACTGATGTATGAAGCGTCTATAGGAGGGCAAAAGTTTAGCTACACACCATTTTGATTTTCTTTATATAAACATGTAGTTTTTAAAAGGAGAGTTGCCAACCTGCAAAAAAATTTTCGCTATAAAAAACAAAATAAAGGTTGGCAATTCTTTTTACCCACGGAGTTATACTTCGAATTCTTTCCTTGATGAGTGTTTGAAAAATCAGGCGCAAGCTGATGTCTCATCAAGCCTTTGTATGGGGGAAGACTTGTGCTTTATTAAGATTTTTCTCTCTTAAATCTTCCTTGTACATAAAGCTGCTTAGAAAACATAAATTCATCTGTTACTAATGAGATAAATTTATATGCCCTCATTCCCTTAATTTTTACAATAACAAATAAGCATTTATGATACAAAGAGACCACTCTATTCAAACTACTATCGCACCATGGCTAACTGTGCAAAATGCTGGTAAAGCGGTAGAGTTTTATAAAACTGCCTTTGATGCGATTGAAACATACCGTTTAGAAACACCAGATGGAGGGTTAGTTGTGCAACTATCGGTCAACGGTGCAAATTTTTGGGTTAGTGGCGACAATACCGAAAAAGAAAACTCAAATGTTCAATTGCTTGGAGGCGGAACTATCCGAATAATATTAACCATTAATGACCCCGGTACAGTTTTCGCAAAAGCTCTTGATGCAGGTGCAACTCAGGTTTTTCCTGTAGGAGAGGAACACGGTTGGAGGTTGGGACGAATTGTTGATCCGTTTGGCCTTCATTGGGAAATTGGACATCCTCTTTCTTAATATTAACCATTTGCCCCTTGATGTTTGGAAATATGAATCATCTCTGTTGTTAATAACATAATTTATGTGGACGTAACATGTAATTTTCAAATTCATCATTTCAAATTTTTCTTGATTTAGCACCAAAACAATGATAGAGATTTTAACAAGCAATGAAAAAGGGAATGATAAACTGATTGCTTTTGTTAATGGTACTATTTATAAAGCAAATCCCAAAACAGATCAAGAAACAGATATATTAGCTAGCGGGTTGAAAGCTGGCTCTTTTGATACCACTAAATTGTGGGAGATAAAAACCAGAAATTGTAAGGAAATAAGATTACAAGATGGTAAGCCTTACATAGAAATTTTTTGGGGAAGGGATGGAGAAGAACAATTGAGAATAACTGATGAATACAAAAAGTATAAACTGTTTGAAAGTATTAAATCCAATACCCCAAATGCAAATTGCAGAATAGAAAAGTGGAACGTATTTCGTGCTGGTAAAAAACCAATGATTGCATTCTTTATTGTACTTGCCTTATTTCTTTGGACATTATATTATGCAATTCAGGCACAAAGGGGATATGTCTATTATTTGGAAGATGGGCGATATTTTTCACTCACTGGTATCATTCTTGGAATTGCTTCCTTGGGATTAGTAAAAGTATTTTTTTTGTTTTCTGTTTTATTAGGGATTGCCTTATTTGCTTTTATTCAGAAAGCAAGAAAACCACCAGTAATGAACAGAATAATAATAGCTGGATAAATCTCAAATGTTGTGTTGATGACCAGGATAAATCTTCCTTATACATAAAGCAGATCAGGAAATATAAATTACGAGCAATATAGTTCAGCATTACTAACGGCTGAAGCTTGCTCCCAAGAAATAATTGACCAACCAACTTCCCATACAACAACAGGACCGCACTATCATTGTTGATGTTCTTAGAGGTTTTGCATTATTTGGTGTGCTGCTGGGGAATTTCTCAGGCATGCTCACAAATAATGTTCCCGAACCGGTTATCGATGCACAGGCAACAGCATTTGATTGGCTGCTGGATGAGCTGCATAATATTTTTATAGAGAATAAATTCATGACCTTGTTCTCAATTCTTTTTGGTTATGGTTTCGGTGTTATTATGGAACGGCTGGAAAAGAAGAGTATCAATTCAACGCCGTTCTTTCTTCGCAGGATGTTCTGGCTATTCATATTCGGATGTATAAACTTGGCTTTGTGGAATGGAGATATTCTTCATATTTATGCCCTGACCGGAATATTTTTATTGCTGTTCAGAAAGCAAAGCAATCGCAAAATCTTGCTGTACTCAGTTTTTTTTCTTTTCGTTTTGCCAACAGCTATTCGTTTTTACCAACATTTCCTTTTGAACTATTCCATAAATGAAGATGCTATGATAAGAGAGTACTACCAAAGCTATAAGTTCGGTTCATTGAAACAAGTTGCGATCACGAATTACAAAGTTTATCCCTTTCAATGGATATATACCTGGGTAGAATGGCGGGATATGAGCGAAACATTCGGAAGATTTCTATTAGGATATTATATTTTGCGACGGCATTGGCTGGTAAAATTGAATGAAAATATTTTTTTCATAAAAAAAATATGGAAATGGACATTACTCATTACGATTGTTTACATACCATTACTGGTACTCGCCGATAAAAAAATGATCCCAATTCCAAGATTTAGTTTATACCCGTTCATAAAAGGTGGTGTATTGTGTATGGCCATTTTCTATGCAGCAACGATTGCTCTAATTTATAATAAGCGAAATGCATCATGGCTAATGGAGACATTTCGTAATCTTGGTCGCATAACTCTTACCAACTATTTAATGCAGACAATCCTATATGTTGTTATCTTTTACCACATTGGTTTCGGTCTTCTCGGAGAAATTTCATTCAGTATTATCTGGCTTTCATCCTTTGTCGTTTATTTTTTGCAAGCTTTTTTTAGCAAATGGTGGCTATCAAAATTTTACTATGGCCCGGTAGAATGGATATGGAGGCAATTTACTTACAAGAAAAAATTCCCAATCCGGAAATATTAATTGCTTGTATAAAGAGCTAATTCGAGAAATATAACTTACAACAAAGTAAATTGCCTTAACAAAATAATGTAATTGGTATTGAATAAATGAAAACGATAACTGATTCATGGGATAGTGGTGATCCCTATGAATATTTTATGGGAAGATGGAGCAAATTAATGGCACCAGTATTCCTTAAATGGCTGAGCATTCCTTACGGACAGTCATGGCTTGATGTTGGATGTGGAACAGGATCTTTAAGTGAAGCTATATTTCAAAATTACAAACCATCTAAATTAGCCTGTATTGACACTTCTGCAGAATTCTTGGCCAAAGCAAAAGGGCGCCTTTCTTATGAGGTGGATTTTTGTGTCGGAAGCGCTTCAAATATTCCCAAAGGTGATGATGAATTTGATGTAGTTGTTTCCGGTCTTGCACTCAATTTTTTTCCGGATTTAACTATTGCACTTTCTGAGATGAAAAGAGTGCTTAGGGTAAATGGCACTATTGCAGCTTACGTTTGGGACTATGCAGGTCGAATGGATTTTCTAAGATTTTTTTGGGATGCGGCTGTAGAGATTGATCCCGATTCCCATAAATTTGATGAAGGTGTGCGTTTCCCAATATGCAATACTGAGAACTTGAAAACTGAATTTAAGAAAGCGGGCTTGATCGATATTGAAACTTCTTATCTGAACATAAAGACAATTTTTAAAACTTCGACGACCTTTGGAATCCTTTTTTGGGCGGACAAGGACCTGCAGGCGCTTATTTGGTTTCTCTAAATGAAGATTTGCAGAAGAAATTAAAAAATAACCTTTTTAAAAAATTGCCCATTCAAGCAGACGGTACAATAGAGCTTTTGGCAAGAGTTGCAGCGGTTCAGGGAATAAAGAGTCAGAGATAATAAGAATCTAAACGGTATCTGAATGGTGAAAAAATTAGACAACCCTGTGTGGTATTCTTTGTCAGAAACTCATAAGGATTTTTCGATTGACTATAAGAATTTAAAATTCTACGCACCAGATTATTGCCCTTTTGGAGGATTTGAAAATGACAATGATATTTCAAGTGGAATTGATGAATACGCAAAACTGACCAACAATTTTTTTATAGTGGGGGAGAAACCTAAATTTTCAAAGAAGATAAATTTAAAGAATGAATTAGTTTGCCTTCAAATGGTGGCTGAACGTAAAATTGATGTTGCACTTAAAGAAAATGTTGTCAAGCTGAATGACAAATTCGAGGAGTCGTTGTACAACCTAGTTGATCTAGTTCAACCCGGCTACTTTAAAAAGAAAACTACTTTGATGGGTGATTATTTTGGAGTATTCAAGGATAACACCCTCGTAGCCGTTACGGGGGAGCGGATGAAAATGAATGAATTTACAGAAGTCAGCGCTGTTGTTACTCACCCGCTTTATACGGGTCGAGGCTATGCAAAACAATTAGTCGCTTACACAGTAAATAAAATCTTTGACCAAAACAAAACTCCCTATTTGCATGTTGCTGAAAAAAATAATGGAGCAATCAGATTGTATGAAAAGCTCGGTTTTAAAACAAGAAGAAAAATTAGCTTTTGGAATTTTGTGACAGATTAAATAATACTTGCGCCGATTAACGGCTGACCAGAACAATAATTATAGTTTCTATCCAAGCCAACCAACAATTGCGAAAAATCGTTTTAATTATTTTACTGTTGATCTGAAATAGTGGAAAGTATGAGAGGTCTCGTTTTATATTGTTTTGTACTTGTTTTATTGGCTTCACTTTATTCTTGTAAAAAAGAATACAGTTACGAAGGTGGGCCTCTTTCTTCAGGCTATCTGGTAAAAGACCTCAACAATAATTGCACGGGTACTCTTAAAGGAAATTATATCGTTGGTAAAAATCTTACTGATAGTAATTTTTTGGAGTTGGAGATATATGTTAGTAAGGCAGGCTCTTATAATATTCAATCAGATCATATAAATGGTTATTCGTTTGCCGGTTCAGGTAGTTTTGCTGATACTGGCATAATATCAATAAAATTGCCTACCAATGGTCGTCCTTTAAATCAGGGAACAAATTTATTCAGCATTCAATACGATTCTTCAACCTGCCAAGTAGTCGTTAACGTTCAGGATAGCTTGATGAATGTTATTCAAACCACCAACCCTGATCATTTCCCATTGGCAGAGAATAACCGTTGGAGTTATGATGATCTTTCCTATCCGCCTGACTCGATTGTAAAAACCATTAGAGGATTTGCTGTATTGAACACCGCTACTTATTATGTGATGGATGATTATATAAGCTTTTTTCCGGCCACGAATCAAAGCTATTATAGAAAATCTGGTTTTGATTATTTAGAGTATGCTGCCGTAAGTACTTACACCAGTGCACTTGATTATTCACCTACTTTATACGATGACCTGGTTTTTTTGAAAGAAAATTGCCGTACTGGTCAAAAATGGTATTCTAACACCTATACAGGCACTACCAGTTTTGGATACCAGGTACTCGTATTGCGCTATCTTTTTCAATGTATAGATGCTGATGCTAATGTAGTAATAAACGGTAAAACTTTTTTACATGTGTGCGAAATCCAGATGATACCCGAAGTAGCCGATGTAGGCGCAAGCCTTAAGGCTACAGGCGAAATACATACTGCTTATTATGCAAAAGGAGTAGGACTTATTTACAGGGAATTCTTTAATGGTATTCGTACACACCCTGAACTGCAGATAAGATCATGGCTGGTGCATTAAAGTCACAACAAAAATTTTTCTTTCTTTGTGGATAATGATAATTAGAAATGTGATTACTATCTATTGGCAATAGCATACATTTATATTTAAAGATTCCCCAATGAAAAAGCAAGATGGCAGCGAAAATAAAAACACTAAACTAACCATCTCACTCATGCTGGCCGTTACCAATGCACCCGCTGCTGTTGATTGGTATAAAAAGGCTCTTGATGCAACTGTGCTATGGAGTTTGGGTTCAGTTGCAGGTTTGGAGATTGCTGGTGCAGCTTTCTTTGTTGGTGAACCCGCCAATAACGGATGGGAGAGCCCTGAAAAACTTGGTATTACATCAACAAGAGTAGAAGTATTTTGCGATGACCCTGATACATTCATTACACGTGCCGTGCAGGCTGGTGCCAATGGTAGCTTTGACAAAATTAGAAATCATGAAGCCCCATGGGGCATACATAGACAAGGAGGTTTTATTGATCCGTTTGGACATATTTGGCTCGTTGGTGATAAATCTCCCTTGAATTCATTTCCATAATTAAGTTGGCTAGTTACATCAAGTTGTTATTTGACCTGCCATTAATTTCAAATTTATTACTAATGAATAAATTTATGTAAGCAACCATTTTTGTAGTAACATGCAAGTATCAAACAAAAAACTATGAGCAAAACAAAAGCAAAAAACTACATCAAATATCATAATGATGGCAGCGTTTGGGCGAAGGGTAAAATGGTGGGTGATGTTCCTACCGGATATTGGGAATGGTTTCGGAAAGATGGAACGATCATGCGTTCAGGATATTTCAAAAATGGCAAACAAACAGGAGAGTGGACTACTTATGACAAAAATGGAAGAGTTTATAAAGTAACTCAAATGAAAGAAATTTAAATTACTATTTAGTTACCAGGCTATGTGTAGAATAGAAGAGCGAATTTCTGATTACTAACCCTTTGTTCAATACTTGATAACTTAAGTTTATGATCAGCAAAATAAAGAGTATGAAAACAAAGAAATTTATTCGAAGCGGGCCGCATCTTCCTGTAAAAGATTTACGCTTAATACTGAACTATTATCGTGATACTCTTGGCTTTTATGGCGAATGGACTTTTGGCGAAAAGGACGGCGGTATTCGGCGTGATGAAATGCGGCTACTTTTTGCAGAGAACAATGAGTTTACAACAGACATCAATAATCCACAACACCGTTTGCCTCTTATATGGTTTGTTGACAATATTGACGAAGTGCTATCTGAATTCAAGGGGAAGAATATTGAATTGGCAGACGACTTAAAGACACATCCCTATGGTCTTAGAGAATTTGCCTTTATTGACATAAATGGATATTATATCCGTATTGCTGAAGGAGCGGACAAAGAATAAAATAGTTATCGATCACCTACCTTCGACCAAATCAAACAAGACAAATAAAAAAGAACCTGTTGGCAACTAATAGCATTCATTTATACGTTAGGCTACTCGTCGTATTTTGAGGCAGGAGGGGACGTTCATTTCTAATATAGATAAGCATAAAGAAAAGAGATTCTAAATAAATTTCCATGAGCAATATATCATTTCAAACCATCGATTGGGCCAATATCGAAAAAGTTGAGCACAAGGGCGAAACGGGAGTTGCCTATTGGCAAACAATTCAATTTCCTGGGTTGCGAATCAGAATCGTAGAATATTCAAAAGGTTATTCTGCAAATCATTGGTGTGAAAAAGGCCACATCGTTTACTGTCTTGAGGGATCTTTTACTTCTCAACTAAAAACCGGAGAAAACTTTCTTCTTTCACCCGGAATGAGCTATGTGGTGTCGGATAATCTTAGTTCGCATTTATCGACAACAGAAAATGGAGTTAAACTCCTAATTATCGACGGCGATTTTTTAGAAAATTAGCTTGTCGAATTATTAAATGAATAAGAATGAAACAAAGACGAAATATGACAAGATTTAGGATCATGACAAAAGACAATCAGGAGATAAAATTCAAATTTTATCAAGATGCAGCACCAATAACCTCCAGAGCCTTTGCTGAGATACTTCCCTTTACAAGAATATTTTATCACGCCAAGGTTTCCGGTCAAGAAATTTGGATAAATAACGTTCCTTCACTCGACATTATTCAAGAAAACGCATCTGTATTTACAGAGCCAGGTGAAGTTGTATTCGGTCCTTCAAAACCTGTAAGAACCAAAACGGCCAATTGTTTTGGAATATATTATGGCGAGGGAAAAGGTTTAGACGCCGCCAACATTTTTGCAAAGGTTATTGACGCAGACTTCCAAAAGCTAGTCGATTTAGGAAACAGCATTTGGAAAAATGGTTCGCAAGAGATTACGATTATGGCAATTAAATGATCATGTTTACAAATGGCATGAAAAGATCCTCATACCAAATGTCAATACAGAGTGAATAGCAGCATGATTTTATTCTGAAAGCCCTTGTCTTAAAAATGCTTCCATTTGCTGCCGGAAAAGGGGCTTATTATGGCAGGAATCGAATAGCGATTTAATATTTCCGGTAGATAAAGATCCTGAGGTAATTAGTTTTGTTAATTCAGGATTGGAGTTTGACCACTCTGGTTCAAGAGAATGATTTTTCAGGAAAGATAAAATAATCTCTGTTTTAAAAGTTGGTAAAACATGATCTGTTTGCTCCCTGATCGTTTTCATATCGTCGATAACAAACGAAAAAAACTCCGGATCGAATTGGTCGTTATCCTTAACAAGGTATTTTTGGTAGTAAAGCATATGATTTAATTTACCGATAAGCCTATCCGTGAAAAAGAAACATGTAAAAAAATTAGTCTTCGGTGACCGTTGTAAAGATACCATTGATTATCGGTCTTATTTTTTATTTCTTCACAAACGTAGAATGATTGCAATAGTTTCACTTCTTTATTGTGCGGCGAACAAGTTGTTAAATATCTGACCGTACAGAAAATTATAAAAGGCGCCTGCGTCGAATGCTTTATCTTGCTTCATGAAATCTTATGTCATGCACAACAAACGCCTTGAATATTACTCGAAATTTGAAGCCATGTCATTTCCGGATCAAAAACAGTTGATTACCTATAGCTTTAATGAGAAGGAGAATACGATTACGGGGATAATGATGGAAAAGAAGGGCTTGATTTTTTTATATGAGTACCGCGGTGAATACATAGGAATTGAATTTTTTATATCTTTTTCAAAAGAATCTATCTCTTACAAACTTATAAAAGTAGAAGACAAGGTTATGTGAGTTTGTTTTGAACGAATTGGTCTCTCACTTGACAATTGGCTTTGAAAGATTTGAAAATATTTTCTCACTTTTTGTTCCTCACACTGTCCCATATTGATTAATATTCATGGATCAAATCAAAAATCTGTTGCCTGGCTCTTTTTGATTCGGGGAAGTTTAGAAACATCCAAGCATGCACCATGTTTGCGTACTCAAAATAATTGATTGAAATCCCTTTGGCTTCGGCCTGTAATTTCAATTTCCGGGCATCGGCTACAAGTATTTCATTTGAACCGATAAAGACCGATAATCTTCCCAGACCTTCCAGTGATCCATAAACCGGGCTGAGTAAATAATGATCAGGGCTTGTACTGCCCGCATATAATTTACCCGCCTGCTGCAGGCTTTCCTTTTTTAAAAAGGGATCAGCCGACTCTATATTTTTTATACCAGGATTTGTCATCGTTATATCAAGCCAGGGGGAAAGTAAGATAATTTGCTGCGGTTGATCCGCTTTTTCATTTCTCAGCTTTTGTGCGAAAGCCAAAGCAAGACCACCACCTGCTGAGTCACCCATTAAAATCAGATCGTTTGAATTTACTGTCAGCAACAGATGATGGTAAAGTGCACTCACCATCTCAAAGGACTCTTTGTAAGTGTGTGCTGGTGCTAAAGGATAATCAGGAGCGACAATATTGCAATTCGTTCTTTTTACTAACTCAGCTAAAAAATCCCAATGGAATCTATTAAAGCCTTGTACATAAGCCCCTCCATGTAAATAAAGTATATGCTTACTGGCAAAATTTTTGTTTTTTGGTTTTAATGTAAAAACATTCCGTCCATTTATCTGAAATTTGATTACATAACAGGTCTTCAAAATTCCAGAGGGTGGCTCAGGACGATTATAAGAATCGAACTTACCAGCGGCCAGTTGTTTTCTGAGAAAGCCTTTTTTATTGATTAGCTTAAGGAGGGTGTGAAATAATTTGCTTTGTGTACTTGCCAATATGGTTTAATGATGTTTTTTAGAAAAGTTTCGGCATGAAGTTACTCATTAATACCCGTAGTGAATGGTATTATTCCCAGATTAGAATTTATAAAATATGGGGATAGATGATCTGCATATAAATGATTTCTGGCTTCGTTTGGATAATGCTGCTAAAATCTATCCGGCTATTAAGGATAAAGAGCTCACTTCTGTTTTTAGAGTAGGTGTAGAGTTGAAAGAAAGAATAAAAGCAAAACAATTTCTCGAAGCTATTCATGCAGTTGAAGAAAGATTTCCTTATTATAAGGTTAAATTGAAGGCCGGTTTTTTCTGGTACTATCTTGAACCTCATAATTTGCCGATTCCTGTAGAACCCGATCATGAATTACCCTGCAGAGCCTTTTATAAAGATGAACTCATGTTTAGGGTATTGGCAAAAGAAAAGAAAATCAGTGTGGAGTTTTCTCATATTCTCACCGATGCAACAGGGGCATTCGAATTTTTGAAGACCATTTTGATCATTTACCTTGAAAAATGTTACCTGCAACTGCTTTCTGAACATCCGTTCATTCATCCAGATGAAACTCCCTCAAAAGATGAATATGAAGATGCTTATAACAGGTATTTTAAAAAAATAGATTCTCGTCCTGTAAAAATACCTAAGGCATTCCACGTGCCTTTTCATTTAAAAAATATTCCCCGTTTTGAAGTATTAACAGCTATTGTTCCTCTTGAAGCGATCCTAAAAAAATCGAAGGAATATCAGGTAAGCCTTACCGAATATCTCATTGCTGTTTATTTGCACTCCCTGCAAAATATCTATGACCGCTTATCGGCTTTAAAAAAACGATCAACAAAAAAAATAATACGGATTGAAGTGCCGGTTAATCTCCGCAAGATGTTTCCCTCACATACCATGAGAAATTTTTCATTGTATGTTATTCCGGGGATCGATCTGCGGCTGGGGCACTATAGTTTTGAAGAAATCATAAAAACAGTTTACCACCAGATGCAGCTTGAGACAGATAAAAAACTTGTCAGTAAAATGATCTCACGGAATGTGAGCGGTGAAAAAAATCCATTTATTCGAGGTGTTCCACTTTTTATCAAATCATTCATTTTATCAAAACTGTATGCACTGAGTACCGGACAATACAGTGGTGTAGTAACCAATCTTGGAAAAATAAATTTAAGCCCTGCAATAAATAATTTGATTAATAAATTCATATTCATTCCGCCACCGCCCAATAAAATATTAAAGGTGAATTGTGGCGTAGTTGGATATGATGATAAATTAGTGCTGAGTTTTGGAAACATAACCACATCAAAAGAATTGGAAAGGCAGTTCCTGACATTTTTGATCGGTGAAGGCATTCCAGTCAAAATTGTAAAATAAAAAAGATGATCAGTCATGATTTGTAAAAATTGCGGTGTAGAGCTCGAAGACGATATGTTGGTTTGTCCTTTGTGTGGCGAACCTGTTGATAACAACAAGGGTGCCGCTAAAGCTTTTATTACTGAATACGGGAGGCAAATTTTCCATTACAAGAAAATGAGCGAACCTCAGAAAAAATTTACATGGGAAATTGTTTCTCTTATTTTATTTTCCAGCACCACCGCCACTTTTGTTGTGGACTTTATTTTAAATCACCGACTCACCTGGTCGGAATTACCTGTAGCTGTTTGCCTTACTGTTTTTTGTTATGTTTCTTTATTTGCCTTTTGGAATCAAACCACGATCGTCGAAATGGCCGGTGGATTTATTTTGTCCTCTGTGTGTTTAGTCATACTCGATGCATTTACAACTCGCATTTCCTGGTCAGTCAGGTTGGGTATACCATTACTTTTGACCGGCAACCTCGTTGCAGCAGCATTGATTGCTGTCATCCGAAAATCACGATATAAGGGAATCAATCTTCTTGCCTATGCGTTTTTGGGTGCTGCAGTATTATGCTTGTGTATTGATGGACTTTTATCGTTTTTTAAAACCGGTTTGTTTCAGCTTCAATGGAGCGTTATTACTACCGCCTGTATCATTCCGGTTGTTATTGTGCTGCTTTTTGTACATTTTAGACTAAAAAGGGGAAGAAGTTTGAAAAGAACCTTTCATGTATAAATAGTTTAATAAATGCAAAACTGATATGCGGTTTTAACGTTTCACAACTCGCGTTCAAAAACAGCAGAATTCTGCTTGAAAAATAAATCATCGTCGCCAATTAATTATCGTATCTTCGGCTTGTGATCTTTAGTTCTGCAAATATTCAGTATTAGTTTAGCCTAAATTCTTACTCTTCGTCCTAGTAATATTTAACTCCACTTTACTTTTTGCTGTCGACTTCAATCACAGGTATTTTAATTATTTATTTTAAATTTTTGTTTTATGAACATGTATGTTTCGAATTTAAGTTTCCACACTACAGATGACAGCTTAAGAGAGTTATTTGGAAAATATGGCTCGGTTTCTTCAGCTAAAGTAATTACTGATAGAGAATCTGGCCGCAGTCGTGGTTTTGGTTTTGTGGAAATGTCAGAAGAAAAAGAAGCCAGGGAAGCGATCCAAGGGCTCAACAACAAAGAAATTGAAGGCAGAGCAATCTCAGTTTCTGTAGCCAAAGAAAAAAAAGCAGATAATAAAAGGTGGTAATAATCTGACTCAATCTATTACGAAGAAAGCCCGTAAGGGCTTTTTTTTTTAAATATGCGATAACAAAATTTCTAGCACGGTTGTTTACATGTTTAGCGATGCGCTTCGCTTGGGTTTGCGCTACGACCGTGTAAGCCTCAACCATTTGTCAGGAAGCAAACAACTGCACCAGTTCCCAAAGCCTCAATTTAACTCAACCAAGACCTTTTAACCATTTCACTAAATCATCCTTTGTCTTACCCGTTTTTTTCTGAATTTTTCCCCATAGTTCATCATCCTTTCCTTCTTCGTATTTAAGATCATCATCGGTTAATTGGCCATATTGCTGTTTGAGCTTTCCTTTCCATTCATTCCAATTGCCTTTTATTTCCATTTTATCCATAAATAATGATTTTTATACAGTAAAAAGATAAAAAACTATGCCATGCCTAATTTTGTCCATTATTTATTATGCGAGCCTCAATCCCAAAACTGAGATAGTGGCATATTTTTTATTCAAATAATTTGAGAATATATTATGATGAGAGACAAAATATTTGATATTTCATTTGAATATGATGGAAGGAAATACACAGGTTGGGTAAACCCCTCTGAAAAAACAGATGAAAGCGGAAAGCCTGCATCCTTCCATGTTGTGCTAGATAATGTTTCTTTTGGTTATTTATCTTTAAATAATTGTAAATGGACAATCAATGAAGACAGACGATCATCTTTAATTGAGGCTGTAGGCCATGCTATAGAGAAGAATTATGGATTGTAACTTTTTCGTTTTGTAAGTGCAGGTTAAAAGTTTACAATTAAATTATTTCTACACTTCTTTCAACAAAAGCGGTAAGATCAGCACCTTTCAACATGCCCTGAGCTAATAAGGCTAGATCAAATGCCTGTTTGGCCATTTCCGTTTGTTTTGTTTCCTCGGCTTGCAAAATTTTAGAAACGAGTTTGTGATTAGCATTGATCGATACTTTATAATTGTCAGGCATCGAGCCATAGAAGCCCATGCCTCCACCTAATTTGGACATATCTTTCATGCGGCGCATCCATTCTTCCATTGTCACCGTTACGGGCATTGCTTCAGCCGACTGATTCTCTATCTCTACTTTCATAGTTGGATTGTTGATCGCTTTATCAAATATGTCTTTAAGCTTTTTTATTTCATCTTCTGTTAATTCATGTTTGGCTGTATCTTCTTTTACGATCAGCTTATCCAATACATCAGCATCAACTCTTTTCAGTGAAGTTTTTTCCAACTTCATTTCCAACTGATGGATAAAATGCGTGTCGATGGGTGAATTCATCAGTAAAACATCGTAATCTTTTTTATTAGCTGCTTGCACATAGCTATGCTGGCGTTCCGCATCAAAACTGTACAGATAAACAAGGTTTCCATCTTTGTCGGTTTGAAAGTCCTTTACTTTAGCCTTGTATTCTTCCAGCGTATAATGTTCGTTGTTTGTATTGGTGAGTAATAAAAAATCTTTTGCCTTTTCATAAAACTTCTCGTCTGAAATAGCGCCGAATTTTACAAACAAGCCTATATCATTCCATTTCTCTTCATATCCTTTGCGGTCTTTTTTAAACAGTTCTTGCAACTTATCAGCAACCTTCCGAGAGATGTAACTATTGATCTTTTTTACATTGCTGTCAGCCTGTAAAAAAGAGCGGCTCACATTTAAAGGAATGTCAGGTGAATCAATTACGCCATGCAATAGCATTAAAAATTCCGGAACGATATCTTTCACCTCATCGGTAATAAACACTTGCCTGCTGAAAAGCTTGATCTTGTTTTTTTGTATCTCAAAATCGTTTTTCAGTTTTGGAAAATACAATACACCGGTAAGATGAAACGGAAAATCTACATTAAGGTGGATCCAAAACAGCGGCTCTTCAGAAAAAGGATATAATTCCCGATAAAACTCAAGATAATCCTCATCTTTCAGATCGGAAGGTGCTTTTGTCCAGATAGGATTAGTATTGTTGATGATATTGTCAACTTCAACGGTTTTATATTTTGGCTTGCCATCTGCATCTTCTCCATCAGGTTCCGACTCCTTTTTTGTCCCGAATTGCACAGGCACGGGTAAAAACTTTGCATATTTGTTCAACAGCTCGCTGACACGGTGTTCCTGCAAAAATTCCTCTGATTCTGCATTGATATATAAAATCACATCAGTTCCTCTTTCCGTACGGTTGCCTTCTGTAATCTCAAAAGAAGTGCTGCCATCGCATATCCATTTGGCAGGTTCAGCGCCATCTTGATACGACAAAGTTTGAATTTCAACTTTGTCCGCAACCATAAATGCAGAGTAAAACCCAAGGCCAAACTGGCCGATGATCTCATTGGCATCTTTGGCTTCCTGAAATTTTTCAATGAATTCTGTAGCCCCTGAAAAAGCGATTTGATTGATATATTTTTTGATCTCATCGGCTGTCATCCCAATGCCGTTGTCGGAAACCGTAATGGTTTTTGCTTGGGCATCAACAGCTATCCTTACTCTCAGTTCACCAAGATCTTTATTGTAATGACCCAATGAGCTAAGCCGTTTTATTTTTTGCGTCGCATCTACTGCATTGCTTACCAACTCGCGCAAAAAGATCTCATGATCTGAATACAAAAACTTTTTAATAATAGGGAAAATATTCTCTGTATTAATGGAAATGGTTCCTTTTTCCTGTACCATGGGTAATAATTATTTTTTAATTCAGTCGCAAAATGACAAGGGTCGTTCCAAAAAGGAAAATTCGCCAGAATGACAGACAAACTGGGATAAACAGTTAAGATCGTTGTCACAACCTCTGCAGTTGAATGGACTATTCTGGCTATTTGACGGCTCGAGCAAAAAAATAATCTGCTCGATTTGAAAAACCGAACAGACTTAGGCTTCAAACTTTTTATTTCTCATAAATACCTTTAGCCGCAAGATCACCAAAAGACGAAGTGGAATTATTTTGTGATACGAGAGTTTTGCCACCATCACCAAGGGTCCATGTTTCAGTTCCTTTCACCTCATTTGTTTGCCCATTAAAATCTAGCAAGAGATTAAAGGTGATGGTAAGGGTTTGTCCGTCATCCGACCATTTTGCAGATGCTTTTCTTTTTGAATTACCAAATATCGTTGTTTCTACTTCTTTACCATCAAACGGTAGAGTCTCTGAAATAGTAACATCATCGCCATTAAAAGAAGGAGAAGTTTTTGCTATGGTGATGGCATCATCTTTCTGTTCCACTTTAATTTTGCGTGGAGCAAAGGCGGCAAATTGGCCCAGATCACTCTTCCCTTCATTCAATTTCCACTCTCCGGAAAAATTTACCTTGTCCGGCATTGAAGTAAAAGATAAAAAAAGCGCAGGAGCAAATAAAAAGGCTAATAGTTTTTTTGAAAAGGATTTCATACAAATTTTTTTTGGGCCTTAAATGTAAGGATAAGAATTGAAATCTAGTTTTAGTTTCCGGTTACCGGAAACTGGAAACTGGGAACTGGTAATAATTTCATGATTCACCTCTTTATTAATAGTATCTGCCTATCAGCGGATTATCCACAATCAGCTTTTTTATTTTGGAGGGATCAATCATATCTTGTCTGGCATATACAATCTTTCCACCGGGCTCTACAATTACCGTGTATGGCAATGCGCCCTGCCATTTAGGATCAACCGCTTCGATCAAACTGTACTTATTATCAATATTAAAGATGTAATTTTTATTGGAGGCCTGCTTTGCTTTTAAAAAGCTCAGTGCTTTATCTTTTTTGGCCATGTCATCAAGGCAAATGCTAATAAATTCAAAATCCCTTCCACGGTACATGCGGTTAATGGTAACAAATTCAGGAAACTCAACAATACAGGGCCCGCACCAAGTAGCCCATATATTGATCAAACGCAGCTTTCCGGAATTATTTTTTATCAGATCCTTCACTCCAGTTTCATCTATCTGCTCCAAGCTAACAGGCTCCTTCGCCCAATCTTCAAATCCTTTTTTTACCCAGTCTTTTTTTTCAGCCCATTTTATCGAGCAGCCAAAAACTTTGGTGGTTTTTATTGTTACATCTTTGTTCTGTAATAACTCCTCAATGGCATTCCGTGTATCTAAAGTGGTAGGAGTTTTTGTTGGCTTTTCTACATCGTCAATACGTCCCTGGTATCGAAGTTTTCTTTCTTTATCAAAAATAAAAACATGTGGCGTCGCGACAGGCCCATAAGCCCTTGCCATTGCCTGTCCGCCATCATACAAATAAGGGAAATTAAATTTTTTTTGAGTAGCCCTTAATTTCATTTCTGCAAAGGAATCACCCACATCAGTATAGCCCAGCTCGTCCAATCGAACAGCAGTGGGATCATTTGGATTAACAGCCACAATGGCAACATTTTTTGGTTGATAATCTCTCGCTAATTGAATGATTCGATCTTCATAAGCTTGAGCTGTAGGGCAGTGATTGCAGGTAAATACAATGACGAGGATTTTGTACTTGTTGAATGAAGCTAAAGTGTAAGTTTTTCCATCGATAGCTTTTAATGAAAAAGCCGGCGCTTTTGCACCGATAGCTAAAGTGGGATGGTCATTAACAGGGTTGGCAAAACAAAGTCCTGCATTTAAAACGAAAAAAAGAAAAACAAGGGGAAAAAAGATTTTTTTCATATCCCTAATTTATGAAAAGGTAAAAAAATGGTTGACAACAGTTTTAAAAGAAAAACGTAAAAACTAATATGCAATTTATTTCTATTATACAAAAAGATTTTACCAAATCAGAAACTACCGTTAACTTAACACCCCTCTTTGTGAAGACATGCTAGCCGCCCTTTAGTTATTTAATTCCTTAACCAAAATAAATATTTATGAAAAAGATTCTTTTTGCGATTTCGGCGGTTTTACTTTGGTTTTGTTTTTCGTGTAATAGTGGTACAACTGCTTCTTCCTCTGAAAAAGAGACCAATTCACAAGTACAAAAAAATCTTGATGCATCACACGTAGTCAGTAAAGCTTTTGAAACCGGCGATGCAAGTGGGGTAGATAGTGTCATCGCAGATGATTTTGTGGATCATACAGATCACGGCGATGTGAAAGGAAAAGACAGCCTGAAAGCGATGATTAACATGGTACATACAAGTTTTACGGACATGAAGCAGGAAACGATCAAGGAAATTGCCGATAATGATTATGTATTCACCTGGATGCGTTTTACAGGCACCAGCAATGGAGCCATGGGAATGCCACCGGGGCCTTATGATATGCAGGCCATTGAAGCTGTAAAATGCAGAGACGGAAAAATTACCGAACATTGGGAATTTATGGATATGCGGGATTTTGGCAAAATGATGCAGCAAATGCAATCAATGGGTAAGAATAAAATGGACACTACGAAAATGAAAAAATAAAGTAAACTGATCTTTTTTAAAAACCGGGTACGCAGCCCGGTTTTTTTATATACTTACAATGAAAAACAGTTATGACTTTTTTGCCAGGATAATTAAACGTGGTGATGTTTTCCTTTTATAGCTATTCAAAAAATAATCACCATATATTCTTTGAATTTCGAGGCCGTGACGATTAAGCATATAGTCAAAATCATCAAGCTCCAATTTAGCAACTTTCTCCACATGTGATTCATCCCTGTGGAGTGTTTCGACAATAATTTTCTTAAAAAAGTACTTATCGTTAGTCCAACGGGCAATGCTATAAATGATTCCGTCAATTTCTTTTTGTTCTTCAGCTACAAGATGGTCTTCTGAATATTGCGTATTTATATAATCAAGCAGCAATGTGCCACCAGGTTTAAGTGCAGTAGAAATATTATCGATAACCTTATTGTTTTCTTCTTCCGTTTCAAAATATCCAAAGCTGGTAAAAAAATTAAAAATGTAATCGAAATGATTTTTACCAAAAGGCACTCGCATATCGTGCCGGAAAAAATGTAGTGAAGCGGATTCAAATTTTTTTGCTGTTTTAATGCTGGAGGAAGCGAGATCTATTCCTGTTACATCAAATCCTTTTCCGGCTAGGCATTTGCTATGCCTTCCATTTCCACAGCCTAAATCAAGCATAGACGCGCCTGGTTGAGGTTTCAATTCTTCTATGAGTGTATCAATAAACTTGGCCGCTTCATTCTCGTCGCGATGGGCGTACAGGCTGTGATATAAGGATGAGTTAAACCAAGTTTTAAACCAAGTCGAGTTGTCTATTTCTATTTTTTCGATGATGTTTTTCATTTTATTTGTTTTCAGCTTTACTAATTAAGCAGATAATAATTGCTTTTGTTTTTGAAAAGGTTTAAAAATAGACGGGTCACGAAGAAAGGCGGCTATCCAGATAAGGGTAAGAATGATTGCAGGAAAAATGAAAATATTTCCATGTGATAATTCAACGGCCATAGCCCCGCCAAAATAAGCTGTGAGTAAAAGAAAGCCAAGCTTCATTGTGCGAGAGATTAGGAATGCTATAACGAATAATAGCTCGGCTACTCCAAGAATTTTTATATATTCCACTAACCCAATCTGGGAATATACTTCAACTAACTGTGGCATCGATGCCAGTTTCATACTTGCTGATACCAAAATAAGAAGGCCAGCGATCACCGAAGGGAACCATTTCAAGATATTTTTCCTTTTCTGTTTCATGTTTTTGATTTTTGATGGGAGCAAAGCTAACTGATGCATTAAGCCCCATCCATTGACCTAGATCAAAAAGCAAAAGCAACGTGTCGTTAGCCTAGCTTCATAATAAGAACTTGAATAAAATTGGGTCAAATAGAAATAAAGAGAAATTTTAGCTAGGTAAAACGGTGTTTTTAAAAAGCAGATGTGGCAAAATATAATCCAACCGTGAGGTAGTCACAATTCGGGGAAAAATTATTTTTTTCGGGATGCCTGCTTGCGTATTCGGCTTACAGTTTCAGGAGTAATGCCCAGATAAGAAGCGAGCATGTGTTGAGGCACACGTTGAGCTATGGTAGGATAAGTTTTCAAAAAATCATTATATCGTTCTTTCGCGGTTTCTGTGAGAGACGCTACGATACGTTGGTCTTTAGCAGCGGTGCGCTTTTGTATTCCGGTACGAAATGAGGCGGCATAGCCCGGAAGTTTTTCAATCAGAGTAAGGTGTCCTTTCATATCAATCAGCAAGATTTCTGAATCTTCAATGGCATCTATAAAAAATGTGGATGGTGATCCGTCTGTAAGACCTGTTTTGTCGCTGATCCACCAGTTTTCAGGAGCAAATTGTATAATATGCTCTTTGCCTTTATTATCTATCACATAGCTGCGCAACATTCCTTTGGCTACAAAGGCTCCATATTTTGCTACTTCACCTTCGCGAAGTAGTATGTCTCCCTTCGTCATTGTTTTCGGAACAAGAATCGATTTTATCAATGCAAAACTTTCTTCTGTAACGGGGAAGCTATTTTCAAAATATGCACGCAGAACTTCAAACATGATCTGTTGGTTACTGCGAATTTAATAAATGATGTCGATCTAATTGTCTGTTCGTTGTAGAGTAAATAAGTCATCATTTGATTAATTTCCTATTCGTATCTTAACGACTTAATTTTTTAATATGAAAAGATTGCTTGCAACATTCATTTTTCTCGGAAATAGCTTATTTCTTTTGGCTCAGTCAAGCTCAAACATCAGTATAGTTCCTCAACCTGTTTCAATAACTCCAAAGACCGGTTCATTTTTGTTAACGGAAAAAACCTCAATTGAAGTGGCTAGTTCAAACACTGATGCAAGCAGGGTTGCTAATTTTCTTTCTAAGGCTATTGCAATACCAACGGGATTTAAAATGCCTGTCACGAATAGATTTAATCCGGTTTCCCCTTCTGCGATCCAATTAATTCTTTTAACGACAGCAGATCAAGCATTAGGAGATGAAGGATATAAACTTTCAGTTTCCTCAAACGCCGTAACACTATTAGCCAATAAACCAGCCGGATTGTTTTATGGTGTGCAAACCCTTTTGCAATTATTGCCAAAAGAGATAGAAAGTAAAAACGTCGAAAAAAATATTAAATGGACCATTCCTGCAGTAGAAATTATAGACCATCCGCGTTTTGGCTGGCGGGGATTGATGTTTGATGTGGTGCGCCATTTTTTTACTAAACAAGAGGTAAAATATTTCATTGATGAGATGGTTAAGTATAAATATAACATGTTGCATCTCACTCTAAGCAATGACGAAGGATGGAGAGTTGAAATTAAAGCCTTGCCCAAACTTACATCGGTTGGTGCATGGAATGTTAAAAAGGTTGGAACATTTGGAAATTTTTCGCCCCCTGCTGATGAGCCAAGAGATTACGGCGGATTTTATACACAGGAGGATATCAAAGAATTGGTGCAATATGCAAAAGACAGGTTTGTTAATATTCTTCCTGAGATAGATGTGCCAGGACATAGCCTTGCAGCTATTGCTTCTTATTCTGAGCTCTCTTGTACACCAGGCGCCGATAAATACAAAGTGCGTTCTGGCGAAAAAATTATGGAATGGCCGCCCAACGGTCATTTTTATGCGTTAATTGATAATACTATTTGCCCCGCTAATGAAAATGCTTATACATTCCTTGATAAAGTTTTTACAGAAGTAGCACAGCTTTTTCCTTTTGAATACATTCATGTTGGAGGTGATGAATGTGCCAAGAACTTTTGGGAAAAAAGCTCGCAGATAAAGGACCTTATGAAAAAAGAAAATTTGAAAACGATGGATGAGGTGCAAAGTTATTTTGAAAAAAGAGTAGAAAAAATTGTTGAATCAAAAGGGAAAAAGATAATCGGTTGGGACGAAATACTCGAAGGAGGATTGGCGCCAAATGCCGCAGTGATGAGTTGGAGAGGAACGAAGGGTGGGATTGAAGCAGCAAAAATGGGTCACCAAGTTGTGATGAGCCCAACTACTCATGCTTATTTAGATTATATGCAAGGTGATGCTATTATTGAGCCACCGGTATATGAATCGCTGCGTTTAAAGAAGACTTATGAATTTGAACCCGTTCCCGATGGTGTAGATGCAAAATACATTAAAGGAGGACAAGGCAATCTGTGGACTGAGCAAGTTTATAATATGCGGCATTTGCAATATATGGTATGGCCAAGGGCTTTTGCCATTTCCGAAGCCGTGTGGTCACCAAAAGGAAAACGGAATTGGAATGATTTTGTAAAAAGAGTGGAAAAACAATTTGAGCGATTTGATGTTGCAGAAAAGAAGTATGCACCTAGCATGTACGATCCTATTTTTAAAGCGACAAAAAACATGAAAGACGAGGTAGTGGTTGAAATGAGCACGGAAGTGGAAGGACTGCATATTCATTACAGCTTCGACAATTCATTTCCCGATAACTTTTATCCGGAATACTCACAGCCATTAATTATTCCCAAAGATGCTTCAAATTTAAAAGTCATCACTTACCGCAACAGAAAACCAATCGGAAGAATGATCACCATGCCAGTTGCAGAATTGAGAAAAAGGGCAGACAAAACAAAATGATTTTTTATTTAAAAATTTCCACTTTAGTGATCGGATGAATTTCAGTCCAGCCGTTATGTGAATCAAGCACATAACTTCCTGTAACTTTTACATGGTCTCCTACATTTGGAAGCTGTACATGATTGATATAACCTTTGCAAATGCCCTTTGCTTCCTTTCTTGTAATGTGATTGATGCACACAGCTTCGATTACAAGATTGCCATCTTTTTTTGTGTAATTTTTTTTCTTCAGCAAATTTTGCTGACTGGCATCAAGTTTTAGCAGCATGTGTTCATCACCATCAGGATCAGCATTTTTTTCTACAATTATACCTGTTACAGTTTTACATTTATCGAGCACTTTAAGTCTTTCGGGCTCCCAAACAAAATTCCAAAGTTTTTTATCGCAGTCGCTGCTGGCTGCCTGCGCAGCAGAACTGTTATATAAAAAAGAAAGAAATACGAGCAATAAAGCACAAGAAGAATTTTTCATTTCATTTCTCCACTACATTTTTTAAAGATCATAAATTTCAATTATTCGATGGAGGCTGTTGATAAAGGCCAATTATATTTCCTGCAGGATCAGTAAATCTTGCAGTGATTTCTGGTGCGTCCATGCCAACGGGTTGAATAATCTTACCACCGTTTGAGACCACTTTTTCTATTGCTGCTTCGATGTTGTCAACCATAGTATAAAATAATAAACCAACTTCTGTCATCGGCTTTCGATTAAGCACCCATGCACCGCTAACTTGCCCTACTGTATCATCAAAAGCAGTAGCGCCATCACCGCGTTGCCTGATGTTCCAATTAAATACGGTTTTATAAAATGATGCTGAACGGGCAATATCACTAGCCGGCATCTCGATATAACAGATTTTGCCATTTTCGTAAGTAGGGTGTTTATCTGCCATCGTTGTTGATTTATTTTATAATGAGATACCTTTTACCATCATCGGTTGTTATTATTTCAAATATCATAAGCAACTTTCCTTGAGTAAATATTTTTTCGCCTACATAGTCAATCGGTTGACAAATAACTGTGTCTTTTGCGGTGATCGCTTTTGCACAGCAATATCTGGCCGATTTTTTTACATGGATGGGTTTTGTCGTTTCCCCTTTTTCTATATTAAAAAATGTATATTCTTCACCAAAAATATTTACATAGAGTTCTTTAAAATCTTCGCTAGTCGCATTTTTGAATTTCACATGTACGTTTTGTTTTGTCTGATAAGAACATAGTAGCATCAAAAATATAATTGAAAAAAACAATTTCATGATATGAGCTATCGAAAATAAACATTTTAAAGGTCACAAGCGCCAGAGCTATTTTTCTGAAGTTGGTTAAAAGGAAGTTGAAATTATTAATCTGCTATCTTACCAGGATTCGCCTTTGAAAAATCATTTGCCATCTTATTTAGCTGCGCTGGTGATAAAGTCTTACCACCATCTGCTATTACGATTCTGTAATAAAAACGAACTGATTCCCCTTTCTTCAGCTTGAAATTTTTTTCCGATTTTCCATTGGTAAATATTTTTTCACCCAATGGATTTGCTGCAAATAACCCATAGCCCCGTGCATGCCAAAAAGTGGGGTAGTTGGGATTGCCAGGATGATCGATGATAGCAATACTGATTGAATCATTTTTCATTTTACCATACATCTTGCACCACACGGCTCTTGTACTCCAGGCATCATCGCCTTGTTTTCCTTCACTAGTCAAATAATTTCCGTTTGCAGCGCTATCGGCACTCACTTTCACTACAGTCACGTTGCCTTTATCGTCTGTAAATTTTTGATCCTTGGTGGCGGGGATCTGAAGCTCGTGCGCTACGCGCAATCCCAGCATACCGTCTTTAGCATCTGTAAAATTCACATCCGTGTTTGCTTTCAAAACAGTTATTCTGTCTATGATACGTTGATGGGGTGTGCCGCTAAATTCATAACGGGTTGTTTCTTCCAGCAGCACATCATTTTTTTGATTGGTCCAATTTGCATGATAGGACAGCACTCCGGTAGAACCATTGGATGTTTTAAGAATTTGATCGGTCTTTATCCAGCCATAAAGCGATTTTTTTTCGGCGGCAATCGCATAAGAATTGTTCCAAAAATCTAAGCCGTTCACATTTTCATAATTAAACCACAAACCCAAATGATGCGGGTGATCGGTTGGATCTCCCGGAAGAGGATTGAGCGGAAAACCTCTTGTAACCATCGTTCCATTCGAAGCGTATATTGGATATAGTACTGGTTTTTCAAGAGTGTCAGGATATAAAAAGCGAGTGAATAATTTTTGACCGATAAAAACATCAATGCTTTTTTTATTTTTATCTTGTACGATTTTTACGGTTTCATTTTGAGCTACTACTGAAGAAAAAATGATCACGCTGATAATCCAAAGGGTTAAGTATTTTTTAGAATCGATCATAAGTTTTGCTTAGCTGATTTAATATTTAAATGCTTTTCCACCCACTATTACTTCTTGTGTTTTTTCATCAAAGGTTGCCTTTAATCCCGTCCTCACGGCAGCATTGGTCATTGAAGTAGCGATAGAATGGCTATAGCCCGCTTCAACCGGAGCATTGGGCTGCTTGCGACTCCGAATACATTCCATCCAATTTCTGACATGATTTGATGTGAGAGAATCGCCGCCGGTATTTGCAGAAACAATTGGTGGTTCAGCTTCTGACAAGCTCATCTCAGGCAATAAATTGGGTTGCATTTTCATTTCATCGGCAAACCTTTTCGTTAAACCACCCTTGGGAGAAACTTTATTGGTGTTAAGATTCAATTCGCCACCATTTGAGTAATAGATCTCGGCCGGATGTTCATCGCCATTGTGCATGCGTGAGCAAAAAATAACTTGAAAACCTGTAGTTAGATCATTAGTAGGGCCATAATCAAAAACGGCAGTGATGGTGTCCCAATTTCTTCTTCCATCCTTCCACATGTAAATGCCTCCGTTAGCAACTACACTACGCGGATGTTGCAAGCCACTAAACCAATGAACGGTATCAATTTGGTGGCTCATCCACTGACCCGGCAAGCCTGATGAATAAGGCCAAAACAAACGAAACTCCAAATATTTTCTCGCATCAAATGGTTCAAAAGGCCTGTTTAGTAAATATCTTTTCCAATCTGTATCTTCTTCTTTCAATAGAGGCACTACTGACGGGCGGCGCCAACGACCTGGCTGATTCACATTCCATGTTAATTCAACCATTGTTATGGGGCCAAACTTTCCTGATTTTATAAATTTATTGGCTGCATGATAATTTGAACCGCTTCTTCTTTGTGAGCCCATTTGCACAATTCTATTCGTTGCTTTTATTGCCTTCAATGCGGCGCGGTTGTCTTCCATGGTTTCTGCAAACGGTTTTTCCACGTAGGCGTCGCAACCGGCTTTTACGGCTTCAATAGCGTGCAAAGCGTGCTGAAAATCGGCCGTGCTGATAAATACCGCATCGACTAACTTTTTATCATACATCTCTTCATTATTGCGGCATGCAATGATATCATGACCCATCTTTTCTTTCCAAGTGGCGGCGCCATCTTCTCTTCTTTTTTTCCAGATATCCGATACAGCAACAAGATCGAAATTCATTTCTTTATAATGATTCATAAAACAGGGAATGTGTGAGCTGCGATGCCGGTCGGAGAAACCGACTACGCCCACTCTTACTCTGTCATTTGAACCGATGATCCGATTATAGCTTTGTGCAGTCCATCCAAGTTTTGCGGCCATTACACCGGCTCCTGCCATTGCTGTTTGCTTGATAAAAACACGACGTGATTTTTTCATGTGGCAATATTATGGGTGTTTAATTTCTTTCTAAAGTAAATCATTTTAAAACACCGGAAAAACAATGTAAACTAAAATGAATAAAATGTATATGAGATATATTTATGCATGGCAGAGTATAGAAAATACGAAGCAAATGGTTGTGTGATCTTATCGCCGGATTTTTCAACAAAGAAAAGCAGAACAATTATCGAGTACTTGATCATAATGACCGATAGTTGGTGCTTATTTCAAAAATAAGTCAATTTTAAAATAGGTTTATCTGCGCCGGTCTGTCAAAAATCCGGCGCAGATAATTATTCCTCAAAAGCCCATCTATGTTCTGTTAATGAGTAGTCTGTAGGGAAGATTTTTTTCTTGCTTCATCACGTTTCTCAGCAAGTTTGTTTTCTGTCTTATAGTGAAGCATAACATTTCCCGAATCGAAATCCCTTACTTCCAAAAGTTTTAGCTTAAGCTGTTTTACATCTTTAAAAAATGATTTCCCCTTTCCCAAAATAACCGGAGTTAGTACAAACAGATATTCGTCAATTAATTGTTCATCGGTGAGTTGTTGAATAATGGTGCCGCTGCCAAATATCACTATGTCACGACCATTTCCTTGTTTCAACTTTCTTACTTGCTCGATAAGATCGCCTTTCATCAATTTAGAATTTTGCCATGCAACCTCTTTGAGCGTTTTTGAAAAGACCAGCTTGGTCATTTTATTCAGCTCATCGGCCGTAGCCTTGGCTTCTTTTGGAGCTTTAGGATCTTTTTCCATTTTTGGCCAATGCTCTTCAAAAATTTTATAGGTTACTCTGCCGAATAAAACTGTATCGGGCTCCATCATTTCATGTGCCGCTTTATCAACTTTCTGATCTTGAATGAACCATTCATGACTTTCTCCATTTGGTCCGGCAAAAAAGCCGTCCATAGAAACACGGTTGAGCATTATGATCTTTCTCATGATTGTAAATTTTAATTGTGTAAATGAATAACAATCGAAGGCTTCAGAATTGGACAGCTTTGTAAAATTTTATGCAAGTAATTTTTTTCTATATCAATTATAGAAAAGCCACAAGTCTTGTTCCAAGTTAGAGAAGATCACATAGAATCTTTTGGTTAAGCGAGATGTATTATTTACTTGTGCCATCTTATAATTATGTATAAAAGTTTAACTTACTGTAAAAACCGAAGTTTTATGAATTCACGTCGTGAGTTTTTACAAAAACTGGCCGCTACGGCAATAGCGTTGCCATTGTCGCCATATATTGGTTCGACGACCGAGGAAAATAGTTACAAGAAAATTTATGATGCGCCGATGCTCCGAGTCGCAATCATGGGATTGGGAAGTTATGGAACCAGAGTGGCCGAGGCTATGCAATCATGCACCAAAGCAAAATTGGTTGGCGTTATCAGCGGCACGCCTTCCAAGATCAGTGCTTGGCAGGCTAAATATAATATCCCGGAAAAAAACTGCTACAACTATGAAAACTTTGACGCCATCAAAAACAATCCTGATATTGACGCAGTATATGTGATCACGCCCAATGCCCTGCATCATGACGAGGTAATACGTGTTGCCAAGGCGGGCAAGCATGCGATTTGTGAAAAACCCATGGCGATAAATGCTAAACAAGGACAGGAAATGATCGATGCCTGCAAAAAAGCAAATGTAAAATTGCTGGTAGGCTATCGAATGCATTTTGAACCGAAGACACTTGAAATTATCAGAATGAGAAAAGAAGGTGAGCTGGGAAAGATTTTATTCTTTCAGGGATTGTCCGGCTTCAGAATAGGCGATCCAACTCAGTGGCGATTGAAAAAAGAATTGGCCGGCGGCGGCGCCATGATGGATATTGGAATTTATTCCATCAATGGTTCACGATACATGATAGGAGAGGAGCCAAATTGGGTAACTGCTCAAGAAACAAAAACGGATAAAGAAAAATTTAAAGAAGGTGTTGATGAAACTATTCAATTTCAATTAGGCTTTCCCAGCGGAGCGGTTGCTTCCTGCCTATCGACTTACAGCATGAATAATCTTGATCGTTTTTTCCTGAATGCTGAAAAGGGTTTTGCAGAACTGTTGCCGGCAACCGGTTATGGTCCTATCAAGGGAAGGACACACAAAGGTGAATTAACGCAGCCGCATCAAACACATCAAACTGTGCAAATGGAAGAAATGTCAGATATTATTTTGCAAGGCAAACAACCCATCGTGCCAGTTGATGGTGAAGAAGCATTAAAAGATTTGAAAATTATTGATGCAATTTATCTCGCTGCTAAAACAGGGAAGAAGATAGATTTGAAATTATAAATTCAATACAAACTTGACGCATTTGAGACATCTGTATAGCAAAGCCTATACTCGTTAATCGTCCTATTTAGTATTTATTTGAAAGGTCAGCGTGTCAAAAAATATAGTAAGCGCATCAAGCTTACCATTTTTTACTTTCCAAATTTCTGCAACGTCACCGTTAATTGCTTTGCCATTTGGAAATATGTAATCATAATTGGCAATCACCATTGCACGCTCGTCCTCTACTATCATTTCTTTTACCCGCATGGTTTGAAATAATTTCGAAAAGCGTTTAATGATGTCAATATAAGTCTGCTTGCCTACAATGGGCGATGTCTTAGTCATATCGCCACCTACAAATTTAAATTCATCGGAAATCGTTGTTTCCCAACCTGCTTTTTGTGCCAAACCTTTATAGTAAGTATCAAGAAGCTCTTTTGTTGTCATCATAGTTTTTTAATTTATTGTCTAAAGACGAATGACATTTTAAAATTCGGACAGTTGAGAAAGCTTTCATAGATGATTTTTCTTGGCAGGTATTAGTCAACTCAACATTTTATGACTTCGTTCCAGAACTTCTTCCGACGTCAACCCGAATAATGGTGGTGTATTTACATTCAACATGTTCAGGTATATGTATAATTGGCCGCGGTGGTGAATTTCATGCTCAACCATGGCGCGAAGCCATTTCCATATTGTTATTTCCATATTTGCCGGTGTCATACATTTCCGTTTCAAGTCTTCATCGCTAAGGCCTTTAAAAATTTCAATGGCTTCACCGTGCAGATCGTTAAAATATTTCAGCACATTTTCATAACCATCGGCTAATTCTTTTCCGCAACCTGGATAGGCACTTTTTCTTCCTGCAATAGTTTCCGCGTACATATAGCGTTCAATGGTTGCAATATGTCTTATAAGGTCAGCTATCGTGAACTTGCCTGGCATATAGGCAAAGTCCATGTGCTCAGGTGGAATCAATTTTATAATCCTGTTGGTTCTTTCTCTGATTCGTTCGTAATAATCGAGGAAAGATTTTATTGACGTTATTTCCATATCAATTGCAGTTGTAATTTCTCGAGATCACTCAGCCACTTCAATCCATACAGGAGCATGATCACTTGTCTTCTCCCATCCGCGTACATGACGGTCAACGCCGGCAGCTTTGAGGCGCTTGTCGATATGTTTGCTTAATAGAAAATGATCGATACGCAAACCTGCATCACGACCATAAGCATTGCGGAAGTAATCCCAAAAAGTATAGATCGTTTGGTTTGGATAAAGTTTTCGAATCGCATCTGTCCATCCTTGCGCTACCAGTTTTTTAAAGGCAGCACGGGTTTCTGGTCTGAACAATGCATCGTCCACCCAACGCTCCGGCTTGTAAACATCCAGTTCGGTTGGCATTACATTATAGTCACCAGCCAATACTACAGGCTGATTGGATTTAAGAAGACTGGCCGCATGTTTCGTCAATCTCTCAAACCAAGCAAGCTTATAATCGAATTTCGGGCCGGGAGCGGGATTGCCATTGGGCAGGTAAAGACAGCCAATAACAATATCGTCAATAGATGCCTCGATATAGCGGCTGTGCAAATCTTCAGGATCACCGGGAAGAGCACGACAAACCTCAATGACCTTTTTATCACGGGTCAGGATGGCCACACCATTCCAACTTTTTTGTCCATGCCAAATGGCATTGTAACCTGCATCTTTGATAGCCGCTTCCGGAAATTTTTCATGAGGTGCCTTTAACTCTTGCAAGCAAACAATATCCGGAGCTGCTTCATCCAGCCAACGTAGCAGCACAGGAAGGCGACCATTGATGCCATTCACATTATAGGTTGCTATTTTCATTTTGGATATTCATCTATTGTCCCCGAAGGTAAGAATGATGTAATTATGAACCATGTTTGGCTATATGATCTGATAGCCTAAATCTTTGTGTAATCCTTATCCAAGCGTAATTTTTTTTATTTTTATAAAAGCCTCTCAGATTCCCATCACCAATTTTTTTTTATGAGAACACCATTTCTAAAAAAAACGTTGCGACTGATCCTATTGTTCATTATCATTAGCATTAGGATTTATTCACAACAACAAGTCTCAAACGATACTTCTTCCATAAAAAGAGTACTTGCTATTATGGACAGCTTTTATAACAGCATTAATAAACATTATATCTCGAATATTGATCTTGAAAAAATGATGCGAAAGGGCATTGATGCCATGCTCGGTACGTTAGATCCATTTACACGTTACCGGTCCAAAGAAGAAACAGATGAATTTCATTTAAGCCTCGCAGGCAAATTTGGCGGAGTGGGTATGGGTATAAGAGAAATTGATCGTCAAATAGTGGTGTTTCAAGTGTACCAGGGGTTTCCTGCAGACAAAGCAGGACTAAAAACTGGTGATGTTATTACTGAAATTGACGGAATATCAACAAAAGGAAAATTTCTTTTTGAAGTATTAAATTCTTTAAGAGGAACACCAGGCACAAAATTGTCGATAAAGGTATATCGGCCCAGAGAGCAAAATCAAATTACTTCAAACATTACACGTGAAGAAATAAAGTTGCGTAGTGTACCTTATTATGGAATAATCAGCGGTAACACCGGATATATAATGCTTACTGGTATGACCGAGAATTCCAGTGAAGAGCTGTTACATGCCTTACTAGAATTAAAGCAGAACAATACATTAAACGGGCTGGTGATTGACCTGAGAGACAACACGGGTGGGTATCTGAAACAAGCCATCAAAATTGCCAATTTTTTTATTGATAAAGGAAATACTATTGTAAGTGTAAAAAGCAGGGATGATGATTCTGTATGGTATGCTACAGAGCCAGCTATTGATCCTAATATTCCTCTCGTGATACTCACAAATAAAAGCACGGCTTCAGCCGCCGAAGTTTTATCAGGAGCTATTCAGGATAATGACCGCGGGATAATTATCGGTGAAAAAACTTTTGGAAAAGGCCTTGTCGGGAATCTTTTCAATATGGGATTCGGTGCTGAAATGGTACTAACAATAGCTCATTATTATACTCCCAGCGGTCGTTGTATTCAAATCAAGAACTATTTTACCAACGGAACAGGAGTTGAAACACCTGATTCATTAAAAAAATATTTTAAAACAAAAAACGGGCGGTTAGAAAGAGATGCTGAGGGAATCATTCCTGATTTTATTGTAGAACCAAAAGCTTTGTCGCCTCTCACTTTTTGTCTCATTGATAGCTTTATTTTGTTTAAATACGCCACTCAATACAAGCTTGCACATCCTTCAATTGCCGCTGCAAGACAATTTACCCTAAGTGAAAATGAGTATGATAATTTTTTTACTTATTTAAAAGCACATAGTTGCAATTATGCTACGTCCACTGACGAAAAAATAAAAGTGCTCAGAAAAACGGCTGCCAGCGAAGGTTATCTCAACTACATTCAGCCAGCATTAACTAACCTTGAAAAGGAGTATAAGAAAAGAAAACAACAAGACATTTTCATTGCTAAAAAAGAAATAAAAGGATTGCTTGAAGGAGAAATTGCTTCCCGTTATTATTATGAAAAAGGTCGAATTGAAGCGGGATTTAAAAACGACCCTGTTTTAAAAAAAGCTATCGAAATCATTGGGAATAATGAAGTCTATAAAAAAACATTAGCAATAGATAAGTAAGTAAGGAGTTTAAATTGCGGTGAAGGTTTCTATCTACGCGTGGTCTTTTTTATCCCACCTCCGGTCGGAATTAAATTGGGATAATTTTTTAAGATAGAGAACTGCTCCATAAAAGCCTGTAAGAATCTTCCCTTCCTTTAATGCAAGTAAATAACATGGAGGTGATAAATGGCATATTCATAGCTGCGTCATCATTGTTTGTTGAGCCGGAAAAAGAGAGCTTTCCGCTTACGTAGGTTTCAGTAGATGAAGTTTCAACAGCTTGCCATTCCTGCGGTACCGTTTCATTGGAGTATCCTAAATCATATCGGCGACTAGCCAGTTTTTCTACCAGGCTTTCGAGTAAATCGGGTTGATCCAAAGTCGCAATGATATGTAAAGAATTGTTCATAATAGTTTCTATTCTGCTTTGCGTTAGAGCTGCAATTTTTTATTGTTTAATATATCTGACGTAGAAATCGGAGAATTGGTAACAGAAGTTGCTGGTATAAAAACAAAAAAATGTGAAAACGCTGAAATTCTTGACTCAGGATAATCTCCGTTGTCGCAAGCGCGACACCCTTCTTCACTTGTGGAGAGGGCAAGGGGTGAGGTTACCACCTCGCGACAATTTTAAAATTCACTAATCGCGGAGTTAGCCGATTGGGAACGGCAAATACATTGTTCGCAAAATCTTTGATAAGCATGTAAGAGATAGTGTTGGGCCGGTCAATTAAATTGAATATCTCAAGGCTGGCCCAGATATTATCGAAACCGAGGAAAGGACTATGGCTGCGACGATTGCTGCGGTCGGCATCAAGCAGCAGGGCGCTGAAGCCAATATCAAGTCTTATATAAGGCTCGATGATAAGTGCATTGCGATATTTTACACTGCCCGGAATATTGTAAGGAAGATTACTGCCATAGATTGCATTGAGATAAACTTTGAAATTTTTGTTGGTGGCCAAATAATCCTGAAAGAACATTCCAAAAGTGATGAGCCTGTCCGTAGGCCTGCGAAACCACCCGCCTTCAACCGTTGAGCTGTCAACAGGTTGAAATGATGAATCCAATTTATAAACCTTATAAAAATCACCTTCGATATTTTCTTTTGTGCGCATAAAGCTCAGGCTGACCCAGCTCTCCGCATCCTTTACCAGCTCTCCAAACAATCTTGTTTCAAGACCGGCAGCGTAGGCCTTCGCTGCATTATTTCCAAAATAGCGGATACGCACATTGTCAATATCGTAAGGATCAACATGCGTCATGCTTTTATAATAGGCTTCGGTTGTCCATCGGAAAGGCCGGCCGCCAAGGCCTTTGAAATTATAATCAAAACCAACAGTCGCCTGTATGCTGCGTTGGGCTTTTACATCTTTATTCAACGTGCCATCATATCGCCTAAGCTCTCGATAAAATGGTGGCTGGTCGTACACACCAGCAGCAGCACGGAAAATGATATCGCGTTTCCAATTTGGTTTCCAGCTTGCTCCGATTCTCGGCGAAATAAGAAATTCTTTATTAAGCGAATTATAATTGTAGCGAACCCCTGCCTGTATAGTGAAAGAATGCGCGGTATCGCCAAGCAAAATATTATCTTGAAAATAACCGGAAAGTTTATTGATGGTAAGATCAGCCGAAGACTTAATAACGCTATTGAGCTGTAAAATATTTGGAGTGTAGGGCAATGAGTAACCTGCTGAGTCCTGATATTGCCATTCGTTTAATTTATCATTGATCAGCGTTTGGTCAACGCCAATTCCCCATTGAAAAGCATGCTTGCCTTTGTCCAAAAAGCCTTTGTGAGAAATATTCCAATCCGTGATGTCCAATTTATTTCTAGCATAATTCTGAAACAAGCCGGCGCCAAGGGGGTTTACAATTAAACCATAAGTTGGCTTGCTTTTATCAAAATCTCTTTCACCAAATAAATAAGCGCCGATGATGTCTATATTTTCTTCTTCATCATTTTCAAACCGCGAGGCCAACCATTTTAGTTTTAAATGTCTATTCACTTGGCAAGTGGTGGATACTCCCAGCATGTTGGTGATATAGCGATCTTTTTCCTGACCTTCAAAAAATATATCCAGCCCAAGATTGGCAGCAAAATAAGGAGAGAAGACCGATGAAGTAAGCTGACTAAATTCGGGGTGCAGAGTAAATTTTGTTTGCGAGATATTTCCTAAAAACTCGGCTTGCCATTTGGAATTGAATTGATAGTTGATCAAAGCCTGCAGATCAGCAGACGAAGGAACATAGTTGCCTTGTGTTTCCTGCTTGCTCAACAGGTTTTTATTGCTGCGATTGCGAACGCCGATGAGATAGCTCAATTTATTTTTTGCAGTAATACCTTCAACATGAAAGCCCTGCTCAAGAATGCCAACGTATGCCGAGCCGCCAAAGCTTCTTGGTTTTTTATATTGAATATCCAGCACAGAGCTCATCTTGTCGCCATACTTTGCTTGGAAGCCACCTGCATAAAAATTTATATTGCGCACCATTTCGGCATTGATGAAGCTTAACCCTTCCTGCTGGCCATTGCGCACCAGGTAAGGACGGAAAATTTCAAAATCGTTTACATAGATCAGGTTTTCATCATAGCTGCCACCTCGGACATTGTATTGTGAAGTGAGCTCATTATTGCTTCCCACAAAAATTTTGATCAGGCTTTCCACTCCTGTTATGGGTGCAGGGATGTTGAGTGTGTATTTTGGATTGATCTGTATGAGCCCCGCATTCTCTCTATCGCGTTGATTGGTTACAGTTACTCCCGGCAAAACGCCTGCGCCTCTTTCCATTCTCACCGTGATCACTTCTTCCTCATTCTCATTCATTAAAAAATTTCTCTGTTCGATCTTATAACCACTATAGGTGAATTGAATAGCAAAAGCTTTATCCGCAGGAACCTTTAAGCGAAATGTTCCCGAATCGCTTGTAGCAATACCGGTTTGTCTGCCTAGGATCACAACATTAACATTCGAAAGAGGGCTTTCATTTTCATCGAGCACCTTGCCGGAGACAAAAGCGGATTTTTTTTGAGCAAATAAAAATACAGGCAAAAACCAGGAAACGAGAAGAATTTTAAGGTGGTTATTCATCCTTAGTAGCGGATTTGAAAACAATATTACTCATTTTTGTTCTGCCTTTTATATAAACCTGAAGAAGTTCTGCTAATCTGCGTGAATCTCTTTCAAATCTAAATTCAGCCAATGTAATTGGTGAGTGATCAAAGCTATTTAACACAAGAAGACTTCTTCTTTCACCTAGACTTCCAAAGGAAGAATTAGGACCAATAAAATAATTATGTTTATGTTGAACATTTTCAAAATTGGCTATTTCATGAAAGGGGATAACAGGCGGTTTGTTCAATAACTTTTTTCTTATTTTATCCACATATGGAAGTTTATTTTGAACCACTACCTCATTACGCAAGAAATTTATTTCCACTCTTTGAAAAGCACTTGAAGAATAATAAAGTAAGGTTGTTACGCCAATAACAATATAAATAAGCGAAAGGGGAAGAAGCAATTTCAAAACGATTACTGACATAGCTCCTGCGCTTATAATAAAAAAGAAAATTTTTTCAATAATTGGTAAACGGTTTTTGATGATAATTATGTTGTAACCAAATTCAATGGAAGGATCTTTGAATAAAATAGACCCATATTTCTTTTCTATTTCACCAGCAATATTTCCAGTCATTTGCAAACCAGATTATAAAGTTTTTGCGACCTCAATAGATTTCAATTGTGAAATGGTCGCTTTGGGATCTTTTGATTGAAAAACGGTATTACCAGCTACCAGCACATCAGCACCTGCGGCTATAATGTCTTTTGCATTTTCGAGTGTTACTCCTCCATCCACTTCGATCAATACAGGCAAGTTCCAGTTATCGATCAGCTTTCTTAGCTCCCTTATTTTTGAAAGAGTGTGAGGAATAAATTTTTGCGCTCCATAACCAGGATTTACGCTCATCATGCAAACCAAGTCAATATCCTGAAGCACATCGATCAATGAAGAAACAGGTGTGTGAGGATTTATTGCCACACCCGCTTTCATGCCCAAAGATTTTATTTGCTGAATATTGCGATGCAAGTTTGGACAGGCTTCGATATGAACCGATAATTGATCGGCCCCTGCTTTTTTAAATTCTTCAGCATATTTTTCGGGCTCAAGTATCATTAGGTGGACATCGCAAAGTTTTTTTGTGGTTTTACGAATAAATTCAATGATCATAGGGCCGAAGCTGATATTAGGAACAAATCTTCCATCCATTACATCTAAATGAAACCAGTCGGCATCAGATTCGTTGATGAGTTTGCATTCTTCTTCCAGTCTTAAAAAATTCGATGCTAAAAACGAAGGGGCTACGATAGGCATTTTAATAGTTTGCGGTGCAAGATAATAAAAAAGCCCCGCTGACTGCTGCTGAGGACGGGGCGTTTGCACATGAGAAAACTAAAGGAAGTATGCTTAAGGATATAAAAGAACTGAGTGCAAGTTAATTTGAATCAATATAGATCACAATACCACTTTGTGGTAAATTTTTTAATGACTTCATTAGCTATGGCATGAATTTTTAGGCTTCTTAATCAAAAACTATATGGCAAAGGCACGAAATAAAAACGAGGATAAAAAAAGTGAAGAGCTGCGCGATGAAGCAAAGATTGGCGGCAAATTATTCGACCGCAACATCAGTGAGAAATCAGATATCGAACAAACAAGAATTGAGAACAGGAGAGAAGCTGATCTGGAAGATAAAACTCCCGCCGGCGATGCGGGGGTGGAAGACAATAAGGAGGAACGGCAAGAAAAAGATATTTTAGGTGAAACAAATTACTAGCCGGTATCAGCCAATAATCAATAATCATCAATTAATGATTATTGATTATTACAATCATTTTAATTTATCTGCCGCTTCCTTTGCTTCGGTTAGAGTTTTGTCAAGACCATAAGCACGTTGGTAATTTAGCTTTGCTTCTTCTTTTTGTCCAACTGCTTCCTGACATTTGCCCAGCCAATAATAAGCATCCGCAAAAGTGGTTGACACTTTCAGAGCTAGTTGAAACACATTCGCGGCATAATTATATTTTTTTTGTTCGAATAAAATCTTTCCTTTTTCCATATAGGCATCAAGAAATGTGTAGTCGTTCTGAATAGCTTTGTTGAAATATTCTAAGGCTTTTGCTTTGTTATTGATATTGCTATAGTAAACACCTTTGAAATGGTAGGGTTCAGCTTTTTTTTCTGCGGTATCATTGCGCAATAATGAATCGCAAAGGGGTAAGACGTTTGGATTTTTATTTTGTGCATACTTAAAGGCGAGATTATAACAAATGTCTTCATTAAAAGGTGCATAGTGATAAGCTTGTTCCAATGTTTGTATGCTGCCGGCTACATCGTTTTTTTGCTCCAGAAGATCAGATTTTATCAGCAATACTCCTACTTGTTCAGGATGCCGTTCAAGAATATGATTACAAACAGCCAATGACTCATTAATTTTTTGCTGATTGGCATAAGCCTGTACAAGATTTATTTGTAAGGCAACACTTTCCGGCAACGTTTTCAGGGCTTCTTTCAAAAATGAAATTGCTGAATCAGGTTTGTCGTTAAGCAAAACATTACTGATGCTCACGGCATACTTCTCATTCTTGTTCAGGGACCATGCTTTTCTGAAATCAGCAAGCGCTGGCGGATTGTTGTTGTTTTTAAATAACAAATTGCCTCGACGATAGTAGAGTTCGGGATCAGAAGAATTTTGATGAATGCTGTCTGTTAAATTTGCATAAGGAGGGCGAGAAAGCAACTCTTCATAGGGGGATGAATCATTGTTGTTACCGCAGTTCGTAACGCCGAAAAGAAGAATAAATAAAATAAATGAACCTGTAATTAATTTCATAACCAAAACTAATTGTTTAAAAAATACAACTCTTACAAATTGCTGACAAACCCTATTTTTAACGAAAATACTTTTGAACCATTAACGGATTAATTGATTTTACGGATAAACAAATTGCCATGAGAAAATTTATTCCATTGCTGATCATAGCTGGTGTAGTTATAGCAACATCTTTCACGGGCCCTGCTCTGTCTATTCGCCAACTATCATCCATCAACTATCATCTATCATCTGATACCTTGCTTTATCCTGACGAGAAGCATTTCAAAAATGTTCAACAGCTAACTTTTGGCGGCGATAATGCAGAAGCATACTGGAGCTTTGATAGCAAATACATTGTTTTTCAACGAACCAATTCAAAAGAAGGGTTGAATTGCGATCAGATCTTTATAGGTAAGGTTCCTCAAAAAGCGGGCGATAAATTTGAGTATAAAATGATCAGCACAGGCAAGGGCAGATGCACCTGCGCCTTTTTTACAAAAGATGGCAAGCACATCATATATGCATCAACCCATTTAAGTGCAGAAAGCTGCCCGCCGGTTCCTGACCGAAGCAAGTATGGTAATAAATATATCTGGCCTTTGTATGATAGCTATGATATTTTCATGGCCGATCTGAATGGAAAAATAGTTAAGCAACTCACCCACTCAAAGGGTTACGACGCTGAGGCAACGCTTTCTCCCGATGGAAATAAAATGATTTATACAAGTGATAAAGATGGCGATATTGATCTGTACATTATGGATTTGAAAACCGGAGAAGAGAAGAAGGTCACAAATATTCTCGGCTATGATGGTGGTGCTTGGTTCAGCCCTGATGGAAAAAAAATTATTTGGCGGGCAAGCCGTCCAAAAACGGAGGCAGAAATAAAAGAGTACAAGGATTTGCTGACAGAAAATTTAGTAGCTCCAACCAATATGGAAGTATTTGTGGCAAATGCGGATGGGAGCAATCCGCAGCAAGTAACTTCATTTGGGCAGGCTAATTGGGCACCTGCATTTTTTCCGGATAGCAAGCGCATCATTTTTGCCTCGAATTATAAATACAAAAGAGGCTTTCCTTTTGATCTTTATATGATCAATCAAGACGGCACTAATCTTTCACAGATTACCCACAGTAATACGTTTGATGCATTTCCGATGTTTTCACCAGATAGAAAAAAAATTGTTTTTTGTAGTAACCGGAATAATGGAGGTACCCGGGATACCAATGTGTTTATTGCTGATTGGATAGAGAGCAAGGATGAATAATTAATAATTATTAATTAATAATTATTTAGTTCCCTAATTTTGGCTACCCTAAACAATATTTATGAACGCCGATATCTATTCTTTTCTGGTACATCTGCATAGTGTATTAAGATGGATTATGTTACTGTTGCTTCTTGTTGCCATTTTCAATAGCCTTGTTGCCGGGCGCAGGCCATTTATACGCTCGGATGCCCGCACCGGTTCTATACTGGTCATCTTTGCTGACCTTATGTTCCTGATTGGCCTTGCATTATGGTATTGGGGACCGAGAGGATACAACTATATCCGGGATATGGGTTTGAGTGCAGTGATGAAAGAAAAAGATCATCCCGAGATCAGATTCTTTGCGGTTGAACATATATTGATGATGTTCATTGCTATTATTCTTCTCCATATAGGTAAAGCCCAAGGCAAAAAAGCAATTAGTGATAAAGCTAAGCACAGGCGCACTGTAGTTTTTTACCTCCTTGCATTATTGATCATTCTTGTTTCTATACCTTGGCCATTCAGACAAATAGGAGCGGCCAGCCATTGGTATTGATTGCCTTACTCATAGATCAATTCATGCTTTAGCTCGAAATGCTGAGCATATTGATCATATCTTTTTAACAAAGCTTGAGCAGTTGGATGCACCACTGCTTTTTCATAGTCTGCACCTGCAAAAGCTTTTATTTGTTCAATGCTATCAAACCACATAATGGTAATAAACGCAACTTCATCGGTTTCTTCTTTTCTCAGTAGCTGAAATTTTTTATAACCCGCAATTTTTTTCTTTTCAATGGCCGGCATGAACTCCGATTTCAAAAAATTTTCATAAGCATCTGCATTTTCATGAGGTGTATAACCTCGCCATACTCTTGCTACCATATAATTAAATGATTGGTTTAAAATCAAACGCCTCGCAGTGTATTACTTCCGGTTCAAACTCCAGTAAATATTTTTTGTCATCGTCATAATACTTTGGAATATTAATGTTTTCGCCGGCAAAATTTTTAATGCTATCAATATCCTTCCACCAGGATACTGTCCAAATATGTGTAATGGCTCCTTCTTGTCGCTGCCAGATTTGAGCGCCAAGATTTCCCTTGGTAGCAGTATATTCTGGAATTCCTGTCTCGATTACAAATTGCCGGTATGCTTCTGCATCTTTTGTTTTTGTGCGGCCATGCCAGATACGTGTGATCATTTTAAAACAGTTAATATTTCGGGTAAGTGTTTTGAAAAAGTTATAAAATGTCAGAGTTAATGTTGTCATTAAGATTCAGCTTACAGATAATTGTTTACTCCTTATTGTTTTGTATTTAGGAAGGTTTACCAATAATACTCCAACTAAAATAATTATGAGTGAAATGATATGCCACCCAGTAATGATCTCTCTGCCAATAATGGCCCCCAATACAATAGCTACAATTGGATTTACATATACATATGAGCTTACCTGCGCCGCTGGCCTTACTTGTAAAAGCCATATATAGCAGAGATAAGTTAAGAGCGAGCCAAGCATAGCAAGATAAAGCAAGGCTAGCAAAGAACTTGTATGAATTTGTGAAAAGGAAAAATCTTTCGCTTCACCGGTAACGATTCCAACTAAGGTGCTGAATAAACCTGCCATCATTAGTTGAATAGAGGTATTCATTGTAATGGATGAGTTCGCAGGTTTATATTTTGAATACAATGAACCAACTGTCCAAGATATTCCTCCAACAATCAAAATCAGCATGCCTGCCAATTGTTTGCTATGCGGCGCTGACACAACGGGAGAAGATTTTCCGAAAAATATCAGCAAGGCAACACCGGCAAATCCTACCAGCAGCCCAAACAAAATAATTTTGTTTGAAAAATAAAATGACCATTGTTTTTTATCTAATAAAACAAACCAAAAGGGGATAGAAGTGATAATGATCGCTGCTAATCCGCTGGAAATATATTGCTCAGCCCAAGCCAGCGAACCGGTTCCTCCAAATAACATAAGGATGCCACATAAAGCATTTTTACCTAATGAGGAAAGGTCTGGTTGTTTTTCTTTTCTAACAAACACACACCATCCATACAACAAAATACCTGCTAAAAAAAAGCGCATGCCCGACATCAAAAAGGGTGGTATATCCCTGATCGCAAAAACAATGGCGAGATAAGTTGATCCCCAGATAAGGTAAACTGCTGCAAAAGCCAATATAATCTTCCATTTCCTTGACATAGTTTCCATTTCTGCTGCAAGTAAATTGAATTGCGTGAAGAAGTTCTTTGAAATCTTGCTAAGTTTTCAACTCACCTTTTTCTTTCGTATCAATCCTATTCCTAATGCCAGCAAACCCGTAACCAGTAAGGCAACCCCAACATAAGCCAGATTAATAAAGCCATTGGGCTCTGTGGCATCAGGACTCAGCACAGCAAAGAAAAATGCAGCAGGTAAAAAAATAGCCGCTGACGGAATAAAACTTCTCACGACGCGTTTCCATCCTTTTGAAAGGTTGGCTTCATCAACATATAACAAGGCAACAAGTGAAAGAACAAGCAATACACCTGCATGCGCATGTCCTGCCCTAAAAAGATTTTGACGAAGCGGGTTTTGCATGTATGCGGGGTCGTTAATCAAAAAATTAAGAATGCTTACTCCGCCATAAATTACAGTGGGTATAATAACAATTAATATACCGGCAAGTTTGCGTGTCTCAGGACTCATAATGATAGATTAAGGGTTTATAATTTTGTGATCGGGTAAAATGCAAGTTAAGTTCCAAATTTTTTTTAAACTTACCTTAGCTGTGAAATGACAAAACAAAATTATTTATGAGAAAATGGATAAAGGCAGGTTTGCTGATCGTTTTTTCTTTTTTCTTTCTTACTTCTTCGGCTCAGCGCAAAACTCGCGTTCAATTTAATAAAAATTGGAAATTCAAATTAGATAGCACTCATTCGTATAACGACCCCAACGTTAATGATGATTCATGGCGAAGTTTAAACCTTCCCCATGACTGGAGCATTGAATTGCCCTTTGATTCAACCAGCCCTACTGGTAATGGCGGCGGAGCGCTGCGAGGGGGCATTGGCTGGTATCGAAAAACTTTTACGATTCCATCTGAACAAAAAAATAAGTTGATATTTATTGAGTTTGATGGCGTGTATCGAAACAGCGAGGTTTGGATCAATGGCCATTACCTTGGCAAAAGACCCAACGGTTATATTTCATTTCAATATGAGCTGACTCCTTATTTAAAATTTGGTAGTGAAAAAAATTGGATCTCTGTTAAGGTTGATAATCTACAGCAGCCTAATTCCCGATGGTATTCCGGATCGGGAATTTACAGAAACGTTTGGTTAACTACTGTTGATAAAATCCATGTCGCTCACTGGGGAAGTTTTATTACAACGCCGGAAATTAGTGCCCAATCAGCAAAAGTGCATTTAGAAACAAAAATTGTGAATGCCTCGGGCCAGCAAAAAAATATTTCTGTTCAAACTTCTTTTTATAATGCCTCCGGAAAAGAGATAGCTAAAAAGATTACGCCACTTACTGTTCAAGATTCGGTTACGAATCTTGAACAGGATATAATTATCAATCAACCTAGTTTTTGGTATGATACAAAACCGTATTTGTACAAGGCTTTAACTAAAGTTGTTAGCGATAATAAAGTATATGATGAATACAGCACCCATTTTGGCATTCGCTATTTTTCTTTTGATGCTGACAAAGGTTTTTCATTGAATGGAAAACTTTTGAAAATAAAAGGAGTTTGTAATCATCATGATCTGGGTTGTCTCGGAACGGCCATTCATAAAACAGCTTTGCAAAGGCAGTTGGAATTACTCAAGGCCATGGGTTGTAATGCCATTCGCACTTCGCACAACCCACCAGCACCTGAATTACTTGACCTTTGTGATGAAATGGGTTTCATCGTGATGGACGAAGCCTTTGATATGTGGAAGAGACAAAAAACAAAATACGATTACCACTTGGATTGGGATGAATGGCACATAAAGGATCTGGAAGATCAGGTTTACAGAGATAGAAATCATCCATGTGTTTTTCTTTGGAGCATTGGTAACGAAGTAATAGAACAATGGGATGATAAAGATTCCTTGGGTACGGTTATCACAAGAGAATTGACAAGCATCATAAGATCATTAGATATTACACGCCCGATCGTATCAGCAACAAATAACCCCAATCCAAATAACCCCTTGTATAAGGCAAATGCGCTTGACCTAATTGGGTATAATTATGATCAACATAATTTTGCCGGCTTTCATCAGCGCTTTCCCGGCAAAAAATTTATTGGCACAGAAACTACTTCTGCATTGCAAACAAGAGGACATTATGATATGCCGTCTGACAGCATCAGAAGATGGCCAGAGCGTTGGGATAAACCCCTTTCAAAAGGAAACCCTGATCTTACTTGTTCAGCTTATGATAATTGCTCCGCGCCCTGGGGGTCAACACATGAAGAAACATGGAAGATCATAAAGAAATATGACTTTCTTTCGGGCATGTTTATCTGGACGGGTTTTGACTACATCGGTGAACCCACACCCTATCCCTGGCCTGCACGCAGTTCCTATTTTGGCATAATTGATCTGGCTGGTTTTCCAAAAGATGTGTATTACATGTATCAAAGTGAATGGACAGATAAAGCTGTTTTGCATATTTTTCCGCACTGGAATTGGAAAACGGGTGATACAATCGATGTTTGGGCGTACTATAATCATGCTGACGAAGTGGAATTATTTTTAAATGGAAAATCATTAGGCGCAAAAAAGAAAACAGGTGATGATCTCCATGTAATGTGGAGAGTAAAATATGAACCCGGTAATTTGAGAGCTGTTTCAAAACAAAACGGCAAGGATGTGGTCACAAAAGCAATTACTACGGCGAGCGTACCTGCAAAAATTATTCTAACAGCCGACAGAGCAATTATGCACGCTAATGGGGATGACCTTTCCTTTATAACGGCAAAGGTTGTTGATAAAGACGGAAATATTGTTCCAACGGCTGATAACTTGATCCATTTCAAAATTGCCGGCGAAGGATTGATTGCAGGAACCGACAACGGAAGTGAAACTGATCTTACCTCTTTTAAGTCCACGGAGCGCAGGGCGTTAAATGGTTTGTGCCTAGCCATTGTTCAGTCAAATATTAAATCCGGAGTAATTGCGCTTACTGCAACTGCAGAAGGCTTGCAATCTTCAACCGTAACCATTAGGGTCAAATAATTTAAATGGGAATAATTATTGTTGTGCAGCGAGAGGTAAAGAAAGAAATACATAAACAATGTTAGCTGATATTCACACATTATACCGGTCAGATTTTTACAGAATCACTGACTATAAATGTCATTGTGATATTTGTTCGGTTTCAAATCCTGAATACAATGAAAGCCTTTGTGTGAGCTTTATTCGAAAAGGCTTTTTTGGATATCAAACTTTTAGAAGAAAAGATGAAGTTCATGCCGGACGAGTGTTGATTTCAAAACCCGGCTATGAGCATATAGCTACGCATATCGATGGTCAGCCTGATATTGTCACAGTTTTTGAATTTAAAGCTGATTTTTTGAGGGAGATGCAGGAGCAGTATAAACAGGCTGCCTGGTTTTTGAAGAATAATGATATTCACTCTTTATTGCTGCAATCAAATCCTGAGCTAGATTATTTTCACAATCTCATTTGGAAGAAAGCTGAGAAAAAAAATGCCGGGAATTTGCAAATAGATGAAATGGTGATGGATTTGATCGAAAAACTGATGAACGTTTTGACTGATTCAAAACCGGTATTGTTTGTTCCTGATTCGTTGAAGCAATTTCATCTGGGCACTGTTGAAAATGCCAGAGCATATATTTTTGAAAACTTTAGCCAAAATATTTCATTACAGCAATTAGCAAAACACTGCCTCGTGAGCCCTTTTCATTTTAGCCGTATTTTTAAAGCCATCATGAATATTTCTCCGCACCAGTATCTTACGGAAGTAAGGTTGAATCATGCAAAGCTGTTACTTACCACAACCGATCAGTCTATTACTCATATAGCTTTTGCCTGTGGCTTCAATAGCCCCGAACATTTTGCCACAGCGTACAGACTGAGGTTTAAAATAAATCCTTCTGCATACCGCAAACAATTAATATAAAAGCAAGTTTTTGAAGGTCGTTTTTTTCAACGGCTGTTACCTTCGTTTCCAATGGCAATATTGCCTGAATCAAAACATTTTTTTACTTATGAAACACTTGTTGTTATCGATTGGGGTGGTAGGAATAACGATTATAAGTTACGGGCAAACCAGTAAGCCCATAAATCAAGATGAGGAAACGCTTGCTGCGATAAACCATCAATTCATCAAAAATTTTATTAACAACGATACTGTTGAACACAGCAAGATCATCCATTCTAATTTTCTTTTTATAGGAACAGATGGTAGGCTTAGCGACCGGCAAACATATCTGAATGGATGGGCCCATGGTTATGATAAAACAGTAATGCCCGAATTTGATTTGGAAGAAGTGCAGATCAGAGTTTTTGGAAATATGGCATTGATCGTTGCAAAAACCAGAGATAAAAGTTTAAGGAATGGTAAATGGGTAATCGGTGAAAGCAGGTACACTGATACATATCTAAAAGAAAAAGGAGAATGGAAGTGCATACAAGTACAGATGACAAGGATGCCTCCCATTCAAAATTAATTTCACGTAAATAATTGTATTATGTTGATGCGGGATCATCTTATCGATAGTTTTCTTTTTAATGATGGCGCCAATAAAAACATGTTGAAAAAAATAAATGGTTTGCCTGATCGGGATGGTTGTATAAAATTTTTCAGTCATCTTATTAATTCACAAAACAAGTGGATGGCAAGAATATTGCGGGATTTTTCTTCCCCCCAGATGAGTTGGTGGGATCCGGTTTACCCCCTTGAACAATTGGAAGAAAAATGGAATGACAGTCTTGCAACCTGGATTAATCTTTTGCAAAGCAAAACGGAAAAAGAAATTTTTGAAGAAATTGAATTTACCGGTTATGATGGAGGTAAATGGAAAGTAAGGCTCGTAGATATAGCATTGCAACTAAATTATCATTCCATTCACCACAGGGCGCAGATGCAAATGCTGATAAGACAACAGGGCATAGAACCGGATTTCATTGATTACATTGGTACTAAATATCAGAAAATTTCTTAACCATGAAGTGAATTATAAAATTTTCGAATGAACTCCATTTGTCTAAAATCAAAAAAATGTAAAAATGAATAAAAATTCTTATATCGCTGAAGGCTATAATGCCGTAACGCCGTCACTTGCTTTTAAAGGCACAAGTGAGGCTATTGAATGGTACAAAAATGTTTTTGGAGCCAAAGAAAAAATGCGGATGGAAGGCCCCGATAAAAAAGTGATGCATGCCGAGCTTACTATCGGTGACTCCATCATCTTTCTGGCAGAAGAAGACCCGCAGTATAACAATAAAAGTCCAAAAACATTGGGTGGAAATTCAATGAAGCTCTACGTCTATACACCCGATGTAGATGCAACGATTAAAAAAGCCGAAGAAAATAGGGCTAAACTGATCAAACCTGCGGAAGATCAGTTTTATGGCGACAGATGCGGACTCATTGAAGATCCATTTGGGTATGAATGGAGCATTGCAACACATGTAAGAGATGTTTCGGAAAAAGAGATGAAAAAGGCCATGGAAGAAATGGCACATCAGCATGCTTAACAACGGGAATGGAAAATTTCATTTTGATTGAGGCGCCTTCAAATCTTGGATTGAAGGCGCCTTCTCCTGACAGTGAGCCAGGTGTAAAATTTTTTCCTGAAGCGATGGAAAGGGAAGGTTTTGCTCAGCTCGCTGGAATTCGGGAAAAAATTACGGTATCTCCACCTGCTTATTCAATGATAATAGACGAAGAAAGTAAAGTGAGGAATGCTGATAAGATCATTGATTACAGCAAAGAACTGGCGAGTGCTATAGACAAGCATATTCAGAAGAAAAATATTGTGGTAGTTCTTGGTGGTGATTGTTCGGTATTGATAGCAGCAGCGTTATCCTTAAAACGAAATGGTAATTATGGATTATTTTTTTTAGACGGGCATACTGATTACGTTTTGCCTCACCAATCCGGAAGTGGTGGCGCAGCAGGAATGGATTTAGCTATTGTAACCGGCAATGGCCATAATAAGCTCACCAATATTGAAAATCTAAAACCTTATGTGCATGAAGAAAATGTTTTTTGTGTAGCTAACCGTGACGTTTCCATAGACTGGTATGTAAGGGCCATAAGAGAAAGCAATATTCATTATTACGATTTGCTTTCTTTACGTGTAAAGGGAATTTCAACTATCGTTAAGGAATTCTTGAACATGGTGAGTTTAAAAAAACTAGATGGTTTCTGGATACATTTTGATGTGGATGTTTTAAACAATGATATTATGCCTTGTGTGGATTCACCACAACCAGATGGCTTGAGCTATGAAGAGTTAAAGTTGGTTTTGAATCCCCTGATACACTCAAATAAGTTTGCTGGGATTGATATAACTATTTTTGATCCTACACTCGATGTGAAAGGTATTTATGCAAAACAGTTTGCCACGGAAATGGCCAGCATTTTAAAACAGGACCTTCATAAATACTGAGAAGGATAAATATTTATCCAGCAGCTATTTGCTTCAAAGCATTACAAAACTGCTCCATTTCCTCTACAGTTCCCATGCTTACGCGGCACCATTTACCTCCAAAATGCTCGCGAAATTGTACATAAATGTTTTTTGCCTGCATTAAGCCTGTAAAATCCCCTTTTATTTTATCAATGTTGAATAAAATGAAATTTGTCGAAGAAGGGATATAATCTAACGTAAGTTTTTTAAAGCAGTCATAGCACATTTGTCTGGCTTGCCTTGCTTTTTCACGGCATTGTTTTACAAAATCCTGGTCATCTAATGAAGCTATCGCCGCTACTGATGATACCATGCTTACACCTGCGTCGGGCCAAGGTTGAAAGGCGCTCAATGATTGAATCGTTTCAGGATGAGCAATTGCATAACCCACTCTTGCTCCGGCAAGGCCATAGATTTTTGAAAAAGTTTTTGCAGCAATAATGTTTGGATTTTTGACAGCCAATAATGCTAAGGAAGGTAGTTCAGCATATTCAGCATATGCTTCGTCGATAAATACCAATGTTTTTTCTGCTGCAGCCAAAGCTTGTTCTTTTAGTTGTGTAATGTCTGCAACAGTGCCTGTTGGATTATTAGGGTTGCAGAAATAGATCATCCTTGTTTCATTGGTAATATTATTCACCATTTTTGACAAGTCTGATTTTTTCTCGGCAGTTAATGGAATTCGTTGGAATGAAAGCCCAAATGAACTTGCCTGATTATTCCAAACACGATAGGATGGTTCTGACGTGACAACATGGCCTTTGGTTTTTGCTGCATGTTTACAGGCTAGCCCGATAATATCTGAAGATCCGGCGCCCAGTAAAATATTTTCTGAGCCTACATTCCAATGATCTGCAATTTTTTTCTTCAGAATGGGAATATAATCATCCGGGTAGCGATTGGAATTTTTGTAATTATCCAATATCGCTTTTCGTGCAAGCGGTGAGGGACCATACGCATTTTCATTGCTGTTGAGCCAAATGGGACTGCCTGGTAAAAAAAATCTTTTTTCTTCTGCTGAGGTTAAAATCGGAGTGAGCCCCAAACCAGCCAGCGCAAAACTGCTTTGCTTTAGCCATGAACGGCGGTCAGTTGGCATGGTAAAAAGTTTTAGAGAAGTTAGTTTATTTCATGCATTTTAGGAAAGTTATTTTCCTAGTTCAATCACTTCACAATTTTTAATTTCTTTTCCTTCAATTGCAAAACGAATAATGGTTCTTACCTTCTGCCAGCCTTGTTTACCTGCAGCGCCGGGATTCATGTGCAAACAATTCAGCTTATCATCGTAAATAATTTTTAAAATATGTGAATGACCGCTAATAAAAAGCTGCGGTTTGTGAATAAGCAATTCTTTTTTTGTTTCAGGATTATATTTAGGAGGATAGCCGCCGATATGACGGATCAATACTTTCACTTCTTCACATGTGAAAACCAATTGTTCAGGAAATTCACTTCGTATACCCTGCCCGTCAATATTTCCATAAACGCCTTTGAGCGGCAGGCTGCTTTGAGTAGTAAGACGGTGAGCTACTTCAATACTCCCAAAATCACCAGCATGCCATATTTCATTACAATTTTTAAAATAGCTAAAAACATTTTCGTCGAGGAAACCATGCGTGTCCGATATCAACCCGATCTGTGTCAAAAGAAAACGAAATTAAAAAGGTTGTATAGTAAAGAATTCTTGGTAGAATTCTTTCGATTATTTTCAATCAATATAGTCATCCGCTTTCAATTGTTCCAGCACCATTAGCGCTCCGGGTGCACGGTTAGACTCTGAAAGATAATCTGAAAGAGAAAAATATTTCAGCTCACCAATTTCTGAAGCGGGTTCAGGTGTAATATTACGTTTAAGAAAGAAACAATCCTGCTCCATAACAATTCCATTTGTTTCTCCATAAGCAGGAGCTGTAATATGTGTATAATATTTTAATTCTCCTTCATCAATAAGCACATTCATTTCTTCAGCTATCTCTCTGCATAAAGCTTTTCTTGCTGTTTCGCCTTCATCAATTTTTCCTCCTGGCAGATAAAAGCATTGCTTGTTCTTGCTGTATGCAAGTAATAATTTTCTGTTTTCAACGATCAATAAGCCTGCGGTTGGCAATTTCATAATTTGTAAAAACGGAAATTAGTATTTCCTAACTTTAGCATAGAATTTTTTTATGCTTTTCCACAGAAACTTCACATATTGGATCGATAAAAGGAAATGGAAGTATGTTTTTCTTTTAACTATGTTGGAATTGTCAACCCTTCTAAATCTCCAATGAAGAGGAGACTTAATGTCTTCATATCTTTAATCAGCCTTAGATCTTTAATTCTACATCAAAATTTAAAGTCCTCCCTTTAGGGAGGATTAGGAGGGTCTTATTTATGCCTTACTATTATAAACTCGGAACTATTCCTCATAAACGACACACGCAGTTTCGAAAGGCCGATGGTGGTTTGTATTCAGAACAATTATTTTCTACGGAGGGCTTTTCAAACGATTATTCATTACTGTATCATTATCATCCCCCTACTCAAATCATAAAAACTGAGCCTCAGATAATGGTTGCACCAAATGTGGCGGAAGAAAAAATGCTCAGGCACCGTAGCTTTGAAGGATTTAATATAAAACCTGAAAAAGATTTTTTACAGAGTCGAAAAGCCGTATTGGTGAACAATGATTGCCATCTTGTATTAGCGGCACCGCAAGAGAGCATGAAAACTTATTTTTATAAAAATACCGATGCTGACGAATTGATTTTTGTGCATGAGGGCAAAGGCATGCTTCGGACGATGTATGGCGAATTGCCTTTTGATTATGGCGATTATCTGATCATACCAAGGGGAACTATTTATCAAATTGAGTTCAGTGATGCGAATAACCATTTATTTATTGTTGAATCATTTAGTCCAATACGTTTTCCCAAAAAATATGTAAGCAAGTATGGACAATTGCTTGAACACTCGCCGTATTGTGAAAGAGATATTCGCCCTCCGCAAAATTTGCCTAGCTATGATGAAAAGGGCGATTTTTTGATTAAAGCAAAAAAGAAAGGTGTGCTTTATGGTTTGCATTACGGCACTCATCCTTTTGATATTGTTGGGTGGGACGGATATTGTTATCCATTTGCTTTTTCCATTCATGATTTTGAACCGATCACAGGTCGTGTGCACCAGCCGCCGCCTGTGCATCAAACCTTTGAAGCAAACAATTTTGTTGTTTGTTCATTTTGTCCGAGGTTGTTTGATTATCATCCACAGGCGATCCCAGCTCCCTATAATCATAGTAATATTGATAGTGATGAAGTGATCTATTATGTGGATGGAGATTTTATGAGCCGTAAAAATGTAACAAGAGGAATGATTACACTGCATCCGGCTGGCATTCCTCACGGCCCTCACCCAGGTGCAGTACAAAAAAGTATTGGTGCAAAAGAAACAAAAGAATTGGCCGTGATGGTGGATACATTTCATCCTTTGATGCTGACCAAAGAAGCATTGGAAATAGAGAACCAGAATTATGTAATGAGTTGGGCAGAATGAATAATGAGTAATCAATAATCAAGATGGAATACAGAAAAATTGGCGAAACAAACTTAAAATGTTCAGTCATCACATTTGGTGCTTGGGCTATTGGCGGCTGGAAATGGGGCGGTAGCGATAGGAATGAAGCAGTAAAAGCAATACGAGCAGCTTACGAAATGGGTGTAACATCTATTGATACAGCACCAGCTTATGGTCAAGGGTTGAGTGAAGAAATTATTGCTGAAGCTTTACAAGGAATACCGAGAGATAAGGTGCAAATATTAACGAAGTACGGGTTAAGGTGGGATGTAAAGGAAGGCGAGTTTTATTTTAAAACCATGTCGAATGATGGCAAAGAATTCGATATGTATAAACTCTCTTCTAAGAAGAGCATTTTTTTGGAATGTGAAAATTCTTTGCGAAGGTTAAAGACCGATTATATTGATCTTTACCAGGCGCATTGGCGTGATTCAACGACTCCGGTATCTGAGACAATGGAAGCGATGATAAAATTGAAGGAACAGGGAAAGATCAGGGAAGCCGGTGTATGTAATTATTCTGTTGCCTTAATGCAAGAAGCGGAGAAAACATTTAAGCTTGCATCAGACCAGGTTCCATACAGTATGATACTGCGACAGATTGAAAAAGATTTAGTGCCTTATTGTATCGAAAATAAAAAATCGATCATTGCTTATAGCCCTTTGCAAAGAGGATTGTTGACGGGAAAAATAAAACCAGGCCATGTTTTCAGCGGAGATGATCACCGGAGAGAGTTAAATTATTTCAGTGATGAAAATATTGCGAGGGTTAATCGAATGCTTAATTCTTTACGTCCACTAGCTGAAAATAAAGGGGCTACATTACCTCAATTAGTATTACGTTGGACAATTGATCAGCCTGGAATTACCCTTGCGCTAGCGGGTGCAAGAAACGCCGATCAGGCAATAGATAATGCAAAAGCGGCTAATATAAAACTGTCGCCGGAAGAAATAGCTTTTATTAATACACAGCTTCAAACATTGCAATTAGCTCCAGCATGATTGTTTGACCTTTTAAATTTCTGCTGAGCCTGCATTTTACTGCCTAATTTCCGCTTTCTGCATGCGTGAGCCTGCCATTCGCCAAAATTATTTGGAAAACTAGCGGATGTTTTTACCTTTGTTAACCATTTGGTTAAATTTTATGGTCAAAATTAAAAAAGATCAGTCCGCTGAAACAAAAATTCTTGTGGCGGCAAGGAAGGTTTTTTTGACGAAAGGATTGGCGGGCGCCCGGATGCAGGACATTGCCGATGAGGCAAGTATTAATAAGGCTTTACTTCATTATTATTTTCGAAGCAAGGAAAAATTATTTGAAGTGATTTTTATGGAATCGGCTCAGAAATTGTTTCCCAAAATCAATTTCATTTTTGAATCGAACATGCCGCTTTTTGAAAAAATAGAACATTTTGCCGACGAATACATTACCGTAATGGTCGAAAATCCATACTTGCCTTTGTTTGTGCTCAATGAGATTAATCAGAACCCCGTTTCTTTTTTTAAAAAACTGAATGAAAAGTTTGGTTTCCCTAACCCTGTATTATTTCTAAAGCAAATTGAAAAAGAAATAAAAAAAGGAACGATCAAGCGAATCAACCCTGTACAATTGTTAATGAATATGCTTTCATTATGCATCTTCCCATTTATGGCAAAACCAATTTTTCAATTGAGGATGAGTTTAGGGGAAATGCAATTCCGTGAGTTTATGGAACAGCGAAAAAAAGAAGTCCCCAAATTCATTATAGATGCTATTAAAAAATAATTTTTTGACTCTTATTAACCGTCTGGTTAAAAAAATCGGTATATGAAAAATTGGCTCTTACTATTCATCTTGTTCGCGGAACAACTTTCGGCTCAAACTATTGATCGTCTCACACTTGGCCAGGCTTATGAGCTGGCACAAAGAAATTATCCTGTTATAAAGCAAAAAGATTTTGTGAAACAAACCGAATCTCTTACGATTGAAAATCTTCAGAAAGGTTATTTGCCACAGGTGACTGTGAACGGACAAGCGACCTATCAGTCGGATGTTACTGAAATTGATGTTAGTTTTTCCGGTTTTAAGTTTGAGGCCCCGGCCAAAGACCAGTATAAGGTTTTTGCCGATGTAAACCAGGTTGTATATGATGGCGGAGTAATTCAGGAACAAAAAAAAGCGGCAAGGCTGAATGCTGAAGTAGAGGACCAGAAGGTGGAGGTAGAGTTGTACAAATTAAAAGACCGTATCAATCAAATTTACCTTGGGATTTTGTTTCTTGATGAACAAATAAAACAGACTGACATTCTGCGAGAGGATGTAGAGGTTGGTATTAAGCAGGTAGATGCCCAAGTAAAAAATGGAGTGGCGCTTAAATCGAATTTGAATGTACTAAAAGCGCAATTGCTGCAAACTGATCAGCGGGTAATTGAGCTAAAGGCAACGAGAAAAGGATTTATAGAAACCTTGGGCTTATTTCTAAATCAATCTTTGAATGAAACTACAGTGTTCGATAAGCCGGTTGTTAACGATGTTGCGGTGGCTGGTATTTCGCGGCCTGAATTAAAGTTGTATGATAATCAATCCACATTAATAGAGCAACAAAATAAATTAATCACCGCACGAAATTTACCAAAGGCGAGTTTATTTGCACAGGGCGGTTATGGCCGCCCGGCATTGAACTTGTTGAAAAATGATTTCGATTGGTTCTACATTGCCGGTGTCAGACTTAACTGGCCTTTGGGCGGGTTATATACCATCAAAAAGGAAAAACAGTTAAATGAAGTAAATAAAAAAATGGTAGATGTACAAAGAGAGACTTTTTTGCTGAATACTAATACGCAACTGAAACAACAGCAATCGGAAATTGAAAAAATAAATCAGCTGATTGAAACGGATAAAGGGATCATCGACCTGCGGCTTCAGGTAAAGGACGCCGCAAGGGCGCAGTTGCAGAATGGAGTCATAACAGCCAATGATTATCTGCGTGAAGTAAATGCAGAAGACCAGGCAAGACAAGCACTCATCACCCACCAATTGCAATTATTGCAGGCTCAAATCAATTATCAAACAACATTAGGCAAACAATAAATTTCATTTATGAGTACAAGAGTCATAACTGCTTTCTTCATTTTATTATTAACATCATGCAATCGAAATGGGAATAAATTCGACGCATCAGGGACATTTGAAGCGGATGAAGTGATTGTATCAGCTACCGCGTCGGGGAAAATTTTATCACTAAATATTGATGAAGGATCAACAATTGCAAAAGACAGTATTGTAGGGCTTGTTGACCCTACTGATCTTAGTTTGCAAAAGCAACAGGTACAAGCAAGCATCCATGCTTTAAATGAAAAAACATCGGATGTTACACCACAAATAAAATTATTGCAAGATCAGTTGGGTGTGCAGCAAACACAGCTTAATAATCTCTTGCATGAAAGAACCAGAACTGAAAATCTTTTAAAAGAAGATGCTGCTACAAAAAAGCAACTTGATGATATCAACTATCAAATTGAGGCGGTAAAAAAGCAGATGACTGTTACGCAACAACAAATAAATGTTCAGAAAACAAATGTGGCTACGCAAAATCGCAGCATATTGAGCGAAGGGAAACCGTTAGCAAAAAAGGCAGAGCAATTACAAGATCAATTGGATAAAACAAATATTAAAAATCCAATAAATGGCACTGTTATTACGAAATATGCCGAGGCTGGTGAGGTCACTTCAAATGGAAAAGCTTTATACAAAATCGCTGATCTTTCAACGATGACATTGAGAGCTTATGTAACAGGCGAACAATTACCACAAATAAGATTAGGACAACAGGTGACAGTGCTGATCGATAGCGGTGCAAAAAAATATCGTGAGTTTCCAGGGACAATTACATGGATATCAGATAAAGCAGAGTTTACACCAAAAACTATTCAAACAAAAGAAGAACGTGCAAATCTTGTATATGCAACCAAGATAAAAGTAAAAAATGATGGTTATCTGAAAATTGGAATGTATGGTGAAGTAAAATTTGCCCCCATCCCCTAAAGGGGTGTTATCAAACAAATATTTTGTGATGATTAAACTTTCAACTAACGGAAATATTCAAAGCCCCCCTTCAGGGGATGGGGGTGTACAGGTAAATAATATAGTTAAGCTTTACGGCAAAAAGAAAGACATAGTAAAAGCTTTGCAGGGCATCAGCTTTGATGTAAGCAAGGGAGAATTGTTTGGCATTATTGGCCCTGATGGCGCTGGCAAAACATCATTGTTCCGGATACTTACAACCTTATTGCTTGCTGACGGCGGAAATGCGACGGTTGATGGATTTGATGTTGTAAAAGATTACAAGGAAATAAGAAACAGGGTAGGGTACATGCCAGGAAGATTTTCACTTTATCAGGATTTGACTGTTGAAGAAAATCTGGAATTCTTTGCTACCATTTTCAAAACAACTATTCATGAAAATTATGACCTCATTAAGGATATCTATTCTCAAATAGAACCGTTTAAGGACAGGCGTGCGGGAAAATTATCCGGAGGCATGAAGCAGAAGCTGGCTTTGAGCTGTGCGCTCATTCATCGGCCTTCGGTTTTGTTTTTAGATGAGCCCACTACAGGTGTTGATGCTGTATCAAGAAAAGAATTTTGGGAAATGCTGAAGCGTCTGAAGGAACAAGACATCACTATTCTTGTTTCTACTCCTTACATGGATGAAGCTAGTTTATGCGATCGCGTGGCATTGATACAAACAGGAAAAATTTTATCTATCAATACACCGCAAGGAATTATCGATGAATTTAAAAAACCCATCATGGCTGCCCGTGCTTCCGATATGCTTCGTTTATTGAAGGACCTGAAAGAGTTTGAGCAAGTTGAAGATGCATATCCTTTTGGTGAGTTTCATCATGCAGTTATGAAAAATGGTTTTAGTGAAGGAGCATTCAAAGACTTTCTGTTGCAGCGATCCAACCAAGACTTAAAACTGAAAAGAGCAGAACCTGATATTGAAGATTGTTTTATGGCATTGATGAAAATTTAAATTGATTTTATGTTACCAGCTTTAGGAATTCCCTGCCGGCAGGCAAGTATTGAACGCCTCTTGCCTGCCTGCCGGTAAGTAGGTGTCACTCACTTGTGCGTTCAGGGTTCTATTCAGCAACATGAACTTTATGACAATGGATAAAGCTATACAAGCGGAAAAACTTACCAAGCGGTTTGGAAATTTTACAGCCGTTGATCAAATTTCTTTTGAAGTAAATAAGGGGGAAATATTCGGCTTTCTTGGTGCTAATGGGGCAGGTAAAACCACAGCCATGCGCATGCTTTGTGGCTTATCATTGCCAACTTCCGGCACTGGCAGTGTGGCGGGCTTTGATGTGTATAAAGAAAATGAAAAGATCAAGAAGAATATTGGCTACATGAGCCAGAAATTTTCATTGTATGAAGACCTGACCGTAAAAGAGAATATTCGTTTTTATGCAGGTATTTATGGCAAGAGTGACCAGTACATTAAAGAAAAAACGGAATTTATTCTTAAGCAACTGCACATGGAAAATGAGGCCAATAAACTCGTGAAAGCATTGCCGCTTGGCTGGAGACAGAAGCTGGCATTTTCTGTTGCTATATTTCATGAACCTCAAATTGTTTTTTTAGACGAGCCAACCGGAGGTGTTGATCCGGTAACAAGAAGAGAGTTTTGGAACATGATCTATCAAGCTGCAGAAACAGGGATTACTGTTTTTGTTACCACGCATTATATGGATGAAGCCGAATACTGTAATCGTGTTTCGATCATGGTTGATGGAAGAATTGATGCCTTGGATACTCCGTCTCAACTTAAAAAAACTTATGAGGCCAACTCAATGGATGAGGTTTTTTTGAAACTGGCAAGAAAAGCAACAAGAGCCGAAGGATGAAAAACTTATTTAAACAAATTATTTCTTTTATTCTTCCAGTTACGGTGCTGGTGCTTGTTCCGCTATGGGTTGAAAAAAAACGGACTATTGAAGCAGGTCCTCATTTGGTTTTCGGACTGATCTTAATCCTGTTCGGATTAATTGTAATGGCATTAACTATCACTTCATTTATTCGAATAGGAAAAGGAACATTAGCTCCCTGGTCTCCAACAAAAAAATTAGTGATCACAGGTCTTTATCGATATGTAAGAAATCCAATGATATTGGGAGTTTTTATTGTATTGCTTGGAGAAGCGCTCAGTCTTTGGTCAAAAAATATATTAATATGGGCTGGATGCTTCTTTATCATTAACACCATTTATTTTATTATTTCAGAAGAACCTGGTCTTGAAAAAAGATTTGGGGACGAATACAACGAATATAAAAAACATGTTTCTAGATGGCTGCCGCGGCTGACGCCTTACCATCCTGATCAAAACAAAAACCAATGAAACAATTTTTATCATTTGTGCGAAAGGAATTCCATCATATATTTCGTGATAAGCGAACGATGTTCATTTTGCTTGGCATGCCCATTGTGCAGATCGTCATTTTTGGTTTTGCATTGACGAATGAGGTGAAGAACTCCAGAATTGCTGTGTTTGATCAATCAAAAGATGTGGCTACCCAATCGCTTATTGCCCAGCTTAATGCAAGCAGATATTTTGATGTGAAGCAAGATATCTTCTCATACGACGAAATAGAAAAAGTATTCCGAGAAGGCAAGATCAAGCTAGCTGTTGTTTTTCCTCCGCATTTTAATGAAGATATACAGCATTTTAATAAAGCTCAGGTGCAGTTGATCGCCGACGCATCAGACCCAAATGTGGCGAACACATTAACCAATTATGCATCTGCCATCATTACGGATTATCAGCAAAGGATCACCGATGAACGCAAACTTCCTTACAGCATCGATACAGAAACAAAAATGTTGTACAATCCCGAATTAAAAGGAGCTTACAATTTTGTTCCGGGTGTAATGGCAATGGTTCTGCTTCTGGTTTGTACCATGATGACTGCGATTACAATTGTAAAAGAAAAAGAAATGGGCACTATGGAAGTCATGCTTGTTTCACCTATGAAGCCGTTAATGGTTGTGATTGCCAAAGCAGTCCCTTACCTTTTGCTTTCTGCAATTAATATTACCAGCATTTTACTATTAAGCGTTTTTGTGCTCGAAGTTCCTATAAATGGAAGTCTTTTATTACTTGGTTTCGAAAGCATTTTGTTTACTCTCGTTTCACTATCACTTGGCTTGCTCATTTCATCGGGAGCAGAATCTCAGCAGACTGCAATGTTTATTTCGCTGGTGGCGCTTTTTCTACCAACCATTATGTTGAGTGGCTTTATGTTCCCTGTTGAAAATATGCCGCTGCCATTAAGAATCGTTTCAAATATAGTACCTGCAAAATGGTATTATACAATTGTAAAATCTGTAATGATAAAAGGAACCGGACTGTTTACTGTTTGGAAAGAAACACTGATTCTTGGGGGAATGATGCTTTTCTTTTTAACCATGGCCATTAAGAATTTTAAAATCAGATTGGCATGAGAACATTAAAATTTTTGTTGCAAAAAGAGTTCAGACAAATTTTTCGCGATCCTGGCATACTTCGCATCATTTTTATTATGCCGGTCATTCAATTGCTTATACTTCCTTGGGCGGCCGACTATGAAATAAAAAACATCAAGTTGGCTGTTGTAAACCATGATCATTCTGAATATTCAAGGCAACTAATTAATAAGATCACTGCTTCAGGATATTTTATTCTAACTAATTATAGTGGTTCATATGATAATGCTATGCGACAAATAGAGCATGATAAGGCAGATCTTGTTTTGGAAATCCCCGCTTTTTTTGAAAAAGATCTTGTGAAAGAAGATGAATCAAAACTTTTTTTAGCTGTAAATGCCATCAATGGTGTAAAAGCCGGTTTAGGCAGCGCGTACTTGCGGAGCATTATTCAAGATTATAACAAAGAAGTGAGAACGGAATGGATTCAATTTCCAAGATTCAGCCCTGAAACAAATATTGAAGTTGTTTCCTCAAATTGGTTCAATCCTTTAATGAACTATAAATTTTTTATGGTACCAGGAATATTGGTGCTATTGTTGACCATGGTAGGATCAAATCTCACTGCTATAAATATTGTAAAGGAGAAGGAAATTGGCACTATTGAACAGATCAATGTAACTCCTATAAAAAAATATCATTTTGTTTTAGGAAAACTAATTCCTTTCTGGCTGCTGGGTTTGGTGGTTTTCACCATCGGCTTCACCATTGCCTGGTTGGTTTATGGAATTGTTCCTGTGGGGAGCTTCTTTACTATTTATTTTTTTGCAGCAGTTTATTTATTGGCCATATTGGGTGTCGGCTTATTAATTTCTACTTACGCAAATAATCAACAACAGGCTATGCTGATCTCATTTTTCGTGATGATGATCTTTGTTTTATTGGGTGGTTTATATACCTCCATTGACAGCATGCCTGCGTGGGCAAGAGCAATAACAAAGGCAAATCCTGTTTCTTATTTTATTGAAGTGATTCGGATGGTCGTTTTAAAAGGAAGCGGATTAGCCGATATTAAATATCAACTGCTAACCATTTTTGGCTTTGCTGTAGTGCTTAACGGTTGGGCTGTGATCAATTATCGCAAACGGTCCTGACAAATTTCCTTCTCATTTTTCCAAAGTTTTGTAAATTGGTTTACTAAAACCCGATTGCCATGTTAAAAATAGGAGAACTAAAAGTCGGAGATATTATTAAAGTTGTTGATGACGGAATTGAAAGAGAGGGAGCGGTAGTGCAGATAAGTCATGAGGAAAACCAAGCACTGGTTGATAATGGCATTCAAGAATTTTGGTATAGCCCTGAAGAAATGTATCCCATCCCTGTGGATGAAAAGCAGCTTTTGAAATTGGGTTTTCAAAAGCAAGAACTCAATGGAGAGGGTGTAAAATATATGAAAGGAGCTTTCCGGATCCTAACTCCAAAAGAAGGCGATTTTTCAAATATCGAAATGTGGTACCGGGAAGACCGCAGGCATTTCAGTTTTCCTATTGGAGTACACCAGCTACAAAACTTACACCTGCAAATGACAAAAGTGCCTCTGGAAAAGCCCGCATAGCCATCAATTTCTGAAAATCAACATATTTTCGACTGCCAAAAGCTAAAAATTTTGGCGGTTTTTTCTTTTTTAAGCTATATCCGCTTATCTTTGCGCTCCCAAAAATAGTATGTCGAAACAACCCCTGATCAAACAAGATGGAACCATTATAGAAGCCCTTTCAAATGCTATGTTCAGGGTAAAGCTGGAAAATGGCCACGAAATACTGGCTACCATCTCGGGAAAAATGAGAATGAACTATATCCGCATTTTGCCCGGTGATAAAGTGGGGGTTGAGATGAGCCCATACGATTTGACAAGGGGAAGGATAATATTTAGATATAAATAACAGCTGCGATCTGCCTTAGGCGGATACGAGCTACGAAAAATAAACAGATATGAAAGTAAGAGCATCTATTAAAAAGCGTAGCGCCGACTGCAAAATAGTTCGCAGAAAAGGCAAGCTGTATGTGATTAACAAAAAGAACCCTCGCTTCAAACAGAGGCAGGGATAATTAAATTAAGAACTAAAAATCAAGATACAAGACCCAAATTTGGAGCTTGGAATTTGTTTCTTGGGATTTGATAAGTAAGATTTAAAACTTAGAAAACTAAAACAGAAATATGGCTCGTATTGCCGGTGTTGACTTACCCAAAAATAAAAGGGGCGAAATAGGCCTCACCTATATTTTCGGTATAGGTCCATCCACTGCTCGTTACATTCTTGATAAAAATAATATCAGCAGGGATAAAAAAGTAAACGATTGGAACGATGATGATCTGAATGCCATACGTAATACAATTACTGAAGAGTTTAAAGTGGAAGGTCAACTGCGTTCTGAAGTACAAATGAGCATTAAGCGGTTGCTGGATATTGCATGTTACCGTGGTATGCGTCATCGTAAAGGCTTGCCTGTTCGCGGCCAACGCACTAGAACAAATAGCCGTACAAGAAAAGGTAAGCGTAAAACAGTGGCCGGTAAAAAGAAAGCGCCTAAGAAATAAAAAAATGAAGGCACAAGTTTAGGCCTTGCATCTTGAACCTTGAGCCTTGTACCTTAAAAAAAATTATGGCAAAAGCACAACAACAGCAACAGCAAGTAAGCGCCAAAGCTGCGGCTAAAAAAAGGGTAGTGAAGGTTGATACTTACGGTGATGCGCACGTTACAGCAAGCTTCAATAACCTCATTGTTAGTTTAACGAATAAAAGCGGCCAGGTAATTTCCTGGAGCAGCGCTGGTAAAATGGGTTTTAAGGGCTCGAAAAAGAATACCCCTTACGCCGCTCAAATGGCAGCTGGTGATGCTGCTAAAAAAGCCTTTGATGCAGGGTTGAAAAGGGTAGATGTTTTTGTAAAAGGCCCTGGCGCAGGCCGCGAAAGTGCTATTCGGGCTATTGCACAGTCCGGTATTGATGTAGTGATGATAAAGGATGTGACACCATTACCGCATAATGGTTGCCGACCACCTAAGAAAAGAAGAGTTTAAATCCGAGTACTCAGCACTTAGGTACTAAGTACTGAGACATACATATTGAATCGCCAAATTGATTCATTTAACAAAGGGTGACTGATTAATTTTTTACAGTTTTTTACGGATCAGTTCACCGGTTTCTAAAAAAACTGAAATGAAAAAAAATTATGGCACGTTACAATGGTCCAAAGACCAAGATTTCCCGCATTTTTGGTGAGCCTATTTTAGGCAATGGTAAGTGGCTGGGTAAAAATAGCAATCCTCCCGGTCAGCATGGAGCTACGCGCAAGCGTAAAAGCTTAGGCGAATATGCCCTTCAGCTTCGTGAAAAGCAAAAGGCAAAATATACTTATGGAGTGTTGGAAAAACAATTCCGTAAAACTTTTGTTGAAGCTGCACGTCGTAAAGGCGCAACAGGTGATAACCTGATAAAACTGTTGGAAGCCCGTTTGGATAATGCCGTTTTCAGAATGGGTATTGCTCCAAGCCGCCCCGCAGCACGCCAGCTTGTAAGTCACAAGCACGTTACCGTAAATGGTGAAGTAGTAAATGTTCCTTCTTTTTCATTGAGGCCAGGAGATATCATCGGCTTGAAAGAAAAAAGCAAGGGCAACACTTCTGTTACTAACCAAATTCGCGGCAAAAATCAAAAATTTAGCTGGCTGGATTGGAATGAAACCGAAATGCAAGGAACTTTCATTGCCTATCCTGAAAGAGAAAGTGTGCCTGAAAATATTAAGGAGCAGCTGATAGTGGAATTGTATTCTAAGTAAGAATACAGAATGGAAGAATTTAGAATAGAAGAATAGAATTACAGAACGATGAATGGATTGCGACGCAATAGAAGATCAATCGGAGCTACTGAAGCTGGTATCCAAAGAAATTTTTAATCTAAAATCGTAAATCAAAAATTCATATGGCCATTTTAAATTTTCAGAAGCCAGATAAAATTATTTTGCAAAAAGCAACTGACTTCGAAGCACAATTTGAATTTCGTCCGCTTGAACCGGGTTATGCAGTTACTATTGGTAATGCATTGCGCCGCGTTTTGTTAAGTTCATTGGAAGGATATGCCATTACGGGCGTAAAAATAGAAGGTGTAGATCATGAATTTGCTACCATTAAAGGTGTGAGTGAGGATGTGGTTGAGATCTTGCTAAATCTGAAACAGGTTCGTTTGCGTAAAAAAGTTGATCATGAAGTAGCGCACGAAAGGATCATGCTGTCGGTAAGGAACAGAACGGAATTTACCGCTGGTATGATTGGCGATGCCACTCAAAGTTTTGAAGTAATGAATCCTCAATTGCTGATCTGCACACTGGATTCATCGGCAAAAATGGATATAGAGTTAACTATTGGCAAGGGTCGTGGTTATGTTCCGGCCGAAGAAAACAAACCGAAGGATGCTCCTCTGGGATACATTCCGGTCGATGCCATTTATACTCCCATCAAAAACGTGAGGTATAGCATTGAAAATACCCGTGTGGAGCAACGCACTGACTATGAAAAGCTGATCATGGAAGTTTCAACAGATGGTACTATACATCCTGAAGAAGCTGTGAAACAGGCTTCACGCATTTTGATCCAACACCTGATGATCATTACCGATGAGAATATCACATTCGACAATAAAGAAGAAAAGAAAGAAGATCTGGTTGATGAGCAAACACTACAGTTGCGTAAAGTATTAAAGACACCATTGGAAGATCTTGATCTTTCAGTACGGGCCTTTAACTGTTTAAAAGCTGCAAAGATCAATTCGCTGAGCGAGCTGGTTCAGTACGAGCAGGAAGACCTGATGAAGTTCCGCAACTTTGGTCAGAAATCATTAGCTGAAATTGAACAGGTGCTGACTGAAAGAGGTTTGCATTTCGGAATGGATCTGCAGAAGCTGGGTGTAGATGCGGATGAACTGTAAACCCTCTGTCCCCCTAAAGGGGGAACTTAGGCTGTAGAGATAAAATTTATAGAATAGTTCTTTGATTGAACGTTGACAGTTGAGATTTCAACGTTCAGAACAATAATGAACAATATTTAATAACAAAAAACTTCTTTCTCTGGCGGAGTATTATTTACTCCCCTTTAGGGGTTGGGGGTTAAGGCTACAATTCCTGACACGGTGTAGCCGAATAAAACTTAAATGTCATGCGTCACGGAGACAAGATCAAAAATCTGGGCAGAAAAAAAGCACACAGAGATGCTTTGCTGAGCAATTTAGCTTGCCAGTTAATTGCCCACAAAAGGATTATAACAACAGTGGCCAAAGCAAAAGCCTTGCGTACTTATGTTGAACCTCTTATTACAAAGAGTAAAGATAACAGCACTCACCAGCGTCGTGTAGTATTTAGCTACTTGCAGGATAAGGAAGCAATATCCGAATTGTTCAGCACAGTCGCTGAAAGAATTGCGGGTCGCCCTGGCGGATATACCCGTGTTATTAAAATAGGAACTCGCCCTGGTGATAATGCAGAACAGGCCATGATTGAACTAGTTGATTTTAATGAAATATATGGCAAAGGAAAAGAGGAGAGAAAAGAAGGAGCAAAAAGAACGAGGCGTGGCCGTGGTGGAGCTAAAAAAGGTAAAGCTGAGACTGAAGAAACGAAAGAAGAAGAAACAACAACAGAAGAATAAGTTGACAACGATTTCTTTTCATGTGAGAGAGTCCCGACACGTCGGGACTTTTTTATGAATAGCCAACGGCTCAGTGAATTGCCAACGGCTTCAGCCGTTGGGCTGAAGTATGTGGAGAATTATTTGTTCAATAAGCAATCAATTCATTTTCTTTGCAAAATCTTTTTTGAAATGCCTGATAGTCAAATCCCCGCTATTTTATTGTTAGAAGACGGAACTGTTTGTTATGGTAAAGCATTTGGAGCTATCGGCACCACAGCCGGTGAAATTTGTTTTAATACCGGTATGACAGGCTACCAAGAAGTATTTACCGATCCGAGCTATTATGGTCAAATACTTATTATGAACACAGTTCATATCGGCAACTATGGGGTGAAGGACGATGAAGTTGAGTCTTCCAATGTAAAAATCCGTGGATTAATAGGTCGTAATTTGGAAGATCAGTATTCAAGAAAACTGGCCAAAGGATCACTGGAGGAATACTTAAAAGCCAATAACATTGTTTCTATAGAAGGAGTGGATACAAGGGCATTGGTTTCACATATTCGAACCAAGGGAGCAATGAATTGTATCATATCTTCAGAAATAACAGATGTTGAACAATTAAAAAAGAAATTAGCTGAAGTTCCCAATATGGCGGGGTTAGAGTTGGCCTCTCAAGTGAGTACAAAACAAACCTATGAAAAGGGAGATGCAAATTCTCCGGTTCGTATCGCTGTAATGGATTATGGTATCAAACAACATATTCTTGAGTGCATGGTTGACCGCGGTGCTTATGTAAAGGTTTTTCCCGCCAAAACCAAACTAAGTGAAGTGAAGCAGTTTAATCCTTCGGGTTATTTTATTTCAAATGGTCCAGGTGACCCCGCTGCAATGGACTATGCCATTGACACGCTAAAAGAAATTTTGAAAGAAGATAAACCAGTATTCGGGATATGCCTGGGTCATCAATTGCTGGCTTTGGCCAATGATATTCCCACTTTTAAAATGCATCATGGCCACCGTGGATTGAACCATCCTGTGAAAAATTTAGTAACCGGCAAATGTGAGATCACTACACAAAATCATGGTTTTGGAGTTGATCCCGAAGCTGTAAAAAAAGCTGATCATATCGAAATCACTCACGTAAATCTGAATGATCAATCCATTGAAGGCATTCGTTTAAAAAACAAACCCGCATTTTCTGTACAATACCATCCTGAAAGTACACCGGGCCCACATGATTCGAGATATTTATTTGATGAGTTTATAGCACTAATTAACACGAATCTCCGCTAATTGCTCGAATTAGTTTAATTCGTAAAAATTCGTGTAATTCGTGTCATGAAAATAGCTATCATCAACGGCCCCAACTTAAATCTCCTGGGTACAAGAGAGACTGATATATACGGAAATATGCCGTTTGAAAGTTTCTTGGACCAGCTTACTCAAAAATATCCTTCCGTTGAGTTTTCTTATTATCAAAGCAATATCGAAGGTGAATTGATCAATGCGTTGCAATTAGTAGGCTTTGAATATGATGGCATTATTTTGAACCCGGCAGGCTATACACATACATCAATTGCTATCGGCGATGCCATTGCTGCCATAAAAACTCCTGTTATAGAAGTACATATTTCTAATGTAAACGCCAGGGAAGATTTTCGAAAACTCTCTCATGTTTCGGGAAAATCAGTGGGAAGTATTTTTGGATTAGGACTAAAAGGGTATGAACTGGCTGTTGAATGGTTTATAAAAGGATAAATAAGAATGTTCAACTGGCAGTCAAAAGGAAAGATTTTCATTCTCCTAAAGATTGCTAACATCATTGCACTCCTATTTTGGATAATTTATTTTGTTGATGGTTTCCTGCCCACCATACAATCCGTCGAGATAGTAAAAGATTTTGAAGAATTTAAAGTAGGGAGGTATCGAAGTGGTGTTCCATACAAAAAGCTAATTACGAACAAAAGAAATTTTACAACTTATGCAAATGAAAATGGTTTTTTTATTACAGACACATTAGAGCTTGAAGTAACACAGATCTTCGGGCTTGTGCTTCGGTACAGACAACTCTCTCCGCCCTACCCTCAAACCTGGATTTATCATAATGCATCATCACATCACAGAGCCATCATTATATTGGTGACAATCGTGTTATCCCTTCTTACCGCTTGTGCAATTTTTATTAATGATATGAGAATTGATGCCTTCAAGACAATATGCCTTTTTACAATTACCGGAACATTTATATTTTATTTATCCCTTGTAACCTGATTATCCTACCCATAACTTGATCAGCATGCACATCCCGATGATAGGAAAGGCTTGGAAAGAGCCTGTTTTGAAAGGTTAGGTATTTTAATCTTTGTCAGGCCTCATATCCATTTCATCGTCATCATCGCTCCTTCTTCTTTCCTGCGGTTTTTCTTTTGGCTTTTTCTTCATCCACTCAGGATCTTTTTGCAGTTTCTGAATATCATCCAGCTTGGCAACATACAAGCTTCTTCCATGAGTACCCAGCACAATATCATTTTCTCTTGCTTGTATAGCAATATCGTGCACAGAAACTGATTTAGGTAAACCTCCATTCCACATCATAAAACTATTTCCAGCATCAAAGCTTACGTACAAACCTCCATCTGTACCCACATATAAAATGCTATCGCTTTTGGGGTCTTCTCTTACCACATTAACCGGTTCATTTGGCAAGTCTTTTCCAATTTGTCTCCATATTGTGCCATAATCATCACTCACATATAAATAAGGAAGAAAGTTATCGCTGCGATAACCATTTAATGATGCATACACACGGCCTTCTTTGTGTTGAGAGGCAATAACACGGCTAACCCAAAGCCCTTGGGATGGATCCTGAACTTGACGAAGGATCTTTGATTTTTTATCTCCCTTCGCGGGGCTCTGGGTAATATTAATTTTCCGCCAGTCATATCCACCTTCTTTTGAAACATAAATATTACCATCATCCGTTCCTACATATAATAAATTAAATCTTGTTGGAGATTCCGCAATAGTGGTTATTGTTCCATAAGGAACATTGCCTTCTTTTTTTCCATTTGAAAGATCAGGACTAATAGGAACAAGACTATCGCCTCTATTCATCGAACGATATAATCGGTTAGCCCCGATATAAAAAATATCCTGATTATGCTTGCTGAGCAGAATAGGAGTTTGCCAGTTGAAACGAAGCGGTTTTTCACCAAGCTCATGCGCAGGCCGTACACTTTTTCTTTCGCTTCTTGTTCTTCTGTTTAAACGACTGTAAACCCCAAATTGTGAGCCTGCATAAGTTGTTGTATTATCTCTGGTATCAACTTGCACTTGCATGCCATCACCACCAATTAATGGTTTATAAGGGTAGTCTCCTGAGCTTTGCCAACCTGGGTTGTCAACGTTTGTAGAGGGGCCATACCATACATTATTGTCCTGCAAGCCTCCATAAACATTATAAGGCCTGTCATTGTCAACCGTGATCCCATAATATTGACCAACGGCAGGTGCATTTGCAAAAAACCAATGTTCGCCATCATCATAGGTAATATTGCAACCTCCATCATTCCCAATTATTAAATGCGAATCTCGTTTGGGATCGATCCAGGCTACGTGATGATCGCCGTGCGTATTTCTTTTATCGATATTCTTAAAAGTTTTACCGCCATCTGTTGAAAGCTGAATGGGAACTCCTGTGATCACCACTTTATTTTCGTTTACCGGCGACACGAATATTTTTCCAAAATAATAGCCGTATGTGCTATAAAGGGTAAGGGCTTTCTCATTCATTTTTTTCCATGTCGCTCCTCCATCATCACTGCGATAAACTTCAGCGCCGTAGATACCCGCATTTTGAAATCCATCATCAAAATCAAGATAATCATAGAGAGCGGTTGGTTTGACCTTTTTATTTCTCACCATATCCATCACAACGGCAGCTGTATATTTTGAAGGAAAATTATTTCGCTTTAAAAAGGTATCAAGCTTTTTCTGATCTAGCTGCAGGAAAGTATCTTCAGTTATCTCCTTAAAATCTTTTTTCTGATAGAGTGTGTCAACTTTTTTCTTTGAAGTATCAGGCTTTATCATGTTATTATCAACAATAGCATAAGCAATCGAGGGGTTTTTCAGATAAACGGCCACTCCAATTCTTCCAATTTTATCGCCCTTCATAAAACCTGAACCTTCACCCGAAATCTTTTTCCAAGTATCGCCGCCATCGGTGCTTTTGTAGATACCGCTTGCAGAACCACTTTCCTTAAATTTCCAAGCGCTACGGGTTTTGCTCCACATAGCAGCGTATAATTCATTTGGATTTTGTGGATTGATATCAATGTCAACTGCACCGGTAGTATCATCAATGTATAAAGTTTGTTTCCATGTTTTACCGCCATCAGTTGTTTTATAAATGCCACGTTCTTTATTGGGTGAATAGAGATGCCCAAGAGCAGCTACCCAAGCGATGCTATTATTTGAAGGATGCAACTGAATTTTTCCGATGTGTTGTGACTCAGGCAGACCCAAGTATTCCCAATGTTTTCCATTATCTGTAGTTTTATAAATGCCAATACCGGCATACGATGAACGGCTGCTGTTGACTTCACCGGTCCCAACCCAAATTATTCTTGGCGAAGAATTCCAGTTTACTGCGATATCACCAATAAAAAGTACATCAAGGCTGTCAAAAATAGGAGTGAAGCTTTGCCCATTGTTTACAGTGTGCCACAAACCACCTGTAGCATATGCTACGTAGAATTCTGTAGGATCATCCGGATTTACATCCAGATCAACCACACGACCACTCATAACGCTAGGTCCAATGCTGCGAAATTTAACATCATTTACAATTGATCTTTTTTCTAAGGCAGCCCGCTGACTTGTGCTTTTCAATCTTTCCTCTGCAGCGGTTGACCTTACCTGGCCTAAAACAAAAGTGCAAATGTGTAAATACAAGAGGGTAAGGTTGAAAAAAATTAAAGATTGTTTCAATGACTTGAACTGGAGAACAATGAATTTTAACTTTCGAAGCATAAAAGCAGTAGTTTTTCGTTAGTAAATTGCATGGCTTACAGCCCAGAAGCTAACCTTCAAACTTACTAAACTATGCGATTTGTTTTTGTTTTTCTGCTGTTGACCTCAATAAATGTTTTTAGCCAGTATAAAAACTATACCATTGGGCCTAAAGGTGATACGCTGAACCGCGTGGATAAGCAGGGAAAAAAGCAAGGACCTTGGGTAATACATGTGGATGAAGTACGAGGAGAACGTGGGTATGAAGAGGAAGGTTATTTTGAAAATGATAGAAAGGAAGGAAGGTGGCGCCGTTATTCATTGGATGGCGATCTGTTGGCTATTGAAAATTATCGCTGGGGAAATAAAAATGGCAAATGCCAGTATTATACAAAGATGGGCGACCTTGTAAGAGAAGAAAGTTGGAAGGCCGTCAATCCTGACAATCCTTATGACACAGTTGACGTGTATGATTTGGTTGATCCTACAAAAGTTGTAGGCACACAGATCATAAAGTTGGATGGTTTTTCTTTGAAGCACGGAACATGGAAATATTTTGATCCTAATTTCGGTACTATCGTAAAAACAGAAAAATGGTTTTTGGATAAACCAGCGACGGGCGATAGTAAAAATGACGATGATTTAAGACCGATTGATGTTACTGATAATTCCTCAAAATCAGATACGGCTGGAAAAAAAACAATGACCAAACCTCAGGCTGTTTTAGATTATGAAAAGAAAAACTCAGGTAAGAAAAAAATAAAGGTAAGGGACGGCAGAACTGGTTACTAGTTGCTTGTTCTCGGTCGCTTATATTTATCGAAATACTTTCTGAAAAATAATAAGTGATATTCCACTGAGTTGCTCCAATAATTCCAATCATGTTGGCCAGGGCGTTCAATATAATCGTGAGGTACTTTTAATAGCAACAATTTTTCGTGCAGTTTTTTGTTGCCTGGATAAAAGAAATCATCCATTCCACAATCAAAAATAATAGCAAGAGATTCTGTTGGTCGATTTTCGACTACATTCAAAACAGAATAATTTTTCCAATTATCAGCTTGACGAATGGTATCGCCCAATCGTTTTAGAATGTCGAATTTATTTCTTGCATCATTGAGATCAAGGCCACCACTCATGCTGCCGCAAGCCCCAAAAATATCGGAATGACGAAAACTCAAAAACATTCCTCCATGTCCACCCATGCTTAAGCCTGCGATAGCTCTTGCAGTTCTATCTTTTATTGTTTTGTAATGTGCATCAATATAGGCGGGCACTTCAAGGCTTATATAAGTTTCATATTTCATGGAAGAATCAATTGGGCTATCAAAATACCAACTGCTATATCCTCCATCAGGGCAAACGATCAGCATGCTATATTTATCAGCATATTCTTTTATTGCAGGCACCTTTTTTATCCAGTCAGAAAAGGCACCGCTCCATCCATGCAGTAAGTAAACTACAGGTAAAGGAATTAATTTTCGCATTGAGGGACTTATGACCACACATTTGAATTCTTTATGCATGGCATTACTGTAAATGCTTATGGTATCAACGGTAGCTGCATAACAAACCTGAACTGTGAATAAAAAAGAAATTAGTAGAATTTTTTTCATAATACATAAAATTAAGAAGCCATTCCCAATCGGAATGACTTCTTAAAGTCCTTCCCTTTGGGAAGGATTTAGGATGGGCTTTAAAATGCTTTTTTCTGCTCCTGTGCTTTTTGCATTGGATTTATGCCTTGACTTTGTCCGCGAGCTGCTTCTCGTTTTGATTTGAACAATTGAAATTTTGTTGGCTCAGGGATGCTGCCATAGCTATTGTTGCTTTCGTCAATATCGGCTGTTTCATGCATGGGGTCTAATTTTATGCTGGCTACTTCTTTCTCCTTTACAAAAGTTTTTACCACTTTTTTCTCATTCAATCTCCATACCTGTACCGGAATGCGGTCAATTTCTTTTGTTCCATCTTTGTAAGTCCATTCAATGATGATTGGCATTACAAGCCCACCTTTGTTGCTAAAGCTTAGCTCATAAAAATGTTTAGGGCTATATTTTTCTTTGGCAGCTTCATCAAGAGGTTCAGTTTCGGCTGAAACAGGAACTGCATATTTTTCCGTGTCATATTTTTCAATGTTCCGGTCGTATTTCCAGTAAAAATCTCGAAGTGAGGTATCGGCATCTGTTAGAAAAGTAATGTTCTTGTCTTCGCGGTTGCGAATCTTGGAAACATCCTCAAACGAATTTACTCTTGGTTTGTCCAGATTTTTCATTACTACCGTGTCGCCTGAAGGAACCGCATTTACATCTGCAGTATAATGTTTTACAGAATCTAAAGAAAGGTCGCATGCCTCTGTGCCATAAAACCACTCTCTCCAATACCAATCCAGATCTTCACCGCTTGCATCTTCCATGGTGCGGAAGAAATCGGCAGGAGTAGGATGCTTGAAAGCCCACCGCCTTGCATATTCTTTAAATGCATAGTCAAAGAGCTCGCGGCCCATGATCGTTTCTCTTAAAATATTTAAACCAGTAGCAGGTTTTGAATAAGCGTTGGGTCCAAAGCGCACAATATTTTCAGAATTGCTCATGATCGGCTCAAGCTGATCCTTTGGCAATTTCATATAATCAGTGATGGTATAAGCAGGCCCTCTGGTAACTGGAAACTTGTTATCGTATAGCTCTTCAGTCAGGTACTCACAAAAAGTATTAAGGCCTTCATCCATCCATGTCCATTGACGTTCATCGCTGTTTATGATCATCGGAAAAAAGTTATGACCCACTTCATGAATCACTACGCCCAGCATTCCATATTTCGTGGCTTCACTATACGAGCCATCTTTTTCTGTTCTTCCAAAATTGAAACAGATCATAGGATATTCCATGCCATTGGAAGCTTCCACACTTTGAGCAACGGGATAAGGATAGGGAATCGTAAACTTTGAATAGGTCTTGATTGTATGGGCAACAACTTTTGTTGAAAATTTTCTATATAAGCCATAGGATTCTTTTGAATAATAACTCATGCACATCACTTTTTTTCCCTCTACATAAGCAGGCATGCCATCCCACACAAATTTTCTTGAGGAGCCCCATGCAAAATCTCGAACATTCTCCGCTTTGAATGTCCATGTTTTCTTGTGAGGCGAACCAATCTCCTTTTTCTTTTCAGCGGCTTTTGCTTCTTCAAGAGTAACTATCTCTACGGGCTCTTTAGCCGTCTGTGCTTTTTGCCAGCGGGCATATTGTGCAGGTGTTAAAACCTGCTGATAATTTTGGCATTCACCTGTAGCGCCAACAACATGGTCGGCGGGGACTGTCATTTGCACTTTAAAATTTCCAAACGTTAATGCAAACTCGCCACGGCCTGTAAACTGATGATTCTGCCATCCTTGAAAATCACTATAAACACAAAGGCGTGGATACCACTGGCTCATTGTAAATTCATAGTTACCGTCTTCGGGAAAGTATTCATACCCGCCGCGGCCACCTTGCGTCGATCGATTTGAAATGTTATAGTGCCAGTCAAGATTAAAAATAAATTTTTGACCCGGCTTGAGCGGCACTGGCAACTCTATACGCATCATCGTTTTATTGATGGTGTATTGCAATGGTTTTCCAGTAACATCAGTCAATTTTGTTATCTTATGACCAAAGCCATTATCTTCTTTTGAAATTTCCATGCGATTAAGAGAAACATCCGTTGTCTGTCGCTGCATTGGGTTGCTGCTTTGATAGCCAGCATTATTAATATTGCTGTGCTCATTTTCATCTAGCTGTAACCATAGATAGGTGAGCACATCGGGTGAGTTGTTGTAATAGGTTACGGTTTCGCTTCCGGTTAATCTTAGTTTGGGCTCATCAAGCTCACATTTGATGTCGTAATCACAGCGCTGTTGCCAGTACTTTGGTCCCGGCGCACCGCTAGCAGTGCGATATTCGTTAGGCGTTGGCAAAATTGTTCCCAACTGCTCAAATTTGTTTCCATGGTTCGAATTAGAATTGTTCTGAATGTTCTGAGCTAGCAGAAAGTTGCAGACTATTAGCTGCAGGCTGCAAACAAAGAGAATTTTTCTCATTTTGATTTTATTTTTTATGTTGTCGTTTGTGTATCAATAGTCAGTTGTGAAATAATAAACATTACAATTCAATAGCTCTTTCAATAGCCATTTTCAGCGCTAACGCAAATGCCCCCGCGGAAACAAAAATCACCCATTCCCTTCTATTTATCTTCAATATGTTTATCAGCAAAAAGGAAATTGCCAGTATGATGATCACCAAAATAATTTGCCCGGCTTCAAGACCAACATTAAATCCAAACAAGCTCCATCCAATGCTTTGATCTTCCGCCAAAATGTAGCGGAGCTTATTTGCGAACCCCATACCATGTATTAATCCAAAAAAAAGAGCTAAAAAATAATTTATCCTAATTGTTTTTGAAGTAAAATTCTTCTGAAACAAATTCGATATGGCAGTCACTATGATTGTGCATGGAATCAAAAACTCTACCCAGTTACTTGGAAAACGAATTATATTGAGCACGGTTAGCGCCAGAGTTAGGGAATGGCCGATTGTAAACGCGGTAACAAGAACTAATACTTGTTTCCAATCCTTTAATAAATAAATGGCAGCTAATGCTAATATGAAAAGCTGGTGATCTAAAGCGTTCCAGCTCATAATATGCTCCCAGCCTATTGAAAAATAAAAGCCGAAATCGCTCATATGGTTTCGTATCCTGTTTATACATGGCAATAGTTTTAACGCCTTTAAATAAACAGGTGTTCAAAATAATCCAGAGTTTTGTTACGAAAAAAATAATTCTTTCAATGGCAGCAGTTGTATATAAATGGTTTCTGTTTACTTGTTTTTTGTTCCTGATTGGGTCAAACGAGAGTAAGAAATTTTTCGTACCGGTAAACGTTCATCCTTATTACATAAGTGTTGTAGAAATTAATCATAATAGCGTTGATAAAACGCTGGAGATCAGTTGTAAGATTTTCACAAACGATTTTGAAACAACCCTTGAAAAAAATTACAAAAGCAAAGTTGATCTTACAAAACCAAAAGATCAAGCGCTTGCCGAAAAATGGGTAAGCGAGTATGTCAAAAGTCATTTATCGATTAAAGCAGATGGCAAAAATGTGAATCTTTCATTTTTGGGATTTGAGAAGGAGGATGAAGCTATTTATAGTTATTTCCAAATTGATAATATCACGAGTGTAAAAAAGGTTGATGTTGTCAATTCTTTGCTTCACGATTTTTCAGATCAGCAGATCAATATTATTCATTGTTCAGTAGGAGGGAAGAGGCAAAGCAGTAAGCTGGATTATCCAAAAACAGAAGCAAGCTTTAGTTATTAATTCAACTCTGTGGCCATGCCGCAGCAATAATAATAAAGCCTGGTTATAACAAGGGTTAAACCGTTTTAAAATTATTTAGTTTGCTGTGAATTATTTGGAGTGGTTGCTGCCGGGACAGTAGTTTGCTGAGTGCCGACTGGCTTCTCTTGAGTCGAACTCGATGAACCAGACATAAAAAAAGTAGAAATAAGGCATAGCAGCCCGATAACACCAGCAAATAGCCATGTGCCTTTTTCCAAAACATCAGTAGTTTGCTTAACGCCCATAAATTGGTTGCTGAACCCTGCAATGTTTCCTGCTAACCCACCACCCTTAGGGTTTTGTACCAATACAATAAAACCAAGAATAACAGAAGCAAGAATGATCAATATCACAAATAAAATGGTCATATCAACTGTTTTTTAACTGCTCAATTTTGGCTGCAAAATAATGGCTTTTAGCGGGATTAAGCAAACTTAATTTGTTATAGGTTTCAACGGCTTTTTCCTTGTTTCCCTGCTTCAGCCATACCTCTGCCATTGTCTCGGTAACGGCCTCATCTTCGCTAATGGAGTGGGCAGCGAGCTCTTGCACTTTTTCTTCTGAAACCAGATCTGAAGTTTTTGTCGTTTCTGTTTGTGGTAATCGCTTCATTATTTTCAACCATTCAGTAAAGCTTTTTAGCTGCTGCCCAAAACGATCTGCGGGTTTTTCCTCTGGAACAAATTTTATTCCCTGCGAGGCAAAATAATCCACTGTATGGTAAGGCTCAAATGTCAATTCTGTCTCTGCCGGTTCTTCCTTCAAATCGGGCAAGGAAGGAACAGAAATCTCAGGTTCGCTGGCCTCTTGACCAGGCTGTGCAGGTATTTCAGTTTCTGTTTCCGTATGGATCAACATTTCATGATTTTGCAATTCAATGTTCTCTTGTTTTTCCTCTATTGCAGGTATATCATCAAAAGAATTTATTTCTTGCGATTCATTTACTTCTTCTTTAACTGCTTCAGCTATTTCAGATTCCGATTTTATAAAATGTTCTTCGCTTACCTCTTGATTTTCTTGCTGATCATTAACTATAGTTGTTTCGCTATGTTCACTTACATTTTCGGTTAGCGATTCATTTATTTCTTCTATAGCAGGTGCAGATATTTCAGGTTCGGATTTTATAAAATGTTCTTCTCTTGTTTCTTGATTCTCTTGCTGGTCATTAATTATAGTTGTTTCGCTATGTTCACTTACATTTTCGGTTAGCGGTTCATTTATTTCTTCTATAACAGGTTCGGATATTTCAGGCTCTGATTTTATGAAGGACTCTTCGATCGGTGTTTCTATATGCTCTTGCCTGTCTCCAACTTCGCTTTCAGTAACAGGCTTAACCATTGCCTGTTGTTGATAACCATTCAGCAAATAGTCAAGCCACAAAGGATTGTTGAAATGCAAAGAAAGTTTTTGCAATTGCTCTTTAAATAAATTTTCGTCTGCTGCTCTTAATTTTTCTACCAGCAGTAGTTGGACGGGTGTGAAGTAAGAATATTGCCGGGCCATGGTTTGCAGTTCCTCAACACTGCAATCATGCAATGATTCCTTTTGAAATATTGATCTTACTAGTGTAGCAACCATATCCATGCGCCAAATATAATTACCAATCAGAAAAAATGCGATTGAAAATTTCATCCGTCATGTCGCGGATAATTCGATCATTTAATTGAGCTTCGGCGGCTTGTAAGGTCAAATTGGCGGAAAAATCAAAAGAATGGCTAACGTCGTATTCTTTTTGATCGTTGCCCTTTCTTTTCAATAATGTAACATGAACTGCAACCGTCAAACGGTTAATTGATGTTTGCTGTTGCGAAATACCGGAAGTACTGACCGAGTAGTCAGTAACAGAGCCACTAATCTCCCAATCTGCATTATCACTATTTGTTTGTGTAAGCTTTGTTTGACTAACGATCTTTTGCTTCAATCTATCTGTCAGCTTTGGACTTAATTGTGGATTTACGTACCGGGCTTTATTTTCGATGAAGTTTACTTTTACAGTTTTTATAGTATCCGGAATTACGGCTTGATTGAATTTATAAATACCGCAGCTATTGTTGAAAGCCGCCAGAAAAAGTCCGCAGAATGCAAGCAATAAGAAAAATATTTTTTTGTTAACCAACATTTGAAATTCTATTAAGCTTACGTTGCCCGCCTGTCCGGCAGGCAGGTGCCACTCACTTGTACGTTCGGTAATTCTATTCAACAATGATGATCAATAATCAGTAATGAGTAGCTCATTATTCATCATTCATTACTCACTCTTCAATATCATACTCCTTCAGCTTCCTGTATAATGTTCTTTCGCTAATTCCAAGATCCAGCGCCGCGTCTTTTCGTTTGCCTCTATGTTTTTTTAGTGCCTTTATGATGAGTTCTTTTTCCTTATCCATGATATTTAGGCTTTCTTCAACCTCCTCATGGTCATGTATGCCATCGTGCATGCCAAAACTCATCGGCACAGGTTGAACAGGTTGTAATACTGGTTGAGTTACTGGTTGCATCAATTCCTGCTGCTTGAACTCTTTTAATTGGTTTACCAGATTTTGGTTCTGAGCCACCATATTCGGATTTTGCAAAATTTCAAGAAACATTCTTTTAAGCTCTGTTACATCCTTCTTCATGTCAAAGAAAAGCTTGTAAAGAATTTCCCGCTCATTGGCAAATTCATGTGTGCCTTGTCCATTTGTATGAGCCAACACTGGTAAACGACTTGGATGTTCTGGTAAAAATTTTGCCAGATCTTTTGCGGTTATCTGTTTGTCCTGTGAAAGAACTGATATCTGTTCTGCAATATTCTTCAATTCCCTAACATTACCTGGCCAGCTATAATTTATTAACAGGTTTTTAGCGTCCTCATCCAATTGAACCGGCGCTGTTTTATATTTTTCTGCAAAATCAACGGCAAATTTTCTGAACAATAGCACAATGTCTTCTTTGCGATCGTGAAGAGCAGGCACACGAATAGGAACAGTATTTAAACGATAATACAGGTCTTGTCTAAACTTGCCATTATGTACTAATTCCAAAAGGTCTTTGTTCGTTGCTGCGATTACCCTTACATCCGTTTTTTGTACTTTTGATGAACCCACACGGATAAATTCGCCTGTTTCCAAAACTCGCAGTAATCGTGCTTGCGTGCCCAATGGCATTTCTCCAATTTCGTCAAGAAATATAGTACCGCCATTTACTGTTTCAAAATAACCTTTACGACTATCAACAGCTCCCGTAAATGATCCTTTTTCATGACCAAATAACTCCGAGTCAATTGTTCCCTCGGGAATGGCTCCGCAGTTTACAGCAATGAATGGATTATGTTTTCTTGCTGAAAGTGAATGTATGATAAGAGAAAATGCTTCTTTGCCTACTCCACTTTCTCCATAAATTAGCACGGTGAGATCTGTACTAGCCACTTGAACCGCTACCTGCAGCGCATAATTCAATTCAGCTGAATTGCCAATTATTCCAAACCTATTTTTTATGCTTTGAATGTCTGCCATACCCTGTCCCCTAAAGGGGAACTTAGATTTATTTTTTCTCTTCTTAATGGGAATTAAGATAGAAAAAAGATTAACAAATAGTTTTATTCTTTATAAATTCTTCCGTTCTTTTTAACGCTATTTCAATACTATTCTTTACTTCCTGGTTTGTGAATCTAATCATACAGTAAGACCTAATTTTTCAAATTTATTTTGCCGTTCTTGTCATTTCTTTTTTTTCATCGATGATAAGCCTGATTGCTCAACCTAAGTTCCCCCTTCAGGGGGCAGGGGGTTCCAATTAATGTTGCTTGTGTGCAATTGGTTACTTTAACCATAACATAATCACCCTTCTTAAGGTTCGCTTGCATTTTGGGAAAAACAACCACCTTATTTTGTGTGTTCCTTCCCATCCAATCATCTAAGCTTCGTTTGCTATCGCCCTCAATCAAAACTTTAAAAGCTTTTCCAATATCTTTTTTATTACTTTCTAATGAAAGACGATTCTGCAGCCCAACTATTTCAGTTAATCTTCTTTTTTTTATTTCTTCAGGTATATCATCGGTATATCTTCTTTGAGCTAATGTGCCCGGTCGTTCACTGTAAATAAACATATAGCTCATATCGTACCCACTATATTGCATAATATCTAAAGTATCGTTGTGATCATCTTCAGTCTCAGTACAAAATCCTGCGATCACATCAGAGCTTACCCCGCAATCAGGTATAATTTCCCGGATGCGGTTAACTTTTGCCATGTACCATTCTCTTGTATAGGTACGGTTCATCAACTGCAAAATTCTTGTTGACCCGCTTTGCACCGGTAAGTGGATATACTTGCAGATGTTTTCATACTTCGCCATGGTGTGCAGTACATCATCAGTAATGTCTTTTGGGTGTGAGGTAGAAAAACGCACTCTTAATTCCGGAGAAATTTGCGCTACTGATTCCAGAAGAATTGCAAATGTTATTGGGCTCGAACCGTTCTCGGGAGTATAATAATAGCTATCTACATTTTGGCCCAACAAGGTTACTTCCCGGAAACCATTATCAAACAGCTCTTGGCATTCTTTTACAATTGAAACAGTATCACGGCTTCTTTCCCTTCCTCTTGTAAAAGGCACCACGCAAAAGGAGCACATGTTGTTACAACCTCTCATGATGCTTACAAATGCAGTTACACCGTTGCTGTCCAGCCTCACTGGCGAAATATCGGCATAGGTTTCCTCACGGCTCAACAGCACATTCACTGCTTTTTGTCCGGTCTCAGCTTCTTCAACCAAAGCAGGTAATGAACGGTATGCGTCGGGCCCAACTACAATATCAACAAGCTTTTCTTCTTCTAAAAACTTTGATTTTAATCTTTCGGCCATGCAGCCCAGCACGCCAACCAGCATTCCTGGTTTATTTTCTTTTACTTTCCGGAATTCCGTCAATCGCTTGCGCACAGTTTGCTCTGCTTTTTCACGAATGGAGCAGGTATTGATCAATACAAGATCGGCTTCTTCATAGTTACGTGTAGCACCAAAGCCTTCGTTATTTAAAATGGAAGCCACTATTTCGCTGTCAGCAAAATTCATCTGGCAGCCATAGCTTTCAATATAAAACCTCTTGCGATATTCATTGGTATCGTTGGCAAAAGGAGAAAATGCTTCTCCCTGCCGTTCTTCATCATGAGCCTTATTTACTGCAAAATCAAGCATTCCTTCAAAATTGTCTTTAATTGTTGGAGGGCAAAGATAACTAAAAGGCCTCAGTCTGTGACAGTCTGACAGGGATAGTTCAATGTTTGTTGTTATAGCGTATGGTTTCGTAATGTGACTTTCTTGCATCATCATTTTGCACATTCCTTCACCCTATCTTTGTCGTTCATTTTTGATATTTTGAGGAGAGCATCCCTTTTTACCCTTTGTTTTCTTGCATTTACTTTTGTCAGGTCGCAAAATAATCCAGGTATCATTACGGGTAATCTTGTGGATTCAACCAGCAAGGCTTTAAGCGGAGCCACAGTTGAATTGATCAGTTTAAGCGATAGCCTCAGTAAAAAAGCAATTCTTACTGATAAAAATGGCAGTTTCTCTTTCAATAATATTCCTTTTGGTTATCATAAGCTTCAGTTTTCTTTTGTGGGATTTCAATTACTTACCCTGGATAGTATTTATTTCCGCCAGGAACGTTTTGATTTTAACCTGAATGATATTGTGCTGAGGCCAAAAACTTCATCAACGAATTTGCAGGAGGTGGTAGTGTATGCTGAAAAGCCGCTGGTGCAAAGCAAGGAAGGCAATATCACTTTCAATGCAGGTGAATCTGCATTGAGTGCAGGAAGTAATGCAAGCGAATTATTACAGAATGTTCCTTTAGTGACAAAGGATCCTACGGGAAAAATTCTTGTGAGGGGAAAAGAACCTAAAATTTTAATTGATGATAAACCTGTTGAATTAAATCTTCAGCAATTACAGGATTTACTTGAGTCCCTGCCCGGCAGCTCCATAGAAAAAATTGAAGTGATGACAAATCCGCCACCACAATATGCAAATGAGCAAGGGGGCGTGATCAATATTGTAACAAAAAAAGGAAGGGTAGGGGTGAGTGAAAGATTATCTGTTTCAGCAGGAACAAGAGGCGAAGCCAGTATCAATGGCAGCTTTACCTATCGAAAAAAAGGGTTAGCCATTAATATTAATGGAGGCAGTGGCTTTAATCGTTTTGAAGGAAATGGACATTCTATCCGCCAAAATATTTATACGGACTCAACAAATTTTTTTACTACAAAAAGCAATTACATCAATAAAAGCTGGCGCCCCAATTTTAGAGCGAATATTGATTATGACCTTTCAAAATTCCAATCGTTAAATTTATTATTGACCTACAATCAAAATGATTTCGACAATAAAAGCAAAACTCAATACACCAATATCAATCATTTGGATCAAATCTATAGGCTCAGCGAAAGAACAATAACTAGCGAAGGGGACAGCTACAACCCCAATCTCAACCTTACTTATTCATTGAAAGGAAAGACCGGCTCGACATTTAAGATTATTTCAGGTATTAATTTTTCTTCTTTCAAAAGCGACAGGGATTTTTTCCAGCAGTTTTTTTATCCTGATCATTCGCCTAATGGGATTGATTCAACACAACAACAACTCAACAATACAAAGACTACTAGCTATAATATTCGGGCGGATTACAGTTTTCCCTTATCAAACAAAAAAACTTTTTTCTCTTTCGGAAGCTTTTATAATCGTTCCAATAACCACGTAATTGTTGATGCCAGCTATTTAAAAAAACCCGATGCAGTAATGGAAAAAATGGATTTGTTGAGCAACGATTTTAAGTTTCATCAAACCATTACTAATCTAAGAGGATCAATAAAACAAATTATTGCGGAGAATTTCAGTATTACAGCCGGTTCATCTGCAGAAGCAACAAATATCTGGTTTGAATTATTGAAAGAAAACAAAGACGTTAAAAATAATTACTGGACATTTTTGCCCTTTGGCAATATTAATAAAGCTTGGAGAGATAAGCTGAATGTTACTTTATCTTATCGTCGAACTATTCGTCGTCCGGGCATTACGGAATTAAATCCTACTGTTGATTTTTCCGATCCGTATAATATTCGTTTTGGCAATTCAAATCTTGAAGCTTCTACCGCTCACAATTTTGATTTTGTGCTGGGAAAAACAAAAGCTTTGTATTATGCCAATCTTGCTTTTGGTTACAATATTGTAGAAGATGTTTTTAGCCAAGTAAGAACATTGTTAGCTGATGGAAAAACGCAGATCACTTGGGAAAATATCAGTGGAAGGAAGGAATATGAGATAAGTACTTGGAATGGTTATAGCTTGAGCAAGAAAATAAAGTTCAATATATCGGCCAGCTATACTTATAATGTTTACAGCGAATTTGATCATACTGTCCGGCATTTCAGAGATGGAGGCTCCTTTACTTCAAATCTTAATTCAACATTTACTCCAAAAGATGTTTGGAATATTACCGGCAGTTTTACATTGAACCGCTTTGCTAATCCACAGGGCTATGCCAAATGGAGCACAGGAATGAATATAGGCATACAGAGAAAGTTATTGAGTAAACGGCTAATAATAACAGTGAACATTATCGATGCTTTCGCCCAGCAACAAACCAGGACATTTACATTTGGGTCGAATTTTAATTTACAAAGCTTCAGCACTACGCAAACCAGAAATTTCAGGTTAAGCGTGAGTTACAATTTCGCTAAAAATAAAAAACCAGAAGTTAGAAATAAGAAATACGAGAAGTAAAAACATTTCATTTCTAATCACTATGAGCGGCAAAAGGGGTTCGAACCCTCGACCCTTAGCTTGGGAAGCTAATGCTCTACCAACTGAGCTACTGCCGCTTGTTTTTATTTCTGCTTAGGATCCGCCTAAGGCGGACTACCAACTGAGCTACTGCCGCATAAATCTAATTTACGAAACAGAATTTGAAAAAGAAATCCTTCTTGTTAGCCAGCTATCTTCAATAGGAACAATCCAATTCTCTTCTAATTCTTTTTTTGTTTGTATGGTATTGTTGAAATAAATGGTATCGGGGGTAATAAACTGATTGTCGAAGGCATATTGTAACTGTTCCATCGGCAATAGCTGAACTTTATCTTTCACTACAAATGCCAGTGTGGTTCTGTCAAACATATTTACTCCAAAAATTCTTTCAACTTCTTTTATTAGCCTCACTGAGCTATCCGTGCTGCAACCACTAACACCAGTTGCAGTCTCGTCAGCCATTAAAACGATAAACTGGCCAAAAAATAAGTAAGCGGCTGCCTTTACCGGCACTCCATGTGAAACCCAATTATGAGAGAATTGGTTCAGCATTTCCTCAATTTGCAAGGCTTCGTTCATGCTGAATAAACGATTTGACTGATAGATCCATACTCTCGAGTCAGGATGAAAATTACCGTCAAGAAGGTATTTATATTCAAGGTTCATGATGCTAAATTACAAACACAAAACTTATCGAATGAATAATATCAAAGCTTGCGAGGTAAATTGGATTGTTCGCTGGGTGTATACGAAAGAAGAGTGGCATCTTTTTTTGAAATGGCAGGCCAAGCACAAAGGCATATTCAATTACCTATGGTATTCCATTTTTTACAGAAACAAACAAATAGAGTCAGTCGAGCTTACTGAAAAATGGATAAAAATTGGTGATAAAAAGAAATATTTTAACGGTCCGGTAACCGAATTAAGGAAAGTTGGTATTTATGATAAAAAACATATTAATGTTATGAATATTGTCTATGAAGTAATTAGTAAAAATCAACTGAGCGAGATTATTATTCCCATACCAAGAGGAAAATTAAAGGAAGCAATCGAGGCGCAGGAAAAATTAAATGAGAAACTGTTTTCAAGTTAATCATTGCGATCTTAAATAGATTGTGCAATTAATTCAGCTATGTCCATCACTTTTACGTCACCTTCTTTTTCGGCGTTCTTTACTCCATCGGTTAGCATGGTGTTGCAAAAAGGGCAAGCCGCCGCAATAACTTCCGCTCCTGTTGAGATGGCCTCATTGGTCCTTTCAAAATTTACTCTTGTAATTCCTTTTTCTTCCTCCTTAAACATTTGTGCGCCACCGGCCCCGCAACAAAGCCCTTTGCTGCCGCACCGTTTCATTTCAATCAATTCAGCATCCAATGCTTCAAGCAATTTTCGCGGCGCTTCATAAATATTGTTTGCCCTGCCCAAATAACAACTGTCGTGATAAGTAATTTTTTTTCCTTTGAATGAACCACCTTCTTTTAATTTAATTTTTCCTTCATCGATCAACTGTTGTAAGAAAACAGTATGATGAACAACTTCATAATTACCTCCCAATACAGGATACTCATTTTTGAAAATATTAAAACAATGAGGACAGGCGGTCACTATTTTTTTAATCCCATAATTATTTAAGGTTTGAATATTCTGATAAGCCATCATCTGAAATAGAAACTCATTTCCTGCCCGTCGCACAGGGTCGCCTGTACACATTTCTTCTTTTCCAAGAATCGCATACTTAATTCCAACCTTTTGGAGAATAGAGGCAAATGCTTTTGTAATTTTCTGTGCCCGCTGATCAAAACTTCCTGAACAACCCACCCAAAATAATATTTCAGGAGAATCACCATTGGCAAATAATTCGGCCATCGTTGGAACATGCATTGCAGAAAATTTGTTCCAAATCTAAACAATATCACCAATTACAGCATTTAATCAAGAATGCGAATGAATGTTAATCTGTCAAATCTGGTTTTAATTCTAACCAGTTGTGGTTATTTTTGCCGCTATACCATGGGGTTAAAAAAATTTTTTCAGCGGGTATTTAATTGGGAACTATGGCCGTTTTATGTCTTATATGCACCTATTGGCCCAGTATGGTTCTGGTATTGCTTGCGTTCACGATCATTTTGGTTTTTTAGCTCATCCAACCCTACCATCACTTTTGGAGGCTTTGAGGGAGAAAGTAAAAGAGAAATGTACGAGCAACTGCCACCCGATTCTCATCCCAAAACAATTTATATTTTACACGACCTGCCATTTGAAGAAGTAAAGAAAAGAATTTGTGAGGCTGGTTTCAACTATCCGTTTGTTGTGAAGCCGGATGTGGGCATGAAAGGCATTTTATTCCGCAAAATTGAAAATGAAGATCAGCTCGAAAAATATCATGAACGCATACCGGTTGAATACATCGTACAAGATCTTGTTGACTTGCCTGTTGAAGTGAGTGTATTTTATTATCGTCATCCAACACAGCAAAAAGGAACCATCAGCGGTTTTATTCAAAAAGAATTACTCGAAGTGTATGGTGATGGTATAAGCACATTATGGGAACTGATATTAAAACATTCGAGAGCAAAGCATCGTTTGGCGGAAATGAAACACCGCCATGAGCACCGCCTTGACAGGGTTTTAGAGAAAGGCCAGCATTTTTATTTATCCTATGCCGGTAATCATAATCGTGGCGCCAGGTTTATAGATCTGCAAGCTGAAATTGATGACCATTTGCTAAAAGTATTTGACGATCTGAGCCACTACACGAATAAATTTTATTACGGCCGGTATGATATAAAATGCACATCAATTGAAGACTTGAAACAAGGAAAAAATTTCTCCATCCTCGAGTTTAACGGATGCGGTGCGGAACCCAACCATATTTATGACGCAGGAATAAAACTGGGCAAAGCCTACCGTGAAATTTTGAAACATTGGAAGGCTTTATATGAGATCAGCAAGCATAATCATGAAAATGGTACTCCTTACTGGACATTTAAGCGAGGGCGCCGATTTCTTAAAGAGTCGAAAAGACATTTTAAAATGTTGGAAAAATTTGATTAAGAGTATTGGCCCGCAAAAGTTAAGAAATACAAAATTTATTGAATTTTTTAGTTTCTTAAATAAAAAAGAAAATTATACACTTACTACAAGCAACCATTGAAAGGCAAAAGACGTTCTTGTATTCTGAAAAAGCCTTGGAATAAATTATGAAACGATTCCTTATCAGTTTGTTTATTGTTATTCTCTCAGTTACAGTATTTGCTCAAACCTACACACCGGTTGGTCAAGGATCGAAAGTGCATTTTGTGATCAACAATTTTGGCATTGCTACGGGAGGAGATTTTTCAGGATTGACCGGCTCGATAAAATTTGATCCTAATAATCTCGTCGCTTCTGATTTTGATGTTAGTGTAGATGCCAGTACTATTGACACGGATGTTGAAGCAAGAGACAATCATCTTCGCAAGGCCGAGTATTTTGATGTAAGCAATTATCCCAAATTATCATTCAAATCCACAAAGATTACAAAAACCAATAAAGACGGTTACTTGTACATGTTTGGTAACCTCACCATTAAAGGAGTTTCAAAAGACATTAAATTCCCTTTTACGGCCACACCCAAAGATGGAGGTTATCTTTTTGAAGGAAGTTTTAAATTAAATCGCCGTGACTTTGGCGTAGGTAAAAACAGCATTTCCCTTTCCGATGATCTTACTGTTTCTCTTTCTATTCTGGCGAAATAAAGTTTCAAAGGTTTAAAATGTTTAAAAGGTTTCAATAGTTAGTTTCCTAACTTTTGCAACTCATGGAACTTTTGAAACTTTTTGAACCGAAGTAAAGTTTCAAAAGTTTAACACGTTTAAAAGGTTTCAAAGGTTAGATTCTTAACTTTTGCAACTCATGGAACTTTTGAAACTTTTTGAACTTATTTTTGCCCGATGCAGTCATTGGTCAGAATTTTTTTTACGGGCATGTTCATCAGCTTTCTCGGCTCATTGCCCTTGGGAACCTTGAATGTGGCTGCAATGCAAATATCCATCACGGATGGTTATACCCAAGCGATCTTGTTTTCGTTAGGCTCATTGGTTGTAGAAATGATCTATGTTCGGGTCTCATTGGTCGGCATGGATTGGATAAGAAAACAGAAAAATATTTTTCGCATTCTTGAATGGGTAACCTTGTTGATCGTAATTGCTCTTGCTGCTTCGAGCTTTTATGCAGCTCTTCATCCAAAAACTGAAAAAAATATTATTCTCAGCAGCACATTACCCCGTTTTTTTCTGGGTGCAACCATGTGTGCAGTAAATCCTGTACAAATTCCTTTTTGGTTCGGCTGGAGCACAGTTTTGTTTGCAAAAAAAGTTTTATTACCCCTAAATAGCAACTACAATTCCTATATTCTTGGGATTGGCATTGGTACTTTTATCGGCAATTGTGTTTTTATTTTTGGCAGTCAATTGATTGTAGAAAAATTAAACGCTAACCAAAATGTTCTTAGTTGGGTGATCGGAGGAATTTTCGCCCTTACCGCTTTAATACAAATGTGGAGAATGTTTAAAAAGAAAGACGCTGTTCATAAAATAGAACATCCTGAAGAAGTGGCTCATGGGTTTGAAAAAAAGATTGCAGAAATGCATAAAGATTCAAAAAAATAATTTTTAAAAAACAAAACTATGGCTTATAAAAATGCATTGATTGGCGAATTAAAATACGAATCGGGCTTAACTAAAAAAATGCTGGAAAGAATTCCCATTGAAAAAGCTTTATGGAAGCCGCATGAAAAATCATACACACTGGGACGGCTTGCTACACATATTGCAGAAATACCCCAATGGATATCACGTGTAATAACCATAGATGATTTTGATTTTCTCGTACAGGGGTTTAGCAGACACACGGCGGAATCGCAAGCCGAGTTAATGAATATTTTCCATGATAAGTTTGATAAAGCAATTATTGATTTGGAAACTATGGCGGATGAAGACTTTGATAAAAAATGGATCTTGCGAAGAGGTGATCAGATCATTCGTGAACTGCCGAAAAGGGTTGCCATCCGGGAGTGGGGTTTCAGTCATTTTATTCATCATAGGGGTCAGTTATCTGTCTATCTTCGCCTGCTTGAAATACCAGTTCCGGGCATGTATGGTCCCAGTGCAGATGAGCGGTAATATTCAAACTCAATCTATTAATTCATGAGTAATTCCCAACAACTAAACCGATCATTAGGGTTAGGAATGGTGGTGGTTGTTGTAATTGGCAACATCATTGGCTCCGGTGTATATAAAAAAGTGGCGCCGATGGCTGCCGAGCTCCATTCTTCCGGTTGGGTATTGGCTTGTTGGGTGCTTGGCGGCATTATTAGTTTGTTTGGCGCACTAAGCAATGCTGAAGTGGCGAGCATGTTGGCCGATACCGGTGGTGAGTATGTGTATTATCAAAAAATTTATAACCGCTTCTTTGGTTTTATTTTCGGCTGGTCACTTTTTGTTGTGATACAAACCGCTTCTATTTCGGCGCTGGCTTACGTTTTTTCGCAATCACTGAATAGCATTGTTCATTTGCCACCTGTTCTTTCTTCTTGGCATCAGTTCAATATCGCGGGTGTATTTTATCCATTTGCAGACTTTAATGTTAAGCTCACTGCCATTCTTCTCATTCTTTTGCTTACCTGGCTCAATAGCAGGGGAATAAAAATAGGGGCGAGATTTAGTGCTGGCATTTTGATCCTCGTATTTGCAGGTATTTTAACGATTATCATTTTCGGATTAACAAGCAGTCATGCCCACATTAGTAATGCATTCAATATTCAAACAACAAACAAATCGCCTGTTACATTCAGCGCGGTATTTACAAGTATGCTAGCCGCATTTTGGGCCTACCAGGGCTGGGCGACTGTAGGCTATATCGGAGGCGAAGTAAAGAATCAATACAAAAATATTCCACGCGGTATTACTATCGGTGTCTTTATCGTCATCGTTACCTATTTATCAGTGAATACAGCATATCTTTCATTATTGCCTATAAGCACGCTGGAAGATATTTATAGGTCTCAAAACAGCGTGGCTGCTATTGAAGCTGTAAAAGTTTTCTGGGGACAAAATGGAGGCTTATTTATATCAGCCTTGATCGCTGTCAGCACATTGGGATGTACACACGCTACCATTTTGGTAAGCTGTCGAACCTATTATGCAATGGCAAAGCAAGGTTTGTTTTTTCCAAAGGTCAGCAAGCTGAATAAAGCGCATGTTCCGGCTAATTCTTTATGGTATCAAGGTATTTGGGCGTGCATCCTTGTACTTTCAGGTACTTTTGATCAGCTCACTGATATGATCATTTTTGCCGTGTTTATTTATTACGGCGCTACTACCCTTGGCGTTTTTATTCTTCGCAAAAAAATGCCGGATGCGCCACGACCATATAAAGTATGGGGTTATCCCATCGTTCCTGCAATTGTCATCTTATTCAGCGCTGCATTATTCATCAACACCATTTATGCACGACCAAGAGAAGCGGCCATCGGTATTGTATTGATGCTAACAGGCGTGCCAGTATATTTATTGCTTGCGCAAAGAATGAAAAAGAAATCAACAGAAACTTAAGACTCTGAGCCTAAACATCTCCGTATTTAGCCAAGTACATTTTGAATGTTTGAAAAATCTTATCTCTTAATGGAATAATTGAAAGATATTCTGGATCAAAGAAAATCTTTCGGGCTATTTCTTTATTTGGGAAATCAATTATCATTATAAGGTTTGGATGTTCTTGTCCATATAAGGTTTCTTCAATTATTTGTCTTCTAATGGTAACGGCATCAAATTTTTTCAAAAATTCTTTTATTAGTGTCGAATATTCTTGAAAAAATTTTTCATAACCCTCCAGAAATGTGCCCTCTACTATAATTGTACCTTTTTCAATAATCATTTATTTAGATAGATTAAAATTGTAAGTAAGCTCCAACTCCTTCACATTTATCATTTTGGTTTCGGCGGGTCCTTGCTCATCTTTCGAGTATTAAAAAATTATCAGACAAAAGGCCCGCAAGAACTTCAATTGATTACTTGCCAGAAATTTGAGTAATAACATCGGCAAAATTACTCTGTTTCCGGCAGTGGCGTAACTGTTTTAAGTCGCATTACTAAAGTACAATCGAATTGCTGACATTGCGATTACGCTTTGTAGATCGATAGTCAAATTCCGCAGAGTCCCTTCGAGAGACTCTGCGCGAACATAAAATTTATCACTTCACTTAGACAAACTGTGATTACCTAACCGTTCTTATTTTCACGCAACTTTTTTACAAATTCTGCAATTGCTCCTCCAATCTCCATTGGACTGTCTTCCTGTAAAAAATGTTTTCCCTTTACTGTTATCTCTGTTTGATTGGGCCATGTGCTGCAAAATTTTCGAACGCTTTCGTTTTCCACTGCTCCCGGATCGCCATGAATCCAAAGTTTGGGGACAGAGCTTTGCTTCAGCCAATTTCCGTATTCAGTTACTACTTGCGTTACTTCTGCTGGCTCTCCATCCAACGGAATTTGACGTGGAAACGATAGTGTTGGGCGACGGTCCTCACCTGCGTTAAGATAAGGGCGTTGGTACTCCGTTTTTTCCGCATCGCTGAGTTCCCGGAAAATTCCTCCCGGCAATACTTTTTCAACAAACACATTATTTTTTAAAACCAATTCCTCGCCCGCGGGCGAACGAAGAGCCCGGAATAAATCACGCACACCGGGTGCAAATTCACCCCACTTAAAAGGAATTGCTAATGCTTCCATGTAAATGATACCCTGAACGCGGGAACGGTTTTGATTTGCCCAATCAAAACCCAATACAGAACCCCAGTCATGAAGCACGAGTATCACATTTTTTTCCAGCTTCAACTCTTCCCAGAGCGCAAAAAGAAAACTGCGTTGCTCTAAATAAGTATATCGTTCGGGTCCGGAGTTGGGAAGCTTTTCAGAGTCACCCATGCCAATCAAATCGCAAGCAATAAGGCGCCCAAGACCGCTGCAATAGGGCATTATATTTCGCCAGAGATAGGATGAAGTCGGATTGCCATGCTGAAATATGATGGGGTCACCTTCTCCTTCATCAATATAAGCCATGCGACGGCCTTTAATGTCAATAAATTTTTTTTTGGCAAAGGGCTTTTCGCTGAAACTAGCCTGCACGTTTGCTTTACTTTCCATTACTTTGTTTTTAGTGATTGAATAATGCACAAAGCAACGATCACATCATGCGCTAAAAAATAAGGTACCTTAAGATTTTTTGTGAAGCATATTTGCTTTCATCTGGCTGAAAAATTCGGGCGTTACGCCAATATAAGAGGCAATATATTTTTGCGGGATCCGGCTTTCAAGGTTAGGGTAGGTTTTTGCAAATAGATCATATCTTCCTTCAGCGGGTTGTGAAAGGTTGGTATTTATTCGGTTTTGATGAAAGACAAAAGCGTTTTGAAATAATATCCTGAAAAACCGCTCGAACTTTGGCGCTCGCTGGTATAAAGTCTCCAAACTGTCTTTGCTGATTTGTAATAGGGTTGTGGCCTCCAACGCATCCAAATTATTGACGCTTTGCTTCCCCGACAAAAAGCTGTACAAATCGCCGCTGCACCACCAATCTTCAGGTGCAAACATCAAAATATGTTCTTTGCCGTTTTGGTCAATGGTATAGGTCCGCAGGCAACCGCTCACCACAAAAAACTGATGTCGTGCCACATCGCCTTCTTTCAATAAAAAATCTTTTCGTTTAACGGTTTTGGAAAACACCAGAGATAAAAAAATTTCAGTTTCTTCTTTGGTCGGTTCTATGTGCCGTCTTATATTTTGTATGATGGTTTCGTGCATTTAGAGATAAATTTTCGAAATGCTTTTGATTTTTAAGTTTCTGGAGAGTCTTCCAAAGGAGGTTTTGCGGGAATAAAATATCTTCCTTAATTAACTCTCCAACTCCTTCGCCCATTTATCTCTTTCATCAGGACTAAATTTCCATGGTGCAAAATTATTTTCTACGTTGCTAAACATGGCGTTCCATTCCTGCGGAGCATTACTGTCTTCCATGATCAGCGACCGGCGTAATTCTAAAATAATTTCCAATGGAGAAATGGAGACGGGACATTCTTCAACGCAAGCATTACAAGCTGTGCATGCTCTCAATTCTTCAACACTGATATAATTAAAAAGATTTTTCCCATCGTCTTTGAAATCACCATTCTTGTCAATATTTCTTCCTATTTCTTCCATGCGGTCTCTTGTGTCCATCATGATCTTGCGGGGCGACAATAATTTTCCCGTAATATTCGCCGGGCAAGCGGCGGTACATCTACCACACTCAGTGCAACTATAGGCATCTAGTAAATTTCTCCAGCTAAGATCAGTTACATCCTTTGCACCAAATTTTGCAGGCGGTGCTGCGTCAGCCGGGACCAATTCAGGTTGCATGGCGTACAAAACCTCATTTTGTACAGCGGGCATATTTGTCATTTCCCCTTTTGGCTGCAATCTGGTGTAATATGCATTGGGAAATGCAAGCAGGATATGAAGATGTTTGGAATAGGGCAAGTAATTCAAAAAGACAAAGATCCCGGTGATGTGCAGCCACCAGGCCGTTCTTTCAACGCCCATCAAGGTGGAGGTTGAAGCTGAGGCTAAGGTTGAGGAAAGAAAGCCGCTGAAAAGAAAACTTCCAACATCATGATAATTTTCATATCCGCGAAGCTGCAAGGCCCTGTCTGTAGTATTCATCGTAAGAAAAAAGCTCATCAGTAAAATTTCAGTGATCAGAATATAATTGGCATCACTGCGCGGCCAGCCGTCAAGGTCGTGACTTCGAAAACGCTTGAGCTTTAAAATATTTCTTCGAATAAGAAAAATGATGCAGGCCAACAGCACAAGAACAGCTAGTATTTCAAACCCATCAATTAAAAAAGTATAAAAACCACCAAGAGCATTGGCGAACAAACGGTGCTTACCCAAACCGCCATCCAGCACAATTTCCAGCACTTCGATATTGATGATGATAAAGCCGGCATAAATAAAAAAATGCATGACGGCCACCAAAGGATTGCGGAACATTTTCTTTTGACCAAACGCAAGCAGCAAAACATTTTTCCAGCGTTGGGAGGGATTATCACTGTAATCTTCATCATATCCAAGCAAAATGTTCCTTCTGATCTTTTTTATATTCTTTGCAAAAAGCCAGATGGAAAATAAGGCGAGGACAATAAATAAAACCTGCTGAATGATTTGCATAAGGCTAAGATAAGCTAAGAGAATAAAAGAGAAAAAGGGGACAGTTAATTTTAGGATTTATGAGTTTAAGGTGATTATTGATTATTAATTATAAATTATTGAATGGGATTCTTATAACTAAACCAAGACAGATGGTTATAATAATCAATAATTGAATAATAAATAATAAAATGGATTAGATTAGTTTTGTTTGGAAGTAATCAAAAATGACTGAAAAAAAATACATTCTTGATAAAAATGTTGCTGTTAAGAAAATGCAGCGCATGGCTTATGAGATCCTTGAAAATAATATGGAAGAAAATAAGATTGTGCTGGCGGGTATCAAGGAACATGGCATGGTGGTGGCAAAGAATCTGCAAAAGATCCTTTCTGAAATTTCTTCTTTAAAAACGGAGCTCATTAGCATTTCTCTCGATAAACGCTCTCCCAAAGAGGTGAGTGTGAGTAAAGAGCTTGATTTCAACAGTCAAGTTATCATTATTGTTGATGATGTAGCCAATAGTGGTAAAACATTGTTATATGCTGTAAAACCTTTTCTTGTTTTTCAGCCCAAAAAAATTCAAACTCTTGTATTGGTAGAGAGAAGGCATAACAATTTTCCGGTGCAGCCTGATTATGTTGGCCTCTCCATTTCCACCACCTTGCAAGAACATATTTATGTTGAGGTGGCAGGTGATGAAGTGACGGGGGCATACTTGCAATAGGTTTATGCACTCTGTTCATTAAGAAATTACCTTATTACCTTAGTAGCTTATTGGTCAAAATACATCAACTTTATTACCTTTTAATGCCGAAGACTATACTAACCTCAATATGATTTCATAAGATAATAAGGTCTTTATTTGTAGTCATCTTGGACTATTAAGGGAATAAAGTATTTTGCGTGACAGCTTTAACACTTCGCTTTTTGTGTCGCTAGACTCGGTAACACTGTGGGATATGCCATGCACTAATTCACACCATTTGTAAATAAAAGCTTCCGTTGAACCAATAGAACTTTCATGCTTGTCATTTCTTGCTAATTTTATTTTGTAGCAGCATTCAACTTGCAAAATTTGCCTTTTAATTTATCAGATTGCGGTTTAGATGTCTCCATATTTTAAAACCATAACAGAAAAAAATAAGCTTACCCTGAATAAGGGCGGAAGCTGTGATGCCGTGTACTATTCCGAGTTGAACGAATGGTTTACGGCAAACGCATTCAGAAGCTTTAGCTTGAAGTATGTGGTTGACAAATGTATTTACTATAAAGTGGGAAATAAGGAACATGAAGTGAGTGGTGGGAGCTTTTTGCTTGCTTGCAAACAACCTTATGTAAAGGCCTACTTTACCTCAAAAGAAATTGTGAAAAGCATTTGTATTGATATTTGCCCTGATACAGTGGCGGAGGCATTTACCATCATGTCGGCAAAGGAAGATTGGGCGTTTGATAATTATCTCTCAAAATATTTTACCTATCCCGAATTTTTCGAATCAGTCTGTCCTGTCGACAACTCACAATTCAACAGAAAGCTGAATGCACTTGTTGCCATGATCCATCATGGCGATACGAATCAAATCAATAAGGAGTGGTTTTTGGATCTGGCAGAAAAAATTGTTTACCACGCTTATGGAAATTATCTTGCTTTAAACGGTATTCAGTCAGTAAAACTAGAAACGCGTAAAGAACTATTGCAGCGTTTATATCGTGGTAAGCAATATATCGATGAGAATTTTTTAAACATTCAAGAGATCGGCGAGGTAGCGGCAGTAAGCAATTTATCTGAATTTCATTTTTTCCGTTCCTTTAAGCAGGCTTTTGGCACTACAACCTACCAATATATATTGAACAAAAAACTCGAGTTAGCAAAATCAATGTTGCAAAACCGTGGTAATTCAATTACGGAGATCGCTTCAGTTTGCAACTTTCCCGATCTATTTACTTTCAGCAAAGCGTTCAAGCGTCATTTCGGAGTTTCTCCTTCGCAAATTCAAAAGAAATGATTTAGTTTCTTTTTATAACTAAGCAATTTATGACAAAGACTTGCACTGTTTTCTAGATAAATTGCAAGCAAAGAAAACTATTCATGATCCGTGCGGTGATTATTGAAGACGAAAGATTAATCGCGACAGAATTATGTCGCAAGCTAACTTCTCTTTCTCCGCCTGTGGAAGTAAAAACTATTCTTAGCTCCGTTCAGGAAAGCATCGATTATTTTTTAGGTAACGGCCATGTGGACCTAATCTTTTCAGATATACAACTGCCGGATGGATTATCCTTTGAAATTTTCGAGAGAATAAGTTTAGAGATCCCGGTTGTTTTTGTTACAGGCTTTGATAGTTTCATCATGAATGCCTTTGAGCACAATGGGATTGATTATTTATTGAAGCCTGTGGACGAGAACGATCTTATCAAGGTCTTGGAAAAGTACAAGAATTTGGAAAAACATTTTGCCTACAGCAAAGGCTTTATAAAATGCTTGGAAAAAAGAAAAGAAAGACTGGTTGTAAAAAAGGGTTTTACCAACGTGTTGTTAAGACTCGCTGACATAGTGCTTTTTTATACAGAGAATAAAATTGTGTATGTATTCGATAAGGAGGGGAGGAAATATGTATGCGACCAAAATCTTTCCGACCTGCAAAATGAGCTTGATGATCATAATTTCTTTCGCGCCAACAGGCAGTATATCATTAACATTAATTACATCAGGGGTTACAAAGCGCACGAAAAAGTAAAATTAGCTCTTGACCTTACTTGTAATGAACTAAATCATTTCATTGTCATTAGCCAGGAAACAGCCTCTCATTTTCGAAAATGGATCACTGAAAGCTAATTTTCAATTCTTATATGTATAAAATCTACTTCCTTTCCACCGTTGCTTTCGTTTATACGACTTGTCTTGCGCAGCAGAGTGATAAAATCAGTATGTTTCAAGGGAATGCTTTTCATAATAGTTTGTTTACTCCTGTTCATGATTTTATTTACGATGTAAAAGAATGGAGCTTTTTTTCCAATGCGCCGGTTAGGTCATCTCCATTGATAAATGGGAATAGTGTTTACTTTGGCAATACGCAAGGAAATTTTTACGCGATCAATAAGTTGACAGGCAAATTGGTTTGGCAATTCAATACGGGTTTTGCTATTAACTCATCAGCGGGGTACCAAGATGGAAAGATTTTTTTTTCTGACAATAAGCAAACAATTTATGCCTTAAAAGAAAAAACCGGCCAATTAGTTTGGAAATTTAATTTTGGCAGTAAACAAGCATATCCCTGGCGATTTGATTATTATTATTCTTCACCAACCTTGTATGAAAACAAATTGATCATTGGCGGAGATGACGGGTATTTATATATGCTGAATCAAAATGATGGCAAACCAATTTGGAAATTTAAAACCAAGGGCATCGTACGAAGCTCGGCTGCTGTATTTGAACATACTATAGTTGTTGGCGATATGGATGGGATCTTATACGCGATAGATTTGAAAGATGGTAAGCAAAAATGGGATTTTAAAACCCTTGGCGATAGTTTACAAAACGAAAATTTTGGATTTGATAGAAAGGCAATTTTATCAAGCCCTGTTATTGTCCAAGATAAGATCATATTTGGATGCAGGGATGGATTTTTATATTGTGTTGATACAAAAGGAAAGTTTTTGTGGAAGATGAATCATAGAGTTTCTTGGGCCATTTCTACCGTTGCTGTAAAAGACAGTTTGGTAGTTAGCGGTACATCAGATGGTCGTTTTGTGCAAGCTGTTAACCTAAGTACAGGAAAAGAGATCTGGAAAAATCAACTGAATACTTTATTCTGGTCATCTCCGCTTATTGTTGGCAACAAAATGTATGTTGGCGGTTTTGATGGTAATGAGTATTGCCTTGACCTTTTAACAGGAGAACTTGTTTCTAAATTTCAAACAGGTGGTATGGTCTTATCTTCTGCCGTTTTTGACAACGGTCATTTATATGTAGGTTCTGATGATGGTTATCTTTATTGTTTAAGCGGACATGGCGATAATCGTTTAAACCCTTACCAATTGAAGCGCTATGTTTTTTATGAAACAGGAATAAATACTTATTTCCGTAATGGCAGCGACCTCAAAATCAAAAATTATCTAACTAGCAGCGGATATAAATTACTTAATGCCGATTCACTTGCTGCATTGCTTTCAACGAATGCAGATCAAAATATGGTTATTGTATTTGCCTCAGATTATTTTCCCAAAACGATCATTCAAAATGGAAATAATTCCTTGCTACGGAAATTTCTAGATGCAGGGGGAAGAGTGTTATTGCTGGGTATTAATCCACTGGTGTACCTGATTGATGAAAAAGAAAAGATGCCGGTTGGTTTTAATGTTCCCGCTGCAGATTCAGTGTTAGGGATTAAATATGGATATAATGATACCAGATCATTTGGTGGACAGATCTCCAGTTTTGCAACAGAAAAGGGAAAGCGGTTTGGCTTACCGGATTTCTGGGTTTCGAATCTGCAAATAAATTCTGACCAGGTTGATATAGTGCTCGGGAAAAATGAAAATGGTTTTGTTTCAGCGTATGTAAAGAATTATAAAAATGGAGGCAAACTTATTCAGATTTGGATGAGCCAAGATGCGCCTGATCATTTGGACGCAATACTCAAGTTAGGCGAGTGGAAGATTGACTAAAAATACAGGGCGTAGGCTTTGAACTTTCCTTTTGAGTCCATCATCAATGCAGGGGCTGGACATTTAAATGCATTTAGGCAAAAGAAAACCGTTCGCAGCCATTTTTTATTTGTATTGATCTTTGTGAAGTCAACATCGGGTGAAAAATAGAATTGCCGTTTTCTCGGAATATCTGTTCGATTGATGGGAAATCCAGGATCGCCATCTACCCATTTGTTTTCAAACCCGCCAAACATTCCATCAGCGCCATAGCCAACTGAAACGTTTAGCCATTTTGGTAAACTGGCTTGTTTTAAAAAAGATTTTAAGTTTATGCTCAACCAATAGGTTTGAGCATTATAGTCTTTCAGCATCCGCTCATACCAGGTTTTTCCAAAAAGATCGTCAGCCCTTGCAATTAGCATTGGTTCACCATAATTCATGTGATGAAAAGAAAATTTGTATTGAATCCTTTGTTCCTTCCACAGTAATTCTTGAGAGATAAAAACGCCCGATCCAAAAATATTGGCGGCCATGTCGCTCCAACTCCATCCCCACTTGGATGAATGGGCATCTAAAAATTCAATTGCCGTTAAATAAGCAGTACCACTTAAACCGCCGATGAGAGCCGATTTTTTTTCCGATAAGCCGGCCCATTTCCACATGGCAGCAGAAATTCTTCCGGCATTATAGGCCGTCCAACCATGGCCTACCTTGTCAACCTGCAACCACTCTTTGCTGTCATTAAAAGTATGAAATGAGGTATGAGGATAATTTTTATACCAGGCGCTGTTTAAAATGATCAATGAACTGCTATACGCAACAACATTGAAACCAGCTGTGATCCAAATGCGATTTTTATTTAGATACATGTTATTTGAACTTATTTTTCTAGCCTCAGCAGCTGGCCTCAAAAAAACATCAGACTTTAAACTATCCTGTGATAATAAATGATAAAAGGACAAAAGGGCCCAAAAAGTAATGCCGAGCTTTTTACTGAACGTACAAGTGTGCGACGCAACAGAAGATGAGTTTTGTACAAATGCTGACCTCATAAAACAAAAATACACTTCATTTACTGTTTCATATAGAACACTGAAAATTCATAACTTTCCAAATGGATGCCTTTGGCACAAACCTCAAACCTCGAACAACAAACTTTCATGTATGGATGCAGCAATTCAAGCAAAGATCAATATCTGGCTCAATGGAAATTTTGATCAGCAAACAAAGGATGAAATAAGGCGTTTGCAAAAGGAGAACCCCGATCAGTTGGCCGATGCATTTTATGCGAACCTTGAATTTGGTACTGGCGGTCTTCGCGGTATAATGGGCGTGGGCACAAATCGCATGAATAAATATACAGTAGGCATGGCCACGCAGGGATATGCAAATTATTTGAGGCAAAGTTTTCCTGGTGAGGAAGTTAAAGTAGCGATTGCCCATGACAGCCGGAACAACAGCCGTTTTTTTGCAGAAACTACCGCCAATGTTTTTGCAGCTAACGGCATAAAAGTTTTTTTGTTCGACAGCTTGCGCCCCACGCCTGAATTATCATTTGCTATCCGCTATTTGAAATGTCAGGGTGGTGTGGTGTGCACAGCTTCTCATAATCCAAAAGAATATAACGGCTATAAAGCTTACTGGGATGATGGCGCCCAACTGGTGCCTCCTCACGATAAAAATGTGATAAAAGAGGTGGAAAAAATTGAGTCTGTCGATCATGTGAAATGGGGCGGCGGCTCACAAAATATTACAATCATCGGAAAGGATCTGGATGAAGCGTATATCAACATGGTAAAAGGATTGAGTGTGTATCCCGAGATCATACAAAAACAACATGATCTAAAAATTGTTTATACACCTATTCATGGCAGTGGAATAAAGCTTGTTCCTGAAGTTCTAAAACGTTTTGGCTTTACCGATGTGCATATTGTAAAAGAGCAAATGGAACCCGATGGAAATTTTCCAACAGTGGCTTATCCCAATCCTGAGGAAAAAGCAACCATGAGCATTGGATTACAAAAAGCACAGGAATTGGATGCTGATATTTTATTGGGAACTGACCCGGATAGCGACCGTGTAGGCATTGGGATAAAGGATAATCATGGCGAATGGGTATTGATGAATGGAAATCAAACGGCAGTTCTTGCTTTTAATTATCTGATTGAGGCGAGAAAGGCAAAAGGCATTGCAAAGCCAAACGATATGGTGATCAAAACGATTGTGACCACCGAAATGATCGATAAGATTGCTCAGCAAAACGGGGTGAAGTGCTATAATGTATTGACGGGATTTAAATGGATCGCTGAAATGATCCGTGAAAAAGAAGGGAAGGAAAATTATATAATTGGCGGCGAAGAGAGTTTTGGCCTCATGATCGGTGACAAGATACGTGATAAAGATGCTGTGAGCGCAGTGACATTGCTTTGTGAAATGGCAGCGTATGAAAAAGAAAAGGAAAGGACGCTGTTTGAAAAATTAATTGACCTGTATTTGCAATACGGCTTCTATCTTGAGGATCTGATTTCCATCACCAAAAAAGGAATGGATGGGCAAAAACAAATTGCCGCAATGATGGAGGATTTTAGAAGCAACCCTCCTAAAATGATCGATGGTATGCCTGTTGTTGAGTTGCTAGATTATGAAAAGCGTGTTGGAAGAAATTTAGCGACGGATGAAAGCTGGAAAATTAAATTGCCACAATCGAATGTGTTACAGTTTGTGCTGGCCAGCGGTGATAAAATTTCAGCGAGGCCATCGGGTACCGAACCGAAGATCAAATTTTATTTTAGTGTAAATGCAAAGCTGGAATCAGCAGATGAATTTGATGCCATGCAGGAACAGTTGCAGAATAAAATTCAAAGAATTATTGCGGAGATGGATTTAAAATCTTGAGTAATTATTGCATGAGTCCACAAACGCAAAAATTATTACCGACTTCGTTGTTTTTTTGCTGTTAATCTATTTTTTATTGATCGTTAAAGGTGTCGTTACGGTAAAAAAACGATATTATTTTATAGAGAAGTATAAATTACAGATTGAGATACTCGTTTATATTTTATTGGCCTATTTTTTATACAACATCATTACAGGTTTGCTATAATAATTGATTTCTAAACACTCCTACGATTTACCCTTCGTAAAAACCAGTACTGTTGTTTTAAACGATGCGACTAACCCTACGGCAAAATTACCAATTCAAAACAGCCAACTGCAAAACTCAACTAGAAAAGGGTCATTCTCGGCATTAGCTTTAATGCAAGAAACAAACATGGTATCTAAAATCAAAACTGCCACAATGAAAAAGATTGCTATTGTAATGATTTCGATTGCTTTTGCTGTTGCCTCGTTTGGTCAGCAAAATGCGCAAAAACCGCCTTTAACAAAGACAGATTATCTTCAAAAAAGTAAGAAACAGAAAAAAGCGGCTACAATATTGCTTATAAGTGGTGCCGCCCTTGTAGCCACATCTTTTATTATACCAAGAGGTGAAATGGAAGATCCCGGCATTTGTGTTGGGGCATACTGCGATGATAAATATAAAAACGATGGAATTAAGAGCGCCTTTTTCATAGCAGGTGGCACAACTGCCCTCAGCAGCATACCTTTTTTCATTATATCTGGAAAAAATCGAAGAAAAGCAATGTCATTAGGATTTAAAATGGATAAGATTATTTCCTTGTGCAACCAAAATTTCGTTTACAACTCACATCCTGCGTTAGGGGTAAAGATTAATTTCTAAATCTTCAACGTACGCTCTTAGTAAGCGATATTTCACACGTCATGTGTTAAGGTAATGATCGATTTTATTAAAACGTATTGCGGATTTTAGTAAAAATTGCCAAATCAAAATGGCCAACTGCAAAATTCAATTATGCAACGATAGCTGTGGAGATTAGCTTCGGTAAGAGAAACAAAAACCTAATTCAGCTTTTCGAATCAACAATTAAAAGAGTAATTATGCGAAGGTTATTTTTTGTTATAGCAACGGTTGTCGTTGCATTCACAGTTTCAGCTCAGGGCAATAAAAAATCCGGCAGTTCTGTATGCATTGCCACTAAAAATAATGCTGAAACCATTACAATTTTCCCTGCAGACAATCCGTGGAATGCGGATATTTCAAAACAGCCGGTTGATCCGTTCAGCAGTCAGATTATTACAGGTTTGGCAACATCCTCTTTGAGACCAGATTTCGGCACCGTCTATGGAATTCCTTACACAGTTGTTTGTGCAGGTCAGCCTAAACTTACCATTCAGTTCACTGATTATGCAGATCAAAGTGACACAGGTAAATATGCAGTTCCACTGAACGCCCCAATCGAAGGAAACGGTACGGGTGATTCGCGAGTAATTTCTGTTGATATTGAGAATGGAATTCTGTATGAATTATACAATGCACATTTGGATAGCATGAAATGGACTGCATCGGTTGGAGCTATTTTTAATTTGAATTCTAACCAGATGAGACCTGATTCATGGGTATCCGCAGATGCAGCAGGTCTTCCGGTATTTGCGGGGCTGGTACGTTATGAAGAAATTCTGAAAGGAAGAGTTGATCATGCAATTCGTTTTACACTTCCAATGTCTTTCGTTAAAGCCGCACATATTTATCCTGCGAGGCATCATATCAATATCTCAGGCGGACAATATTCCTTGCCCTTTGGTGCAAAACTGCGACTGAAATCAAATTTTGACATCCGGGGATTTTCTCCAACCAACCAAATCATCCTGAACGCGATGAAAAAATACGGCTTGATCCTGGCTGATGTAGCAAGCAGTTCGAGTTCTGGTCTCTTTATTTCTGGTGTACCGGATGAGCGTTGGAATGATACCGATCTTCAAAATCTAAGACAGTTAAAGGCCACAGATTTTGAGGTGATAAAATTCAATTATTGATCCGTTGATTAAATCTGTTGGTCACAAATTTTGATCTCGTTAAAAAATATTTATGATGCTTAAGTCCTTGTTTACATACATATCTTGCTGTATCATTTGCCTGTGCTTTGCCTTTTGTATTTCCTGCAAAAAACAATCAGCGGAAACGAATCAGGATGTTACTGAAATTAATTTAGGTACTGCTCATGGAATTGTTTCTCATGAACATGATATTCCTAAAGTAACATATCCATTCTCTACGGAGTCATCGGGACAGTTTACGATTTCTGCTGTCTCCGCCACTGTCGTAAAAATTGATCAGGAAATGATCTTTTCTTCAGCTTCACCATTTCCCTTGATACAGGGTACTGTGCAGGGATACGATGACCTCACGATCCCAACGTTTCCCGACCGCTTTTTCGATGGCTCATTCAGTTTTTTTGGGCAGGGTAACGATGCGGTGTTTGCGGCGGTAACCGTACAGACAAGTGTCTTTTCAGATCCAATCAATCCTGCCATTGGCGATTTTTTTGGCAGCGAGGATTTTACGGGGACTTTTCAAATTACGGGAGGAACCGGAAGATATTTGAATGCGAAAGGAAGCGGTACATACAGTGCTCATAGCGAATGGCGACCGCCAATACAAGCCGGGACGCTCTTTTCAGGGTTCACAACGGTAAACTGCAATGGGACAATATCCGTGCTGGCAAGAAATGGACAGTTGCAAGATCGATATTAAAGAGCTTCCCGATATTTCATGCGGATATAAATTTTAATTAACGGAATGCAAAGGAAATTGACTCACTTATAGCGAAACAATAAATACAGCCATCAGCAATAATTGCTTAGATCAGAACAGTCCTAACCCCGTTAAAAACAATACAAGCATTCGATACATCATACCGCAAGACTGCAATAATGCGCAGCTAATCATTACAGATTATTTGGGTAGAAAAATAAAGAACATTCAATTAACTGATTCCGGGACAATAAATATTGATGCTTCTGCTTTAAGCAGCGGAGTTTACAATTATTCGCTGATTGTTGATAATAAAATATTGCAAACAAGAAAGATGATTGTAGAAAAATAGTGCTTGTGCTGTTATTGGGAAATTCATTATGGATTGCATTTAGTAAAAAATGCCAAACCAAAATGGCTAACCGCAAAATTCAATTAGAGAACGGCAGCGGTCAGAATTACCTTCAATCAAAGAAACAAAAATTGTTTATCGAATTAAACCTACGGTTATGAACAATTATCAACTGATGAGAAGGACTTTGGCAGCTGTTTTTCTTTTAAGCGTTTTTATAGCAGCATGCAGTAAATCAAAAGACGAACCATATCCAGGGAGCACCGATGAAATAAAAGCATCCGTTTCAGAAAAGGGCGGCGCCGTTTTTTCTTTTTATGCAAAAAGCTCCGCAACCGTTTTTTCGAAAACCGTTCATTCCAGTGGGGATGTTAGTATTATCATTTCTGGGAATCATTCTTCCAGTCAACATGTACTATTAAACTTGTATAATATAACTACGACTGGCACTTATGCAATGGGCGGAAGCGGCGCCCAGTTTGTACAGGGACAATATATAATAGGGGATATAGGCGGCGGTGGCGCTTCTGAGGGATTTTTGGTGCAACCTCCCGCTTCAACAGGGACGATTACTATAACTGTACTTACCGATAAAACAATAACGGGAACTTTTAGTATGACCTGTACGGGTACCACAGGAGCCGTACAGGTTAATAGTGGAAGCTTTAAAGGAACATTTTTATAATCATAGATATTAATCGATAAAGCCGCCAGCTCCATGTAACAACTCGGTATCGAGAAACCTTTAAACTATTCATAAAAAGCTAAAAACTAAAATCATGAAAACACTACACTGCTCCGATGCCGGTTTTGATTGTAAGGACATTATTCAAGGGAATACCGAAGAAGAAGTTTTGAATCAAGCCGCTATTCATGCAAAAGAAGCACATGGTGTTGAAGTTACACCAGAACTTGCGGGGTATTTAAAAAAATTAATTAAGGAAGAAGCGGACGCAAAAGAGACATCTCTCTGAAGAATTGCTTCGCATGAAGATTCGTCTATAAAACTTTTCATACATTGCCTTAATTCTATGTGATGAATTCAAAACTAATCTGCCTCTGTGCATTTGTCTTTTTTACTAGTTATGGTTTCTCCCAGAATAAAACGGATGTCGATATAACACGAGTAACAAAAATTACTTTTTTAAACCCTGGCTTCAGCTATGAAAATAGGGTGGGAAAATTTCAATCGGTTTATTTAAATGCTTATTTGGCCACCAGCGCTTATTTTTTCTATTCTTCAAATCTTGGAACTTCTTCGGGTATTTATTTTGATCCTGCCTTATCAGTACAATACCGTTATTATTACAATGCAGCCAGGCGAGAATCAAGAGGTAAACGAACAGCCATGAACAGTTTAAATTACGTGGGACCCATATTCGATGTTATTTTTTCTAAAGATGCTATGACCGAGTTTAGCTACGAGGAGGAGAAGCGCAGACCTGTTTATACCTTTGCATTTGTTTGGGGCATACAGAGAAATTACGAGAGACGTTTCAGTTTAGATATTAACCTAGGTGCTGGTTATTTCTTTACGAAAGGAACTATCGAAGATGGCAGCGGGCAACTGATTACTGTAAATCAATCCAAATTTACCACTACAGGTAATCTTAGCTTAGGTTTTTGGCTTAATAAAAGAAGATAAACAGTTTTTGGCAGATGTAAAACGGTATAACTATTTATTTTTACTCAAGACCCGTTATTGCTAGACGTTATTTGCTGAAAAATTGAGTTTTACCTGATGAATCTTGGAATGATCATCGGCACTTTTTGTTTATACATTTTATATGCTTCGCCAAATTCTTTTTCCAGCTTTTTTTCTTCAAATCTCAATCCTATTAGTGTGTAAACGGTAATAATGGAGTTTGCAATGAGTAAGCTAAGCTGCGGAAAAATAATAAATAACCCCCAGATGAATATAAACGTACCTCCATAGAGAGGGTGACGGACAATTTTATGAACGCCCGTAATCATTAATTCATTATTTGTTCTGTTCTCAAGCAATCCTTTTAGTCCGCTAGTCTGCATGAAATATTTTACGATACAAATGCTCATAATAGTAAATCCACCACCTGCTATAAAGCTTCCACTGATTATGGTAGCCTGGGTCGGTATAAAAAGCTTATAAGAATTTACTGTAAAAAGGTAGATCATAATTGCCGCAAAACTTGCCAGAGCAAACAAGGTATAGTAAAGCCTATAAAAACTATAGTGCCCACGCATGCGGTGTTTTGCAAATTGTTTGAATTTTGCAGAAGCAAAAACACTGTGGAGTGCACAAAACAAAATCCAGCTTGTGGAAAGTATAATGTGAGACTTCAGCATCTGATGTAAAAATAAATTTTCCTCTGGAATGAGGCAGGCATAAAAAAGAAAAAGGCACTTCATCAGTGCCCACTCTTCTATGGGTGGATGGTTTTAATGTTATTGTTTCGTTTTGATATTGGGTCTAGTAATGGGTTAGCAAGTAAGTTTCTTTGGCGACACAAAACTAATACGCCAAACGGCTTTTAAAGGCCAGTTTCGCTCAACAGGCGATATTTGGCGGTGAATTTGTAAGATATTAATAAAGGCTTTCAACTCTTGTGCATTTATTAAATTGCAGGCCTTATGCGACCAACTGAAGATACATACCGGCACAAAGGATTAAGAAATAAATTAACAGAGGGTGTTCGCGAAAAAGGAATTACTGATGAGAGGGTTTTAAACGCAATTCGAAGCATACCACGCCATTTTTTTCTTGATTCCGCTTTTGATGAGGTCGCTTATGCAGACAGAGCATTTCCCATTGGTGAGGGGCAAACTATTTCCCAGCCTTATACAGTGGCCTATCAAAGCCAGTTGCTCGAAGTAAAACCTTTTGATAAAGTATTAGAGATCGGAACGGGCAGCGCTTACCAGGCTGTTGTGCTTGCACAAATGGGAGCACAGGTTTATACTATCGAGCGACAAAAAAAATTATTCGAGTTGAATAAAAGGTTTGATTATTTAAAAAGGTTTCCAAATATTAAATTCTTTTATGGCGATGGGTTTGAGGGTTTACCTACCTATGCGCCTTTTGATAAAATCCTCATTACAGCAGCAGCTCCGGAGGTGCCCCCGAAATTGATGGATCAATTAAAACCGGGTGGAATGATGGTATTGCCTCTGGGCATTGGCGAAGTACAACGTATGATGCGCATTACCAAACTTCAAAATGGCGCTTTAAAAGAAGAGGTCTTCGATCATTTTTCATTTGTGCCCATGCTCGAAGGAAAAAAATAAGACCTGCTCCCAACCCGATTTTAGACGGTGAACCTGAAATAGCTTAGGTGATTAGTTGTATAATTAATTTTTGGAAATAATTATTGAACTATTTGTCCTGAAAGTCTCAGTAATTCCGTTTCGGAAACCTTAGCATTATATCTTGCTGCAATTAAGCGATTGTACGCATCTGCAAGACTGTTCTGCGCTTCTTTTAATTGAAGTAATGTAGCAGCGCCCAGTTTGTAAGTTTGAAAAACGATATCGAGATTTTCTCTTGCCAGTAAGATATTTTCTTCTTCCAGATCCAATGCTTTTTTTTGCTGTTCATAATTTTGAAAAGCATTGATCACATTTAGTGTAGTAACAGACCGCTGATTCTCATAAACGATATTTTGGTAATCAATGCTCCATTTTGCTTGTCTTATCTGTCGTCGGGCGTTGAAATTATTCAAAATAGGAATAGTAGCTGTAAACCCATAGTTATAACCATGCACCTGGTTAAATAGTGTGGAGAAAGTATTAATGACGGCTTGGTTTGTAGTGCGGTTAAAATTATATGCCGAGTTAAATGAAATAGTTGGAAAAAGCTCGGCCTTTCTTTCTTTCAACACCAGGTTCGCGATGTCAATATTTTTTTTTGCCATCAATACCGCCGGGTTATTTTTTTCTGCTGCACTCATCACTTCCCCCAGCGAAATGCTTGTATTGATCATAATGGTATCCACTACATCATACACCGTAAATTGCGGGAGGGCCATGGCTTGATTCAATTGTTCTTTCAATTGTTCTATCAATGCTTGTTGCTGAAGCTGTGCTGCTTTCTGTGCATTCAGATCAATTTTGCTCTGCAGCAGATCGGGTTTTATTCCCACGCCCACGTCAAGCCTGTATTGGGCCAATCGAACTCTTTCGCTGTCAATTGACATCTGCTCTTCAATGGCTTTCAGTTGTTGTTTTTGTCTTACTATATTGTAATAATTGTTGATGACAGCGGCCACGGTATTCACCACTTGGTTTCTTATCTCCAGCTCTCCAAATTCAACTAATTGTTCCAGCCTGTCGCGGGTTATAAACATTTTCAAGCCATCGAACAAAGTCCAGTTCAAGGCAAGCTGGGATGTAATGTTGTTTGATTTCAACCCGGTTCTATCACGCTTGGTGCCATCAGATAAAGTTTGCTTTTGAGCATTATTATTCCAAACTGTTCCGGCATTTGCATTCAAACGAGGAATAAAAGCTGCGTTGCGATAAGAATAATCAATGGCAGCTAAGGTTGAGTCATTTTTTGATAAAATGATGTCGTAATTTTTTTGCAGTGTATTGGCAATGGCCTCTTCAAGCGTTAATATTTTCTGAGCTGATAATGAAACTGCGGTTAAAGAAAATATCGACAAGAAAAGAAAAAAGTAACAGATGGTTTTTTTTGGATAGCCAGCCACATTGCTACTATCATCATTTCTTGTGTCACTCACTTGTACGTTCTTATCATCCCCCTCCCGACCTCCCCCTAAAGGTGGAGGCCATCCACACCCTAACCTTACTTTTCGAATCGTCATTATTCTTATTGATTTTTTTAAGTGGTGATTGTTTGTCTCCCTAAAAAGGAGTTAAATGAGGCTTAGTTTTATGTTTTACCTTCATTCAGCATGCATTGTTTCTAATTGCTCATGACTCGCTCTTTTCTCTGTTAGTCCTAATTCTTCATCAAGATCAAGCTTTTTCTTTTTTGAAGATAAGAAAGTATATAAAGCAGGCACAACAAACAAGGTTAACACCAGAGCAAACAACAATCCTCCCACAATCACAATTCCAAGAGGTATGCGGCTCTTACCTGCAGAGCCAATGGCCAAAGCAATCGGCAAGGCGCCGAGCGTTGTTGCTAAGGTGGTCATTAATATCGGTCGCAAACGTGCTGCTGCCGCATCAATGGCAGCAGAAAATTTCTGCTCACCACGTCTTCGTTTCTGATTGGCAAATTCAACGATCAAAATCCCATTTTTTGTGACTAATCCTATGAGCATAATAATACCTATTTGTGAAAATATATTCAATGTTTGCCCAAATAATTTCAAACTTAGTACGGCTCCTGCAAGTGCCAGCGGCACTGTGATCATAATAATAAATGGATCAAGAAAACTTTCAAACTGTGCCGCCAATATTAAGAAAATGAGACCAAGCGCTAGGAAAAATGCAAAAGCTGTGTTAGATGAACTCTCGGCAAAATCACGCGAAGCGCCGCTTAAAGAAGTGGCAAAGGTATCATCCAACGTCTTATTGGCAATGCGTCGCATTTCAGCAATACCATCACCAATTGTTTTCCCAGGTACAAGAGCAGCTGAAACCGTTGCACTTTTAAAACGGTTAAAATGATAGATCGTAGGAGGATTGGCTGTTTCAATCATGCTTACTAAATTATCCAGCTGTATCAATTCGCCCTTATTATTTCTTACGTAAAAAGATTTTAAATCCAAAGGATCATCACGTTCGCTGCGGTTAACCTGTGCTATAACCTGATATTGCTTTCCACTCATAATAAAATAGCCAAAGCGGCGACCACTTAAAGCCATTTGCAATGTATTATTTACATCAAGAACGGAGACACCAAGTTGATTTGCTTTCAATCGATCAATGGTGATTTGCAATTCAGGTTGATTAAATTTTAGATTCACATCTGATGACTGGAAAACAGGGCTTTTTCTCACTTCCTCTAAAAACTGCGGAACCTTTTCTTTCAGCTTGTCAAAATCCAAATTCTGCAAAACAAATTGAACAGGGAACTGACCACGACCGCCAAGACCTACAGAAATAGTTTGTTCCTGTATAGCAAAAGCTCTCACGTTGGTATATCGACGAAACATTCTTGTCATTTGCTGAGCAATCTCATCTTGAGAACGCTTACGTTTGTCAGCATCTACTAGTCCCATGCTTATAAAAGCTGCATTGCTTCCGCCACCGCCAAAACCGGGCGCAAAAGTACCTACTATCCCTTGTTCAGGAATAGAATCCAAAAGCATTTGAGTTATATTATAAGCTACTTTATCAGTATAATCAAAATCGGCTCCTTCTGGCCCCGTGATGGAGACACGTATCCGGTTACGATCTTCCAATGGGGCTAACTCAGAGGGAAGATCTTTACCAATAAAGTAAATAATACCGCCACACACAAGAACGATCACAAAAGCAAGCCATCGCATTCGTATAAAACCCTCCAATGCCCTACGGTAACCATTTTCTAACCCGGCAAAGAACGGTTCTGTTTTGCGATAGAACCAGGAATGTTTTTTGGGATCTTTTTTAGAAAGATAAATATTCAGTACTGGTGTAAGAGACAAGGAAACAAAAGCAGAAATTAAAACAGCACCCGCCAGCACCATACCAAATTCGCGGAATAGCCGTCCGACAAATCCTTGCAAGAAAATGATCGGCAGAAAAACAACAGCCAGCGTTAAAGAAGTAGCAATAACGGCAAAATAAATTTCTTTGGAACCTTCCAGCGCGGCTTTGCGCCTGTTCATACCCAGTTCCATTTTTTTAAAAATATTTTCCGTTACTACAATCCCATCATCTACCACCAAACCCGTTGCAAGAACAATGGCCAGCAGGGTGAGCACATTAATTGAAAATCCAGAAATATACATAATAAAAAAAGCGCCGATCAATGAAACCGGAATGTCGATCAATGGCCTCAAAGCAATCGTCCATTCTCTAAAGAAAAGAAAGATGATGAGCACAACCAAGCCAATAGCAATGGCAAGCGTTTCTTTTACTTCACTGACTGCCTTACGAACAAACTGTGTTCTGTCATAGCCTACTTCCATTGTCATATCAGCAGGCATTTCTTTTTTTATTTCTGCTAAGCGCTTATATACTTCATCTGCAATTTCAATCTGATTGCTCCCTGGTTGAGCAACCACCGCTAAGAATATAGAATACACATTATTTCTTCGTGCAGAAGATTCTTCATTTTCCTGACCCAGTTCGGCAGTGCCCACATCTTTTAGTCGTACCACACCACTGCTATCTTCGTGCAGGATCAGATTATTAAAATCATCTTCTGTTGTTAGCTTACCGTAAGTTTTTACGATCAGTTGTGTTTCGTTACCCCTGACCTTGCCTCCGGGCAATTCTACATTTTCTCTGTTAAGAGCATTTTGGATGTCGCTAATGCTGAGCTTGTATGAATTCAATTTTGCAGGGTCGATCCATAAGCGCATGGAGTAACGTCTGCCAAAAACATTGACTGAGCTTACTCCAGAAATTGTTTGCAAGCGCTCTTGTACCACGTTTTCTGCAAAATCCGTCAACTCCATCAACCCTTTTGTATGACTTTGAAGCGGAATAAAAAGAATGGGATCAGAATCAGCATCTGCCTTTGAAACAGTAGGAGGTGCATCAATATCCTGGGGTAGATTTCCTACCGCTTGTGATACTTTATCTCGAACATCATTGGCCGCCTGTTCAAGATCAACATTCAATTCAAATTCAACAGTAATAGCACTTGAACCCTGCTGGCTTGATGAAGTAATATTTTTTACACCTTGAACCCCATTGATTGCTTTTTCAAGCGGCTCAGTAATTTGTTGCTCTATGATATCGGCATTGGCACCCACATAAGATGTACGAACATTTACTACGGCCGGGTCAATAGCGGGATATTCCCGTACTCCAAGAAAAGTATAACCTATCACTCCAAAAATGATGATGATAATGGAACAAACGATCGCCAGCACCGGTCTCCGCAAACTGAGTTCTGATAAATTCATAATCTCTTATCCATAATTTTTTTTAGTTAATACCTCAATTACCCCTTGGTGGTTTTGGAAGGTAATAATTTTACATCACTACCAGGACGAAGGAACAACAAGCCTGAGGTGATCAACGTATCGCCTGGAAATAATCCTGTCAATACTTGTACATTCGCCGAATCTCGAACGCCTGTGGTAATTTCTGTAGGAAGAGCTTTGTTGTTTTTAAAAACGAAAACCTGTTTTTTTCTTCCTTGTGGTAAAACAGCACTATTCGGTATCATGATCGCATTCGGATTATTTCCAAGAATCATCTCCACATTTGCAAAGGTACCAGGTATCAAAGCAGGGTCATTATTATTTACTAATGCTCTTACGGTAAGGCTTCTTGTATCCTCACCGATGCTTGTTTCAGTGGCTATTACGGCGGCAGAAAAGGTTTTTGGGGACCCGTTGACTTTAAATGATATATGCTGCCCATTTTTTATTTCTGAACCATATTTTTCCGGAACACTAAATTGAATTTTTAGCTTATTGACCTGACTGATGGTGGTGAGAACAGTTGATGGAACAATAAACGCTCCCGGGCTGATATTTTTTAAGCCTAATTTTCCGGAAAAAGGTGCTCTGATCTCAGTTTTGGTAATGTTTGCTCTCGTAATTTCTATATCAGCTTTAATATTATTTACGTTTAACACGCTTGCATCATAATCAGCCTTGCTGATGCCTTGTATTTTTAATAATTGAGATGAACGCTCTTCGTTTGTATTCGCTATTTCTAATTGCACTTGCAGTTTTCTTAACTGTGCTTGTAGATCACCATCATAGATTTTAGCCAGCAGCGCTCCCTTATTTACAAATTTGCCTTCTGCAATGTTCAACTGCACAAGACGGCCAGAGATTTCAGGGTGGATCTCTGTGGTTTCATTGGCAAGCAAACTACCTGAAACTTCGATCTTAGCATTTATGAGCGATGGCTTTATTATATAAATATCAACAGGCATGGGGGGCTGTTTTGCGCCAGGTTGGCTGCCTGGTGAGCCGGACGCGGATTGTGTGGTAGTTTTTTTATCTGAGCTTCCGCAAGCCAGTAATACGATTGCTATAATTCCTGCCGTAAAAAAATGGAATGATTGAAATTTCACTGTTGGTCAATTATGATTAAACTATAAAAGTAATGGATAATCAATTTATTGGACGCTAATCATTTTTTATTCCTGCTATGATAACATTTGAAACTTATAAACGGTTTTCAGTCTGGATAAAAGGAGCGGTGTTTAGGTTTCGCAGAGCTTTCTAGTTATAAAGAATTATGATTTCGCTATCAAGGTTCTTTTTACTTTTTTTGATTTAAATAAAAGATCTTGTTTTTCCCGGTTCATTACGGTAACATGACCCATTTTACGGCCCGGTTTTGTTTGTTTTTTACCGTATAAATGTACAAAGGCATTTTCCATTTGCAGCACTTCATCAAGGCCTTCATATTTTACTTCGCCATTATACCCCTCTGCACCCAAAATATTGATCATAATAGAGGGAAGAATAAATCCGGTATTTCCCAAGGGGTACCCGAGCATTACTCTCCATAACATATCAAATTGCGAACTATAATGTGCTTCAATGGTATGATGACCGCTATTGTGCACGCGGGGCGCTGTTTCGTTCACAAATACATCTCCATTTTTATCGGTAAACATTTCTACTGCAAAAATACCAGGAGAATTAAAATTGCGGGCCACTGTTAATGCAATAGCTTCAACTTTCCAAAGAATTTTTTCATCCAAATCGGCAGGGCAGAGTTGATAATCCAATAAATTCAAAACGGGATCAAACAACATTTCAACCGGTGGATAAATAGCGGTTTCACTCTTTTCATTAATAGCTACGATCAGGGCAATTTCTTTATGGATTTTGATAAGCTTTTCCAGAACCGAGGGCCTATCAAAGCCTTTTCCTATATCTTCAATTTTTTCTAAAATCTGCACACCACGTCCATCATAGCCCCCTTCTCCCAATTTATGAACAGCCGGTAGAAAATTTTTTCGCAAATCCAATTCTTCTAAATTCTTTGTAATAACAAATTCAGCAGTAGGAATTTCATACTTCTGATAATACTCCTTTTGAAAGATCTTATTTTTTATGGTTTTTAAAACCGATGGTTTCGGGAAAATTTTTACTCCTTCAGCTTCTAATTTTTCTAAAGCATCCGTATTCACATTTTCAATTTCGATAGTAAGGGCATTTAAACCCTTACCAAAATTGTAAACGGCATCAAATTGTTTAATGTCACCTTTGGTAAAATGGTGACAAAGATGAGCGGCGGGACACTCGGCATCATTCTCCATTAAAAAGGTTTCAACGGAATAATTGGCTGCCGCTTGCAGCAACATTCGTCCAAGCTGACCGCCTCCAAGAATGCCGACTTTTTGCATATTACCTCATTCCCTAAAAGGGTAGTTAATTGAAAATTTTCGAACGGCGAAAATAAGAACAGAAAGTGAGACTGGCATATTAATAACATCTGCTAAGAATTAATATTGTTATTTTTGTATTATAATTATGCGTCCTGATTATCCGCATAAAATCTTTGCTGATTTCCGCAATCATTTCTTTCTGCTGATGGAGACATTGGCAATGGATGCCCACATCTTTTAATAGACTTGTTGCAGTTGAAGAATGCCCTTCGACAAGCTCAGTGTAAACTGAAACCAATGTTTAACAAATATTCTTAAGTTGGCAAACAAAAAACAAACGAACTATAAACTATTTCTATATGTCATCAACTACTGCTACTAAAAATAAATCAGCAGAACAAACAGATTTTCTGCCCTTGCTTGGAACAGATCATGTAGAATTTTATGTAGGCAATGCGAAACAGGCGGCCTATTATTATATAAGCGCTTTTGGCTTTCAACCTTTGGCATATGCAGGGCCTGAAACGGGAGTAAAGGATAGAGCAAGCTATGTGGTGCGACAGAACAAGTTGACTTTTGTTTTAACATCGCCTATGGTAACAAATAGTCCGATTGCAGACCATGTTTATAAACACGGCGATGGAGTAAAAGTGCTAGCCCTGCTTGTAGATGATGCAAGCAAGGCATGGAATGAGACCACTAGCCGTGGCGCCAAAACTTATTCAGAACCGAAAACATTAAAAGATGAAGAAGGTGAAGTGGTGTTGAGCGGCATTCATTTATATGGCGATACTGTACATGTTTTTGTGGAAAGAAAAAATTACCATGGCACTTTTATGCCAGGTTATATGAAATGGGAAAATCCTCATTTTAAAACAAAAGAAACAGGCTTGTTGTATGTTGACCATTGTGTGGGAAATGTGGGGTGGCATCAAATGAACCGGTGGGTAAAATTTTATGAAGAAGTAATGGGATTTAGAAATATTTTGACATTTGATGATGAAGATATTTCAACAGAGTATTCAGCGTTGATGAGCAAAGTGATGAGCAATGGAAATGGATTTGTAAAATTTCCAATCAATGAACCTGCGGAGGGAAAGAAAAAAAGCCAGGTGGAAGAGTATCTTGAATTTTATAGGGGCGAAGGAGTGCAGCATATTGCTATGGCAACAAATGATATTGTATCAACTGTGAGAGAGTTGATGAGCCGGGGGGTGGAGTTTTTGAGAGTGCCTAATACTTATTATGATGATCTGCTGGATAGAGTAGGGCATATTGATGAAGAGCTTGAACCGTTGAAGGAAATGGGCATCCTGGTTGACAGGGATAATGAAGGTTATTTATTGCAATTATTCAGTAAACCTGTAGAGGACCGGCCCACATTATTTTTTGAGATCATACAACGTAAGGGCGCTAAAAGCTTTGGAAAGGGAAATTTCAAAGCGTTATTCGAGGCTATTGAAAGGGAACAGGCTGCTAGGGGAAATCTTTAGGATAGTTACGAGTTATACGTTACGAAATCCGTGTTGTGAGTTACGGGTTTTGCGATAATAATATAAAAAATAGAATTTAGGATACTCGTAACTCATACCTCTTAACTCGTAACGTTGAATTTTTTATCTTTACAAATCATTAATGTTTTTTAATACTTAAGATTAAGAGATTACGTTTTTAATAAGTAAATACTCCGGCATGAAAGACCTCTGTGCGCTAGTTGTGTTTTTTGGCTTTTTATTATCCGCTTCTGCCCAGAAGAATGGAACCTCATTCTCTTCAGTATATACATCGTTTCTCGATTATCAAAGAACATTGCCCCGCCCCGCCGAGGCTCTTGCTCGCAAAGAAGACACTTTACAAAAACAGTTTGAAGCAAAAAAACTGATTTGGCCGGCTAAATATGTTTATATCCGCTCATTTAAGTATGACAGCCAAATGGAAGTATGGGTAAAGAATGACATTAAAGAGCCTTTCCAGCTATTTAAAACATATCGGGTTTGTGCATTAGCCGGAACACTTGGCCCCAAAAGAATGCAGGGAGATTTTCAAGTTCCTGAAGGGTTTTATTACATCAATGAATTCAATCCTAAAAGCACTTATTACCTATCCTTAGGCATCAATTATCCAAATGTTTCTGACAGAATATTAAGTGACTCATTGGAGCCCGGCGGTGATATTTATATTCATGGCAGTTGCGTAACTGTGGGATGTATACCTATTACTGATGGACAAATTGATGAGCTGTATATTCTTGCTGCACATGCAAAGGATGCAGGGCAGGATTATATTCCCGTGCATATTTTCCCGGTCCGTTATAATGTGAAAAGAAGCATGGATTATCTGAATGGCTTAACAAAAGATGACCCATCATTAAAACAATTTGCACTTCGGCTCGAAGATGCATTTGACTATTTTGAAAAATACAGACAGTTGCCGGTTATTATGGTAAACGAAAAAGGAGAGTATGTGATCGATGGGATAGTGCGCAAGCCAATTGTAACGGAGAAGGAAAGACCTGTTCGGCAAAAAGTAGTTCATCGTACCAGAAATATTTCTGATTTAGCGAATGTAGTTCATCAATGGCCGCAGTTTCCCGGAGGCGGGCAAGCTTTTCTTGATTACCTGCAGCAGTTGGGTAAGGAAATGGTAGCTTATTTACCCGGCTCAATGAAGAAAGCCCATGTGCAGGTTGAATTTATTGTTGATACCGATGGAACTCCGGTGAACTTCAAAATTATAAATGGTGTGGATGACGAGTTTAATGACGAGCTTATCACAAGACTTGAAAAAATGCCTACATGGCAACCCGCCTTACTAAATGATAAAGCGGTTGCTAAAAAAATGAAGCAATCGATAGAAATTGTTGCTCAAGATGCCCCTATTCCTTAAGAGTGCATTAGAACCTTATCCTTAAACTGTTTATTGAGTAACTTTAAGCTGATGTTAAGCATTGTATATTGAACATTGAAAATTTTTCTTTTAGTGAAAGCGTATTTCATAAGTGGTTTAGGAGCAGATAGAAGAGTTTTCTACAAGATTCAATTACCTTCCCGTTATCAGCCTGTTTATCTTGAATGGATATCTCCATTGCCGAATGAAAATTTTTCAGACTATGCAAAAAGATTTTCCAAATTAATACAACCTGATGAAGATTTTATTTTGATTGGTCTTTCATTTGGCGGCATTCTAGCTTCTGAGATTGCTAAAATTACCAAGCCCAAAAAATTGATCATTATTTCCAGCCTTTCTTGTTATAAAGAATTGCCGTGGTATTTTAAACTGGCAGGAAAACTAAGGCTACAAAAGATGATATCGCCGTCTTTATATAAACAGGCGACTATAATTAATAGGTTTATGGGAACAGGCAACAAGGAAATGAAAAACATCGTTTATGATTATGTAAGAAAAACCGATTCTGAATTTATTCGTTGGTCGCTGAATGCTATTCTGAATTGGTCTCAATTGGATAAGCTTCCCAATTTGATTCATATTCATGGTTCAAACGACCACTTGCTACCCCTTCGATTTGTAAATGCTGATTATATAGTTCGAAATGGGGGTCATTTAATGGTGATGAATAAAGCAAATGAGGTAAATGGAATACTAAAAGAAATTCTAATAACTAACTAAATAATTCGAAACCTAATCCCAATTCCAAATTACTGATTCCTATTTCCTATTCTCTATTGCATCAGCATTTGAATAGTATCAGTAGTTTGCTGACGGAGTAAAATAGTTTTGCCATCCGTTAATTTGTTTACTATGTCTCTATTATAATGCCTGATCGTAAGCAGGGTTAGATCTTTCATTACTTGCGCATCAAAAATCTCAGAAACTTCAAAAGCTAGTTTTTCAATTTTTTCGACACGATCATCCAAAACAGCAATAAAACTGATGGCTGTGTTTTGAGTAAGGTTGGGTTTGATTTTTAATTTGCCTAAAAGCTCATACAGTCTAGCCACGTGATGTTCACCAACAAAAGAAAAGTCTTTCGAGATCATTTCAATCATTGCCTGTTTTTCTTTTAAGACAATGATAGGAGGCAGGTAGTGGACGGGTTTGTTATGAATAACCGTTCCTGATAATGAAGGGTTCAAAAAGCATTTTACGTACAAAGGAATATTTTTATTCTGCAGCGGTTTAATGGTTTTGGGGTGAATAACTTGTGCACCGTAATAGGCCATTTCAATTACTTCATTATAATCCAATTCAGAAATCGGCAGTGCATCGGGAAATTGTTTTGGGTCGGCGTTCATTACAGATTCAACATCTTTCCAAATGGTTTGGCTCTCTGCATTCAGCATATTCGCGAAAACGGCGGCTGTATAATCGCTCCCTTCCCTCCCTAAAGTTGTGCTTTCATTTTCATCAGTCGCTCCGATGAACCCCTGTGACAAAACAATATTGTAATCAGAGAAAAGCGGAGCAATAGAATCAGAAACTTTAGAGCATGTAAATTCCCAGTCAATATTGGCGTCTCTGAAATTATCATCCGTTCTGATCACATCTCTCACATCGAACCATTTATTTTTTACTCCTATTTCATTAAGATAAAAGCTTATAATGGCTGTTGATAATAATTCTCCGATACTAACAACCTGGTCGTAATAATAATCATACTCCCTTTGAGGTTTATCATGGAGTAACCATTCTGCTTCAGTAAAAAAATCTTTCAACTGCTCTTCGCATTTCAAATAGTTAGTGACCAGTAATTGTTTTGCCGTTGCAAGATGTTGTTGTTTGACCAGGTCAAATAATTGTAGGGCCTCTTCTTTTTTTCCGAGATGGAAAGCCCCTGTAACCTTTTCCAAAGCATTAGTAGTTTTGCCCATAGCGGAAATGACTACTAAGATTTTTTCTCCGGAAAACTGTTTGAGAATATCTCCAAGCTTTGAAATTCTTTCCACACTATTTACAGAAGCTCCGCCGAATTTAAAAATCTTCATTCGATTTTATATTTTGGATTACATTTTAGCCGAAGGGAAGCAAAAATATTCAATATTAAATCTTCAATCTTCAATAGTTTTTAACCCTTATTTTTGTCACTCCTCATTTAAACCCTTGCCAATGAGTATTGTCAACCGGAAAGTTCTGACACTTGACGAATTTACCATTCAGCAATTAAGAGAATTTCCTCAAGCTACGGGTGAATTGAGCGGCCTGCTTCGTGATATCGGTCTTGCATCAAAAAGAGTAAATGTTGAAGTCAATAAAGCCGGACTCGTGGACATTCTGGGTGACGCGGGTGAGATAAACGTTCAGGGTGAAGATGTGAAAAAGCTAGATGTATTTGCAAACAACCAGCTTACTGGTGTGCTGCATCATGGTATTAGTTGTGCTGGCATTGCCAGCGAGGAGATTGATGATTATGTAGCTTTTGATGATGAGGTAAGCAAGAACTCAAAATATGTATGTTTGTTTGATCCCCTCGATGGCAGTGGTAATATTGATGTAAATGTTTCTATCGGAACAATTTTTAGCGTTTACAGGCGAATAACACCAAAAGGCAGCATTGCCACAAGAGAAGATTTTTTGCAGCAAGGCCGTGCTCAGGTAGCCGCAGGATACATTGTGTATGGTTCATCAACCATGCTGGTTTACGCCACAAGAAGAGGGGTAAATGGCTTTACTCTCGATCCCTCCATTGGAGAATTTTGTTTAAGCCATCCAAATATAAAATGTCCGGATGATGGAAAAATATATTCCGTGAATCATGGCAATTTTTTTCAGTATGAAGCAAGGGTAAAACGATACATTGATCTTTGTCAGAAAAAAACAAAGCTTGATGGAGGGCCCTACACACAGAGATATATTGGTAGCATGGTAGCTGATGTGCATCGCAATCTGATCAAGGGCGGAATTTTTATGTATCCGGGCACTGTTGATAAGCCAAAAGGAAAACTGAGATTATTATATGAGTGTAACCCCTTTGCCTTTATTGTAGAAGTAGCTGGTGGAAAAGCTACAGATGGCAAACAACCTATTCTTGATATCAAACCCACCGAGCTCCACCAACGCACGCCGTTATTTATCGGAAGCAAGAATATGATGGAGGAATTGGAATCGTACCTTAACTAATAATTGACAGAAGAACATAAACATCAAACTTCAAACCTCTCGAACTTCAAATATTCCACCGATAACGATCTCGTAAAAAAAATTTATCGATTGCAGTTTAGGTTGTACACTTGCACCAATTTTAAATAATGAGCAATTCTTTATTTGATCTTTCCGGCAAAACCGCCCTTGTTACCGGTGGTAACAAAGGCATCGGTAAAGGAATGGCGCTGGGCCTTGCAGAAGCAGGGGCCGATATTATTGGCGTATCTGGATCGATGCCATTACAGGGAAGTGAAGTCGAAAAGGAAGTAATGCAGTTGGGAAAAAAGTTCAAGGCATATCAATCTGATTTTTCTGACCGAAAAAGCTTGTATGCTTTTATTGAAAAAGTTTTACAGGAAAACCCCGCGATAGATATTTTGGTCAATAACGCAGGAATGATCATGCGCAAACCTGCGGCAGAACATCCTGATGAATATTGGGACAAAGTGTTGGCAGTAAATTTAGATGCTCAATTTATCTTGGCAAGAGAAATTGGCAAGCAAATGTTGCAGCGCGGCAATGGCAAAATTATTTTCACCGCTTCGTTGCTTAGTTTTCAAGGTGGTATTACCGTACCAAGTTATGCTGCTAGTAAAGGTGCCATTGCAAGTTTGGTGAAAGCATTGTCGAATGAGTGGGCGGGAAAAGGCGTGAACGTAAATGCAATTGCTCCCGGTTATATTGCTACTGATAATACTGAGGCTTTGCGCAACGATCCTGAAAGAAGTGCTTCTATCTTAGGTAGAATTCCTGCCGGACGTTGGGGGCAACCCGATGATTTCAAAGGTGCTGTTGTTTTTCTTGCATCGGCCGCTGCCGACTATGTACACGGAACGATTTTAACAGTTGATGGAGGATGGATGGGGAGATAAAACAAGACCCCTGGCCTCCGCCTAAGGCGGAGAACTTAGGTTGAACAGTTTTTCTTAAATCACCAGATAAAAGATGAAATTCTTAATCATAAAGTTCATTGAAAATTTGAAACTTGCCCTCCCGTTCCTTTGAGTTTGTAGAAGGGCACACTTCAACATTCAGTTCTTTATTCCACAATGCTAAAAAAAATTTATAGAGTTGATAGGTTCATTAAATTGTTAAACTAAAAAACAAAGCCCGGCCTCCCTTTCCTTCGGAGAGGGATAAGAGGGTGAGGCCTTTTATGGAAGTTAGATTTACAAATAGTCCGAAAGAAACAGCAGCTATGACAACACAAGAATTGCGCGGCAACTTTCTTGTGGAAAATTTAATGGTGAATGATGAGATAAAACTTGTGTATTCACATTATGATCGTATCATTATAGGTGGAGCAAAACCCGTCAATAAAACTTTAGAATTGCCAACTCATTCTGAGCTCAAAGCCGATTTTTTTTTAGAAAGAAGAGAAATAGGGATCATTAATGTTGGCGGAGCAGGAATAGTAAAAGCGGATGACGAAAGTTTTTCTTTGAATAAATTAGATTGTGTTTATCTCGGTAAAGGCACCGAAAAAGTTTCTTTTAAAACGGAGGATAAATCATCCCCCGCCATTTTTTATTTTCTCTCTGCTCCGGCGCACGCCATACATTCTAATCACTTAATGAAAAAAGAAGAAGCTTCACCCGTGACGATCGGAGATACAAAAACAGCTAATCACCGTACGATTTACAAATACATTCATGCAGATGGCATAAAAAGTTGTCAATTAGTAATGGGTCTTACAGTTTTAGGTGAAGGCAGTGTATGGAACACAATGCCTGCACATACCCATACCCGAAGAATGGAAGCCTACTTCTATTTTGATGTTTATCCCGATCACCGCATTATTCATTTAATGGGTCATCCTCAGGAAACAAGACATCTGATCGTCGCCAACCATGAAGCCATTATTTCACCTCCTTGGTCAATACACGCAGGCTGCGGAACCGCTAATTATTCTTTTATCTGGGGAATGGGAGGGGAGAATTATACTTACACTGATATGGATGCTGTGGCTATTGGGGAGTTACAATAATCAATAAATAAAAAATAAAAGTGAATAGATAAAACCGCATCAAACTGAATCAATCAGAAAAGTTTTAATAAGAAAAGCTTTTATCTTTTATCTCAACAAAGGTTGCTTCAACAGTATCACTGAAAACCCTTCCACCCTAATTTTTGTATTGGCTTTAAAAATTTCACCTTTTTTTTCCGAAACAAAATTTTTGTTTGTATCAAGAATTTTGATCCAGTTATCACCATATTTTTTTGTGGGTAATTTATAATCCACCGGTTCATTATGAGCATTGAAGATCACATAAAAGTTATCATCAACAATCGGTTTCCCATTGTAGTCTAATGAATGAATACCATGTCCATTCAAATAAACCGCAAGACATTTTGCAAAGTCTTGTCTCCAGTTTTCTTCCGTCATTTTTTTTCCATCCGGCGAAAACCATGCGATATCAGTAAGCCCTCTTCCCTTTATCGGTTGTCCCTTAAACCAGTCGCGACGCGAAAAAATATTATGGTCTTTGTAAACATGGATTAGCTTTTTTATGAATCCCAATAATTTTTTATCTGCTTTTTCCCAGTTGATCCATGAAATTTCACTGTCTTGGCAGTAGGCATTATTATTTCCATTTTGGGTTCGGCTCATTTCATCACCGGCTAAAAGCATAGGCACACCCTGCGACAGAAAAAGAGTAGTGAGGAAATTTCTTTTCTGGCGATTTCTCAAGGCTATTATTGACAGATCATCGGTAGGCCCTTCAACACCACAGTTCCATGAACGGTTATGACTCTCACCATCATTGTTATTTTCACCATTGTCGGCATTATGTTTTTCGTTGTATGATACAAGATCATTTAGTGTAAAACCGTCATGAGCTGTAATAAAATTTACACTCGCAGTAGGGTTTCGATAATCGTTTTTATATAAATCCGAGCTGCCGGTCAATCGCTCAGCAAATTCGGATAGCATGCTATTAGCTCCACGCCAATAGTCGCGCATGCAATCACGGTATTTGCCATTCCATTCAGCCCATCCCGGTGGAAAGTTCCCGACCATGTATCCTCCTGCCCCTATATCCCAGGGTTCTGCAATAAGTTTAGCTTGAGAAATAACGGGATCCTGATGAATGATTGAAAAAAAAGAACTCAGGCGACCTACATCATGAAGTTCTCTTGCCAAAGCAGAAGCCAGATCAAAACGAAAACCATCAACATGCATTTCTAAAATCCAATAGCGAAGGCTATCCATAATTAATCGCAAAACACTCGGAAGACGAGCATTGAGAGTATTGCCCGTTCCGGTATAATCCATGTAATATCTTTTATTATCTGTAAGCCGGTAATATGAAGCGTTATCAATACCACGAAAAGAAAGAGTAGGTCCAAGGTGATTTCCTTCGCCGGTGTGGTTGTACACAACATCAAGAATTACTTCAATACCCGCCTTATGAAGTTCTTTCACCATGTTTTTAAATTCAAAAACCTGCTCACCTAGGGTGCCTTTGCTTGCATACCGCACATCAGGGGCAAAAAATCCGATACTGTGGTAACCCCAATAATTGCATTTACCATTTTCTTCAAGATGGCGATCTGAAATAAAATAATGCACGGGCATTAACTCAACAGCCGTAATACCCAATTGTTTCAAATAATTAATCATGACAGGGTGGGCGAGTGCCGAATAACTGCCTCTTATATTTTCAGGAATTTGTGGATGAAGGTTTGTAATGCCTTTTACGTGTGCTTCGTAAATGATGGTTTTATAATAAGGAATGCGTGGAAATTTGTCCCCTTTCCAATTGAATTTCGGATTGATCACAACAGATCTTGGCATAAAGGGTGCGCTGTCAATGCTGCTGAAGCTAAGATCAGCATCTGGATGTCCTATTTCATAACCAAACAATGAATCATGCCATCGTATAGAACCTGAAATAGCTTTGGCGTAGGGATCAATTAAAAATTTGTTTGGATTAAAGCGGAGTCCGTTTTGCGGGTCATAAGGACCATATACTCGATAACCATACAGTTGCCCAGGCATCATACCAGGTATGTATACATGCCATACATGATGCGTTCTTTCCTCTATCCTGATTCTATTGGATTCTTTTTCTTCTTCTTTGGAATCAAACAAGCAAAGTTCTACGCTGGTGGCATTCTCAGCATAAATAGCAAAATTTACTCCTTGCCCGTCCCAGGTAGCGCCTAATGGAAATGGGCTGCCGGGGTACACCTTAATATCCATCAGAGGGTTATTTTTCTCATTTGCCATCAAGTGATTTCAATATTCTTGCCAAGAGCAATTGCAATAAAGACTGTCTAACTCATCACTCACCACTCATAACCATTCTTCAAGTGCTTCCGAAATTTTTTCTGCTTCCGTAATAAAGCCATCATGTCCATAGGGAGAATCAATTGCAATAAGTGTTGAGTTAGGAATATGCTGCGCAAGAAATTCCTGTTCGTGCAATGGGCAAAGTATATCACTGCTTACTCCCATGATCAATGTTTTTTGTTTGAATTTTTGTAAAACAATTTCCGTATTTCCTCCTCGCCCCCGCCCCAGATGATGTGAATCCATTGATTTGGTAAGCAGCCAATAACTAAAAGCGTTAAAGCGATTTACCAATTTATCGCCCTGGTATGTGATATAAGAAGAAGCTTTGTAATTATCCAACTTTTCTGTGTCCGGATCGGTTTGTTTTTCTACCAAAATTTGATAATTACGATAGCTAATGACTCCGAAGGCACGTGCAGCTTTCAAACCCTTTTGGCCTGCATTTTCATGTTGAAACTTCCATGTTTCGTCAGCTTCGATAGCAAGACGTTGAGAAGTATGCACAGCAATACCCCATGCGCTTTCAGTGGCTGATGTGCCAACTAAAAAAAGATTTTGAATCAAATCATTTTCCATAGCACACCATTCAAGGGCCTGATAGCCACCCATGCTTCCTCCCATCAATAAATAAATTTTATCGATGCCAAGTTGCTTACGCAAAAAAATATGAGCTTTCACCATATCACGAATGGTGATCATTGGAAAATTGCTGAAATATGGTTTATCAGTCGTTGGGTCAATTGTTAAAGGTCCTGTTGAGCCGTAACAACTGCCCAATATATTGGCGCAAACAATGAAATATTTGGAGGGATCAACAAATCCTTTTTTTCCAACAACACCGGGCCACCACGCCGCTGCATCAGAATTAGCCGTTAAAGCGTGACAGATCCATATTACGTTGGTTTTATCCTGATTTAATTGGCCATAAGTATGGTACGCAATAGTGAGCGTAGGAAGAATATTTCCATTTTCTAACTCAAAAGCTTCATTATAATTAAATAACTCCATTTCAATAAGATTTCAAATGTTCAACAGGTTCAACAGATTCGAAAGGTTTTAAAGCTCGAACAACCTTTGGAACTTCTGAAACTTATCAAACTTGTAACAAAGTAAAGGCTTGCATCATTTAAATTTGTAAAAACTTCGTATAAAAATAATGGAACAACACCCAATAACAAAAGTTATCCGAGCACAAACAGCGAGAACCAATGAAATGGAACATTCATCTCCTCTTTTTCTGACTAGCAGCTTTTGTTTTGACAGTGCTGAAGATATGCGTGCCGCTTTTGCTGATGAAACAGATGATAATATTTACAGCCGGTTCAGCAACCCTAATGTTAAAGAATTCGTTGACAGAATTTGCCTGTTCGAGGGTGCTGAGGCAGGTTATGCTACTGCATCTGGAATGAGTGCTGTATTTGCTTCGTTTATGGCCTTGATGAAACAAGGTGATCATCTGCTTTCATGCAGCTCCATTTTCGGCAGCACACATACAATTATCACAAAATTTTTACCACGATATGGAATTGAGTACAGCTATGTAAATGCCAGCAAGCCGGAAGAGTGGGAAGCTGCGATTAAGCCAAATACCAAAATGATCTATCTGGAAACACCAACTAATCCTGGCTTGGATATTATTGATCTTGATTTTGTGTCAGCGCTTGCAAAAAAGCACAACCTCATTTTAAATGTTGACAATTGTTTTGCAACTCCTGTTAGCCAGCGGCCTATTGAATTCGGCGCTGATCTAATTGTGCATTCCGCTACAAAGTGGATTGATGGGCAAGGCCGGGTGTTGGGAGGAGTAATAGCCGGTAAAAAAGAACTTGTTCATGATATTTATTTGTTCTGCCGCAGCTCAGGCCCTGCTTTGTCTCCATTTAATGCATGGATATTAAGCAAAAGCTTGGAAACGCTTGATGTAAGAATGGAACGTCACGCTGCCAATGCTTTGAAGATGGCTGAAACATTAAAAGATCATCCCAAGATATCCTGGCTTAAGTATCCTTTTTTGTCGAGCCATCCGCAATATAAAATCGCTAAAAAACAGATGAGAGACGGAGGAGGAATTGTTTGTTTTGAATTAAAGGGCGGAATAGAAAGTGGAAGAAAATTTCTTGATGCTCTTGAAATCATCTCCCTTACTGCCAACCTGGGCGATACAAAAAGCATTGCTTCTCACCCTGCAAGTACAACTCATGCTAAACTAACCGAACAAGAAAGGCAGGCTGTGAATATTACGCCCGGTTTGATTAGAATATCTGTTGGTTTGGAACATGTTGATGACATCATAAATGATATTTTGCAGGCTTTGGAAAAATGATCATGTAAGCTTCAATTTCTGAAGACTTTCGATAATGCGGTCATAAGTTTCTTCATCACCGAGCTGTTGTGGAATAAATGTTGAGCCAATTACCTGCTCGTATAGTTCAATATATCGCTGTGAAATTATTTTTACCCATTCATCACTCATTTCAGGAACCTTTTGTCCTTCTTTTCCCATGAAGCCATTGGCGATTAACCATTCTCTTACAAACTCCTTGCTTAATTGTTTTTGTTTTTCATTTTTTTTCTGTCGTTTTTCAAAGCCATCTGCATAAAAATATCTTGATGAATCGGGAGTATGAATTTCATCCATTAAATAAATTACGTCATCAATTTTTCCAAACTCATATTTTGTATCAACTAAGATCAATCCTTGCTTAGCGGCAATTTCTTTTCCTCTTTCAAATAATTTCAATGAATATTCTTTGATCACCTTCCATTCGTCTTCTGTAGCTAAACCTCTGCTGATAATTTCCTCTTTTGAAATGTCTTCATCATGTCCTTCTTCAGCCTTTGTTGAGGGAGTAATAATAGGCTCGGAAAAAAAATCATTTTCTTTCAAACCATCAGCCATTGACACGCCACACAATTCTCTTTTGCCCGATGAATAAGTTCGCCAGGCATGCCCGGTTAAATTACCTCTTACCACCATTTCAATTTTGAAAGGGTTGCATTTCCTTCCGATTGATGCAGTAGGAGCCGGTACATCTATTAACCAATTGGGACAAATATCTTTTGTAGCATCTAACATAAACGCAGCAATTTGATTCAACACCTGCCCTTTGAATGGAATTAATTTTGGTAAGATGACATCGAAGGCAGATATCCTGTCACTGGCAATCATGATCAACCATCTGCTGTCAATGGTATACACATCACGAACCTTACCCTGATAAAATTTTGTTTGATTTGGAAAGATAAATGAAGCCATAATTCGAATATAGTAAACACCCTATGTAAATCGCTCTGAGATTTTCAACAAGTTATTCTTTTCGGTTATAAATTAAATTTCCGGATAAAAAAATCAATTCTTATTTTTCCACCTGAATGACCATCTTCAACGTTGCTTTTTCGTAAAGACAAAACCATTTTTCATCCGTTATATAAAGTAATGACTAGAATGGTTGTTCGATTGCTAAAAGACTAACATTGCCGTCAATTCCCAAACTTAAAAACCTATTTATGAGAAAAAGCTATTGCTATTTGGCAACTTTGCTAATGGCTGGCATGTTTTCGATTGCTGCCTTTGCACAAAATGTTACCATTTCCGGAACTGTAAATAATAGTTCTACAAAAGAGCCAACACCTTCGGTCTCTGTTACAGTAAAAGGAACTAATCAGGGTACTTATACCGATGACAAAGGAAACTTTAAACTCACTGTAGCTAAACTTCCCGTGACCCTGGTGATTAGTTCAATAGGATATGAGGACAAAGAAGTTTCAGTAGCTACGGCTTCCGATAATCTTTCAATTGACCTTAATCCGGTAAGTGCATTAGGTCAAGAAGTAGTAGTTGCAGCAACACGTACCCCACAACGTATTCTTGAGTCGCCAGTTTCTATTGAGCGAATGAGCAATCAGAACATTCGCAATTTGGCCGCTCCTATTTATTATGATGCCGTTGCCAATCTTAAAGGAGTTGACCTTACAACATCCAGTTTAACTTTCCGTACGCCAAGCACCCGTGGTTTTAATGGCAGCGGAAATCTTCGATTTAATCAATTGATTGATGGCATAGATAACCAGGCGCCTGGGCTCAACTTTGCTGTAGGCAGTATTGTTGGCCCCACTTCGCTTGATGTGGACAATATGGAATTATTACAAGGAGCTTCTTCAGCACTCTACGGCTCCGGCGGAATGAATGGCACCTTGCTCATTAACAGTAAAAACCCATTCAAATATCAAGGACTTAGTTTTGAAATAAAGCAAGGGATCATGCATACAGATGGAAAAGAGCGATCACCTTCTCCATATTATGATTGGGCTTTTCGCTGGAGTAAAAAAGTAAGCGAGAGACTGGCATTTAAGATCAGTTCGCAATTTATTTATGCTAGTGATTGGCAGGCTCAAGATTACAGGAACTTGCAACGAAATAATGTATTCAGTTCATTAAAAACGGGTGACAGGGCCTTGGATCCTAACTATGATGGTGTAAATGTATTTGGTGATGAAGCCAGCGCAAACCTATCAGCCTTTGGAATGGCTGGAGCTTTTCAGACAATCCAGGGAATAAAACAACAAACAGGTGTCGATCTTACTGCTGCTTTTAATACCCTGCCAGCAAATGCATCTATAGCCCAGATAAATAGCCTGGTTGCAACAATAATAAATGGATTTCCGCCAGCGTTTCAAGCAGCCTTATTGCAACCTGTAACGCAAGGTGCCTTATTCACCGTTGCAGGAAAAAGCTATAACGCCGTAAATGTAAGTCGCACGGGATATGAAGAGAAATATCTTGTTGATTACAATACTTACGATATAAAACTAAATGGAGGAATAAATTATAAGATTACCGATAACATTGAAGCTTCTCTGTTGGCATACTGGGGTACGGGAACAACAGTTTATACAGGTGCAGACAGGTATGCTGTTAAAAATTTAAAAATGGGCCAATATAAACTTGAGTTTAAGGGAAGAAATTGGTTTTTGAGAGGATACACAGTTCAGGAAAATGGTGGTGATGCCTACACAGCCACTACTGCAGCTATTTTTATAAACAGAGCGTGGAAAGCTGATGCTGATTGGTTTGGCCAGTACACTGCTAATTATACGGCATTAAAAGCTCAAGGCATACCAGATATACAGTCTCATAGTACCGCAAGATCCATTGCCGATGTTGGAAGATTTCTTCCTGGTACTTCTCAATACAATGCGGCTTTTCAAAATGCAAAACACACAACTATTGGTGATGGTGGTGCTAAGTTTGATGATAAAACAGATATGTATCATGCAGAGGGGCAACTAAACCTTACCGAATATGTAAAGTTTGCTGAAACTTTGGTTGGCGCAAGTTTCCGCGAGTTTAGCCTCAATTCCCATGGAAGTATTTTCGCTGATACTGCAGGAGTCATCCATATTACAGAAATAGGCGCTTATATCCAATTGCAGCGCTGGCTTTTTAATGAAAGATTGAAACTAACAGTATCGGGGCGCTATGACAAGAACGAAAATTTTGATGGCCGTTTTACACCACGTGCTACAGCGCTTATAAAAATTGCAAAGGACAATAATGTAAGATTGTCTTATCAGCAAGCATATCGCTTTCCTTCTACACAAGATCAATATATCAACTTACTTACGGGAGGCGTTAATCGCTTAATTGGGATGGGCCAGGTTTTCAGGTCATTCTTTCAATTTGATACCAAACCTGGAAAAACTGCAGAAAGTATAGTTGCTTACAGAGCTTCTGTTGCTGCGGGAACACCTAATCCGGGTTTACTAGTAGTTGCTAATTATCCTGACTTGAAACCCGAAACAGTAAGTTCTTATGAAATTGGCTATCGAGGGTTAGTAACAAAAAAATTATTGTTTGATGCCTATGTATATTATAGCGAATACAAAGATTTTATCGCTAGGGTAGCTGTTGGAAGAGGAGTTAGTGCAAGTTCTAGCCAGACCCAAGAGTTAACAGAATTAGCTAGCCCGTTTACAACAACCAATTATTCATTTGCTGTTAACTCAACGAGTGGAGTAAATGCAATCGGCTGGGGTGTGAGCGCTGACCTTGAATTTGGAAAAGGATATCATATCACAGCTAATGTTTCAGGTGATAAGCTCAATGATGTTCCACCAGGTTTTTTTGCATTCTTTAATACACCAAAGGTGAGATACAACATTGGTTTAAGCAATGACAAAGTGTATAGGGGAGTAGGGTTTAATGTAATCTGGAGATGGCAAGATGATGTGTTATGGCAAGGTACATTTGGAACAGGCCCAATTCCTTCTTACGGTACTCTCGATGCGCAAGTGAGTTGGAGAGTATCAAATACTAAAAGTCAAATTAAAATTGGCGCTTCTAATTTGCTGAATAAATATTACAGGAGCGCTTTTGGTAACCCTGATGTAGGTGGATTATATTATGTAAGCTACGGATACAATTTATAATGGGATGTTTGAGAAGTTTGAAAGCGGGATAATTTATCCCGCTTTTTTATTCGATATCCAACTCAATTTAGCAGCTTTGTAGTTTCGCCTAATGATATTCCATTTTGATAAACTTGCATTACATAGGTACCTGAAAGGAAGTTATCAGGTTGCAGGGTATAAATGATTTTCTTTTTTTCACCACGGGTATATTCAAAATGGATTTTTGCAGTATATGCTTTTGTTCCTTCTGTTTTTGAAATAAAATAATCAGCTCCCCACACATCGGTTTGCAAGACTTTATTGCCAGGCTGCACAATTACTACATACACATCATAAAATGAGCTTTTAGTGATATTATTTTGAAGTGTAAACGAAAAAATAAGCTTATCAGCCTTTTTCGCTGTCGAAGCCTCCGTTTCTTTATTTCCTGTTTTAGTAGTAACTACCGAGAGGCGCATGTCTGAAGCAATGAAAGTAGAAGCCTGGTTAATCGTTTCTGTGAGTTCTTTATTCTCTTCTGTGATTTTCTGAATATTATCTTGCAAGCCTTTCATTTCATTGTTTAGTTGCGATAACATTCCATTTAGTCTTGTGCGTTCGGTTTCAAGATCACTATTTTGGGCTCTCATTTCCTCCACTTTTTCTTTATACTCAACGATCAAGTCTCTTGCTTTCTTTAAATCAGTTCTTGTTGCATTTCTGTTTTTTAAGATGTCGCCTATTTGCTTGCGAAGCTCAAGAATTTTTGCCCATGTGGAATCCAGCGTTCCTTTCAAAGAGTCGGTCATCATTTTTGTGGTATCCAGCTCATAAGTTTTTTCATTGAATAATCTTTGCAACGAATCTTTAATAGCTTCTTGTGTAGTTAGGGAGTCTTTTACCATCACTTTCACCTGGTGGTTGCTGTAATATGATTTATCGTATAGATGGTAAACCCAGGTAGCCATTAAACCGGCAGAAACTAAAAGAAGTAAAAGATTTTTAGAATCTTTCATCAGGCAAACGCAATTAGAAATTGAAGATTGAATGAAGGTCGTTCACCGCTTTCTGATTCATGGCTTATTTACCTATATTCTGATCTACATAAGCAGATATCCACCCGACTTGTCCGTTTTTTACCAGATAAAATTGTTTTCCTTCATAAACAGATTGAAACTGTCTCATTATTTTTAGTAAAAGGCCAACGCCGGACATCAATGATTTTTGATCAAACACCTGGTGTACTCTTTTTATTTCTTTGGAGATGGTTTCTTTATCGAGCGTTTTATCCAATATGTTTTTTACTAGGAATGGTTCCGTGACCGAAGCAAAATTATTATACAATCTTTCATTGAATTTTATCATTTGGTCAAATGTAACTGCTACTACAGAATTGTCGATCAGTTCTGGAAACATTAATGTAGCAACTGACCAGGCAATGCCTCCGCTAAATGCTACATTGTCACTTTTGGGATAAGAACCGCTTTCATTTACGGCATAAATGATCTCAGAATTTTCAGCTTCTGAAAGTACACGGTATAGCTGTTTGCGAAAATTTGATAAGCCATTATCGTCGTTACATCTTTTTTCTGTTGCATTCGCAACGCTTTTAGTTCCCCAACTTAGCTGAAAAAGTTTGAAATCTTTTGTATTGCCATTTGGAAAGTAACCGCCTTTTGTGTTGCCGCTTCCTATATCGATCAGGAAAGTGGTATATCTCCTGGATTCCGGAACAATACCTAAATGAGAAAGCCTTGCTTCTTCCCGTACATCAATGATTGATACCTGGCGGTCGGACTCATTTATTTTTAGTTTGAACGAATCAATAAGGTTGCTTATCCAGTTGGTTTTATTCTCTTTTTCTGCTTGTATTTTTACGCCGCTGCTTACTAGTGTAAAAATAAGTTGTGGTTGAATTCTATATTTTTTAACCAAGGTTGAATATAAACCATACACACCCTCCAATGTGGCATGGAAAGTTGTTGGAGAAAAAGAAATAAAATCAGTATTAACAGAACTGTCTTTCAAAATATTAAAAGCACCTCGGCTTTGTGCATTTTTCCCAATCTCAATAACACTCATTTTTACCCCTTTTGAGCCCACCTCAATGCCTGCATATACAGACGAATTATTATATTTTAATTTAAAATTGGTTTGTGCTGATAAAAAAGAAAATCCTGACAGCAGTATAATGGACAGCAGTACAGGTTTTGAATTATATAGCATGGGAGAATGTTTTGCTTGATTGAATAAAATTACTGAAATGGTTTTCGATACAACCTCAGGTTATGCATACTGTGAAAAAAATGTGGCTAACTAACTGAAAGATTAAAGGAATATGAAATCTGTAGAAGGGGTTGCTTGTTCTGGTTTCTAGTTTATGCAATGTGAATTGGATAAATCCGTTCTCAATTAATTTTTCTACTGTTTCGAATTTGACTAATTTATCTGATGGCTTTTTGCAAAGTTTTTCATTCTTCCAGTAGCAGTTTCAGAAACCAGTGACTAGCAACCAGTAACTGAATTACAATCAAACATGAACTATATAAAAAAACCGTCCCGAAAATATCAGGACGGTCGTGGTTGTAGGAGTTGGAAACTTCAATTAACCGAATAAACCACCTTTTTTAAGGGTTCTAACGCCTTCACCAATTTTGAACCCGTTGTGATATACTTCAATTTTATAATCGCCTGTTTGAAAATCGCTTTGACGAATAGGAACGCTAATTTGTTTACGAGTGCCTTGTTCGTACTCTACACTTGATTTCGCAGTGAATGTTTTATCGCCTTCGTTGCGAGTAGTGAAAGTGCCAGAGTTCATAGATGCATCAGAAATTACATGACCATCAGGCGCTGTAACAATCACATACATATCAGCAGGACCAGATTTTGCGATGCGGTTTTCAACATCATAGGTTAGAACTAGCTTGTCAACACGTTTTGCTGTTGTTGTGGTTTTTTCTTTCCCATTTCTTTTTTCATTAATGGGGGTGATTTTAAAGTTAGAAGCGCTGAATGTTGAAGCCACATCAACTGTAGATGCTAATTCATCCTTCTCAGCTGTTGTTGTTTGCAGGTTTTGTTCCAGTGTTGTTTTTTCAGAAGTTAATTGAGTGTTAGCTGAAGTTAACTGCTGGTTTTCACCTGTAAGCCTTGCATTATCAGCTTCAAGGGTCTCAATTTTTGAATTGAGTTCAGTGATAAGCTGTTTTGCTCTGGCAAGCTCAGCTTGAGTAGCATTCTTCTTTTTCAAAATGCTATTGATCTCAGATTTCAATTTTGAGATTTCGCTGTTGCGGTCAGATAATTGTCCCTGCAAATTGTTGTTGGTTCCTGTAATGGAATCAAGGCGAGACAAAGCATCATTGTACAACAGTTGAACAGAATCTCTTGCAGACATGTAAGCTGTTTCTTTTGTCTGATGGCTGCTGATTTCCGTTGCAGACTGATTGTTTTTGTAAAGCCAATAACCCCATGTGCCTAATAAGGCAGCCGCTAATACACCGATAACAATACTTTTATTATTGCTACCTCTTGGCTGTGGGTTTGGAGTAGCGGAAGGATAATTAGTGTTTGTCATTGTCGAAGGTTTTTATAAGTATATAATTTATTTGTTGAGCTGATTCTTTTGTAAATGCCCGCCGGGAGCGGATTGGGTTTATTCGCATTTTGAAGTTTCAGCCTGCCCCTGTTTTTCGAAAAACCGTGCCAGAAAAGATTTTTTAAGGAAAAACACGAAATTTTCAGGTAAATAAACCTTGTAACTTAGCATATTATGCTTGCAAATACGATAATCTCTGAATGGAAGAAACGTGTATTTAAACCTCTTTATTGGCTTGAGGGCGAGGAAGAATATTTTATTGACAAGGTGATTAACTATGCAGAAAGCCAGATACTAAATGAATCTGAAACAGGGTTTAATTTGACCGTGTTCTATGGTAAGGATGCTGATTGGGCCGCTGTAATAAATGCCTGCAGACGTTATCCGATGTTTGCTGAAAGGCAGGTCGTGCTGTTAAAAGAAGCGCAGCAAATGCGGGATATCGATAAACTGGAAGCATATATTGAGAACCCTCTTAGCTCTACCATCTTTGTAGTTTCCTATAAAGAAAAGAAAGTGGATGGTCGCACCCGGCTTGCAAAACTGCTAAAAGAAAAGGGTGTTGTGCTGACCACAAAAAAATTATACGATAATCAATTACCTGAATGGACAGAAGAGCTGGTACAATCAAAAGGCTATTCTATTTCGCAAAAAGCTTTAATGCTGCTTATCGATCATATAGGCAATGATCTTTGCCGCATTGAAAATGAAATTGATAAAATATTGATTAATGTAAACAACAGAAAGACCATTACAGAAGAAGATATTGAGAATTATGTCGGCGTAAGCAAAGACTTTAATGTGTTTGAGTTACAAGCCGCACTAGCAACTAAAAATCTTCCCAAAGCCATTCAAATTATTCAATACTTTGAAGCAAATCCAAAGGCTGCTCCTATTCAATTGGTGCTTCCTTCGCTCTATAGTTATTTTAGTAAAGTATTTATGATTTATGGCTTAAATACAAGAGATGAAAAAACAGTGGCAACCTCGTTAGGCATTAACCCATTTTTTATCAAAGACTATCTAAGAACAGTTACCATTTATAGCTATTCCGACATAGAAAAATTAATGCTTTTATTA
>DASYQS010000001.1:0-27668 GCA_036005185.1 Chitinophagaceae bacterium | reverse complement strand
CAGCTTATTTCCATTTTCAAAGTTGATAGTTATTTTTTTAAACATAGGGCTTCCCAAAACATACTGGTCTGTTCCCGGGCAAACAGGATAAAAACCTAATGCGGAAAATACATACCAGGCAGAGGTTTGACCATTGTCTTCATCACCACAATATCCATCAGGAGTCGGTTTGTATAATTTATTCATTGCTTGTCTTACCCAATACTGTGTTTTCCATGGCTGGCCCGCATAGTTGTACAGGTAGATCATGTGCTGGATGGGTTGATTTCCATGTGCATATTGTCCCATGTTCATGATCTGCATTTCCCTGATCTCGTGAATAACTCCTCGATAATAACTTTCGTCAAAAACCGGTGGCATGTCAAAGACCGAATCCAGCATCCTAATAAACATTTCATTTCCACCCATCAATTTTTTTAATCCTTCAATATCATGGAAAACACTCCATGTATAATGCCAGCTATTACCTTCGGTAAATGCATCACCCCACTTAAAAGGATTGAACGGTGATTGAAATTTTCCATCCTTATTTTTGCCGCGCATCAATCTTGTCTCCGCATCGAACAGATTCCGATAATTCTGGCTTCGTTGAGCATAAAGTTCAATTTCATCTTTCGGACGATTCAATGCTTTAGCCAATTGATAAATAGTAAAATCGTCATAGGCATATTCCAGTGTTCTCGCTGCATTTTCATTAATGTTTACATCATAAGGAACATAACCAAGGTCTTTGTAATAGGCAATCCCTTTCCTGCCTACGGCATCCATTGGGCCCTCATTATTTGCACCTTTAATCAAAGCCTGGTATAAAGTATCAATAGCGTAACCACGTAATCCTTTTATGTATGCATCCGCCACTACTGAAGCGGAATTATTTCCAATCATGATGTTGGCATAAGCAGGACTCGACCATTCTGGTAACCACCCACCCTCCTTATAATCATTAATTAATCCTTCTTGCATCTCTTTATTAATGGCAGGATAAACCAGGTTCAAAAAAGGATACAGCGCCCGGAAGGTATCCCAGAATCCAGTTCCACCAAATATATATCCAGGAAGAATTTCACCGTTATAAGGGCTATAATGGATCGGCTTCCCGTTCTTATCTATTTCGTAAAGCTTTTGCGGAAACTGCACCATCCGGTACAAACAGGAATAAAATGTTTTTGTCTGGTCTTCCGTTCCCCCTTGCACAAGAATCCTGCTTAAGGTCTTATTCCAGGATTCTTTCGCTTTTTGTTTTGTCATTTCAAAAGCATCATTGGCCAATTCTTTTTTAAGGTTTTGTTCCGCCTGATCAAAAGAAATAAAGGAAGAAGCAATTTTTGCATGAACGAGATCTCCTTTTTTTGTTTTTAATCCTATGATAGCACCGGCATGGTTTGATAGTACTTCCAATGAATCTTTTACCAATGTGCTGTCATGCCAGGTGTACGAAAGAGTAAATGGTCTATCAAAATAAATAACAAAATAATTTTTAAAGTTGGGCAAATTACCACGGCTGTATCTTGTGGAATAACCAATGATCTTTTTTTCCATTGGAAGGACCTTTACATACGAGCCTTTGTCAAAAGCATCTATCACAATAAACGCACTGTCGGTTTTTGGAAATGTAAAACGGAACTGTGCTGCTCTTTCTGTAACAGTAAATTCCGTTGTTACATCTGCATCTGCGAGGTAAACACTGTAATAATATGGTTTAGCTATTTCCGATTTGTGAGAAAACCAGCTTGCTCTGTCTTCTTGTCTGAATTTCAATTTTCCCGTTACCGGCATGATTGAAAATTGGCCATAATCATTCATCCAAGGCGAAGGCTGATGGGTTTGTTTGAAACCACGGATCTTATCGGCTGTATATTGATATTGCCAGCCATTGCCCATGTTTCCGGTTTGTGGCGTCCAACAATTCATTCCCCAAGGAACACAAATGGCAGGGTAAGTATTTCCATTTGATAAACTTGGTTTTGAATCGGTGCCCATTAATGGATTGATCCATTCTACCGGATCAGTTATTTTATTTACCAACTGGCTATATAAATTAGTAATGCAAAGCAAAAAGGAAATGAACAGGAAAATTTTTTTCATTTTGTATGTATAAGGAAAGTAAAATTAAGAATGGTCTTAACAAATAACCATACCCGGTTGTAGCCGGGTATGGTTGACTGATCAAATCGGATTATAAGAATTGATCTTTCAACTTTCAATAACCAGGGTTTTGTGGTGTAAGGTTTGGATTGTTTTGCATTTCAGCTGTTGGCAAGGGAAACAACAAATGCTTTTCAGCTAAAGTTGCATTTGTATTATCCGCAAAAACATGACCGACGAAATTTTCAAAACCGTTTGTTGCTTCTTTGTATGCTTTTCTGGTACGAATCATATCGAACCAGGTAGTACCCTCATAACAGAGCTCATGCCATCTTTCTCTCCATACAGCTTCCCTGAAACTTGCCTGAGTAAAAGTTCCTATGAGCGGTGTTGTCAGGCCAGCTCTGTCGCGAATGGCTTTGAGTGCGTTATATGCCGCTGCATTGGGACCACTGCCTGCTTCATTTTGAGCTTCAGCATATGTAAGTAAAACCTGAGCATATCTTATTTGCGGCCAGTTAAGGCTACTTTGTCCGGTTCCTGCTTTTCCTGAAGTACCGTGAGCAACACTGTCGAAATGTTTATAAATATAAGGTGCTGCAAGATTTTTCAAAGCACCATTACCACCACTATAATAATTGGTATAGAAAAAACCCTGCCTGTCAACAACCCGGCGATCACCAACTTCAAAAGATTGATAAAACTGATTTGTAGGCACAGTAGATCCGATCTCGGTACCATAAGCGGAAACATCCTTGAAGTTGGGGAGTAATACAGCCTGCATCGGGTTCTCAGATACACCAACCAGGTATTGTATCTCGAAAATATGCTCGACCTTATTTTCCTGTGCTACATTATGAAGATCACCATAGCTACTGAATAAACTAAAATTATTACTTGTGATCACTTCATTCGCTTTGTTAGCAGCCAATTGATAATGAGATGCTCCTTTATTCATCGGCTGGCCTGCCATAGTAAGATATACTTCTGCCAGAAGAGATTTGACAGCACCTGATGAAATTCTGCCCGTGGTTTCGGTAGCAGGTAAACCTGCACCTTCGGCAGCTGATAGATCGTCTACGATTTGTTTGTAAACGATTTCTTTTGATGCACGTGGAGGGAATAATTCAGGTGAAGATGCATCAACAGGGTTAGTGATTAAAGGTACATCGCCAAACAGTCTTACGAGATAGAAATACGACCACGCACGAAGAAACTGAGCCTCTCCCAGTATTTTCTTTTTTTGAGCTTCATTCATTGGATTAATACCAGGAACTTTTTGAAGCACCAAATTGGTTTGGGCTATAACACCATATAAACCATTCCACCAATTACGAATAAAAACATTGTCGCCATTGTATGCCAACCCTAAAAGATTGTTCAAATCTGTATTCTGGCCCGTTTCAGTTTTGGCTGTTCCGGTTACGGCTTCCAGCATTTGAAAGTTTTGTGCGAATATTCCGGCGCCGCCACCAATAAATCTTGTATTTGAAAAGGCCGCGGCGATTGCAGCTTCTGCATGTTCAGGTAAGGTATAATAACTATCCGGAGTAAGATTAGAAGGATCTTCTTCCTTTAGAAATTTCTTACATCCCACAGCAAACAGTATTGCTGCAGCGAGCATCAGTTTGCTAGTATTTTTTATTATATAGAGTTTCATATAACATCTTTTCAGGTTAATAATCCAATAACATTATAACGCTACATTCACGCCCAATAAATAAATGGTGGGCTTTGGATAGTCAAAAAAAGTTTGACCTTGTGCAAATGCATTTCCATATGTAGTCACCTCAGGATCATTTCCACTGTATTTTGTAGACAAAAAGAAATTCTGCACAGAAGCATATAACCGCAATTTGCTTAACCGCATTTTTTGTGTAATGGATGTTGGGAAATTATAACCCAGCAAAAGATTTTTGCCACGAATAAATGAGCCATCTTCAACCCACCGAGAATCAACATTTGTTACATAGCCTGCTCTTGTATCGCGTATGGTAGCAATCATTGTATTTTGATTTCCCTTGGCTGGATCATAAGCGTCCAAAACGGTTTTAAAACTATTGGCAATTCCCACCCTGTCTTCACCGGAGTGATGCATCTGGTTCAATATATCATTGCCATAGGAATACTGCAATTCTATGAGCAACTCAAAATTTTTATAGTGGAAATCATTAAAGAAACCACCCCAATCTTTTGGGTTTCCATTCCCAATAATCACTCGATCGGCATCATTGATCTGGTAATCTTTATTTACATCCAGATATTTTAAATCTCCTGGCAAAATGGGTTTTCCCCCGCGATAGCTGGCAAATTTTGCAGCTTCGGCAGCTTCTGCCACTGTCCAAACACCAAGACGAACAAGACCCCAGAAAGAACCCACCGGCTTACCAACCTGTATGATACCCGTATTGGACAGAAAGTTTGGATTGCCACTAAAAATTGGAGCCGGCGTCGCCAATGACAATACCTTATTTCTGTTCATGGAAATATTAAACGAACTAGTCCATTGAAAATCCGCTTTACTGATATTAACCGTATTGATGGTAAACTCCAATCCTTTGTTTTCCATACTGCCGATATTTTTGGTGATGGATGAATATCCACTCGAGGTTGGTACGGGAGCATTTAAAAGCATATCTGTAGTCTTCCTGTAATATGCATCTGCTTCTAAAGAAATCCTGTTATTTAATAATCCAAGCTCGACACCAATATCAGTTTGTGCCGTTTTTTCCCATTTCAAATCAGGATTCGCCAGCCTGTTTGTACCTACTCCGGTTACTCTTGTATTATTTATAATGGCTGCATAGCCTGAACTTAAAAGCGATAAAGCAGCATAGGTATTTATTTCAGAGTTCCCTGTCTGTCCATAGCTTGCTCTTAATTTCAAATTTGATATCACGTTATTACCCTTTAAAAAATCTTCCTCCGAGGCTCTCCAGGCTACAGCAGCGGAAGGGAAAAAAGAATATTTGTCGTTCTCACCAAATTTCGAAGCGCCATCAGCTCTGCCTGTAACCGTAAGCAAGTATTTATTTTTGAAAGTATAATTTATCCTTCCGAAATATGAGTTGAATGCGAACCTCGCCCGACCAGAGCTTCCTGGGTTTTGCTGGCTACCAGCCCCAATATTGTTAAATTCAAAAAAATCTGTCGAGAAGTTTTGTGAGCTTGCACTGATATTAAAAATATTGGTTTCCTGCCATGACAAACCCAATAAACCAGTAAAGGAATGAGTAATGCCTATTCGTTTGTTGTAAGTGAAATAATTTTCGGAAGACCAATAGGATTCCCTGCCATTAGAAACATTAGCGGTACCATTCTGTGAACGGGATATCTGGTCCAATGTACGCCCGTTGTATTGATTCACTCCACGGGTAATAATGCTGGTACCAAACTGGCTGCGAAATTCAAGATCTTTCATCAGGCTAATACTCAGATACACGTTACCGAGAGTTGTTTGTGTATTTAGAATGAACTTTCTCTCGTTCATTATGTGTACCGGATTGGAACCGCCCTCTGCCCCAGGATAGTTATAATTCTCAGCCCAGCTTCCATCGGGATATTTAACCGGAAGAAAAGGAAAAGCTTCGGTAATCATACGAACTGAATTCAACCCTCCCGTTCCTATTTCAACAAGGTTTTCTTCCTGGTTATAATAACCAAGACTACCACCCGCTCTTAGCCAATTCTTTATTTTTCCGTCGAAAGTAAACCTGCCGGAGTATCGTTTCAGATAAGATTTCAAAAGAAGTCCATCTTCATCACGATAACCAAGAAAGATACCGTAGGTACCATCTGCATTTCCTCCCGTTAAGCCTAATTGATGATTTTGGCCAATATGACTCTGGGTTGACTCCTTTAACCAATCTGTATTGTATAGCGGATTTCCATTAGAATCAAAAAGTAAGGGAAGGCTTTTTCTTTTTATCCGTGGGTCTACTACGGAAGCATAGTTTCCGGCTGCCCATCCCGCAGGATCATATATTTTAATATTATCGTAAGCAAGATTTTCAATATTTATGTATTCCTGTGCATCGAGCATTTTCACTCTCTTTGGTCCGATTGTAGGAACACTGAAATCTGCGTCATAAGTTATTCTTCCACCTCCGGCAGTTCCGCGCTTGGTGGTTATAAGAATAACTCCATTTGCTCCTCTTGCTCCATAGATAGCCGTTGCAGAAGCATCCTTTAATATTTCAACAGAAGCAATATCATTGCTGTTGATAAAGTCTATTGAATTACTGTTTTGGGTCTGCGTTCCAACCGGCAGGATTACGCCATCCACAACATACAGTGGATTATTAGTAGTGTTGATAGAACTAAACCCTCGAATTCGAACATTTGTTTGACCACCAGGTCGTCCGGAGTTGGTATTAACCTGGACACCTGCAACCCGGCCTGCAAGGGCCTGGTTTAGGGAAGCGGACGGCCGTTCCTGAAGTTGGCTCGCTTTTACAGAACCCACTGCACCCGTAAGATCAGATTTTCGCTGACTACCATAACCAATGATAACAACCTCCTGCATAGATGTGGTTTTGTCAGAAAGCTCTACATTGATTGATGTTTGATTCCCTACTGTAATTTCCTGCGTGCCTAATCCACTGTAACTAAAAATCAAGGTGGATTCGGTGGACGGAACCGTGATTCTGAAGTTGCCATTAAGGTCGGTAACCGTTCCGGTTGTTGTTCCTTTGATCTGAACGGTTACTCCCGCAAGACCAGTTTTATCTTTTGGATCTATAACCTTACCGGTCACGGTTCGATTTTGTGCATAACTGAACAAAGAAAAAAGAATTGTCGCGAGAAAGGGCCATATAGCCCTGCTAATAGGAGTGAATTTCGATTTCATATAGAAGCGCTTTAGGTTAACAGATAAAATTTTATAACGATTCTGCAAAAACTAAAAAGAAATTATTTGTCAAAGAACATTCTACAGTCAAACTGTTCTTTTACAAAGGCTGGTTTACAAAGGGAAGACAAGATCAAGATTTGAGAAGAACGAATTAGATTTCGAGCAGCAGTGTGTCGTCAATAGATTGGGCCAACAAATTACACGAACTAAACCGATTTAGGAAATGTTTGAGAAAAAATCCTTTCTATAGTAGACACCCTTCCATCGAATTTTGCTGCAATTTGAACCTGTTGTTTTTGGAAGAAGGGTGAAATATTTTAAATGAGATTTTTATTTTGCTCAAAACTTAGTTTATCAATCGACATATTAAAAGCAATCCATTTCTGATCATTTATTTCAAATTCCATTATTCTATTCATATTTTTTCTAAGTCCCGCCTTTTCGTAGCACCTGATGGCAGCAGCATTCCAATCAAAAACATATAGTTCAATCAGGGGTTGATTAAGGATATTAAAGCCATACTCCAAAAGCAAATTAATTAACTGGCTGCAAAGACCTTTGCCTTTCATTGAGCTATCGCCAATAATTACCCGGTCAATTTTTGCAGAATTTTCCAATAGATATAATTCACAATGACCAATTGCTTTCTCTGTTTCCATGTTGATGATATTAAATGCAAATCTATTTTTATCTGCTTGGGAACCGTCCAATTGTTCTTTAGTGACGGGAAATGATAATTGTCGCCCTGCAATCTGTATAAGAATTTCTTCGCTATTAATCCAAGAAATTAAGCTGGCGTAGTCTTCCCTCCCAAATTTTTTAAGCCTTATCATTGTAAAAAAAATTTCTGCTAAGTTATCACCACCAAAGCATCCAGAATTTGTTAGCCTAGCGGCCAACAGCTTGGTCATCACTCTCGCAAAAACATAAGAGTCATCAATACACAAAACAACATTCGAAGTTTGTTTTTATTTATTGCGGAACATATACTGCATATCCTCTTGGAGGTGCCCAAAAATCAGAAACGCCATTTCCATTTGTCCATTTATTTGCAGGTGAAGTATTGGTATTTCTTCCATTCCATGCAAGTGCTATAAATTCCTTGTCGGGCCACTGTGTAGTTACTTCCCGGCCATTCCAACTTCCGCTATTATTTAATACGAACAACAAACCCCTTTGTGTATCACTGCCGGTCCTTTGCATTATGTATAGATCACTATCGCAGTATAGAATATTTGTTTTGCCACCGGCATATCGTTCATGCGCCTGAATTAAGGCTTCAATACCATTTGCTGTGCCATTCATGGCAAGACCGTAATTAAAATAATCCTGCCAGAAAATACAAGGATATCCTTCATGGGTAAGTATAAATGAATAGGCCAACATCTTGTCGTTGATCACGGGGTCGTTTCTTGAAATATCATGGTTCTCGACAAAGGTTACTGCCTGCAAGCCAAGCCCGTCAGTAATTAAAGTTCCATGCTGGCAAAGTATTCGCAGATCAAATCCATATTGCTCACACAAAGCTTTCAGCCGATAACGAAGCGGAAAATCAAAAGCACTAACCGGGTTGTCGGTGTAAGCATTGGTTTCTTTCAACCAACTCGTAATAAATTTATCTTCATCCCAATACTCTCCTACTCCAAAGGGAGAAAATTTATTCGTCCCTTTTTTTTGATAGAATCTTTCCAATATTGCTGTAATAACCCATGTACCATATCCTTTTACAAAGTCATATCGCAACCCATCAATGCCGATCTCCTCTATCAGCCATCTTGCATACTCCATAATTTCCGAATAAACATAAGGATTACGATGGCAGAGATCAGGCATGCCTTCAAAGACCAGGTTATCCATGCGCTCAAAATTAGACGGATGATAACATGTCCAGTCGCGACTAAATTTTTTGCTTTGAGGATTGTATTTCGTCCATCTTTTGATACCATCAAGTCCATTGATCTCTTCTTCGTCAGCACCACTTGTATGATTAATTACCATGTCGGCATACACCTGCATGTTATGCGTGTGAGCTTCATTTATCAGTTCTTCCAATTCCTGTTGTGATCCAAACCATGTTTTGACAGAACCTTTTTGATCAATGCTACCCAGATCATAAAAATCATAAGGGTCATACCCCATGGATATGCCATTAATATTGGCAGCTTTGCATGCTGGTGGCAGCCACAATGCAGTGAAGCCCGAATCGGCAATTGTTTTCGTTTTTTCTTTCAGGAAATTCCACCAGTTGAATTCTTTGTTTTCCAATTTGGGGCAATCCCAATAAAAAGCTTGCAGAATAACTCCCATAGCACTTGGTTTAAGGTTGGATAAAGATAAGTCATAAAACACCGTTACGGTGGAAAGAACATTACGACAAGGAATACCAACTAGGGCGAAATAAGTGGAGTGAGTAAAACATCCACAACTGAAAAATTATTTTGTCTCTAAATTTTTTAAAGCCTCAATGGCTCGCACATCTTTAGGATTTAACTCAACAGCCTTTTTAAAACATTCGATAGCTTTTTCTGTTTCGCCATTCTCCAAATAGGCTTGGCCCAAAGCGCCATAAATATTGAACACGTCCTTCATGGGACTATTATCGCCATATCTGTTGAAATTGCCGGGATAAAAATCTTTTATCAGCTCAAGAACCCGGATAGCAGACCTCTTATCTTTTATTTCAAACATATATGTGTAGGCCGTTCTCAGAAATTCCATTCCACTGAGGTAATATCTGTTTGTATCTTGTTTTAATTTATGGATCTGCTCTAATGCACTTGTCATTCCTTTTTCATGTACCAATCGTGTAAAAGCTTTTTGCAATGATTGCTTAGGCTGCTTATAAGGTTTATTAAATAAAATAGCTACAATATTCTGAATGATCTCCTCCATTTTTGCAGAGGCAGTATTATCCAGTAAAATAATACAGTCTTTGTCATTTACAATACGTGCAACAAATCCAACAAAACCACTGATGCTGCCTCCACGTATTGTCATAATGGTGCTATCCGTTGTCTTACCGTAAGGATTGGTCATGATTACCCAATCACAGGCCCAATTATCAAGAAAAGGCTTGAAATACTCCTGCATATTTTTTCTGGAAATAAGTTTATCACTGTATAGGGCCTTGCTCCATTGATAAAGATCTTCGCAGGTGGAATACATAGCATAAGCAGAATAAGGGATCGACATATCAATATAGGCATCATGCAGAGGCTCCGGCCCAAAAACTTTATAACCACTTGCTCTTTTGTCCAGCACGTAATTGCTATGATCATATCCCGTATTTTTTAAACCAAGTGGTTGTAGAATACTTTCATTCAATAACTGCTCATACGTTTTGCCCGTAACTTTTTCCAGTATTACACCAAGCACAAATGCCCCTGAGTTTGTGTATCTGAATTGAGTGCCTGGAGGAAACTGCAAAGGAAGAGAATCAAACATTGCGAGGATCTTTTCATGCGGATAGAATATAGAATACTCTATATCCATCTGGTCATAATCGGGCAAGCCTGAACTATGAGTCATTAAATGGTAGATACTGATCTGTTGTCCCTGCGGCTTTGGATAATCAGGAAGGTAATCACTTATCACTCCATCGAGCTTGAGCTTTCCTTTTTCAATTTGCTGAAAGGCCAGCATGTCCGTAAAAGTTTTTGTAACGGAACCGATCCGGAATTTTGTATCCGGTGTATTTAGAATTTTCCATTCAAGATTTGCATAGCCATAACCTTTCTTCAATATCACTTCGTCGTGCTCTGCCACTAACACCGATCCGTTGAACTGACCATAAGAATAATATTGTGAGATCAGTTTGTCAATTTTCTGTGCTTTGGTTTGGGCGAAACAATTTGAACAGCTCACTGTCAGAAATACAAGAGCGGCAAGGGTGATTCTCATGTGTGTTTGGTTTACAAATAAAATTAAGCAAAGATATTTTGTACTAGTTTAGTACCAGCTCAGTGTATGCACCCTTGCACAATATGGGTCTGCTCCAATTGTTGATCACAATTCGTCCCCACTTCCCAAAAGAACTAAAAAGGCAGAATAATTTCTTTTCCAAAAAAGCAATTGAGGCAGACAATTTGCTATAATTTCATTCCGGATATCCTCGAAACCACCTTCAAAGAAACTACAATCATCAATCCAAAAAAACGTTATGCCAAACACAACTAAACTGAAGCGCAAGGTGACAAAAAAAGTCCTGGTTGTTGAAGATGAGGGCGAAATTGGTTTAGTGCTGGATATGATTCTCAATGAAAGAAAACTCCAAGCGGATTATGTAAATACCCTTTTGTCTGCTAACGAATATCTTGAGAAACAAGAACCCTCAGTCATCATATTGGACAATAAGCTTCCGGATGGCTTCGGAGTTGATTTTATCAGCTATGTCAAAAAAAAGTATCCTGCCGTAAAGATCATCATGATTTCCGGTTTTGCTACTGCACGGGATGTTGCTTTAGAAAATGGGGCTGATATGTTTTTTGAAAAACCTTTTTCTTTAGACGAATTCGACGAGGCGATCAATCGTCTTTTACATTGAGGTAAACAGCACATTATACTGTGCCCAATACAATTAGGTATATTGAAGAAACCGCTGTTACGCCTGCCGGCAAGCAAAGCTATCTGTACTCGCGAACGTTTCCTTTTATTGCAGATTATTTGTAAGACCCGAAGGAAATTTTTTTCTCAGCGCATATGTTTTTGTAAAAAATCCTTCTTCGAATCGTGAAAGGAACTTACAGCTCCTAATTTGTATAACACATAAATATATATCCACGGAAGATCCAGTTGCCAGCGTAAAAAGCCAGCCCTTGCACTTGCAGGGTAAAGATGATGATTGTTATGCCATTCACCGGCAAAATAACCTGGCCGCCATTGATTGATCGATAGATTGCTTCTGTCAAAATCCAACCCCTCTACGTGTTTGTGTTCGCCCTTGCCATGACCAGTATAGTTGAATATTCTTACAAAAGCAAACCACAACATAGCCCCGGTGAAAAGAGCACAGGCAAGACCATGACCTCCGATTAAATAAAGCAACGTGTACCAAAACGTCCAATTGCCTAACCACAATACTATTGTGTACCAGGGGGCGGCTAATGAGCCCCACCTTTTATACTTTGTATATGAATTTATTAGTACACCGGTATGTTTCATAAAATGAATAGCCCGTTTATAGTCTTTTTCAGAAAGGTTTTTATTAATACCTTGGTGATTTACTTCTGCGAGAAAACAATACAGAAAACCTCCACGGGCATTATAAGGATCGCCAGGCTCATCACTTTTAGCATGATGAACATGATGCGATACCACGTAAACTTCTTCAGGAACGGTTTTGATAACAAGGTTTTGTGTAATGAACCGCCATATCTTATGCCGGAATGTGAAAGACTTATGCGTACAATAGCGGTGGAACCAGATAGTGCCATGTGTGCCCATAATGATCATCGTATATACAAGGAAGATCGCCAACAATGTCCACGAAAAATAGTGAACTAAAAAAAAGTAACAAAAAGGAAGCATGCATAAGATCATGAACCAGCCGATAAGCGATATCCAGTTCTTTTTTGACTTAAAAATATTACTGCGAGAAAAAAATTCTCTAAATAATTCTTTGCGTGTCGGTTTTACCAGTTCGCCTTTTTCATTTTTCCAACCATAGGCCGGAACCTGTAAAACATCATCGATAAATGCCATCTTAGATTTTCATTTTGTTTAAAAGTATTGATTGATCTATCCTGATTAAGGGATACCCGTTACATTGAGGGCCTCTTTTGCAAATAACATGAATTAGTGAATTAAAAAAATAACAACACAGTTGAGAACGGATATAGTAAAAGAGACGAAGGAAATTACTGCTCTGGGGCTTCAACCGTAACTTGATAAAGCTAGACTTTTTTATTGAGATATAACGGACTTATCTATTCGTTTATTGTCATTCGTGGATAAGTTTGCGAGTAAGTAAATAATTAACAACAATCCAACACATTAATTTTTGAAAAAGAAAATCAATAGGATTGATATTTCAGATTATTTGTAAGACGCCGACGTGAGCGGATTCGTGAGAGAACAAAACAACGAACGAAAATATTTTACTTTCCTAAAAATACCTGAAAACCGGTACCGATTGCGATCCGGTCGATTGTCTGGTCTTGGTTTGTTACCTTACCAAGTGTATAACCCACTGACAATTCGAAAGAAACTTTTGAGCTTATAAAAATAACCGGTCCTGCCGTTAATGAATAGTAATTGACCTTATATTTTGATTCTGTAATGTACACGTTGGACGTGGGAGTTCCGTTGTAACCTATTCCTCCTTGCCGCCAATCTGATGTTTCCTTCACACTGTTGTAAGAATAAGCGGCTTCCGCAAATGCATTGAACTTATTTTTTGGCTTAAAAACGTAGTATCGTGCAAAGGCTCCGATGCCAGCACCCGGCGCCGTTGTTATATCCGAAGTTCTATAGTAGGTGCCGTCAATTTTGTCTTCCGTTTTGGAATTAGAAAGGTTTGTTCGCAATCCGGCCACAAAACGGTCCATAAAAAAATAACCTGCGCCGGGAAATAAATTATATCCGGTTTGCTCTATATGCTGATCAAAATTGATAGTCTTATTGTTAGTAGTAGTATGATTGAAATCAGCGGAACCACCCACCATCCACTGACCCTTGCTAAGCTGAGCCGTTGACAATAAAGGAGTGAAGAGAAGCAAGGGAACATAAGCAGTTATTTTCATAAAAAAGTTTTGGTTGGGTGCAAAGATAACTATTCAATAAACGTACAGCTTTTGCAAGGCTTGTCCCGGTTTTGTCGAGAACTTGTCCTGAGTTGAAAGCCCAGGACAACCCTGCCTGCGCGACAGAATTCGAAATTTCTTTTATTACTGAACACTGCACACAGCGAAAAAAAATATTCCCGGGAATTTTTCAAATAAAATTTCCGGGAATCCCTTCGATTTTAATCAATCCTTCATCAATAGCCACCACCGGTTGAGCCGGTTACAATTAATACTCCGGTCATGCTGGTATTGTGCGAGTCGGAATAATTAATCGTGCCTACAGTAGAAAATGTTTTACTATAAGAAGAGCCAATTGCTATATCTCCGCTATTAAAACTTCCATCCGTGGCCGTCACAGCATGTATCATGTTATCATCGTTCGTCCATGTTATCGTAGAGCCGGCAACTACTGTTAAACTTGCAGGTGAAAAAACAGAATTTTTCATTGTTATCTTATAACCGGAAGGACTGTTATTATAATCAGTTTTGTTTTTATAACAAGCCGATATAATTATTGCCGTACAAATTATTAGCAGAATGCTTACAAAAAATTTCGTTTTCATAGAAAATTATTAAAGTTGATAATCAAATTTCAGAAAGAAGTATGCAACAAAAAAGCCAAATACATTTTTTTACACCTATAAAAAATTATTACAAAACAATGAAGAAGCTGAGGCAACCTTTCTCGCTGCAAATGCGGTAAATAAAAGGGAATCTTTGTCTTTGTTGGCTTATTGATCAGCCCGTGATGTGACATCACTTACGTTAATTTGCTGTTCGGTTTGCATGGAGCAAACAACGGCACTTTTATTTGTTGCAGTGATGCACCAAGGCACAAAAAAAATTTGACTTTACGAGAGAAGATCGTACTTTAGATTTACTCTTCAACTTCAACCTCCATCTCCAATTTTCAACCAATCATTTTTTCATCTTTCTGCATATTCATTTACACTGAAAGGCGGAATTAAATTTTTGGTTATGAAAAAAATTAACATCCCCACATTGATGTTCGTATCAATCATCATCAGCGCTGTTTCATTCTCACAATCATCGGGCGTAAACAAACAACCGCTCGCTGGTAAGGTGGACAGCTTCACCAAAAAAATATTTGAAAGGGTGACTGCGATCCCCAGCATGGTGATCTCTATTGTTGATGAGAACGGCCCATTTTTTATAAAAGGCTATGGCTGGGCTGACAAGGAAGCTGGTATCAAAGCGGACGAAAACACATTATATTATATCGCCTCCTGTACCAAATCGTTCATGGGACTTACTGCTGCATTGCTCGATCATGAAAAAAAGATCTTACTGGACAGCTCCTTTAAAAAATATTTTACAGGCATTCATTTTAAAAATGAAATAGGGAACTATGTCACCAATCGCAATTTACTCACGCATACCAGCGGGCTTGAAAACGATCCGCTTGTATTTCGCATGGCATTTAGCGGCGCTATTGAAAAAAAAGAAATATTGAACTTATTAAGTGAAAGAACTATTGCTAAAAAACCATGGGGTGTTTTTGATTATGATAATCTTGGCTATAATCTTTACGGACTGGCATTGCAGGAGCATCTTCATTTGAAATGGCAGGACGTGTTGCAGGAAAAAATATTTATTCCTCTTGGCATGAAGCGTACGACTGCATATATATCGGTTGCAGAAAAAAATAAATGGCCAATGGCTGCACCCTATTCTGCCGATGGAGTAACCGGTTTGACAAAATTATATCTCATCAAAAAAGACAATACCATGCAATCGGCCGGTGGTATCGTCACCACAGCAGCGGATCTTTCAAAATGGTTACAGGCGCAAATCAATCTTGGTAAAATAAATAATAAACAGGTTTTCCCTGTAGAAGTTGTAAAGGCTGCACAAACAGGTTTTGCTATTTATGAAAAACAATCCTATCCATTTTCTGCGGGCGGTAAATATGCACTCGGTTGGAATGTGAGCAAATATCAAAATGAAAATATCATTTATCATTTTGGAGGATACCCCGGATTTAAAGCGCATACTTCATTCATGCCTGAAAAAAAGATCGGGTTAGTTATATTATGCAATGAAGCAGGTGTAGGAGCTGCCGCTGGTGATATATTGGCTGCGTTCATATATGATTGGGTAACGGGTACGGCCGGTGCAGAAGAACAATTTTTGAAAATGCTGACCGAGCTGGAAAATCGCTATGCAAGAAATTTGGAGTCAGTGCAGAAAGCATTTGCGGACAGAGCAAAGCGAACTTCACAATTGAGCCAGCCACTGCATTTATATGTTGGCAAATACCGGCACGAATGGTATGGCGATATAACAATAAGCATTGAAGACAATGCATTGGCTGTAGGTTTTGGAAACCTTCATGCTGTTTCCACACCCTTCACCCAAAAAGAAACTATCCGTATTGAACTCACCCCCGGCTTGGGAAAGGTAGTTTTTTTTAAATTGGATGATTTAAACAAGGTTAATAGCCTTACATACGAAAGCAATGAATACAAAAGAATAAATTGACTTTCTATACGACGAGTTCCTCTGATGCTAAGGTGCGTATCTTCACGCACCTTGTTAAACTACTTCCCATAAATCTTTCAGAAAAGGAAAATTTTTTTCATCCAATTCATCGCCATGATGCTGTCTTCACGAATCAGTTTCATTTTACAGTTCCGGTGCATGGAGATAAGCACCGGGGCTTTTATTTTTACGGATACGAACCAAGGTGGAAGAAGGAACACCAAAGGGAAATTCTTTTATTTACCGAATACAACTCATTAAATTAAACCACTTATTTCTAATATAGTAGCCAAAAAACGATTTGCTACTCTAAAATTTTCTTTTTGTTCGTGGATTTGAGTCATATCTTTTAATGCGTGATATAAATTGTTTCGATAACGGCTTATTATAAGTAATGACGTCAAAGCTTTATCCTTCAAAGATGGGCTTTCTGCAAGTAATGTACTTTCAACGAAAGCGGGATTATCAGACTTTCTGAGATTCAAAAAAGTAAACTTTAGATTTATTCTATCCTTGTCAACATACTTTTTTTTGAAATATTCAAATGTATTTGTTATTATTTCTTCTGCGGCAACCAGGAAACCAGAAATTCTGTCAATAAACTTTTCGAGTACTGAAAGACTTGCATCATTATCACAAGCCCTGTCTTCAAAAATATTCCACACCAGGCTAAAGTCTTTGATTGATTTTATAGCTTTTTCATCTAATGCTGAACCTAATTTGCTGTTAATCCAGTCGGTTACGTCGAAGGCCATATAAATTAATTTTGATTATGGATTTCTAAAGTTCTGCTTTTTGCAATTACCAAATACCAGGTATAGCTAAAACGCCAATAAAAGCAAAATAAAATGAGTATCCCCAGCACTGTTAAATGTAAAATGTTAGCAAGACTAAGTGCTTGTGTAAATAGGTAAAAAATGTATGTGCAAAAAAAGCTTAAAAACTATTTGCTTTGGTCATAGAAATCAATGCCGAAGATGTCGAGAATCAGGAATACTTTATTTCAGAAAGTATTTTCTTTGCCTTTTGCAGATCCTTGGAAAAAATTTTTACTTCTATTCCACTTAAAGGATTTAAGCCTACCACATTTTCATCTACCAGGAAAGACTCTATTCCTTCTTCTCGTAGTTTATTTTGGGCAAAATTGGCCGCCAATGAATCATTGAAGATTTTAAGAACTACTATCTCATCTTTATTATGTATAACCATTTATTTTTCTTTAAAGGTACAATAAAGGGTCTTTGTCATTTCATTACACATACACAGCAGAGTTCCCTTGCCTAAAACCTTTTTCCCGTTGGGCGTGGACGTCAACGCGAGCAAATTTTCTTTATACGACGAGTTCCTCCTACTCCTCTTAAAATTGCAAATGGTTTTTATCAAACGGAGGAAACCATTCTTACCATCTTTTGTTGTCGGAACGAGCAGATTTTTCTTTCGCTGCGCTAACTGACAAAATCCTGCCTTCAATTTCTTTGTTGTCCAGGCTCTTCATTGCTGCCTGGGCTTCGGCTACAACATCCATTTCAACAAAACCAAACCCACGGCTTTGTCCGGTTTCCCTGTCGGTAATCACTCTTGCCGAAGTTACTTTACCAAATGTAGAAAACAAACTTCTTAAGGCTTCCTCATTAGTGCGAAAGCTTAAGTTAGAAACGTACATGTTCATAAATCAATAGTTTAAAGTAAAAAAAACAAAATTACCTGTGATTAAAATCAGATACAAAGCGTAAAGAAGGATAAACTGTTACTGAAGGGAAGAGTAAAAATTTGGAGCGATCTAATACTATGTGTCAGGAGATCTGTAAGATCACCCGGTGAAGGTAGTTCAATTTATGCAATTCAGTTATTTATTTATATAGACGCATAGTAGTAAAAAAATAAAAATATTAAGCACCATATTGCTCAGAAAGCCGAGTGCTGGAGAGGCTAGGCGAACGTGTGGGAGCCGGAGGACTCGTCGGGGAAGAAACAGGCTTTTGGCAACCGATGTTATGCATAGTGCTTTTCTTTTACGGAACAAATATGATGCTGATTAAGATTTAGTTTGTGCTTTGCGTAATGATTCGATTGATGAGCGAACCCAGTTTTTATATTCATCAAATTTTGTGAATGGCGCATTATCTTTCTCGGCTGTAGCAATCACCTCGTCTGGTTCTACTCCAAGTTTTAGCCCTGAATACATATATGCAACAGCGGAGGCTCTTGGACCGGTGCGACAAGAGATAAGTGTCGGTCTTGGAAGAAAATCAAGAGCAGTTACATGTTGATGAGCGAGGTCAAGGTTCAAAATTTGAGGCGGGTCGCTGATGACATTTGCGCAATGCGGGGTCGCTTCTTTGACTTGTTGGTATGACATACCATTTTCCATTTTGGAGAATTCTTCGCCCACTAGATACAGCCATGATTTACACTCGCACTCCTTAAGATAGGTGCCAGGATCTTTTATGAAGCCGTTGTTATATTTCAGGTCTTGAGGTAATTCAAAGTTTTTCATAACTATTTTCGATTTATCGGTTATCAAAACTAACTAGAAAAGTCTACTTAACGCTTCTTGTAAAAAGCATGATGCATAACAGTAGCATTTCTGTATTGGCCGAAACTACCAATTTTTTTAATCATTTGATTCTTCTTCGCCGGCGAGTCCCTCCTGCTACTCCTTAAATCCCACACAGTGAGTAACTCGCCGGCGAAGAAGAAAGATCAAAAAATTCTTTTCATCCAATTCATCGCCGTGATGCTGTCTTCACGAATCAGTTTCATTTTACAATTCCGGCGCGTGGAGACACGCACTGGGGCTTTTTAGCGCCGTAACTTTTCTTTTCTTACGGAGCGATACTAAAGTATACTAGAATTACAAAAGCTGAAAGCATTTATTCTGTTGCCGGCATTTTGGCAATGGAATCTTAGCGGCAGGGCGTTTATTTCACCTGATAAAATCTAGGTTTAAGAATGTAGCACTTTCCGCCTTTGTCGACAACGATAGCACATTCAATAGTCAAAAATCCCTGTCGCCTTGGCGCGTGTCTCCACGCACCAATTCTTAAATTTCTCACGCACCGGGGCTGTCAAGATTTAACTGACGTGAATCACTTGCCGTGTTCATTTCAACCCCACGGTGTGAGCCCATCTATAAACTTTGCAATGGGTTTTTCTATGTTTCGATGTGTATGTTTAAAAACGCCATAGCAAAAAAGAACGGTGAAAACGATCTTCAGTACAGCAAAAACAATTTTGAAGTTTTCCGACATGGTCGCGCTATTCCCAGTGGATGAAAACGCGTCGATTACATAAACAGCTTCAGCGAGCGAATAAACAACAAGCGTTAAAAATAATATCGTCCTTAAACTTCTGTCCGTCGAAAGCTTATTGAACCCGTAGACAATTGAAACATATCCGCAGATATCCAGGATGGTCGAGACAACGAGTTCGGTTTGCGGTCTGTTCAGCCGTATGAACTCGAAGCCCAGAACGGAGGACGAAGCGATGATTAGAAACACCCAAAGACCCGCCCTTTGCAGTCCAGTCACTTTCTTTTGATCGTTTTCTTCAGATGGTTTTGCTTCCAATAATAGGAGACCTCCAATGTAAATTGTGAGAAACCCACCATAAGCGGCGAATAGCTCCGAGTGGTTGCTGTTCTTTTGGTAATAAGGCAATAACAGCGCCCAAACTAGGGCGAATAATGCCATAGCTGTAAACAGTCGTGGTTTTTCGCGCAAGAATTTATTAGCTGTTCGTGCAGACAGATAAACACAAAATGCAGTAATCAACCAGGCGATAAGATCAATGTCCATAACCGGGTTTTTAAGATTAGTGATAAAACGGTGTGTTTCGAAGGCCCTTTTCGTGACCAATGAGAATGGAGCAGAATCAATAGGGAGGAAAAGTTTATTTAAGTTAAGAACTCTTCTTCAAACTTCAAACGGTGACAACGCGATGGGGACCTGCCTATCTCTATGTAACAATTTTGAGCATTCCCGATGCCAAGGTGCGTGTTTTCATGCACCTTGTTAAACAACTTCCCATAAATCTTTCAGAAAAGGAAATTTCGTTTCATCTAATTCATAATACTTGGCTGAGGAATATTTGTAATCGCATGGATCTTTTACCAGGTTCCAATGCTCTTTCAATGGATTATTGTGAATGCAGTTGAGCTTTTGTAAAGCACTTCACGGGTAAATAAAGGGATTGCCAATGAATCCCGCTGCCAGAATTCATAATTTTTATTTTCTGCGTCAACCTTGTATGCAGCCAGTTTGCCAAGACTTTCTTTCCGTAACATTTTCTTAAATATATGAGCTGTATATTTTAAAAGAGAACCCTGGGGTGATTCTTTTCCGTTAGGTTCATTCACTCGCCAGATGAGATGAATGTGATTGGGCATGATAATGAAAGCAAATACATCAATCTTACCTTCATCAGTGAGGTATTGCAATGAATCAATGATGACCTCCTTGTACTCATCATTTTCCAGCAATCGTTGCCATTTGTTAATAGTAGCAGTCCAAAAATATATTTCTCCCCTATCAATATGCGATTTTCTTTGAGGTTTGAGTAACGATTTGTCCATACTTATAAAGCTACATTAAATCCAATTTCGGTGCGTGAAGACACGCACCGCGGCGATCGGAAAAGGAAAATTCTTTTCATCCAATTCATCGCCGTGATGCTTTTTTCACGAATCAGTTTCATTTTACAGTTCCTGTGCGTGGAGATCCCGAATAATCGGGACAAGCTACGCACCGGGACTTTCATTTTTACGGACCAAGGCGGAGAAAATATATTTGATTTACTTTTATCCCATAATGGAAGCCACCCGCCAATTAGCTGCTATTATGTTCACCGACATGGAAGGATATACTGCGCTCATGCAAAAAAATGAGCAGGCAGCTATTGAACGCCGTACCCGGCACAGAGAGGTTTTTGAAAAAGCGATGACAGATCATGGCGGTAAGATCATTCAATACTATGGCGATGGCACACTCAGTATTTTTTCCAGCGCCATTCATGCCGTGAATGCAGGCGTAGCAATGCAGTTGTTATTTCGCAACAAACCGCAGGTGCCGCTGCGTATCGGTATTCATATTGGTGACGTTACCATTGATGATAGCGGTGTGTACGGTGATGGGGTGAACATTGCTTCACGCATAGAATCCTTTGCCGTTGCCGGATCCGTTTTTGTCTCGGATAAAGTATTTGATGAAATAAAAAATCAACCGTTGGTCGATACCGTTTCAATGGGTTTGTTTGAATTAAAGAATGTTTCAAGACCGGTAGAAGTTTTTGCGATCACCAATGAAGGACTTACAGTGCCGAAGCCGGTTGATCTGAAAGGCAAAACAGCCGAACCAAAGAACAAGCTTGCCGTTTTACCGTTCGTGAACATGAGCAATGATGAGGAAAATGAATATTTCAGCGATGGGATTGCCGAGGAACTTATTAATAGACTTTCCAAGATTGACGGGTTACAGGTTATATGCCGCACGTCTGCTTTTAGTTTTAAAGGTAAGAACCAGGACGTTCGTAAAATAGGTAAAGCACTTAATGTAAGCAACCTATTGGAAGGAAGTGTGCGAAAAGCCGGGAACAGAGTTCGCATCAATGCTGAATTGGTGAATACGGCGGATGGTTACCAGCTCTGGTCGGAAACATTTGACCGGAACCTCGATGACATTTTTGAATTGCAGGATGAAATTGCCGGCATCATTGCCAACCGGATGAGAGAACAACTGGTAACCAAAACAGCTGATACAACAGAACCTTCGCAAAACATAGAAGCTTACCAGCTTTACCTGAAAGGATTATTTTTTTACAATAAAGGAACGCCTGCCGACTATTATAAGGCCATTCAATTTTTTGAAGAAGCAATTACATTAGATACTTCATTTGCCAACGCACATGCCATGATCGCTTCCTGTTATGCCGCGCTGACTTCTATTGGCAATGTAAATCCTGCTAATGTAATAGAAAAGGTAAGAACAGCTTCACGCAACGCGATTCAGTTAAACAGTCAGCTACCCCAGGCATATTTGGCTATGGCCATGTTGCAATTGTATTTTGAATTTCAGTTTGAAGAAGCATATAATAATATCAACAAAGCTTTTTTAATTTCTCCGAATTCTTCTGAAGGGCATTATGTGGCTTCACATTATTACACGATCATCAATGATAAAAAACGCATGGTGGAAGAAGCGGAGCTGGCACTCCGTTCCGATCCGCTTTCTTTGATGAAGAACAACCAATTGGGAGAGGCATTATTGGCTGCCCAGCGGATTGAAGAAGCGGAAAAACAATTGTTGAAAACGCTGGAATTGGATCCTAATTGGAGAACTCCGTTGCGGAATCTTTCATTTGTATATATAGCCTGTGGCAACTATCAAAAAAGCTATGAATTAGCTGACCGGATCCGCCGGGAAGTAAATCAGCCCGGCAAGGGAATTACCCTTTATATATTTTGTCTTGGCCTTCTTGGCAAAAAAGAGGAAGCCCGTCATTGGCTTCAACAACTCCTTCGCAGGGAAGATGATCCTCATGTTACCTTGCAAGGCGACCTGGGTATTTGCTATTCAGTATTGGGTGATATGGACAAGGCATTTTATTATTTGAATGCGGCTTATGAGAAACATGTAGGCACCATCTTTTTCGGAATTCGTTATCCGCTTAATAAATTTCTGAAAAAAGATGAACGCTATTGGCAATTGCTTGATAAAATGGGTTTGAAAAAATATTATGAAGATGCAAATTGATAAGGTAAATGGCCAACTACATTATTTATACATGGATAAAAAGAACACCATGATGCCTGTCTCATGAATCACTTTCATTTTACAATTCCTACTTCGCCGACGAGTCACTCCTCATGGATTTGTGTGGGAGCCGGAGAAGATAAAGCACAACATAACCAAATCAAAGATTTTGCCTCGTTGCTATTCTTTACCCGAATTGGACCTGCTTTTGTCACGCAGCAGAACCGACAAGTTGCAAAGATTAAATTATCTCTAAAATTTTCGAGGCCATCCTGTAAGCCTTTCGATAACTATAATAATTATTTTTAAACATCTGTTTTAACATTGTTTCAAGTTTATCCAAATTTACATAGGCAAGTTTTGCTGCTAAGGACAGATTAATTATTTCAAACCCAAGAGGTTCAGGTTTTCGTTTTGTAGCAGCTTCGAACAGTTTGCAAATAATAAATTCGTGAGTTTTACTTATGTCGGTATTTGCTCCATTCTCTTTCCATGTTCTGAAAGTAGAAAGCAAATCCCCGACGAGGGAGTCTGTAGGAATGCTTGCCAGACCTTTCATCGACAGATCGGTTATAACAGAATCATTTAGTCGTCTTAAACCATCTAAGTTTTGTTGATAAATGGTTTCATGTTTATTTACTCGGTCATTGATCATATTCAACATTCGTTCAATTTCTATCTCTATGCGATCGAGAATTAAAACTGTTTCATGCAGTTTAGAGATTGCTCGTCCCTTGATTTTTTTATTAAAGGGAGTATTAAATTTTCTAATTAGCTCTTCCATTTTCATTTCCAACAAAGAGGGCAAGCCTTGTATAACTACGGAAGAAATGATAAAATCTTTGTTGTTAATTAGACTTGCCTCGCTCATTGACCTTTGAACTAATTCCGCTTGTCTTCTACACGAGCGAGACATATCAAATACCAATTTTCGGACGCTATTTCTAAGAGATCTATTATTAAAGTAGCTAGTGATTCTTTTTCTTAACCATTCTAAAATAATTCCGATAACAAATACAAACACCGTAATTACTATTGTGGCTGTGGTCTCTTTATCAATACCAAACCATTGACTTAAGGATTCAATGAATTTCTTCATTTCTTGAAAATTAAATAATTGTTTTTTGATCGTGAATATATGCAAAGAGTATGACTGAAAGCTTCGAGTCAAGTGAAGAACTTCGGGTGCGAAAGTCTTATGCCTGGTGCAATACGAAGTTTAGAAAGATCGGTAAAAGACCCCGCTCAGACACAGCATGCCCAAATCAAAGATTTCCCTTCTTCATTTCACTCACCGCATAGTCACAAGCTCTCGCCGTTAGCGCCATATAAGTGATGGAAGGATTGAGGCAAGCGGATGATGTCATGCAGGAACCATCGGTAATAAATACATTGGGCACTTCGTGCATTTGATTGTAGGCATTCAATACAGAAGTTTTAGGATCACGGCCCATGCGTGCAGTACCCATTTCGTGATTGGCATTGCCGGGGAATGAGATAGCACCATTCACTTCAATATCTTTAAATCCTGCTGATTCCATGATTTCTTTCGCCGTGATCTTAATATCCTCATGCATGGCCTTTTCATTTTCTTTGAATTCGCAATCAATGGCGATCACCGGCCGGCCCCAGTTATCTTTTTTATTATGATCTAGCGTGATGCGGTTATCCGCATAAGGAAGGCATTCACCAAATGCCCAAAGATTCATTTGCCACGGCCCAAGTTCGCTCATTGCCTCTTTTAGCTCGGCGCCTACGTCAGCATCGCTTTCTTGCCGGCCTCGCGTTGCGCTGCCTCCAAAATGATAACCGCGAATAAACCCTGCCTGTCCGGTAGGCAGGTCCGGCGTTTTTTCATTTATATTCCGGAAACGGGGTATATAGATGCCACATGGCCTGCGGCCAACATAATATTTGTCTTCAAAACCTTCTACTCTCGCTGTGATGGATAAACCCTTGTGATGATCCATCAGGTTGCGGCCAACCTGATCGCTTCCATTGCCCAAGCCATTTGGAAAACGTGATGAGATGGAATTGAGTAAAATAGATGTGGTGGCTACCGTGGAAGCATTCAGGAAAATGATGCGTGCATAAAACTCTTCGGTTCGCTTTCCTGCTTCACCGGCAGGCAGGCCTGCTTGTCCGGTAGGCAGGCTTTCTGTATCGATGATCTCCACTCCTACTGCTCGCTGCTTTTTCTCATCATAAATTATTTTGTTCACCAACGAATGCGGCCGCAGCGTTAAATTTCCTGTGGCATAAGCAGCAGGCATGGTGCTGGCATTGGTACTGAAATATGCTCCATAAGGGCACCCCCGATGACAAAGATCACGGGCCAGGCATTGTCCCCTGCCCTTTACAGGCTTCGTGAGATTAGCCGTTCTGCCAATGATCACATTGCGATCTGAAAATGTTGATTCGATTTTTTGTTTGAAAAATTTTTCTACACAGTTCATTTCAAAAGGTGGCAGGAATTTTCCGTCGGGCAAATGTTGCAGGCCATCTGCATTTCCACTTACGCCAATAAAAGATTCTACATAATCATACCAGGGAGCAAGGTCTTTATATCGTATCGGCCAATCTACTCCAATACCATCTTTGAGGTTGGCTTCAAAATAAAGATCGCTCCAGCGATAGCAGCCCCTTGCCCATAATACTGAGCGGCCGCCGACAATATCTCCTCTTATCCAGTCAAAGCGTTTGATCTCATTATATTTATTTTCCTGATCGTTGATGTAAAAATGTTTGGTATCCTCCTTAAAAGAATAATGCCTGCTTTGAACAAAATTTTTTTCTTTGTCTTCTTTTGTCAAGCTTAAGCGATGCGTAAACTCCCATGCGTTTTTTAATGCTGTGGGATAATGGGGATGAACAAGTTCGCGGCCACGTTCGAGCAAAAGCACTTTCAATCCTTTTTCACAAAGTTCTTTAGCCGCCCATCCACCGCTGATGCCGGAGCCAACAACGATGACATCAAATGTGTTTTGTTTTTTTGGATCGCCGGGCATGAGTTTATAAAAATGTTTCTCTGTGCTTCTCTGTATTATTTCTCGGTGTCCTCTGTGGTTTATTTTTTTTACCACAGAGGCACAAAGTTTGTCGCAGAGATCACAGAGAGTTATTCATAAATTTTTAATTCTGTCTTTTATCAGCAGTCAGCACCTCACCCCCATCCCCTCTCCCAAGGGAGAGGGGCGCTACTACTTCAATCTATCAGCTATATCTAAATGATGAGCTTTAGCCGTTTGCTGTGCTTCAATATATCCGGCATCCGCATGTCTTATCACACCAATACCCGGATCATTTCTCAACACTCTTTTCAATCTTTCATCAGCATCTGTTGTTCCATCACAAACGATCACCATGCCCGCATGTATGCTATAGCCCATGCCTACTCCACCGCCATGGTGCAAGCTCACCCAGCTAGCGCCGCCGGCTGTATTCAGCAATGCATTTAATATAGGCCAGTCGGCAATGGCATCGCTGCCATCGAGCATAGCTTCAGTCTCACGGTTAGGGCTTGCTACTGAACCTGTGTCCAAATGATCACGACCAATTACGATCGGCGCCTTAACCTTTCCTGTTCTTACTAATTCATTAAATGCAAGTCCTGCTTTTTCACGTTCGCCTTGCCCCAGCCAGCAAATTCTTGCAGGCAAACCCTGGAAAGCAATTTTTTCTTTGGCCATCTTCATCCAGCGTATCAACCCTTTATTTTCAAGAAACATTTTCATGATAACCGCATCGGTAACTGCAATATCATTCGGGTCGCCGCTCAATGCTGCCCAGCGAAAAGGACCTTTGCCCTCACAAAAGAGCGGTCTTATGTATGCAGGAACAAAGCCGGGAAAGTCAAATGCATTTTTGAGTCCACGCTCCTGCGCCCTTGCACGAATATTGTTGCCATAATCAAACGTGATGGCGCCTTTGTTCTGCAACTGCAGCATCAGTTGCACATGCAGCAACATAGAGTTATAAGCATAGTCAATGTACTGCTTGGGATTTTCTACTCGCAGCACTTTGGCGTATTCATAATCCATTTCATGGGGCCAGTAAGTGAGAGGATCATGCGCCGATGTTTGATCGGTGAGCGTATCAGGAATTATGTTGCGCTCCACCAGCCGCTTCAGCAAATGAACGGCATTGCATTTTACACCAAGGGAAATGCTTTTGCCTTTCGTCTTGTATTTTTGTGCCTTGTTGATTGCCTCGTCAATATCTGTGTACTTTTCATCCAGATATTTTGTTTGGAGTCTTTTATCAATTCGCGATTCTTCAACTTCGGCGATCAGTGCAACTCCTTCATTCATGGTAATAGCGAGTGGTTGTGCACCACCCATGCCGCCAAGACCTGCCGTTACATTGAGTGTGCCTTTGAGCGTGCCATTGAAATATTTTTCTGCGATGGCAGCATACGTTTCATAGGTGCCCTGCACAATGCCCTGGCTGCCGATATAAATCCAGCTGCCTGCCGTCATTTGGCCATACATGGTCAATCCCTTTTTTTCCAGTTCATCAAAATGATCCCAGTTAGCCCAGTTGGGTACAAGCTGGCTATTGCTGATGAGGATCCGTGGTGCATCTTTATGTGTTTTCATAATGCCTACGGGCTTGCCGCTTTGGACGAGAAGAGTTTCATCGTTGTCAAGAATTTTAAGTGCAGCAATGATGGCGTCGAGCGCCTCGAAATTTCTTGCA